>RFNZ01000020.1 GCA_009926935.1 Pseudomonadota bacterium | reverse complement strand
GGCTTTTCGGCTCATTCTGGTTTGAATGTCAACAGAACCAGGTCTACATCATTTTTTTGGCGATATCGGATAAGACGGTTTCCTTGAGATGCGGGCCCAGGCGCAGGGGTTCAATGGCCGTGGCCTTGCCCGTTGCATCATCAATATCAATGACAACACCGCTGAGTGTACCCGGACCTTCAGCCGGTTCCATTTTTAGCGTGCGGACTTTTTTGGTGAAATTCTCGAGCGGGGCATCGCGCTTCATGCCGATGATGCTGTCGTAATCGCCGGTCATGCCGGCATCCGTCATATAGGCCGTGCCGCCTGCCAAAATACGCGCATCGGATGTTGGTACGTGCGTATGCGTACCGACAACGGCTGAAACACGGCCATCCACATAGGCTGCCATGCATTGTTTTTCGGATGTGGCCTCGGCGTGTACGTCAACAAAGACGCATTTGGTAGGTAGGTTTTGCAGGAGGGCATCCATGGTTGCGAACGGGTCATCGAGGGCATCCATAAACAGGCGGCCCATGATGTTGATGACGGCGATCTTACGCCCGTCTTTGAGAGTGTGTACGTACAACCCGTGCCCTGCCGTGCCCGCGGGATAGTTTGCGGGGCGCACGATGCGCGGCTCATCACCCATGTAGGGAATGATATCGCGCTTATCAAAAGCGTGATTGCCGAGAGTGATGACATCAGCCCCCAGCTTGAAAATATCCTCGGCAATGCGCGGCGTGATGCCAATGCCGTGGGCGGCGTTTTCGCCATTCACGATCAGGACATCGGGCTTTAGGGTTTGAAAGACGGGGGTTATGTGTGTCTGCAAGGCATCGCGCCCAGCCGAACCCATAATGTCACCGATAAATACGACGCGCATGTTGCTCATGGAAACAGAATAACCCGCGTTGGGGTTATAAGGCCATCGAGACGTTCGTCATGTTCCTCGCGCGGCAGGGCATCCTCGGAGACCTGCCAGTCATAAGCGACGCCGATGGCCAGAATGTTTTTGGTTTTACGAAGCGGGCCCAAGGTTGCATCGTAGTGCCCTGCCCCACGGCCAAGGCGCGTCCCGTTTAAATCAATCATCACCAGTGGCACCAACAATATATCGGGCACGAGCTCAGGATTTTTTTCAGTCGGCTGCATGGTGCCGAAAGATGATTTTGCCATTGGCGTATCGGGCGACCAGCTCCTGAAAACAAGGCCACGTGCATCCGTGCGGATAACTGGCAGGGCGCAAGGTGCGCCTGCGGCATGATAAGCCTCGGCTATTGGCCTTGTATCGCACTCCTTGGCCAGCGGCCAGAAGAACGAGAGAACTTTGGATTTATCAGGGGGGAATGCGGATATGAAACGATCACACATTTCGCGGTCAAGACGGTGCCTTTCGGCTGCGCTATCGAGGCCGTGGGAATTGGCACCGCGGCGAAGAAGTTTTTTCTGACTACTGTGGTCCGAAGGCATTTTTTGTGTTCAGTCGCCACGTTTAGAATTCAAGTGGGGCCACGAAGGCCGTGGGTATGCATCAAATCCACTACTAGCCCGTTTTAACAGGTGGGCACCGCATACCATGGACTAGATCCATACCAGAGGCAGTTCCCGTAGTGTGATCATTATCGGCCCGAGGGATTTTGGTACCTACACGATGCCCCGCAGCCCCGAGGCTACACTAGGCGCGTTTGAGCTTTTTGACAACGTTTTCGAGTTTTTCCGTCATGGCGTCGACGGCTGCTGCGATTTCAGCCTCCTTGGCTTTCATGGCGGCTTCGGCCTCGGCACGGGCTTTGGTCAGATCTGCCACGTTTGAGCCTTGGGATTGCGATGCCTGACGCAGGCGCGAAATTTCAGCGTTCAGCCCTGCAATATGGTTATCGTAAGCAGCCGAAAGCTCGTTACGGATTTTGGCTTCGATTTCGGCCGGTGATGGGCCGCGCGGGGTTGAGGCCGCAGCCTGCATGCGGGCTTTTTCAGCCTGATCCTTGGCCTCGAACATGTCATCGGCAATAACGAGGGCGGTTAGCACAAGCGTATAGCTTTCGTTGGGGGCGGCGCCGGCCTGATTGAGTTCGCGAAAACGCTCGTCAACATACTTGCCGAGCTGCTGGACGCGGGGCTCCTGACCGTCGTCGCAGGCAATCGTGAATGACTTGTTATTGACGTTGATGTTGACCTTGGACATGGCTTACCTGCTTCCGACTTGTAAGAGATTTTCGATACGCTCGATCGTGCGATCCAGTGTTTTGGCCATAAGCGTGTTATCGACAGATGGTTTGGCCGTAGGAATTCCTGCAAACATATCTATCTGGCGGCCTGTGTTTTTTGGTGCCGCGACCGCAGCGCTTGCCGCTTTTTCAAGTTCGGCCACAACAGCCCCTAAACGACGCAAACTGTTTTCCAGTTCCATGGATGCAAACACCTTCTTTTTGCTGAACCCTTAGACGAATAACGGGGGGTAAGCCCTTTGTCCAGAATGATTATAAGTTATCAACAGTGGGGTGTTGTGGGCCCTCAGCCGCCGGGCCGCGTGCTCAGCACGCTTTTGGCTTCACTCGCATAAGCTCGCGGGCCCTCAACGGGCCTAGGAAAAACTGTTGACCCTTTTGCGGACGTTCGTATTGTAACGGCACACAAAGGATATAAAAATGGCCTCAACAAACCTCGCCCAAGCTGCCCGCACCGCCCACGCGCCTGATGCGCACCCGATGCGCCGTTACGCCAACGCCATCCGCGCGCTTTCGATGGATGCTGTCGAGAAAGCCAACTCGGGCCACCCCGGTATGCCGATGGGCATGGCGGATGTTGCGACCGTGCTATTTACGAAATTCATGGCATTTGACGCTGCCGCCCCGCGCTGGGCTGACCGCGACCGTTTTATTTTGTCCTGCGGTCACGGCTCGATGCTGCTTTACAGCCTTTCGTACCTGCTGGGTTACGAGAAAATGAGCCTCGAGCAGATCAAACAATTCCGCCAGTTGCACTCCATCACCCCCGGTCACCCTGAATTTGACCCCGAAATCGGCGTTGAAACGACCACGGGCCCATTGGGCCAAGGGATTTCAAACGGTGTCGGTTTTGCGCTGGCCGAGCGTATTTGTAACGCCCGTTATGGCGACGAACTGATGAGCCACTTTACCTATGTGATGGCATCGGACGGCGACATGATGGAGGGGATTAGCCACGAAGCGTGTTCGCTTGCCGGGCACCTGAAGCTTGCGCGCCTTATTGTGCTTTATGACGATAACGGCATTTCAATCGACGGACCGACCAGCCTCTCCTACACCGAAGACCCGACAGGGCGTTTTGAAGCTTACGGCTGGGATGTACAAACGATTGACGGCCATGATTTCGAGGCCATCGAGAAGGCCATCGCCAAAGCCCAGAAAACTGACAAGCCAAGCCTTATCCGTTGCCAGACAACTATTGGTTACGGCTCACCCAACAAGGCCAATACATCGGGTGTGCATGGCAGCCCGCTTGGGGCAGATGAAATCAAAGGCGCACGCGAAGCCCTTGACTGGCCGCATGCACCATTTGAAATCCCCGCGGATATCCTGACATGGTGGCGCGAAGCCGGTGCGCGCGGTGCATCCGCCCGCAAGGCATGGCAGGTGCGCCATGAAAAATCAGACAAGCGCGCGGCTTTTGATGCGGCCTTTAGCGGTGAGCTGTCCGCGCGTACGAAGGCGGTTGTGGACAAGCTTGTGGATAACCTTGTACAAAACCCTGTGAAAACTGCCACAAGGCAAGCATCCGGCGAAACCCTCAATGCTTTGATAGACGCCATGCCTGAGCTGGTTGGCGGCTCGGCTGACCTCACACCGTCCAACAACACATACAAGAAAGGTACGAACGTCGTTAAATCCGGGTCGTATGGCGGACAGTACGTGCATTACGGGGTACGCGAGCACGGTATGGCTGCTGCCATGAACGGCATGGCTCTGCATGGCGGCGTTATCCCTTATGCCGGTACTTTCCTGACCTTCTCGGATTACTGCCGCCCTGCCATCAGGATGGCTGCACTGATGAAGACGCGCGTTATCCATGTCATGACGCATGACTCGATTGGCCTTGGTGAAGACGGGCCGACACACCAGCCGGTCGAGCACCTCGCGGCCCTACGCGCCATACCAAATTGCTTTGTGATGCGCCCCGGCGACGCCGTTGAAACGGCCGAGTGCTGGCAGCTGGCTTTGGACCGCCGCGATGGGCCAACCGTATTTGCGTTAACACGGCAGGCGCTGCCGCAGATGCGGCTTGAAAAATCGGCCACGAACCTCTGTGGAAAAGGCGCGTACATTTTGCGGAAAAACTTTGAATCCGGCGTGCCAGACCTTGTTTTAATGGCCAGCGGATCTGAGGTTTCCATAGCGTTTGAGGCGTATGAGAAGCTTCAAGGCTCAAGCATAAAAGTTCAATTAGTTTCAGTGCCTTGTATAGAACTTCTTGAGAAACAGGATGAAGCTTACAAACGCAGTGTACTTGGGGATAAGTCTACAAAACGTATCGTGGTCGAGGCGGCCATCAGGCAGCCATGGGACAGGTACATGCGGGATGGGGATATCTTTATCGGTATGAAGGGTTTTGGCGAGAGCGCCCCGTACCAAAAACTGTACGAACATTTCGGTATCACGGCAGCTGCCATTGCTGGCGCTGCGAAGAAGTAAGGGAGCATAAACATGGACGCCAAAGACGCAATTGCCCAAGCCGCCGCCAAAAACGACTTTGCCGCTATTGTGCGCCTGGCAACAGGAGCCGGAAAACTTCGTGACCTGTCTACCGTCACCAACATTGGTGAAGGAACTTTGCGCGGGATTGGCGCCGGGCGAATTACACCATCCAAAAATCAAGGTGTTAAGCTGCGTGGCGCCGTGCCCGCTTTGATAAGCTAAGTTTAATGAAAGAGGATGCAATGACTGTACGTGTAGCGATAAATGGATTTGGACGCATTGGCCGTTTGGTTGCCCGCGCGCTTTATGAGAGCGGGCGCAAAGACATCGAGATTGTCGCTATCAACGACTTGGCCGATGCCGCGACCAACGCGCACTTGCTGAAATACGACAGCGTACATGGCCGTTTCCCCTACCCTGTCGAGGTTGTGGACGGGAAGTTGGTCATCAACGGCAAGTCGATTGTTGTCTGCCAGCAAAAAGACCCGGCTGCCCTGCCTTGGAAAGATTTGAAAATCGATGTGGCGCTTGAATGCTCCGGCATTTTTACCGATAAAAAATCGGCATCGGCACACATTACGGCAGGCGCCCGCAAGGTGCTGATTTCTGCCCCTGCCACGGATGAAGACCTGACTTGCGTTTACGGCATCAACCACGACAAATTGAAGCCTGAGCATACGGTTGTTTCTAACGCATCGTGCACGACCAACTGTCTGGCACCCGTGGCCTACGTGCTGAACAACGCTATTGGTATCGCGCATGGTTACATGACGACCATACACAGCTACACAGGCGACCAGCGTACGGTTGATACCGCACACAAGGACCTGCACCGCGCCCGTGCGGCAGCCCTTAACATGATCCCGACATCAACGGGGGCCGCCAAGGCAGTTGGTAAGGTATTGCCCGAGCTGAACGGCAAGCTGGACGGTATGGCCATGCGCGTACCGACGCCGAACGTATCGGTCGTGGATTTCAAATTTGTGGCCAAGAAAGCCACCAGTGCCGCAGAAATCAATGCCGCCATCAAGGCTGCTGCAGACGGCCCGCTCAAAGGTATTTTGGGTTACTATTCCGAACCGCTGGTATCATCCGACTTCAACCATGACCCGCATTCATCCATCTTTAGCCTTGAGGGCACGAAGGTGATTGACGGGACCCTTTGCCGCGTCATGAGTTGGTACGACAACGAATGGGGCTTCAGCAACCGTATGCTCGATACCGCGACACTGATGGGTAAAATTTAATTCATTGACTAGACAGCTTCGGTTTTGTATCTTTCCATAATTATTGTGGAGATTTGCGATTGACCGATCTTGTTCAAGCAAAAGCGGAAGATGTTTTAAGTGCGATTGGTGCCATTCAGTGCCTGCGTATCCTTAATGATGAACCTCGCCTGACAAAGCAAGACCTTGAAAGACTTACTGGCCTGAAAGCTGATTTTCTCGCTGGTGCCGCGACTGTGCGTGGTACGGTTTCGCTTAAAGCTGAGAATGTCATAGCCATACAGACCGCTTTTGCGGGCGTTACCGAGGGCCTGATCTGGGCTGAGGCCGCGCCTGATGTACTCAACAGTGCTCTTGCCACAGAAGCAATTGTGAACCGTGGATTTATGCCTGTCGCAGAGACCAAACCTGCCGGCCCTGCACCTAGCGCCGCGAGATTTGTTCGCACGCAGCCGGAGCGAGGTGTTGTCATAGACATGAGAACGGGACAGCGCCTAACGGGCGCGTGATCTTACACTGGCTTAGCAGTGCCGTATGGTAGCCTTGATTTACCACTGACAATACGAAGAGCGTCAGCCAGTGACATGCCATCGCGGTGTGCGAGATCGGCTGCGGATTCTATGAGGTGCTGCGGTACGGCCTCGGCCGCACGCCACTTTGAGGCACCACCAAGGATTTGCCTTAGCCTTATATCCGCAAGTCTGTCATCTGCTGTTCTGCCCATGCGCGCCCTTATAGATCAGTTATCTGGAAATTACAAAAAACTTCGCAATACACCGTGTTCGCGGTAGAAAGGCTGGATGAGTGATACAGAAAACCCTCCTGCCCCTGCTCCATCCAAAGCGGATGTGATCCGCTTGGCTGAAGTCGTGGACCATCTGGTTGACTCCATGGGCGACCCCGGCGTGACCCTGCGCCGGACCATGATTTTGCTGGATATAGACCAGCATGCGGGCACGACCCAGAACGCCATTGGAGAGCGATTAAACCTTGAAAAATCAGTGGTTTCGCGCAATGTCGATTGGCTATGGGGGCATGGTTGCGTCATACGCGCAGCCGGCAAGACAGATGCCCGCGAAACCGAGCTTACGACCAGCCAGTTTACCCATAAGCACCTCCAGCTCGCCCTGCGCCCTTTTGGAAATCACCATCAAGTCTTGAAAAATTGTTTAGAAAGCTTTATAGCTCTATTCAAGAAGCACATGCCGTCTCTCAGGGAGCTGAAAGCTCTGTTGACGGTTGGGGCCAAAGGTCGGGCCACGCGTGGAGACGTCATCAATAACTTGTATGACGGGCCACCTACGACGGACCAGAGGGCGCTCAGAACACTTATTGAAGAAGGTGTGGTTAGAAGCCATGAGCAATAGTTTAGAACTTGATGATGGTGCCCGCGAGGTTGTTGCCCGCAGCGTCACTGCAATGCTGGAAGCGGCCCGCACGAGAGCGGCCGAGCATGATATCAACGTCACTTACGCGGTTGGCCAGCAGCCGCGCAACAACAGCATCTAATTGTCATCAGTCATTGACAACCGACGAACCGCCACCGAAAGTATGGCGGTTTTTCATTTTTGAACGGAGCCCCCATGAAGACGACAAAAGCCGTCGATGCCATTCTTGCCAATTACGAATCCGATAATGAGCTCAGCCGCAAAAACATTGCGAAAATGCTCATGCACGGCAAGACAGGCGGCACCGGCAGGATGGTGATACTGCCCATCGATCAGGGATTTGAGCACGGCCCTGCCAGAAGTTTTGCGGTTAACCCTGTGGCATACGACCCTCACTGGCAGTTCAAGCTTGGGGTTGAGTCAGGATGCAGCGCTTTTGCGGCCCCTCTCGGCACGCTGGAAGCCGGATATAAAACCTTTAAAGGCCAGATACCTACGATTTTAAAAATGAACTCCGCAAACTCGCTCTCACGCCAGAAGGAGAACGCAGATCAGGCTGTTACGGCCTCTGTTGAGGACGCGCTCAGGCTCGGATGCTCGGCTATCGGATTTACGATCTATCCCGGCTCAGATGCCGCTTATAACCAGATCGAGGAATTTGCGCAGCTATCGCGTGAGGCAAAACATAGCGGCCTTGCAACCGTACTTTGGGTTTATCCGCGTGGCGGAAGCCTATCAAAAGACGGCGAGACGGCGCTTGATATCGTCTCGTACGGTGCCCACATGGGCTGCCTATTGGGCGCCCATGTTATCAAGGTCAAGCTGCCTTCAGCGCATCTTGAACTGGGTGAAGCCAAAAAAGTATACGAGCAATACGCCATCCCCCGCGAGACGTTGACGCAGCGCGTACAGGATGTCGTTAAATCGTGCTTTGACGGGCGCAGGCTTGTCGTGTTTTCAGGCGGCGCTGCCAAGGGCAGCGGTGAAGTGCTTGATGAGGCCCGCGCTATCCGCGATGGCGGCGGCAACGGATCCATCATGGGCCGCAACGCCTTTCAGCGCCCTTGGGATGAGGCGCTCAAACTCCTGTCTGATATCATGGAGATATACAAAGCCTGATGCGTGAAGAGAAAAAACCACCGAGTGCGCGCGATCATGTCGTTCTCCTTGCGGATGACGACCTTTTTATCCGCACGCTCTTAAAAAGGTTTTTACCGGAAACGTGCTATTTTATTGAGGTTTCCAGCGGCGAGGATGTCTTAAAAGCTTACAAGGAAGCGCGACCGAAAATCGTTTTTCTTGATATGCACATGCCCGAGCAGGACGGTGCACAGATTGTTAAGGATATTCTTGAATGCGATCCTCAGGCGTATGTGGTCATGATCTCGGCGGATGGAAGCCGAGAAAATATTTCGTCATCCGTTATATCGGGTGCAAAATCCTTCATGATGAAGCCGCTTGATAGTAAGAGGATCATGCAGGAATACATGAAGGCCATAGCGGCCTAGGTTCCTGTTGACATTCGGCCCATAACGGCCTGCAAAGCAGGCATTTCGGCTCATTCTGGTTTGAATGTCAACAGAACCTAACCTGCCTTTTTGAGGTGCTTTTTAAGCCCCTCTTCCACCTTTGAAAATTCGACCACAATACGATCGAGGAGCGGTATGCATACCGATTTTTCGACCCCGACCTCCTCCTGCGCAAGCGCGCTCAGCTGACCGAGATTACCTGCGCCAATGCTACGAGCGCCGCCCTTGAGCGTGTGTGCTGCGCTTACCCATTTTTTGGCTTCGCCTTCGGCCAGCGCCTCTTTCAATTTTGAGATATTGATACGGCTTTGCATCAGAAAAGCATCAACCAGAAGCGCCTCCGTACCGGCATCACCATTGCTGTAGCCCTTAAGTACCGAGAGATCGAGCGTTTGGGGCACGCTATGTGCCAAAACATTCTGAGTTGTCAGCACCTGCGGCGAAAAACGGATGTAGTTGCCAAGGATGCGGAGCAAATCGCGTTCGATCAGCGGTTTGACCGTATAGTGGTCCATCCCTGCAGCAAGGCAGCGTTCCTTATCGGCCACAGATGCGTTTGCCGTGATAGCAATGATGGGGATGTGCGTATCCGTCCCCTTCTCGGCTTCTCTGATGCGCCTTGTTGCCTCGTAGCCGTCGAGCTCGGGCATAAAACAATCCATGAGAACGAGGTCGTAAGCATCGGACTTCAGAATGTTGAGCGCGACCTTGCCATTTTCGGCTACGGCAACATGCCTTATGCCAAAGCGCTGGAGCACTTTTTCGGCGACGATCTGGTTCATCGGGTGGTCTTCCACCACCAACACGCGTGCATCCTCTGCCGGAATGACGCCAACGCCGGGATCGAGCAGAGTTTCGTGCTGGCTTTCGACATGCAGTGTGCTTGCCAGCGGCATGCACAGGCGTACGGTGAAGGTTGTGCCCTTGCCTTCCTCGCTGGTCAGTTCGATTTTACCTCCCATCAGGGAGACAATACGACTGGAGATCGCAAGGCCAAGGCCCGAACCGCCATATCGGCGTGTTGTAGATGTATCGGCCTGTGAGAATTTTTCAAAGACCGTTTTTTGACGATCAGGTGGAATGCCTATGCCGGTATCCTTGACCTCGATACTGATATCCGCCGTGCTGTCCACATCATCGACGGTGACACGCAGCGTAACACCAACGCTGCCTGTATCGGTATATTTGACAGCGTTTGTGGCAAGGTTTGTTATCACCTGCGCAAGACGTAACGGGTCACCCATCACGAAGGGGATCTGCCCCTGACAATCAAAGGTAATTTTAAAATCCAGCCCTTTGCCAGCGGCTGTATGCCTGACCGGCACCAGTGCCTTGCCTACAGCCGAAACAAGATCAAAGCCTATGTGTTCGAGTTTCATTTCATTGGCTTCGATTTTCGAAAAATCAAGCACATCGTTGACAATGGCGAGCAGCATTTCGGAGGAGACAGTTACGATATCCAGAAACTTTTTACGTTCGGCCTCATCCGATGTTTCAGATGAAAGTTTTGCCAGCGTAATGATGCTGTTGAGCGGAGTCCGCAGTTCGTGAGTCATGTTGGCTAGAAAATCGGATTTGGCCCGGTTTGCGGCTTCGGCCCTGTCTTTTGATTTGCGCAGTTCTTCCTGCATCGCGATGATGTCGGTCAGGTCAGTGTGCACACCCACGACGCGCGCGGCCTGCCCCGCGGAATCAAGAATCCCTTGCGCACGGCATAAAATGTGCCTTATACGCCCGCCTCGATCGAGCATACGGAGCGTGATGACGGGGTGAGCTTCACCCTTTTTGCAGGCGTTGAGGAAGTTACGGGCGTTTTCGAGATCATCCCTATGTACGAGCTCCAACCATGTCTCAATACTTGGGCGCACAAAATCATGATCCCTGTAGCCCAGCATGCTGACCGCGCGGCGGGAGAACCAGAGGACGTTTTCGCGTACGTTCCAATCCCAGATGCCGTCTTGTGTGCCGCTTACGGCAATTTCAAAACGGCGCTGGGACTGAGAGATTTTCTCCTCACTTTCGCGCAGGATTTCGGCGTTTGCGGCCGTCAGCTCATCGGACATGAGTTGCATGGCGCGGCTCTCGATTGAGCGCATGCGTTCGTAGTCGTCGTAGGTTTTTGAAATGACATCAAGGAGCTTTGCGAGGTCGCCTTCGACACTCGTTTTGCCAGTTGCCTTCAGTAGCTGTTTTTCAAGCAGCCTGTTCATAAGCCCCGCTATTTTTCGGTGAGCAATGAAATCGTCATGGTCTGGTTATGAAGTCCGCATTTGCCGGACACTGCGTGATGCGAAATCTCGCCGTATGAGTAGAACCCTATGACGGCAGCATCACCAAATACGTTTTTAACAGCCTCAACCTCGTTAGATACCGCCTGCCCCATGAGCAGATTGCGGCCAATGCAGCTGACCAAAATTGCCAGAGCATCATCGGTTGCGCCGGTGAATTTTTTGAGAGCGCTCTCGGCTGCGTGCTCGGCACCATCAACCAGATTTTCGACGGAGCCGTGCATCAGCTGGGCTACGTATCCCTCAGGAATTTCGCCTGCAAAGATAAGGCTTTTCGTTTCTTCATCGATACCGACAATCGTGCGCACGATCTCGTGGTTGTCGTTCTCGCTCGCACGGATGCAGAGCGGGAATAAAAGCCCACTGCCGGGCAGTTTATCGGCCTCCGGCCCGAGATAAGATTTATAGAGGTCGAGCGCCGGCTTGTTATCAAGTTCGAACAGTACATTGCCCTCGGCCTTGGTGATTTTGCGGTGCGGGCCAAATTTTTGCCAACCGCCAAAAGTACCGTAGCTGACCTGAATATCATCACCATAAAAGCCGACGGCGGCCACTACCCCACTTTTGGGAGCGTTATCGAGGCCGACACCCGTTGATTTGAAGCGCGCGCCATCACCAGCCAAGCCGCCACTTACGATGACATCGGACGACACGGTTTCGACGAAGCCTCTTGTAAGCTCGGAGCCGTTGACCATAAGACCATCGGAGAGAATGAAGATAAACTTGAGGTCAGGCTTGTTCAGCTTGCGGCCTATCGTGCAGCCGACTTCATAGGACTGCGCCTGACCTGAAATTTCGGACATTGCGGCTTCAACCCGGCTTTTTTCAAGTCTGACGGCCGATGAGACCGCCGTTGAAAGAAGCGCCTCCTGGCCTGCGATTTCGCCACCCGTTGTACAGCCTAGCAAGGTGGCTTTTGGGTAAGCCTTGCGCAGTGCGGCCACGTAGGCGGCGGCATCGACATAGTCAGGGGAGACGAAATAAAGCACCAGTGCCGCATCGGACAGTGTAGCGCCTTGCAAATCGGCGCCTCCGGCTTTTTCGCTTACCTTGATTTCAGTTTTCATAGACCCCTCAGAACCCTGTTATACGACATATTACCGTCGAGCGTCCAAGATTACATCATGCCTGCCCCCGCCTTGTCCATGCCGGCCCAAAGAAAAATCTTGCACAGAGTGCGGTTTTTGCCTAATAAGCGGGTGTTTTAATGGAGATATGCATGAAAGCCGAAATTCACCCGGACTACCACAAGATCAAAATCGTCATGACCGACGGTACGGATTACGAAACGTACTCGACATGGGGTAAAGAAGGCGATGTCATGAGACTCGACATCGACCCAAAAACGCACCCAGCCTGGACGGGCGGCGAGCGCAAAATCATGGAAAAAGGCCAGCTCTCGAAATTCGAGAAGCGCTTCTCAGGATTCTCGGCTGCCGGCGGCAAGACGCAGGAAGCCAAGCCTGAAGCCAAAGAAACCAAAGCGGCCAAGGGCAAGTAATCATGAAATCCTGGCCATCCGCCCTTTTTGCAAGTGCGCTTGTGCTGGCGATTGCCATTGTTTTTGCCTCGTTCAATACGGCCGAAAGCCAAAGCCGCGGAGCCGGTTTTATGATGGCTTCTGGCGCCGCTGCCTTTGGGTGGAGGATCAATACATCAACGGGCGCTGTCAGCTACTGCCTGCGTCGTTCGGATTCGACCGACCCCGGGTATCTGGCTGAAAACCCACCCGTTTGCTCGGGATGGACCAAGGCGGTTGAGTAATCTTCTATTTTTCTAAAGTTTTGAAAGCGGGCTTTTAGGCCCGCTTTTTTGTTTTTTGACAGCGCGCATGGTTTGGGAGTAATAGGGCGCATTATGACGATGAGCACTGCTACCACCGCCCCTGTCTTTATGGCTGCCACAAGGACCTATCGCGGGCGCCGCCCACGTAACTTTACCAACGTCGTTGGCTATATGGCCGTGCACCCTCAAAAAGGTGTCTATCTTGGTGCCGACACGGCTGGCACGCCTGTTTACGCCGTACGCCGTAAAATTATCTCGACGCGGGATCAGCTTATACCGCTGCTTAGCGATGATGTATCTCTATTGGCTCTCGTGGGCCTCGATCTTGCAGACAAGCGCGCCATGCATCTTTTTCAGGTGGCTGCCCTTGAAGGTGTTGAGCGTGACGGCTACCGCTACACAGACGTTCGGCGCGCGTTCCATTTTTCGAGCGGGGATATCAAGACCGCGATTTGCGAAAAACCGGACGAAACCACGCACATTGAGCCCCCTGTTGGTTTTTCAAATCCACGGCATTTTGATATTGCCTGCAGGCTTGCTGAAGCCGCCAATCGTTTGCTGCCCTTTGGCAAGCAGCCCGTCCATGTACCGCTTTAAGCGGTAGCGTATCTCATGTTTTTTGCTAGACTCTCTTTCCTGATCCGTCGGAGAGGACTTCTATGTTTTTCAGCAAGAGCCGCGAAGCACTGAATGTGGCGCGTGATGAGGCGAAAGCCGTTTTTAGTGCCACGCGCACGACGCCAAGTGTGCTCAATATCGATAACCTCGGGACTTTTTTTGGTGAGATGAAATACGCCTTTCTTCTGATTTTGGAAGAAAAGGAGATCATCGTTCTTGCGGCCCTACAGTGGCTTGCGATTGCTGGTGCATACCTGCTTTGGACGCAGATGCTTGACTGGATCCCCGATAGTGTCTGGCAGGAGGTTGCCAGAGCATCGGAGGAAGATCGCGAAAGCGCGTTTTCACTTATTGATTTTGCGTTGCTTGGCTGGAGTTTTCTGGTGATAGCCGCCGTCAGTTATCCTTTGTCTGTCTTGAATGCTGCCATGGTGGCTGTGCATTACCTGCGCAGTAGCGGCCAGAAATCGACCATTTTTGCCGCACTTGGCATTGCCGTACAGAATATGGGGCGCCTTTGGTTGTTTACAGTGATTGACGCCTGGATAACCGTTTCAGCCATTCTGGACCGCCTACCCAAAAAAAGAGGGCGGCGCACTGCGGTTGAAGAAGCCCTTTATTACGCCTGGAAAATCGGGACCGCCCCAGTGCTTCCATCGCTTGCTGCCGGGAACGACTTTTTTGAAGCGGCGGCGCAATCTGTCACCATCCTTAGAAAAAATACCCTGCGCGTCATTGGTGTGCGCATGGGGTATAGCTTGATTGCCTGGGTTGTCGGTATTCTGGCTTATGGGGGCGCGCTTTATGTTGTCATGAATTCCGATATGGGGCCTTTGGACGGGCCGAACGGCATCTTTCATTTTTATGTGCTGATGGCGCTGCCCATCTTTATTGCGGTCGGAATCCTTAATGTTCTGATACGACCGTTTTACATGATTATGCTCGCGCGGATTTATACCGAAAAATTCCCTTACAAAGCGGCGCCTGTGGCCCCTGCTGCGGGAGAGCACGGTGCGCGTGGACTTGCCCTATTTTTTGCGGTTTTTATTGTGACATTTCTGGCAGTGACATACATGGCAGAGCCGCTAGGGATTACAGGCTGGGTTGAAAGCCTTGCAGCCAAGGACCTCGCGCGGATTGGACAGGTGCCTTAACCCCTGCCCTTGTCTTTACTCGTCTGCCGCTTTGAGCTTTTTCCAGCCTGCGGCCGTGATACGCCATTTTTCAGATTTCAGGTCGTCGGATTTGTAGTCGCCCGCAATATCACCCAAATAGGTACCGCCCGAGTGCTCTTTCAAGCGGCGGGAAGCGCCGTTGGATTTGGCGTTGAGCTCGATGAATTCCTTGATTTTGAGGTCCTCGAATACGAAGTCGTTGACGGCTTCGAGCGCTTCCGACATCAGCCCCTGCCCCCAAAGATGTTCGGCCAACCAAAAACCCCTGTGGCCGTCTTTATGATCGAAGAGACGGAACTCGACACACCCTACGCACTCGTCATCCGGTTTCACGGTGATGGCCCAAAGGTGCCCCCGTTTTTCAGCCATGAGTGGCAGGCCGTAGTTTTTGAGGAAGTCTTCCGCACCGTTATCCGGGTACGGCCAAGGCACAGCCGCACCCATGTACTTTATGATATCAAAATTGTTGAAGTGCCTTTGAATGGCAGGCGCATCGGACGCCGCCATGGGGCGGAGAACAATACGCTCGGTTTCTAGTATTGGGGTCATGGACCAAGAATAACAGCAAAAATAGGCAAAAGCGACACAGTAGCGCACCCAGAAAATGCTCATATAATTTTTAAAGGCCGTATGATACGATTTGTTCAGCTTTTTAGTCGCCCTCCCGTAACTAATTCCCAAGGATTTCTTCCATGAAGCACGTTTTACTTTGCGCTGCCCTGCTTTTGACATTTCTGGTGCCTATGCAGGCTATGGCGTCGTCCCAAAAAACTTTGGAAGCTCTTGTGAGAGAGGACCAAGCCAAAAATCCAAGAAAAGACTATGGTAGCGGTGGTTATGAGGCCTATTTGGCTGCCGCCAAGCTCTATGATCAGGCTATGGCCAAAATACTCGCCGTTAAAAGAGATCTTGGCGACACCGCCGTTTATGAGCTTCGTAATAACGTGCTTACCAATAAGGATACGGGTGAGCGTCTTCGGCTTACGTTAGATGACGCCATCATAGCTGAATCATTTAATAATTTCGTCAATACTGGCCGAAGTGGCGTGGGGCAATTTGACTCTTTCATAAACAAAATGGCGTTTTATCGAGCTATGTTTGAAGAAGAGCTTTCGGAAAAATTTCCATCGAGGAGCTTTGTCGACACTTTTCTAACAGGTTCATTCAAAGAGTTCGTTGATTTCGCCAATGAACGGAACAGAGCGATGGTCGCGGAGCACGATAAGCTTGGCGATTTGATTACCAGGGCGCGGACCCCATCCTACTCGCAAGCCCTACAGCCCAACCCGAACGAGAACAATAATTCAGGCGGATCCCCTCCGCCCCTCACATCTCAGAACCCTTATACATCCGGCAACACGAACAACCCCAATATCGATGCGAATAACCACGTTACGCCGAAGGACAACAACACAAATAACCAGCCGGCGCCTGGCGTTGACCCCACTAATAACCCATCCAGCACGACCTTCGGCAATGGTTGCGATGCCATGTGCCAAAGCGAGATGATGTAAACGGAACACACAACAGGAATGGCTGATATGACTTTCAAGAAAACCATTACTACCCTTTCTTTCCTGTCGCTGCTGATGGGAAGCACATCCGCGATGGCGCAAGATGTACGTGATGCCGATTATTCGTTTTATCTTGGCGAGGCTATTGAGATAGTCGACGGGCTGGCATCGAACACGATCCTTGATAACCTGACGCGCACGCCTGATCGCGTATCTGATACCCGCTCATCCACGTCGGGCAAGGTACGCGGTGTTTTAGGGCTCTCCTCAGACAGCACACTCGATTTCGGGTACGATCTTGCGCTTACATCCTATTTTGACGAAGGCGCGTTCAATTTCATGAACAACACGGTTGGCGTTGGCTATACGCGCCGCATTGATGAGAGCAATACCGCCTCCATCCGCGCCGATGCCAGCCGTAGCTTTGCGAACACGTCTTATACCCCTTATTACTGGAGCGCGCATACGGCCATTGCCTGGGCGCATACGCATAGCAACCAGTTTAGCGTTGTCTATGGATTTGATGCGTATCGGTACGTATTTGATGATTCAACGCCGCTCAATAGCACGCAGACGCAGTTCAGCATCACGCCTTCCTATACTTTTTCGGATATTCCTGCCGCAGCTTCTGTCATCTTACGTGTCAGCAACAGCAATGCGGACGCCAATACAAACGGGTATGAGAGCATTGATGTCATACCTTCTGTTTCCTACTCGTTCCCAAACAGCAGTTTTATCGAGGCATCGGGCCAAATTTCAAAATCGGACTTTGATGCGCCCGATATCTTCCAGTCCACCGTCACGCGCGAGGACTCCCTCTACCGCGCATCCGTCAACTATTACATGCCGCTTATGGATACGCCGCAAACAGGCAATATGCTTGTCTATACCGGCTATGGCTTTACCCGTAACGATTCCAATATCGACCGCCAGGATTATGATTCAGAAGTCATTTCCTTTGGCTTTACGACGCGGTTTTAGGCGGCTTCGCCGATAGCCTTTAAGGCAGCAGATAGTTTTGCGATGGCGGCGCTGGCCTCGGCCTTCCTTGCGTTTTGTTCGGCGATAATTTCTTCAGGCGCGTTGGCTACAAACTGCTCGTTGCCCAGCTTGGCTTCCACGCGCTTGAGTTCCGCCGTTTGCTTTTCTATTTCCTTTTGAAGGCGCGTTTTTTCCTTGGAAATATCGATGATGTCGGCGACAGGCAGCACCAGTGTGAGGTTGCCAACGACCGACTGGATGGCGCCCTTAGGCGCGGCATCGTCGGAGAGCGTTACGCTTTCAAGGCGCGCCATACGCTTTACAAGTGGGTCGTGGGCTGTAAGCGCGGCTTTCTCGGCGGCCCCTACCCCACGGATTTGCAGGTGCAGC
The DNA here is from genome assembly GCA_009926935.1 of Pseudomonadota bacterium. Taxonomy (GTDB): domain Bacteria; phylum Pseudomonadota; class Alphaproteobacteria; order Micavibrionales; family UBA1664; genus UBA6145. The sequence continues at coordinate 2,685 of RFNZ01000020.1, read as the reverse complement.
TTTGCCGATGCGGGTATATTCATGTCGTTGCGGACCGAGCGTATTTCGCTGATGACGGATTGCACGAGCGCGATTTCTTTTTCGGCTTCGGCATTCGCGAAACTTGCGGGATACTCCGGCCATTTGGATGCCAAAAGACGTTCCTTGCGGGCGGTGATGCCTGCAAAAAGTTCTTCCGAAATAAACGGCATGAAGGGGTTGAGCATGAGCAAAATCTGGTCAAACACCCAAGCCGCGGTTGATTTGATTTCGGGCGCGTGGTCGGTATCCAGCAATGGTTTTGTGAGCTCCAGATACCAGTCGCAGAACGTGCCCCAGACAAAGTCGTAGATGGTGTTTGCAGCGTCGTTGAATTTGTATTCGGCCAAGGCTTTATCAATGCCAGCGCAGGCTTTGGCGGTTTCACCGACAATCCATTGATTGAGGACGTGGCTCACGCCCTCAGGTTTGAAAGCGGCATCCGGCTTGCAGTTATTCATCTCCAGATACCGGGCTGCATTCCAGATTTTTGTCGCAAAATTGCGGTAGCCTTCGACGCGCTGTTCAGACAAGCGTATATCGCGGCCTTGGGCTGCCATCGCGCACAGGGTAAAACGCACAGCATCAGCCCCGTATTTTTGCGTGAGGTCCAGCGGGTCAATGACATTGCCCTTGGATTTGGACATTTTCTGGCCCTTCGCGTCACGCACGAGGGCGTGGATGTAGACCGTTTTAAACGGCACATCGCCCATGAAGTGGCAGCCCATCATCATCATGCGGGCAACCCAGAAGAAGATGATGTCGAAACCTGTCACGAGCACATCGCCCGGGTAATATTTGTTTAGTTCGGGCGTTTTTTCGGGCCAGCCAAGTGTGCTGAAGGGCCACAATGCTGACGAGAACCATGTATCCAGCACATCAGGGTCGCGCGTGAGCTTGATGCCTGCGCCGGCTTGTTGTTGTGCTTCTTCTTCCGTTTCAGCTACGTAAATTTTGCCGTCTTTGTCGTACCACGCCGGTATCTGGTGGCCCCACCAGAGCTGGCGGGAAATGCACCAGGGTTCGATCGCGCGCATCCAGGCAAAATAAGTGTTTTCCCACTGCTGGGGTACGAATTTTGTTTTGCCGGTTTCAACGGCCTCGATGGCTGGTTTTGCCAAGGTTGCGGCATCGACATACCATTGGTCAGTGAGATAGGGTTCAAGCACCACGCCTGAGCGGTCGCCGTATGGGACCTTATGCACGTGGTCTTCGACCTTTTCGAGATATTCGAGTTCCTCAAGATCAGCCACGATTTTTTTGCGGGCGTCGAAACGGTCTAGGCCCACGTAACCCTCGGGGCAGTTCTCGTTCATTTTGCCGTCTATCGTCATCAGGTTGATGAGCGGGATGCCTTTTTCCTTATGGCGCTTGTAGACCTGAAAGTCATTGAAGTCGTGCGCCGCCGTGATTTTAACGGCACCGGAACCGAATTCGGGTTCGACGTATTCATCAGCAATAATGGGAATAATGCGGTTGCAAACAGGCACGACTGCAAACTTGCCGACAAGATGCTTATAGCGTTCGTCATCCGGGTGCACGGCAATTGCACCGTCAGCCAAAATCGTTTCGGGGCGTGTGGTTGCAATTTTGATGCTGTCAGAGCCATCCTCAAGCGGGTAGCGCACGTGATAGAGCTTGCCCTTGACCTCTTTATGCTCGACCTCGAGGTCGGAGACAGCCGTATGGAGTTTGGGGTCCCAGTTGACCAGACGTTTGTCCTTGTAAATCAGCCCTTCGCGGAAGAGCTGGGTAAATACCTTGAGAACGGCTTTGTTGCAGCCATCGTCCATTGTAAAGCGTTCGCGCGGCCAGTCGGGCGTGGTGCCCAGCTTGCGCAGCTGTGTTGTAATGGTGCCGCCGGAAACACCCTTCCATTCCCAAACTTTTTCGAGGAATTTTTTGCGGCCTAAGTCCGTGCGCTTGATGCCTTGTTCGGCCAATTGGCGCTCGACGACCATTTGCGTGGCTATACCCGCGTGGTCGGTGCCAGGCATCCAGAGTGCGTCGCGCCCCTTCATGCGGTAATAGCGCGTCAGAATATCCTGCAAGGACATGTTGAGCGCGTGGCCCATGTGCAGGCTGCCCGTCACGTTGGGCGGCGGCATCATGATGGTGTGCGGTACACCATTGCCTTCCGGGTGGGCTGCAAAAATGCCTGATTTTTCCCATTCCTCGTAATGGCGGGATTCGATAGCGGCGGGTTCGAATGTTTTGTCTAGCGTCATGCCTTACTTTTTCAGGCAATCCGCGGGTTTCGTCAATGGGTTACTGAACGACGAGTTCCATTTTAGTCTTGGGCCTGCCGTATTGCGGCGGCGTGAAGGGCAGCGATGCGATATCTTTTGTCACTTCAGTTGCTTCGCTACCCATTGCAAAAAGCTGCGAATATACCTTGCCTTGCCCTAGTTGATTGGCCTTTAGCATCGCAGCTTCAAAAGTATCGTACATTTCAAAAAAGCGGAGGCTGATTTCAACAGGCGGCTGTTGGAGAAACGTACCAGTATCGGACTCCCAACGCTCGTAATACACGCCGACGCACCAGATGCCTGGATTTTCAGGGCACTGCCATGCTACCGGCGTGATTGTTTCGGGAAGATGCGTGCGGCAACGCTTGCCTAGAAACTGCTGGGACCGAGTTGCATCCGATTGGGGCGGGGCTGAAGC
>RFNZ01000019.1 GCA_009926935.1 Pseudomonadota bacterium | reverse complement strand
GTGACCACTACAGGCGGCGTGGTTGTCGTGGGTGGTGTGGCCGTTACGCCTTCCAGCACAGCTTTCAGGCCATTTAGATCATAAATTTTGCCTGCAACGCTGTATTGCTCAAACTCGGTCAGGGTGGCCATATCCTTTGTGACCTTATTCGAAATCTGAACACTGCCGTTGCTTAAAACAGCCAAAGTCATGTTTGTGGCGCTTGCCAAAACATAGGTATCGGTACCGGCTCCCCCGTTTATAATATCCTGCCCTGCGGATGCGTTTACAATATCGTTCCCGCGGCCTGTTCTGATGGTGTTGTTGAGGCTGTCGCCGGTTATCGTGTCGTTACCGTCGCCCGTTAATACGGTTTCAAGGGTTGTGCCGTTTGCAAGTGTCACCGCACGGCCATCAAACGTGCCCGTGCGTGTTGCAAGGTTCAGGATGATGCTGTTGGTCATGGCGGATGCGTTTAGAATATCGTTGCCGCCATCGGCATCGACGATGGTGTGTGTGCCGGTGCCTGTTGTTTTGAATTCATCGGTAAAGAAGTAACGACTGTCTGTGGTTGCCGTATCGCCCAGAATTTTCATGGACCAGCCGTTCAGTTGGCCAACGGTACCGCTCGCGCGGTCAAAGACCTGAAGGGTCCAATTGCCTGTGCTGCTTTCGCCCCAGTTGGCAACTGTGTTGAAGGTGAAGGTTGGTAGTGTGCCAACGGGCGCGTTATCCAAGAGAACGCTTTTGGTACCGCTTGGCGATACTAGTACGACATCCAGCTGGGATGCCATGCTGTGTGAAATATTCAGCGTCACTTCCACGCGGTCGACCGAGATGTTTTGCGCGATGTTGATGGTCGATGCGGCAAAGGATGTGCCGTCCGGTATGCTTACCACTTGTGTGCTTGAACCGGCTACGGTTTGCAGTGTGGCTGCGGTGCCCTTGCCCGTACCCCATGTTTCAGCCAGACGCACGGCTGTATGCGCGTCAACCGCGCCAAAACCGTAGCTGTGAGAATAATGGAGACCTTGGCCGTTCCAGTTTTTGGCACCGTTGTTCTGCCATTCTGGGTTTGATGCATCTGTTTTACGGGATGAATAGGCTAAAATTTCTTGCACATCGCGGTAACCCAAACTTGCATTGGCATTGAGCATGAGCGCAATAACGCCCGTGACAATAGGAGCCGCAAAAGATGTGCCGTTCGCGCTTGCGTAATCGCCGCTAGAATATCCGGCACCGCCTGTTACGTCGGTCGTTGCGACATTGACGCCTGCGGCTGACACAAGTACTGCCGAGCCGGGCGTGCTGAAGCTGGCTATTTTGCCGCTGCTGTCAAAGGCGCCAACCGCTATTGTGTGGCTTGAATTCTGCATGTTGTGATAATTGACGTTATCGCCCTGCGCGCCCGAGTTGCCCGCTGCAAAAACGATGTTTGTACCAAGCCCGCCGCGACCGGCTGTGACAGCATCCTGTATGGCGCTCCGCATACCTGCCATTTGAGATGTGTTGAAGTTATCGGAGAAGGCTTGTGTAAAGCCCCAGCTGTTATTCACGACATCAAAATTTTTGGCGGCGCGCATCGCGTTTTCAAACACGGACATAGGCGCTGACCCAAAGCTGACGCGCAAGCCCGATATTTCTGCATCAGGCGCAATGCCTACTAAACCGATGCCGTTGTCGTCTGCGGCAATCACGCCTGCAACGGCTGTGCCGTGGTTGTTGCCAGCCATGGCTGAAGCGTCGGTATCGTTGTTGGCAAAGTCGTAATCGGTGTTGAGGTTATAGTTTTTGCGAAGGTCCGCATGGTTTAAATCGAAGCCGTCGTCGATGATGCCGATTTTAATGCCAGCGCCTTTATAGTTATCCCAGACGCGTGTGACATCTGTATCAACGCCGTTTGCGTTTTTGATGTGCCACTGGTTGCCAACAAGGGGGTCCGTGACTGTATTGGTAGCGGCTATCGAAGGTGTCTGAGGTGCCAAAACAGGTTTGGCGGCAGGAAATTTGACCGAGATGTTATTTACGTATGCTTGCGCATGAAAACTCTGGCTGTGCCAGTCTTTAAAAGATCTCATGTTATGTGCCCCACGTTTTATAACTACACGCTTATTCTATTATGTTAAACGGACAATCGTTAACGGGGCTTAACTTTTGCCTTGGACTTTAGAAGATTGAATTTTATCAAAAAAAGCGTGCTTTTCAGGCGGCATGCGCCAATGCTTTTTTACCGCCGGTCACAGGCGTTTTACAGCCGGTCGTCGTGGGCAGGCTTAAGGGCAATCCTCGTACAGAACGTTGCGCCAAATAGGCAAAACCTTCGGCTTCCAGATTATCGCCGTTCCAGCCCAGCGTATCGGCATCGATGGTCGGGATGCATTTTTGTAGGGCATTCATAATGGCTGCGTTGTGCCTGCCGCCACCGGCGACGATCAGGTTTTTAGGCAGGCGCGGCATTTGCCTCACGGTTTTCAAAACTGATTCGACTGTAAAAGCGGTCAATGTTGCCGCGCCATCCTCCAGCGATAGGTCGTCAACCTTGCAACCGTGAAAGGCGTTGCGGTCCAGCGATTTCGGGGCCGGTAACTGGAAATACGGATGCTGTAACCATTGAAGCACACGGGGTACATCGACGGTACCTTTTGTCGCGGCAGCGCCATCCTTATCCATGGGCACGCCGGTTTTTGCCAGCATCCAGTCGTCGATCAGGGCGTTGGCGGGGCCCGTGTCGCAGGCGATGACGGTTTCGCCGTCCATCCATGTGATGTTGGCAACCCCCCCAAGGTTCAGCACGCAGGCAGGGTTTTCCAGCTTTGCCGCACGTACAAGGGCCTGATGATACAGCGGCAGCAAAGGTGCGCCCTGGCCTCCGGCCCGCATGTCGTTGCTACGGAAATCGTATATCACGTCAATCCCTGTTTCCCGCGCCAGGCGTTCGCCATCGCCTATTTGCCAGGTGCGTTTTCTTGCAGGGTCATGAAAGATCGTCTGGCCGTGGAAGCCGATAAGGTCGATCTCGTGCAGGGTCGTTTCATGGAATTTACCGACAGCCATGACATGCCAGTCGGTTACGGCCTGCTCGGCCTTGGTGACACTGCCATCCGCATCGTGAGCGCGGCCAAGGACACTGCGTATCAGTAGCTTGATATCATCCGGATAGGGTAGAAAAGCTGCGCCCAGCGCCTCGGCCATGTTTTCGCCGTCGGTACGCAACAGGGCCATGTCGATACCGTCCATCGACGTACCGCTCATCAGGCCCAAAACGTTCGCAACCTTTGCCATGGGATGATTTTCTGCTATTCAGGAGCAATTGTCATGAGGTTTAGCAAATGGGTTACAAATCAGAGTTTTTGAACGTTCTCTCGGATCGTGGTTTTATCCATCAGTGCAGCGATTTTCAGGGGCTAGATGCCAAGCTGATGTCCGGTACGCAGTCGGCTTATGTCGGCTATGATGCGACGGCCCCAAGCCTTCATGTGGGCAATCTTATTTCCATCATGATGCTCTCGTGGTTCCAAAAAACGGGTCATAAGCCAATTACGCTGATGGGTGGCGGTACGACCCGTGTGGGCGACCCATCGGGCAAGGATGACCAGCGCAAGCTTTTGGCCACAAATGCGATTGCCGAGAATATCGCAGGTATCAAGCAGGCTTTTTCCAAATTCATTTCTTACGGTCAGGAGCCTGAGGGCGGCATCATGTCCAACAACGCGGCGTGGCTTGATACGCTTAACTACATCGATTTTTTACGCGATGTGGGCAAGCATTTTTCCATCAACCGGATGCTGACCATGGACTCGGTCAAGCTGCGGCTTGAGCGCGAGCAGCCGCTGTCCTTCATCGAATTCAATTACATGATTTTGCAAAGCTACGACTTTGTAGAATTGCACAAGCGGCACGGCACTATTTTACAAATGGGCGGGTCGGATCAGTGGGGGAATATCGTCTCTGGTGTTGAACTTGGTCGCCGTATGCACGGCTATGAATTGTTTGCGCTGACGGCGCCGCTGCTTACAACGGCATCAGGTGCCAAGATGGGCAAAACCGCGCAAGGCGCCGTGTGGCTCAACGAGGCGATGCTGTCTGCTTACGATTACTACCAGTTCTGGCGTAATTCCGAGGATGCCGATGTCGGCAAGTTTTTGCGCCTGTTCACCTTCCTGTCGCTTGATGAAATCAAGAAACTTGAATCGCTTGGCGGCGCTGAAATTAACGAGGCCAAAAAGAAACTGGCCGAGGAAGCGACGCGGCTTTGCCATGGCCACGAAGCCGCTATGATGGCGGCCGAAACCGCGCGCAAAACCTTTGAAGAGGGTGCTGTTGCCGAAAGCCTTCCCTCGATTGCCGTTGCTATGACCGAGCTTCAAAAAGGTGTGCCGCTCATCCAGCTTTTGAAAGATGCGGGTCTTGTGGCTTCGAATGGCGAGGCGCGGAGGCTTATCCAAGGTGGCGGTGCGCGCGTGAACGACCAGCTTATCGAGAACGATAATTACGTTTGCACGGCTGATATGCTGGGTTCCGAAGGGGCTATCAAACTTTCTGCCGGCAAAAAGAAGCACGCTCTTATTAAAGTCGCAGCGTAATCTTGGGCGCTCAGGCGCCGCGCCGGTTGCTCCGCAAACTTTGGGCTTCGCTCGCACTTGCTCGCGGGGCCTCAATGGCTCTTTAAATTAATTATCCTCACCATTAATAGGTGGAGCTTTGCGATAGCTGACAGGCGTATCCGATAGTTTGATCGGGTTTCCAACCAGTTTGACTTGGCCGTATTTGTGCTGCATTTCGATCACCATGTCGCGGGCTTTGGCCTGCGGGTGGTTTAGCGCCTCCGTCATCGTAAGGATGGGGCCGCACGGCACATCAACGCCCAAAAGCCCGTCGATCCAGTAAGCGCAGGGTTTGGGTTTTATGACCTCGGCTATCAGTTTCGTAAGGGCGTCGCGGTTAGTGACGCGGGCGCTGTTTGTTTTAAAACGTGCATCCTGCGCCCAGTCTGGTGCGCCTGCAAAGCCTGCAAATTTTTCAAACTGGTGGTCGTTGCCGACGGCTAGAATGACCCAGCCGTCCAAGGCTTCAAAAGCGTTGTAGGGTACGATGGTTGTGTGCGCATTGCCGACACGCGGCGGGTTTTTACCGGATGTCAAAGCGTAGCTTGCGATGTTGGTCATCATGGCAAGGCCAGAATCGAAAAGCGCAACATCCACCATCTGGCCTTTGCCTGTTTCCTCTCGGGCACGCAGGGCCGCCAAAATGCCGATCGCCGCGTTCTGCCCTGTTACGTAGTCGATAATCGCAACGCCGGCTTTTGAGGGCGGGCCTTCAGCCGGGCCCGTGACCGACATGAAGCCGGATAGACCCTGGATCATGAAATCATATCCCGGTTCACTTGCCATCGGTCCGGTTTGGCCGAAACCAGTGATGGAGCAGTAGACGAGCCGCGGGTATTTCTGTTTCAGCTGTTCGTATCCGAGCCCCATTTTTTCAAGGGAGCCAAGCTTAAAGTTCTCGATCAGCACATCGGCATCTTTTAGAAGGTCATGCAGTTTTGTAAGATCCGTCTGTTTCCCCAGATCCAGTGTCAGGGATTTTTTGTTGCGGTTGGCGGAGAGGTAATAGGCGCTTTCTTGCGTAGCCTTATCTTGTGCGTCTTTCAAAAAGGGCGGGCCCCAAAGGCGCGTATCGTCGCCCACGCCGGGGCGTTCAATTTTTATAATTTCGGCCCCAAGGTCACCCAGCATTTGTGTGCATACAGGCCCAGCCAGCACGCGGGAAAGGTCAATGATCTTGATGCCGGTCAGCGGGCCGTCTTTCATGACGCCCCCATAAACAAAGGCATGGTGCGGTAGGTATAGGCAATCATCACGGCGATACCGACGCAAAATCCGGGGCCAGCGGGAATCGTCATATCCCTGAAGGCGATATCTTTGCCTTTTTCTTTTCGCATATACATCATTGTGATGAGGCCTTGCAGTACGCCTGCAAACGCGCCTACGCACAAGGCCATCAGCGAGGCTTCAAGGCCGAGCCAAATGCCGCCTGCGGCCAGCAGCTTTACATCCCCAAGGCCCATCGTTTCAAAGCCATAAAGGCGGTTGGCGATGGTGCGGACGAGCAAAAGAGACCCACCGCCGGCAAGGCAGCCAAGAACGCCGTTATACCAGGGGCCTGCATAAGGCCATGCGGCCCAGACAAAAAGGGCCCCCAAGGCCGCGAGGAGGATTGTCAGCTCGTCGGGGAGGAGGCGGAGCTTGAGGTCAATGGCGCACAGCCACAGGAGGGTTAAAAAACCCAGCAAAAAAAGCGTGCATACGGCAATCGATGGCCAAAAAAGCATGATGCAAGGCTATGGCCTTGCGGCCTTCCCTACAAGGGTTTTGCACAATCTTTGCATAAAGCTTCAACAGAGATTTGACCCGCCGTACCAGTCTGATACCTTGTGATTTGGAAAGAAGAAAAAGCCGATGGCCCCAAAGAAAGAAGACGAAGTCCTGAGATACGACCGGATGGTGGAAAAAGCCTTGCGCGGCGTCGTGCGCGAAGCCGTGCGCGAAGTCATCAAGGATGGCCTTGCCGGTGAACACCATTTTTACATCACGTTCCTGACTGATCACGCGGGCGTCCAGATCCCCGACTATCTGCGCGAGCGGTATCCCGGTGAAATGACGATTGTTCTTCAGTACCAGTTCTACGATCTCGATGTCGATGACGAGAAAATGTGCGTGACCCTCTCGTTCAATAACGTGCCTGAACGCTTGGTTATCCCGCTACCGGCCATTACCATTTTTGCCGATCCGTCGGTTAATTTCGCGCTGCAGTTCCAGCCGTTGGAAGGGCCTGCCGAGGGCGATGGCGGAGACAAGCCCAAAGGTAAAAAAACGAAAGCTGATGACAGTAAGGACGAGGGCGCATCATCCAAAACGGGTGAAGTCGTGAGCCTCGATCAGTTCCGTAAAAAATAATGCCTTTCAGATCAGCCGATAAACCGCCTTACGATGTGCGCATTGATAAGGGCGAGTGGATTGACCCCGCCCGCGATGGCCGCGTTGTTCCTTATAAAATTTATCGTCCTGAAGTTATGGATGCGGCTTCGTACCCGGTTGTCGTGTGGTCGCACGGGCTTGGCGGTACGCGGGATGGTGCCGGTTTTATAGGCAGGCATCTTGCCGGTTACGGCTTTGTGCATGTGCATATCCAGCATGACGGTACGGATGATGTTTTGTGGCGCGGTATGCCGGGCCATCCGTGGGATAATATCCGCAAGGCAAAAATCGAGTGGGATACGGTGCGCAACCGATATCTGGATGTGCCTTTTGCGATCGATAACCTTCAGGGTATGTATGAGGGCAAGCTCGATTTCAAACGCCTTGGCATGTCCGGCCATTCCTTTGGGGCGCTCACAACGCAGGTCATGGCGGGGCAACTGGCAGGGCGTGAAGCGCCTGAGGATTTATCCGATAACCGTTTCGTGTCCGGCATATTGTACAGCCCCGTACCTGCTTTCAGGCATCAGCTGGGCGGGCGCGATGTTTACGCACCGATCGGTAAGCCGTTGTTGCACATGACGGGCACGAAGGACGAAAGCCCTGTCGAGGGGTTCGGGTACGAGAAGCGGCTTGAGGTGTTCGAGGGCGCAGGCCATCAAGACCAGCATTTGTTTATTCTCAATGATGCCGATCACATGGTTTATAACGGCAGCCGCGGGCAACTGGATAGTTACGGTGATATTGAAAAACACCAGGCCATGATTGCGCATCTCGCTCATGCATGGTGGGAGGCAACGCTCAATGGCAATCAAAAAGCCTTAGAGTGGCTGAACGGCGAAGGTGTTAAGGTCTGGCTTGGGGCCGAGGGACAATATCGCCGTCGTTAGCGTGGTGCCCAGAGGCCGCGTTTTGCGGCTTTGGCTTCATCCTCGGCTTTCTCGTAGTAACCGTGCGTGTGTTTGCGGTAGTCTAGCGCCCAGCCGGTTCTGATCAGTTTTTTGCCTATATCATCGCCGTTTTCGAGCGTGCATATCGCCATGGATCTGCCGTGGCGGTCCAGCTCCTTACAGACGCACATCAGCGTCTTGTCCTGAACAAGTTCGCGCAGGGCCTTCCTCGATTCCTTATAACCAAAATCGTCTTTATCGGGGGCGTCCACGCCCCAGAGTCGTAGTTTTTTATCGGCGACGTACAGGCTATCGCCGTCCACCACACGAGTGACCTTACCGGTTACGGCTTCACCTATGTGTAGTGATGGTGTTTGTTTTGCTTCCGTACCTGTATTTTTTGCGGGCATATCGGTCGATATTAGCGTTGAGTTTAAATCCGGTGCGGGGTTCAAATATTTTTGTGCCTGAACGAGCAGCAAGTCCGCAGATAGAGATAAAATAATAATGACAGCGGCTATTATAACACCATTTTTCTTTGTCATAGGCCTTCGTTCCTCATAGTGATAACGCGTTGCGGGAACGGGATTTCGATCCCCTCCGCTTCAAACGCCTTTTTCATGCGGCGGTTGAATTCGCGGCCCACCATCCATTGTTTTTGCGGCAGGGTCTTGATGCGGGCCTTGATGATGACGGCGCTATCGGCAAAGCGGTCAACGCCCATAATCTCGATGGGCTCCAGTATCTCGGCGGCCACGGTTGGGTCGGCGCGTAAATCAGTATCAATACGGCGCAAGACCTCGCAAACATGATCCGTGTCGGATTTGTAGGAAACGCCTATATCCATCACGTAAAAGCTGAAATCCTTGGTTGCGTTTTCGATGGTCGTGATTTCACCGAAGGGGATGGTGTAAACGCGGCCCCCAAAATCACGGAGCTGGATTTTGCGCAAAGTGATTTTTTCAATCGCACCTTCATGGCCTGCAACCTTGGCGACATCGCCCACGCGGATCACATCCTCCATCAGGATTGTAAAGCCGGTGATAAAGTCTTTGACCATGGTTTGCGCGCCAAAGCCGATGGCGACGCCCACGATACCGGCACCCGCCAGAAGCGGCATGATGTTGATACCGATTTCGGAGAGGATCATGAGCGCAAATAAAATGGCATAAACAATAAACAGCACGTTGCGGACGATGGGCAGAATGGTTTGCGTGCGGGTTGCGTTGTCACCGGCGGCACGCCTTAAAACAATTTGAAGGGCGATGCTGATAACCTCCCAGATGGCGAGGGCCATGAACACGACAAAGACAAGGTTGAACGTCGTTTTAACAGCTGTGCCAAACCACGGGGCATCGAGCGGGTTGTTTTCAGTAGGTACCCAAATGGCAAAAAACGTGTAGGCCAAAAGCCCAATCAGGAAAACCGTGGCGATGCCCCTTAAGGCCCGCCCGTAAAGGCGTAGGCGAACCGGCGGTAAATCGAGTTTCTTGAACAGCCTGTCTATCGCCATCAGGCCCTTTGTAATGCCGCGCCGTATGCCGAAAGCGAAGGCCAGAAACACAAAGCTGGTGACGATGGTCAGGGCAATTTTGCCGACGGTCGAGCCTTTGAGATTGTTACGAGAGAGAAACCCCTGATAGTGCGTGATGAGTTGCCCCGTAAAACTTTCAACGCTAAGGCTTGCGTGATGGGGGCGATGGATTCTTCTTCCTTTGTGCCCTGTTGTTCCAGTAGCAGTTTCAGGTTGGTGATGAATTCCGTTCGGGCGGTTTCGCTTTCAAGGGTGGTTATAAGCTGTTTTACGGCTTCTTCGTTAACTGGTTCCGGTTTTGCTGCCTCCTGCGCGTAAGCGGGCGCTAGAAATAGAAAAAAGAGAACCACCAAGGCACCAAGACGCCAAGTGTAATTGTCATTCCGAGCGGTTGCGAGGAATCTCATGGGGTTTGCTTTGTTCATCTTCAATTCCGTAGCGGCTTGCCTTTATCGAGCATGTGCTCGATGCGGGCCATGGTGCCTTCCTGATGGATGAGCTTCATGAAACCTTCGCGTTCCAGTTCCAAGATGCGCTCTTCATCAATCGGTTTTGTCGGGTCGGCATCCGGCCCACCGGTCAGGATGTTGCCAAGCACATCGCATACAACAACATCGTACGGCGTGGCCTTACCGGTTTTGCGGAGATCCGCGACCGCCAAATCAAGCGCGTATTTGCCGGATGGTCCGGGCAAGCGTATCTCCTGCGGGATGGGCGGGGTGTAATTCACGGCCATATCCAGCAGTTTCTTTTTGGCGTCGAACAGCAGGCGGTCACGGTTCATGGTAATGCCGTCTGTTGCTTTCAGGTACCCAATATCTTTTGCATCATCAGCCGATTTTGCGACCTTTGCGGTGCCGATGGTTTCAAAGGCTTGTTTCACGGCCGGTATTGGCCCTTTGGCTGTGCCTGTGTTGGTGTAGCGTTGCAGGAGTTCCTTGCAGCCGCCCCAACCTGGCACCACGCCAACACCCACTTCCACGAGGCCGCAGTAGAGTTCAGCGTGGGCTTGTACGTGATCGGATGCGAGCAGAACTTCACACCCGCCGCCGAGAGCCAAACCTGAAGGTGCAGCCACCACGGGGAAGTTTGCGTATTTAAGGCGTTTATAGGCTTCCTGACCGCCCGATACCAGTTCCTCAATTTGTGGCCAGAGCGCGATGTTGATGGCGAAAAGCGCGAGGCCAAGGTTTGCACCGGCTGAAAACGCGCTGCCTTCGTTGTAGACAATAATGCCTTTGTAATCACCGTCTGAACTATCGACCAAATCGCAGGCGCCGTGGATCGCGGCAAAAATCTGGTCGTCGATTGCGTTCATCTTGGATGTGAATTCGAGGCATAGAACACCGTCGCCCACATCCCACACGCTTGCCGATGCGTTTTTGATAAGCGGTTTTGATGCGCGTTTGATGTCAGCCAGAAGCAGCACACCTTCTGCACGTATGACGGGGTGATATTTCCCGTCCGTCCCGAAAAAGTGCAGCTTGCCGCCATCGACTTTATAAAACGTGCCATCGCCGACTTTATCCAAAATAGCAGGCACGGGTTTTCCTTCGGCGCGGAGTTTATCCGCAAACCATTTTGGGCCCATGCTATCGATCATCTCGAAGGGGCCGGTTTTCCAGTTGCAGCCAAGGCGCATGGCTTCGTCAACAGCCGCGACATCATTAGCAATGGTGGGCACGAGGGATGCCGCATAGGCAAGCGTTTGCGATAGCACGCGCCATGCGTACTGGCCGCCACTATCGGGGTGCTCGACCACCCCGCGCAGGCCTTTTTTACCAGCGTCCGCTGATTCTAGCTTTGGTTTATCGGCAGGTTTGTAGGATGCGTTTTCATCGAATGCGGGTGTACCGAGTTGTATCGCCAGCTTATTGCGCTTCGCATCCAGCCTGTAAAATCCGCCTTTGCCTTTGCGGCCTGTATAGCCAGCCGTAATCATTTGGCTCACTAGCGGAATGTCACGGTAGATTTTGCGGTATTCATCGCCATCCGGCAGGGTGCTTAAAAGTGATTTTGAAAGATGCGGCATCAAATCCACGCCCACCAAGTCAATGAGGCCAAAGATGCCGGTTTTGGGGATGCCCACGGGCTTCGACATGATGGCATCGACCACCTCGATGGGCACGTTCATGTCGATGGCTGTGTTCACGCCTGCTTGCATCCAGAAAGTCAGGATGCGGTTGACGATAAAGCCTGGCGTGTCCTTGCATTCGACGACGCCTTTGCCGAGTTTGATGTCGCAGAAATCGACGATTGTTTTCACGGCATCGGCGCGGGTGTCGCGGCCAATCACGACTTCCAAAAGGCGCATATAGCGCACGGGGTTGAAGAAGTGGGTGATGAGGAAGTCTTTTGCGAATTGTTTGCTTTGGCCTTCAATCAGGTTGGCCAGCGGGATGGTTGATGTGTTGGAGGAGACAATCGAACCTTTTTTGCGGTGCTTTTCGATTTTTTCGTAAGTGGCATGTTTGACTGCGAGATCCTCCAGCACGACTTCGATAATCCAGTCGCAGTCAGCGAGCAGGTTTAAATCATCCTCAAGGTTGCCGGGGGTTATCAGTTTCGCGTTTTTGGGGTGCATGAAGGGGGCGGGGTCTGCCTTCAGGGCTTTTTCGATGGCGGCTTTGGCGATTTTGGAACGGTCTTCCGTCTCGCCCTTTGGGACGATGTCGAGAAGCACAACAGGCAAACCGGCGTTTGCGATTTGCGCCGCGATACCGCTGCCCATGACGCCTGATCCGATAACGGCAACTTTTTTGATGTCAGTCATTTTGACCCCTTAAATTTTTTTAACCACAGCGTACACAGCGATCACAGCGATGAGTCTTCTAAAGCACAAAGCGCCGGATACCGTCTTTAACCAGTTTTTCGTTGAAGTTTATCAGTAAGCCCAAATCGATTTTGGAGAGTTTCATGTATGTAAGCAGCTGCGCTTCGTGGACGGGCAAAAGTTTTTCAACGGCTTTAACTTCTACAATCACTTTATCCTCGACCAGTAAATCCAGTCTGTATCCATCGTCGATTTTGTTTCCTTCAAAATAGATGGGTACGATTTTTTGCCGTTCTACCTTTAGGCCATGGTTTTGCGTAAGGTCATAAAACAGGCAGTTTTCGTAGGCGCTTTCAAGAAGTCCGGGGCCGAACGCACGATGAATTTTGAAAACCGAATCCCTTATTTTTTCAGTTATCGGGTTTAGTGGATGGATGTTGGTTGCGTGCACTGGCCTCGCTGTGGTCGCTGTGTGCGCTGTGGTTAAATAATTTTCTTGGGTCATGATTTGGACCCTTTGCGATAGATTTTTTCAATCCACATGGTTTTAAGCATGGGGAGCGTGAGGATGGAAACCCAGTAGCCAAGCACCGGCACAAGCGCGTGCAGCATGTGGTGGTTTACATCCAGCATCGCTAGCCACGCGGCTACGATGATGTAGGTGATGCCGGCAATAATTACGCGCCGCGTCCAGGATGTTTCCCACGCTTTGTCAGCCTCAACTTTCTGGTTTCTTAGCTTAAGGGCCTCAATTTCAGGGGCGTCTGTCAGCGTTTTGCGCATTTTAATCGCGGGCATGAACGTGCCGTCAGCGAGCTTGTGTGACGTGCGTTCGATGATGCTGTAACCCATCGACTGATAAAATTTTTCAGCGTTGATGGAGCTATCGAGCGTCAGGGTTTCAAGGCCCATGCCTTTGGCGATTTGTTCCAAGGCCGCGACAATTTTTGCACCCACGCCCATGCGCCCGTAATCGGGGTGGACGTAGCAGGCGCGAAGTTCAAGGGATTGCGGGGCGATAACGCCCAAGCCCGCCATTGTCGTGCCATCGAAGGCGCCAATGCGGATTTCCTCCTTCGCGCGTTCATTATAGCGTTCAAGGCGCGCTTTAATATCGTTGCCCGACCATGCCTCAAGAATATCGGGCGCATAAGAATCGCGCGCGGATTCGTGCACGGCCGCGTGATGGACGCGCAGAAACGCCTCGGCATCTTCAGGGCCCAGCGGGCGGATGGTGAGATTACCCGTGAATTTCATAGATATACCAAAAAAAGTTTTTTACCACTAAGGGCACTAAGATCACTAAGAGGCAGGTCTCTTCGTGTTCTTAGTGTGCTTCGTGGTTTTATTTTTTTAAATTTTTTCATACCGCCTCAAGGATGATGGCGGTGCCTTGCCCGCCGCCGACGCACATCGTCGCCAAGCCCAGTTTCTTTTTCTCGCGAACAAGCAGGCTTGCAAGTTTGCCCGTGATGCGCGCGCCGGATGCGCCAAGCGGGTGGCCCAAGGCAATCGCGCCGCCATCCAAGTTGAGTTTTGCTTCATCGATTTTGAGGTCGCGAATAACGGGGATGGATTGGGCTGCAAACGCCTCGTTCAGTTCAAAGAGATCGATGTCGCTGATTTTGAGGCCTGCGCGTGTGAGTGCTTTTTGGGATGCTGGCACGGGGCCGATCCCCATAATCTCGGCATCGCAACCCGATACCGCAAAAGATTTGATGCGCGCCAAGATCGGCAGTTTGTTGGCTTTGGCGTAAGCCTCGTCACAGACAAGCACAGCCGATGCGCCGTCGGTTAAGGGTGATGCTGTACCGGCGGTCACGGTGCCTTTTTCATCGAAGGCGGGTTTGAGTCCGGCTAAACCTTCGAGCGTGGACTCACCCCTGATGCAGCCGTCTTCGGCGGCGCCATCAAGCGCTACGATTTCATCCTTAAACTTACCGGCCTTACGGGCGGCATCGGCCTTCTGCTGGCTTAGGAGTGCGAATTTTTCCTGATCCGTGCGGGGGACTGCGTATTTTTTAGCGAGGTTTTCGGCGGTCTCGCCCATCCCCATATAAATTTGCGGGTAGGTTGATTTGATCGCGGGGTTCGGCATCGGGTTAAAGCCGCCCATCGGCACGCGGGTCATCGATTCAACACCGCCGCAGATATACGCATCGCCCATGCCGGCCATGATTTGCGCGGCTGCAAAATGGATCGCGCTCATGGATGATCCGCACCAGCGGTTGACGGTAATGCCAGCCACGCTCACGGGTAGGCCTGCATGCACGGCTACGATGCGAGCCAAGTTGAAGCCTTGTTCGCCTTCTGGGAAGGCGTTGCCTAGAATCAGGTCGTCGATGGCTTTCGGGTCGATTTTCGTTTCGGCCACAAGGGCTTTGACCACGGCGGCTGCCATATCATCGGGGCGGGTTTTGGCTAAGGCCCCTTTATTCGCGAAAGTGAAGGGGGAGCGTTTGTAACCACAGATAACGGCAGTGCGGGTCATAGGGCAATCCTTAGGAAAAATGGGCCTTTCAAGAGGTTAGAGTATTCGCAAGGAGAGGCCAAGATGCATCGCGTCATTGACAAGAGGCGGTTCGCGTGGCAATGACCCCAGATACCTGACCAAAAAAGGAGTCATACGGTGCCCGATATCAGAGGTTTAAAGCGTGTCTGTGCCAGTTGCGCCACCCGTTTTTACGATTTCAATAAAGACCCCATTCTGTGCCCCAAATGCGGTGCCGAGTTTACGGGAATAGTCAAAATCCGTACCCGCCGCGGCCGTAACGTGATCGAAGAGGCCAAAGCCAAAGCAGCTGCCGAGGAAGAAGTAGCCGAGGTGGTCGAGACAGATGACGCGACCGTCAGCCTTGAAGACCTGGAGTCAGAGGAAAATGGCGCGGTTGAAGCCGATGAAGAGGACGCGGGCGATCTTGACCTCGACGAACTCGATGATGATGACGATGACGACGAAGATGATGCAGACGAGGATCTGGAAGATATCGAAGTCGTAGAAAAAGAGTAATTCCAAGCGACGGCGCCCCTCAAGGCGCCGTTTCCTTATCCGAGACGGTATATTTTCAGAACGCGGTTGAGATTGGGTGCAACGCCCCGGTCTATGCGGCTGATGATGTATGTCATCGCCAAAATGACCCTCAGCACCGCGCCGCGCTCGCAAATAAGGTTTTGACCTCTGATATGAATATCTTCGACCGATCTGTGCGGGGCTTCGTCAAGCCAGTCTTCGCGTGCCTTGAACCGTATTCCTATGGCCGGTGCATAGCTGGCTCCGTTTTTGCCGACCTGTCCTGTCGTGATTTCCAGGGCATAAAAACCGTCATCCAAAATCATCAGGTCGTATTTTAAAAACTGGCTGACAGGTTGCCCGCGCTCGTTACATGAGGCCGTGCCGCTTTGTTTTGTGATGCAGGCAAACATCGGCCAGCCACGAGGCGGCCAGCGGCTGTCTTTTGATAGGATCGTTTCGGTGGGTGCGCCACCCTGCGACGGTACATCCGCTGCAGGTGAGGCTTTAAAGCCTTCTCCCATTTTTAATCCCTGTGTGTTTTTTGTGGTTGCTTTACTTTCTCCCAAGTTTGGGGAGAAAAGCAACTCAAAAATGATTAACGGCTTGAAAGATAGTTGCCAGAATGGGAACTATTCATTTGATTAATACTACTCCACCGTCACGGATTTAGCCAGATTGCGGGGCTGATCGACGTCCGTACCCTTCGCGATCGCAACATGATAAGCGAGCAGCTGTGCAGGGATTGCATAAAGAATAGGGGATACAAATGGGTGCACGTCGTCCATCGTGACCGGCCAGCGCACAACTCCCTTTATTTTTTCCAAACCTTTTTTATCCGAGATCATCAAGATCTGGCCGCCGCGGGCGACGCTCTCCTGAATGTTGGAAGCCGTTTTATCAAACAAGGGGTCGCTTGAAGCGGCAAGGCAGACAATCGGCACCTTGTCGTCGATCAGGGCTATGGGCCCGTGTTTCATTTCACCGGCGGCATAGCCTTCTGCATGGATATATGAGATTTCTTTTAGTTTCAGGGCACCTTCAAGGGCTAGCGGGTAAAGAATACCGCGGCCCAGATACAGAACATCGCGGGCAAGCGCTATGTCTTTTGCCACAGCCTCAATTGTCTTATCCGTGTTGAGGACGCGTGCGCATAAGGCGGGAACCTGCCGCAAGGCCAATGTAAGGGCCTTTTCGGCATCCCGCGTGAGAACGCCGCGTTTGACCGCAAAGGCGATTGCGATGCAGGCAAGCGTTGTGAGCTGGGTCGTAAATGCCTTTGTCGAGGCCACGCCGATTTCGGGGCCTGCCAATGTATGCAGCACGCAATCCGCTTCGCGTTCGATCGTGCTTTCGATGGTGTTGACGATCGCGAGTGTTTTTTGTTTCTGGCGCTTGCAGTAGCGCATGGCCTCGAGGGTATCCAGCGTTTCACCTGATTGGGATACGACGATAGCGGCCCCCTTTTCAGGCATCGGGGCTTCGCGGTAGCGAAACTCGGAGGCGATATCAACTTCAACCTGCATCCGCGCCACCTGCTCGAACCAGTATTTCGCAACCATGCAGGCGTAATAGGCCGTGCCGCAGGCGACCATGGTGATCTTGGGGGCTCCCGCCATTTCCAGCACGCTTTCAGGGATCGTAACGCTGCCCGTCGCTGGATTGATGAATGAGTTGAGTGTGTCGCCGATGACGGTCGGCTGCTCGTAAATTTCCTTGAGCATGAAGTGCTTGTAGTCGCCCTTGCCGGTCGCGGCTCCGCTCTGGGCCGTAATGCGGATCTGGCGGCGTACGTTTTCACGCGAGCGGTCGTAGACTTGCGCGGTTTTTCTGGTCACGACCACGCGGTCGCCGTCCTCTAAAAAGCAGATTTTGTTGGTAAGGGGGGCAAGCGCGTAAGAGTCGGATGCCAGAAACATCTCGCCTTCACCAAAGCCCACGGCCAAGGGCGTGCCTTGGCGTGCGCCGATCATCAGGTCGTGCTCGCCCGCGAAAATCATCGCAAGGGCGTAAGCGCCTTCGAGCCTGTCGAGTGTTTTGTCGGTAGCGTCCTTAGGGCCCATGCCCTGGCCCATATAGTGGGTGATGAGCTGCGCCACTACTTCCGTATCCGTTTCGGTTTCAAAGCGGACCTGGTGCTGTTCCAGTTCGTGTTTCAGTTCGGCGTAGTTTTCGATGATGCCGTTATGAACCACCGCCACCTTGTCGGTTGCGTGCGGGTGGGCGTTACGTGTTGATGGGCCGCCATGTGTTGCCCAGCGCGTGTGGCCAATGCCGACGGTGCCCGCCAGCGGCTGTTCCCCCAACAGTTTTTCGAGGTTTGCGAGTTTGCCTTCGGCGCGTCTACGCTCGATGTGGCCGTTGACCAAGGTTGCGATACCGGCTGAATCGTAGCCACGGTATTCAAGGCGGCGAAGGCCATCCACCAATAAAGGCGTTACCTGTTTTTCACCGAGAATGCCGACGATACCGCACATGGATTATTGTCCTTTTTTCAGGTGTTGCATGACGGCTGCGTGGTCGCACCCACCAACAAGGCTGTACGTGCCGTTACTCTCGTTTTTGATGAGGACAGTCATGGTCTGATTAACAACGGGGCGGATATCGCAGGATGAGCCACCAAATTTGGCGCGTACGTATTGCGCCATCAGGCTGCCGCTGTGACGCGCCTTTAAGTCAAGCATGGAAAACCCGTTCTTGTAGTTGACGGCACGCACGTACACATCCAGTACGGAAATGGAAGGGTCGGCCAATACGCCAGCAGCTCTGCTGCCATCGGTATCAGGTGTGCATTTGCAGGCCCATGCTGGGGCGCTTACGCATACGAAAAGGGCAGTCATGATGATGAGGGCAATACGCATGTTATTTCTTTTCTTTCTCGGTTTGTTTTTTTGTGCGGTAGGTTTCGGCCCAGCCGTCGCGGACGACGCTGCGGGAACGGGCAACGGCCAGAGCATCGGCGGGCACGTTGGTTGTAACTGTTGAGCCTGCGCCAATATACGCACCGTCGCCAACGGTCAGCGGGGCTACAACCGTTGAGTTGGAGCCGATAAAGACGCCTTTGCCGATCGTCGTTTCCTGTTTATTGAAGCCGTCGTAATTGGCAATCACGGTGCCTGCGCCGATATTCGATTTTTCGCCGATCGTGGCATCGCCAAGATAGCTCACATGTTTTGACTTCGCGCCCGCTTTTACGGTCGAGCGGTTGACTTCGACAAAGTTGCCGATGGTGGCGCCTGCGCCTATTTCCGAATGCGGGCGGATGCGGGCAAAAGGCCCGACTGAGGCGCCTTCGCCAATTTTTACGCCTTCAAGGTGCGAGAAAGCGTGGATGGTTGCGTTGTCGGCTACCGTCACTCCGGGGCCGAAGAACACGTTCGGTTCAACGACCACATCGCGGCCAAGCTGTGTATCCATGCTGAAATAGGTCGTCATGGGGTCGAGCAGCGTTGCGCCTTCATGCAGGGCGCGGGCGCGCAGGAAGTTTTGCAGTTCACCTTCGGCTTCCGCCAGCTGCGAGCGGCTATTGATGCCGCGCAGTTCGTGTTCGGGCCCTTCGACGTATTCGCATTTGATACCGTCCTTGGCAGCGATTTTTACGATGTCGGTCAGGTAGTATTCTTTCTGCGCGTTCTCAGGCTTCAGGGCGTTCAGCCAGCCTTCAAGTTTTTTCGCATCGGCGCAGAAGATGCCCGCATTCACGAGTGTCACGGATTTTTGCTCGGGGCTTGCGTCTTTTTCCTCGATGATTTCGGTTACGAAATTATCTTCAGTCAATACGCGGCCATAGCCTGTTGGGTCGGCTATATCCATTGCCAGCATGGCAAGGCCCGTTTCGCGTGCGGCCTCAACGAGTGCCTCGAGTGTCGGGTGTGTTACCAGCGGTACGTCGCCCAAAAGAATAAGTATGTGGCCTTTGGTTCCTTTGAGCGCTGGCATTGCCGCCTTGGCGGCGTCGCCCGTACCGAGCTGCTTTTGCTGGATCGCCATTTTGTGGGGGGCTACGGCCTTGGCCACATCGTCCATGCCATCGGCTATTACGGTCACAATTGTTTTGGGGCCTAAGGATTCGCATGCCGTTACGACATGTTTTACGAGAGGGATACCGGCCAGCGGGGCCATCACCTTCGGTTTGTCCGACTTCATGCGGGTGCCTTTGCCCGCCGCCAGAATGATGCAATGCAAATCAGTCATGATTCCAAATCATAAAATCGGTTCAGTTTACGTCTATTCACAGGCCATTACGGGTTATTTCACGCCCGTCAAATGCATGACAATGTTGCCGTATTTCGTGAACACGTCGAAACGGACGGGGATCGCGGGCATGTCTTTTGCCGGTTTTGCGATCCAGAGTTTGGGTAGTTTTTTTCCGGCCTTGCTCTGTTCCTGAATGGTCATCCAGCCGCGCGGTTTGTCGTGCCACAGGCCCGCTATGGGTTCGATTTCGATGGTGCAGGTGCGCGCCGTGCCCGAAAAGATGGAATAGCGCCCGGGTTTGATTTCAGCGTCGCCCGTGTCCTTGAAAACCATGTTGAATTTGCGCTTACCATCGAAGCTGGGTACGGACACGCTGCAAGATCCCGTTTTTTTGAGGTGGTCGAGCATGACAGCCAGTGCCGTCAGCATGTCCTTGGTACCTGCCGTGAGCTCGGGGTCTATGGGGTCGGTACTCTTTTTGCCGTCTTCCTCAATCAGTTCCATCGATTTGAACTTGCCGCTCGCGTCGTAAGCGAAGATCGTACGTTCCTCCTTACTGCGCCACCAGCTTGAAAAGCGGTGATAGGCGGGGGTGTACCCGCCCTTTTTGGTCACTTTTCCTTTGGATTGCAGTTCGCCCTTCCATGGTGCGAGTGAGCCTAAAAGGCCTTTGGTAAAGGCCAGCATCTCCATATCGTATGTAGATGCTGTACGTTTAAAAAACCCATCTATTTCAACAACATCGAATCCGCCTGTATACATGGCGTACGTGGCTTCGAATGATTCGCGGTTGGTTTCCGCCGCTGAAGCCGGCAGGGCCAGCAAGAAACAAAAAGCCAGAAAGAAGAGCGTACGCATCAGGCCGCTGCCTTGCCCAGACGGCGTTCCTTGTCGGCTTCATAGTCCTGGAAGTTGCCTTCAAACCATGTCACTTCGCCGTCGCCTTCAAAGGCCAGAATGTGTGTTGCAATACGGTCGAGGAACCAGCGGTCGTGCGAGATCACGACAGCGCAGCCGGGAAATGCCTCGAGCGCTTCTTCAAGCGCCGACAGCGTTTCGGTATCAAGATCGTTTGTCGGTTCGTCGAGCAGCAGCAGGTTTGCGCCCTGCTGAAGCATTTTTGCCATGTGCACGCGGTTGCGTTCACCGCCCGAGAGAGAGCCTACGTTCTTTTGCTGGTCCGAGCCGCGGAAGTTGAAGGATGCCACGTAGGCACGGCTGTTGATTTCGCGCGTGCCCAGTTTCAGCACTTCGTTCTTGCCCGAGATTTCCTCCCAGACGTTGTTCTTGCCGTTGAGGCTGTCGCGCGATTGGTCGACGTAGCCGAGCTTGACGGTTTCACCGATTTTGAAGGTGCCGCTGTCAGGTTTTTCCTGCCCTGTGATCATGCGGAAGAGTGTGGTTTTACCGGCACCGTTCGGGCCGATGATGCCTACGATACCGCCCGGCGGCAGGCTGAACGACAGGTCCTTCATGAGGACTTTCTTGCCGTACGCCTTCTTGACGTTCTTGGCCTCGACCACCAGTTCGCCCAAACGTGGTGGGGTCGGGATCGGAATCTGCTGTTTTGATACGGTCTCGTTCTGCGATTCCTCAAGCATCTGGTTGTATGCCGAGATACGGGCTTTGGATTTGGCCTGGCGGGCCTTGACGCCCTGGCGGATCCACTCCAGCTCGCGGGCAAGTGTACGTGCCCTTGCGGCCTGTTCTGAGGATTCCTGCTCGAGGCGTTTGGCTTTTTTATCGAGGTACGTCGAGTAATTGCCCTCGTACGGGATGCCCGAGCTGCGGTCGAGTTCCAGAATCCAGCCCGTCACGTTGTCGAGGAAGTAGCGGTCGTGAGTGACCATGATGACTGTGCCCTTGTAGTCCAGCAAATGCTGCTGGAGCCACTGGATGGATTCGGCATCCAAGTGGTTGGTCGGTTCGTCGAGAAGCAGCATGTCAGGGGCTTCAAGCAGGAGGCGGGCCAACGCCACACGGCGCTTTTCGCCGCCTGAAAGCTTGGTGATGTCCGCATCCTTAGGCGGGCAATTAAGGGCGCGCATCGCGGTTTCAACCGTACGCTCCAGTTCCCAGCCGTTTTTGGCGTCGATTTCTTCCTGCAGTTTGCCCATTTCTTCGGTCAGGGCGGTCATTTCGTCATCCGTCGACACTTCCCCGAACTTCATCGAGACTTCGTTGTAGCGCTGCAGAAGGGCGCGCATATCGGCGCAGCCGTCCATGACGTTATCAAGCACCGAGCGTGTTGCGTCCAGTTCAGGCTCCTGTGCGAGATAGCCTAGTTTTGCGCCTTCGGCGAGCCATGCCTCGCCTGCAAAATCTTTGTCGAGCCCCGCCATGATTTTCAGAAGCGTCGATTTGCCCGAGCCGTTGGGGCCCAGTACACCGATTTTGACACCGGGCAGGAAGCTGAGTGTCATGTCCTTAATCACGGGCTTGGCCGCACCCGTAAAGGTTTTGGTCATGTGGCGCATGACATACACATACTGGTAGGCAACCATGGCAAATATCCCCATAAAAGGCTGAAATCGGGGTCTGATGTAGCATGCCAAAGCCAAAAAACACAAGTGCATATAGACTCTTTGCAAGGTCTCTTGATTGTCTTAGGCTTGCGGTGCTACTGAAGGTCGTTTCCAAAAGGATGCTTTGATACCCATGATGAAAAAATTACTTCTCGGTCTCGTGATGCTCACGGGAATGGTTGCTCCGGCGCTTGCCGATTATCCCAAAAGCTGGGGGTTGAACCTTCAGGAGCCTGCGGGTGTGCTTGCACAGCAGATGCATGATTTCCATGACATGCTGCTTTACATCATCATTGCCATTTCGCTCTTTGTACTGGCGCTTCTGGTCTGGATTGTTGTCCGTTACAACAGCAAGGCCAACCCCGTGCCTTCCAAGACCACGCACAACACCCTTCTTGAGGTTATCTGGACCGTCATTCCGGTCATTATCCTTATTGTGATCGCCGTTCCTTCATTCAAGATCCTTTTCAGCCAGGGCCGTATTCCGGATGCCGATATGACGATCAAGGTCACGGGTTACCAGTGGTACTGGGGTTACGAGTATCCGGATCAGGGCGGTATTAACTTCAACGCCTACATGATCCCGGAAAAAGATATCGATCCGTCCAAAGGCCAGAAGCGCCTTCTCGAAACGGATACGGAAGTCGTTCTACCTATCGATACGACGATCCGCGTTCAGGTGACCGCAGCAGACGTCATCCATGCTTGGACAGTACCTGCATTCGGCGTCAAAAAAGATGCGGTTCCGGGGCGCCTCAATGAGGCATGGTTCAAGATCTCCAAGCCCGGTGTTTATTACGGCCAGTGCTCCGAGATTTGCGGCACGGGTCATAGCTATATGCCTATCAAGGTCCGCGCCGTTTCCAAGGACGAGTTTGCCGCTTGGGTCGACAAGACCAAGGGGCCGTCCGCTGAACCGGCTGCAGCTGAGCCTGCGAAGGAGTCCGGTGATAAGGACAAAGAAAAAGAAACAAAGCCAGAAAACAAAGACGACGCTAAAACAGAGGTCCAATAATGTCTGCCGCTCACGATACGCACGATCACACACCCGGATTTTTTACCCGCTGGTTCTGTTCTACAAACCATAAGGATATCGGGACGCTGTATATCATCTTCTCGATTCTGGCAGGACTTATCGGCGGTGCCTTTTCCGTCATGATGCGCGCCGAATTGCAGGATCCCGGTGTCCAGTTCCTCTTGGATGGCGCCGGTGCGCCAAACGGGCATATGTGGAACGTCATCATCACCGCGCACGGGCTTATCATGGTGTTCTTTGTTGTTATGCCCGGTCTTATCGGCGGGTTCGGCAACTGGTTTGTGCCGCTTATGATTGGTGCGCCTGATATGGCTTTCCCGCGCCTCAATAATATTTCCTTCTGGCTCTTGATCCCTGCTTTTGCCCTGCTTCTTGGCTCGGCGTTCGTAGGGGGTGGTGCGGGTACTGGCTGGACCGTGTATCCGCCGCTTTCCGGTATTGCGGGTCACTCCGGTGCGTCCGTCGATATGGCGATTTTCGCGCTGCACCTTGCGGGTGCCAGCTCGATCCTTGGTGCCGTCAATTTCATTACGACCATCTTCAACATGCGCGCGCCGGGCATGACCTTGCATAAAATGCCCTTGTTTGTATGGGCGATGCTGGTCACGGCATTCCTGCTTGCTCTGGCTGTGCCCGTGCTTGGCGGTGCCATTACAATGCTTCTGACTGACCGTAACTTCGGTACGGCCTTCTTCCGCCCCGAGGGCGGTGGTGATCCGATCCTGTTCCAGCACTTGTTCTGGTTCTTTGGTCACCCCGAGGTGTACATCATGATTCTGCCGGCTTTCGGCATCATCAGCCATATTGTTTCGACTTTCTCCAAGAAACCTATCTTTGGCTATCTTGGGATGGCCTACGCGATGGTTGCGATCGGTGTTGTCGGGTTTATCGTGTGGGCGCACCACATGTATACTTCAGGCATCAGCCTTGATACGCGCGCCTACTTTACGGCCGCTACGCTTGTTATTGCGGTGCCTACGGGGATCAAGATCTTTTCATGGATTGCGACCATGTGGGGCGGTTCGATCGAGTTCAAGACGCCTATGCTCTGGGCCATCGGCTTTATCTTCCTCTTTACCGTAGGTGGTGTTACGGGGGTCGTGCTCGCTAACGCGGGCATGGATACGGCGCTGCATGATACGTATTACGTTGTCGCGCACTTCCATTATGTGCTCTCGCTTGGTGCCGTTTTTGCGCTGTTTGCCGGCTATTACTACTGGATCGGCAAAATGTCCGGTCGTCAGTATCCGGAGTGGATGGGCCAGCTTCATTTCTGGCTGACCTTCGTCGGCGTTAACCTGACCTTTTTCCCCCAGCACTTCGCAGGGCTTCAGGGTATGCCGCGTCGTTACGTCGATTATCCTGCTCCCATTCCTTTTGAAGAGGGTGCAAGCTGGGTTGAGCGTACCAAGTTCATGATGCATGAAACATGGATGCACTTTACGGACGCTACCTACAAAAGTCCGATCGACTGGGGCCTGCACGGCTGGAACTTTATCTCGTCAATGGGTGCTTACATCTCGTTTGCGAGCGCTGTCTTCTTCGTGTTCATCGTTATCTACACGGCGTTTTTCGGACGTCGCGTCGGCGAGAATTACTGGAACGCACAGCCCAACACCATGACTTTGGAATGGACGCTGCCAAGCCCGGTTCCGTTCCATCAATTTGAAATTCAGCCGCAGGTAAAGTAAGCCTGTTGCCAACACGAGGAGCAATAACATGAGAAAAGTTCTTTTTTTGGCGTCTGCCGTTGTCGCTTTGTTTGCGGTTCAGCCTGCGCATGCTGATGACTGGCGTTCCGGTCTTTATATCAAGGGCGGCGTCGGTCTTGCCTATTCCCGCGATCAGGAATATGCGGACGGTGTAAATCGCCGCGAGACCGAGCTCAAAAACGGTTATTCGGTACAGGGCGCTGTCGGTTACGACTATGGCATGTTCCGCTCTGAGCTCGAGCTTTCCTACCGTCGCAACGATGTCGATGGTCATACCCGTAACGGCGTGACGCTGGGCAACCCAGGCGGCGATTCAGAATCCTTTGCTGGCATGATCAACGGTTATGTTGATATTCCGACAGGCACTGTTGTGACCCCTTATGTGGGTGCGGGCGTTGGTTTTGCGCGTGTTGATGCCAACGAGTACGACACATCGGGCGTTGATTTCCTTGATGACGGCGAAACCGATTTTGCCTATCAGGGTATCGCGGGTCTTGATTTTGCGATTGATGACGCGCTTTCCCTGTATACGGAGTACAAGTATTTCGCTGTCGACAACTCCGAGGTCCGGACTGTTGCCAACAACCCGTCCGATCTTGATTACGACAGCCACTCGGTGAGCGTAGGTCTTCGCTACAGCTTCCAGTGATTTAAAACGAATAACTTTAAAGGCCGCCTTTAGGGGCGGCTTTTTATCGGGCTGATATGACCACTGAAGTACTTGTTATAAAAGAGACACGCATTGCCGATTACATCGCGCTTTTAAAGCCGCGGGTGATGAGCCTTGTCGTTTTCTCGGGTGCATGCGGCATGATGGTGGCGCCCGGTCATATCCATCCTGTTTTGGGGCTTGTTGCCCTTTTTGCCCTTGCGGTTGGCGCTGGTGCCGCCGGCGCTATCAACATGTGGTATGACCGCGATATCGATGCGGTCATGACCCGCACCAAAAACCGCCCTATCCCTGCCGGTCTCGTCAATCCGGATGAGGCGCTCGGCTTTGGCGTTGCGCTTTCCATTTTTGCCGTGCTTTTGATGGCATTGGCCGCGGGGCCAGTGGCTGCCGCTATCCTTGCCTTTGCAAACCTGTTTTACAGCGTTGTTTATACG
>RFNZ01000018.1 GCA_009926935.1 Pseudomonadota bacterium | reverse complement strand
ACGACGTGCGCGACATGAACATCAAAAACGTCCGCACGGGTACAATCAACACGCCCGTAAACGATACCTTGGTGGGCTTGTGCGTGTTCGGCCTCATTTTATACGGCGGCCATCAGGCGCAGGGCGGGCATTTAACGCCGGGCGAACTCATGTCGTTTATCACCGCGTTTCTGATGTCTTACGAACCCATGAAACGCATCGCAAAACTCAACAACACCCTTCAGATCGGCCTTGGCGCTGCTGCCCGCGTCTTTGAAATTCTGGATACAAAGCCCTCTATTGCTGACGGCAGAGAAACACCGTCCTTCGTAAAACCTGAAATCCGGTTTGAAGGCGTGACATTCGCCTACGATGGCGCCGATGACGCCGCGCTTGAAGCCGCTTCATTTATAGCTGGCGCAGGTCAGGTAACGGCGCTTGTCGGGCCGTCTGGCGGCGGCAAGTCTACTATCCTAAACCTGCTGCTCCGCTTTTATGATCCGCAGGGCGGCGCTATAAAAGTGGCGGGGCATGATCTCCGTAATCTGGGCCTCGGGCATTTGCGCGGGCATATCGCGCTGGTTTCGCAGGACATCACCATTTTTGACGATACCGCACTTGCCAATATTGCCTACGGGCGCGAGGGCGCTTCGGATGCCGAGGTAGTCGCAGCCGCAAGGGCCGCCCATGCTCACGAGTTTATCGAAAATCTACCGCAAGGTTACTCGACAAGGCTGGGGGAAAACGGGGTCTCGCTCTCAGGCGGCCAGCGCCAGCGCATTGCACTGGCCCGCGCTTTTCTGAAAAACGCTCCCATCCTGCTGTTGGACGAGGCAACCTCGGCCCTCGATGCCGAATCCGAGGCTCTTGTGCAGGAATCTCTGGCAAATCTGCAACAGGGCCGCACCACGCTGGTGATCGCCCACCGGCTCTCAACCATCCAGCATGCAGACAGGATAGTGCTGGTCGATAAAGGAGGGGTTGCAGAAGAAGGTACACATGATACGCTTTTGGCAAAGGGCGGGATGTATGCCGCCCTTTATGCCCGTAACCGCATGGACGGGCAGGTAGCAGCATGAGGATGGTCATGACCGCACTTCTGGCCTTGCTGTTGTCCATACCGGCCTTCGCAGGAGACCGTACGCAAGTGCGGATCATGCGGGCCGGAAAGGATGTTGCGACCTTCAAAGCTGAGTTCGCAACCGATAGCGAAAGCCGCGCAAAAGGCCTGATGTTCCGCAAAAAACTGGCCAAAGACGCAGGAATGCTCTTTGTCTATGACGAGCCGGGTCGTAGGGCTTTCTGGATGAAAAACACCTACATCCCGCTCGATATGCTCTTTTTCACCAAAAAGGGCGAGCTGGTTCATATCCACTCCGAGGCCATCCCGCAGGACTTAACGCCGATCGACCCAAAGCGCGACGATATATGCGCAATCCTTGAAATCGCGGGCGGCGAGGCCGCCAAGCGCAAAATCAAGGTCGGCGACAGACTGGCCGTCGAAGGCCCCAAAGGCTGCCTGCCTTAGTTTTTTGGTAAAATGCTTGCTCTCCCTCGCTTCATGAAGTAAGACTAGCGCCCGTATCGACAAGGTACCGTCGGGGAGTAGCGCAGTCCGGTAGCGCGCCTGCTTTGGGAGCAGGATGTCGCAGGTTCGAATCCTGTCTCCCCGACCATCTCTTATCTTGGCAGGCTTCACATGCCGACGACTGAAATCACTTTTAAGAATTTCGATAAATATAATCGTGAAGCTTTTGCAAAACAGCTAACAAAAGCTCTTAAAGTACTTTCCCTTTATGACGATGGGGCATACGTTCTGAGCCTCAACGCAAGATTTGGAAGCGGTAAATCAACATTCATTAGGATGTGGAAGGCGGATCTGGAAGCCGAACCAGAAAGTCATTCTGTTATTATTTTGAATGCTTGGGAAAGTGATTTTAGCGAAGACCCAATTTTACCCATCTGCCATGCCCTTTTGGAAAGTCTCCCTGAAAAATCATCAAAAGCGGCAACTATGCTTAAAAAAACAATGAAGTCCGTTATAGCTGCTGTTACGCTAACTAGCTCTGCAATTCTTGAAAAGCATACGGGCATTAATGTCACGGATATCTCAAAAGCATCGACAGAAGCGGCTTTAGAAAAAAAAGAAATTCAGGAAATTGGCGAAGAGATATTTGAGGTATACACTTTCAAGCGTGATGCACTGAAGCACCTACGTAACGCGCTAGCTGATTACGCCAAAAGCCTTGAGCATAAGCCTTTGGTGATATTTGTAGATGAGCTCGATAGATGCCGCCCAGCCTATGCGGTGCACTTTCTTGAAACAATAAAGCATATCTTCTCTGTCAATAATGTCTGTTTTGTATTGGCAGTTGACCGTGCACAGCTCAAGGCATCTGTACGTCAGCTATATGGAGATGTTGATTTTGAGGGATACTATAAAAAATTTGTAACCAGAGAAGCTGATCTACCTGATGGCAACGCAAATAAGTTTTTTGTAGAACATTTAGCTCAAGTGAATTTTGATGAAAAAAGAGGGGAAGGAGTCAAGTTCCCGTTCGACAGAATTCTTCAGGATCGGATCGTTAGATTAATTAGTGATTTGTGTGATGTCTTCAATCTGGTACCGCGGGAGATTGAACACATTTTTAGGGTGTTTTCTCAGGTCTCCGCAGTCGAAACAAATAAAATGGCCAGCGGAGATTTTGTGGAATGTCTCGCATTGCTGGTGGTAATTCGCTTTGTTGACGCAGAATTCTCAAAGAAATTGGGGACAGGTAGCGTGTCCGCATCTGAAGTCAGAAATTTTATTGTAAAATACAATATAAAATCAAAAAAAGACGAAACCTTAGAAGAAAACATCTTACTGTCGCTATTGTACGGAATAATGAATTATGACAATGAGAAAAGGCGTGTAATATACGGAACCTTTGCTGCTCACCAAACCAAAAAATCATCAATTACCGCGCAAGACGAAGAGAATGCCCGACAGCATTTTAACAGTTTCTTCTCTATGCTACCGACGGGCCAAAAAACACCCTTTGAAATTCTTTATGAAGCCATGCAAAACTGGAAACCATTCATTAATTAGGAAATCTATCTATGAAAGCCCGTATCTACCAACCATCCAAAAATGCCATGCAATCCGGCCGTGCAAAAACGGATTTCTGGCTGCTGGAATGCGATGACGAAACGCGTAGAGGCCCTGAAAGCCTGATGGGCTGGACCTCCGCCTCCGATACCAAAGGCGAGATCCGCATGAAATTCGATACAGCCGAGGACGCGGTAGCCTTTGCCAAAAAGAAGGGCTGGGAGTATACGGTTGCAACACCGCAAGCCCGCATTATAACTCCGCGTAATTATGTCGATAATTTCAGGAAGCCGGCTCCTGTTCTTAAGACTTCCGAAAGTAAATAAAGCTAGTTTTCAAATTACGATCCCGTAGCTCAACTGGATAGAGCATCTGCCTTCTAAGCAGAGGGTTGCAGGTTCAAGTCCTGCCGGGATCGCCACTTTCAAAACCTAAGCAGGCCCGCGCCCAAACCGTCTGGTGTGATGGGCCGGAAATACGCCAACAATTCTCTGGTCGTAAGTAATACCCTGTCCGCTTTTCTTGATCCGCATGGCATCAAGCGCGGCTTTGATAGGCTTGTCATCGGGGTGTCCAAAAAGTTCGAGCAGTATACCTTTTTGCCTGAAATTGGCGCCCGTATAGGTCCACGGGGCCGAGTGGTAAACCCCGCTATCCCGTAAAATGCCAAGTATATCAGCCAAAGCCCACGGTGCTTTTTGTTTGGGGTTAAGGATGATGGCGGTCATGTAATGCCTGCCGTTTTCGCGCACCGGCATATCGGGCTTCTGGTGTGTTAACACCAAAAAGCGCGTCACGTTGTTTGGGTCATCCTGTATGCCGCGCCGTTTGATTTCGAGGCCGTATTCGTGCGCCGCGCGGGCAGGGGATATGGAGCCGATTCTAGGGTCTCCGCGCTCTGCCACCATTTTTGCGGCGCCCGCCGTGTCGGGGTTCACAACGGCTTTAAAATCGTGGCGCGCAAAGTATTTCCGGCACTGGGCAAGGGCGTGCGTATGGCTGTGCAGTTCCTCGATATCCTGTATCCGAACATGGGGCAGGCCCATCACGCACATCTCGATCGGCAGGAAATATTCTCCGACAATATGCAGCTGCTTGGCGGCAATCAGGCCCGGCACATAAGGTACGGGCCCAGCAATGCTGTTGGCCACGGGGATAACCGCGACATCGGCCCGCTCGCTTTGCACCGCATTGAACGGGTCGTCAAACGTATCAAAGCACTGAAGGTCGGTGATTTCATTAAAAACAGAGGCCGCCGCCGTATGCGAAAATGATCCGCGCTGGCCCTGTATCGCCACTGATTGCGGCCTGAAGGGGATAGAATAGGGGCGCGGTTTAAAAGCCATAGAGCGCAATAGCAGGGCATATTAATTATGTCAATAATGTCCATTGAGGCAAAAAAAGATCCGGAGATCTTTTGCAAGAGTCTCCGGACAAACGGCGGTAATAGAGGGTGTGTATTTTCTTTGTAATCCATTTGCGCAACTGTTGCAACCACATTCGCAACCAATTTGAAGTGGCGGGCCGCCACCTTTGCAACCAATTCAGAAAAATATTTTTTTATAAAATAAAAAAATAGAGTGCTACTACTGGACAAGCAGTAAATAAGGTTAACAAGATGTATTGAATATAAATGCAGACTTATAAATCTAAACAAAGATAAAAATATATAGTTCATTAATACAAATAATGATTCAACATAGAAGTTAGTCTATGGTGTCATTATATGCACTTATGCATAATCGCTTCACGCAGCGCCACGCTGCGTTACATGCAAAAACACATGATTTCTTTTACTTTTTACAATGTTTGCGATAATCATATAATGATTATGTAAATAAAAATTTGCTTTTCTATTTCCGCCTCTCCTACAAATAAAAAATCAGCAAAAAAATGATGAGATGGGGCTTCGTATGACTCTTACAGCGGAACAATTGGCAGCTTCGGCAGGCAACGGAAAAGGCGCACCAACAATCGCGCCGCATGCAAAACCGGTTACGGCTGAAAATCTGTACGCCATCATGTCCGGCAATTCGACGGAACCCACGGAAGCCGAAAAAAAATTCTGGACTGACCTCGCGCAAGGCAAGGCTTGGGCCACGGATACGCTTGTTAATCTCCTCAAACTTGTAAATGCCGCAAACGATGACCGCCGCAACGCAGTAGCCACACGTCTGCGCTCCCGCGAAAAAGGTCTGAGGTCCGATATGCACACAGCCACTGTAACGGCTGTGGGGCTAGGTGTTATCGACATTGCCTGGCTATACGTTAACTTTGCTGAGGCATACACGCGCTTCAACCAACTCCAGATCAACGATGCGCTTTTGTTTGCAATGTCCGGCCTTGTTATTCCGGCAGCAACACTGCTGGCAGTCGGCGTGTCGGAAAACCCGGTCATGCGCTCGGCAGTTCGCTTTGCGGGCAGGGCCTCGGCTGCGGCGATCGCGGTTTCGATCGGTATCTTCCTGGTATCGCAGGTCAATAAAATCCCACTTGAGGAAAACCGCGAAGGTTTCCAGCTGATACTGGATATCCTTGCACGCAATTTCGGCAAAGCGGCAGATGTCGCGCAAACCGCAACAGATGCTGCGGCAGCGGTGGCTCCCAAAGCGCCTGCAGTTGTAGATGCATCGCGTCTTGGTACTGGGGAGGATATCAATCTTGATGCAGTGCTGGGCACAGCGGGCCCAAGGGCCGTGGCCTCGCCAAGCGCAGCCATCAACAGCATTTTCTCTGGCGCAACACCAGAGGCGGCACAATCAGCCCTTCGCATCATCTCCGGCTATGTCATGTTTGGCGTGACCTCTCTTGGTATCTCCATCGCAACAGCACTCAAGATCGTTGAAGCAAAGGAAGCCAAGGATCTTTTATACGGCACAAACCTGCCTGCTGGCTCGAAGGGCAATCAACCCGCCATTAACCGTACTTTCGCAGCATTGGCACTTGGTACAAAAACAGTCATCGTAGGCGGCGTAACATACGCGGCACTCCAGCTGTTGGGGCCGGAGGCGACGATGGCAACAAAAGCGCTGGTAAGCGCACCTGTTGCCCTTGCGTATCTTTTTGGCGAGCTTTCAATGCGCGGCCATAACGAGCGCGTGCCCGAGCCATTGGTCCATCTGCGTGAAGATCTGGCAAACTTAAGCTCAAAAACCTTGATGCTCCGTATGGGTGCCCGCGTAACGCAGGTTCTCAAGGAAGCGGGTATGGACGGTAAAGTAGAAGAATTCCAAAAAGCGATCACAAAAATGATCGGTGATCGTGCTGTTTTGGCAAAGGATGAGGCGTATCTCCGCATCGCTGATCCAAAACTGGCTGATGAAATGACGGCAGCCATCAAAGCCTACGAGTCTCCAGACCTGCTGGCAGCCAAAGACAGGCTGGCGGTTGAACAAATGGGCCTCAGTGCTGAAGAGGCAAGGGTAGAAAGGGCAAAAATGGCAACAGCCGCTGCAAATGCCGTGATCGCCGCTTCAGCAAGAATGGAAGAGGCGGAAATCGCACGCGGTAATGTGGCAGATGCCGCGCTCGCTGCAACCCAGAGAGAAATCGCTGCCGCAGCTGAGAGAGAAAAACTCGCAGCTCTTCAGGCCGGAGGCGCAACTGGCCAACCAAGAACACCTGTAGTCGTTTAACGGCAGAGGGATAAGCCATGACAACAAGCACTTCTGCAAAAATCGCTGCCGCTGCTGCATTAGGGTTGCTGACGGCAACAGTAACTTTACCGTCTGTCGAAGAGGCCTTCGCCCAAACTGCAAAAGCCAAAGTTGAGGCTAAGGGCCCAAAAGCCAAAACGTTAACTAAGGTGGCTGAGCCTGCCATAACTTCACCAGCTTCTGCTGATGCGCTTATTTTGCAATTGGCTCAGGGCATACATGCCTCTAACCCCGTCGCGCGCATGTTCATGGTCTTGGATATGCGTACAAACTTGGCCGCGCTTGATGTCGTGGATCGGGAGAATTTTTTAAAAATCCTGTCGACAATCAAGGTTGAGATAAAAACGGAAGGCCAAAGTCGCAAGACGGTCCTTGTCAGTAGCAACCCCGATGTCGTCACAAACCGCTTTATCAGCAGCCGGTTTGGCGTTTTTATCGTGGTAGGCAGCAAGGCAACCAACAAAAGCTATATTTTCAATCACGCAGGAAACGTAATCGTACAGCAGGGTCTGATTGTTTCGCAGGACGCGCTCCTTAAATTTGCTTCCGGTCAGGGATTCTCGTCGGTTGCCAGCCGCGGCGTTGTATTGCCAGCAAAGGATCAGGTGCCGTTGGCATCTCTGATGGGTGGTGAAAGAGACTCTGATTTCTTCACGCTCCCCGGCGCCGTTCAAACGCGCGGCAAACGCTTTCCGCTCATTACACCTGTGGCATTGGGCGCAATAAAATCCTGGGGGGCTCAATCAGGCCCTTATCCCGAAGCGCGCGAAGCCATGACCATTTACCGTGACGGAAATGTAAAGGGTTCTTCGGCAGGCCGCGTCTTTGAAGAAACCTTTATAGATTTCAATGACGCACCAGACCGCATGATGGCTGATTTCATGCGCATTTTGCCAAATCTTGGCAATCTCGACCTCATGGAAACAGTCGCCATCATCGCGGCCATGTCCGATACGGATGCCCGTATGGAAGCCGCAATCAAAGGCATTCAGGCGGGCCTGCGCGCAACGGTCAAAGTAGGTGATCCCGCTAGGGCAGCTGTCGATGCCCTTGATGTTGCATCAACGCTCACAATCGCCAAACGCATCGTCAAGGATTATGGGCGTGATTTTGGCGCAGGCGGTATTGCAATGCCATTCCAGAAGGCATGGGTATTTATCCAGCCTAACGATTCAGGCGTTAAACTGGCGTGGTCTGATGCCAAATTGGAAGTCGGTGCGCCTATGGCCACACTCATCAATGCCGGTGTATCAACCCGTGTTTGCAATGCTGGTGGCGTCACAAGCCTCGTAGGGTCTCGTATATGTGGGTACCTCATGGCCTATGGTGAGCAAAAACCCGATGGCCGCAAACTGCTTGATGCATGGGTTGCCACGCGCGCCCTTGAGGGCTTTTTCTACAAAACAATCAGCCTGAAAGTAGGTACCGATTCAATCGATGCAGCCGATACAGCGCGTCGCGACCCGGCAAGCCTTCTGCGCGGGCTGATTCCGACCCTGCATGGCATCTATCTTGCCCGTTCTTTAGGTGTGCCTTCAGGGTTTGATGATGCCGTTACACGGGCGAAGCGGATCGAGACCGCGCTCAATGCCCGCACGCACTTGGATATCCGTCGCCCGTATGATGCGGGTCTGGCTGAAATCGCAAGTCAGGTCATACCGCTCTTTACCGCAGGCAACGTAACGGATTTCCCGAAGCTCGAAGCCTATCTCGAGTACGCATCCCAAACATCAGGCAATGCGGATATCAAACTGCTCCACCACCTCGTGTTGGTAGCGCAGCAGAAGGTCGAGCTAGGTCAGGGCCCAAGTGCCCCGTCGCTTGAGGCGCTCTTCGGCCCCAAGCCTCTGGAACGTCTTTTGGATAACCAGACCGCAAACTTCGACCAAATTCGCATCGCTCAAAAAGCGGATGAAGTTTTGGCTTCCGGCGTTAAGCTCAAGGCATCAGCACCGCCCGCGGGCGCTGATGTAGCGCTCTACAACAACGCGAATGCGATTATTGCTGAAGAACTGCGCAAAACAGCCATCGCCGCCAAAGGTACGCGTGTACTGGCGCCAGAGGGTCTCAAGAAAAAGTAAAACTAGCGCAAGCCCTGTCTGTCGGACCATTCGGTCCACGATCCGTCGTAAACGGCAACGTCGAGGCGCCCGGCTTCATGGAGCGCGAGAGCGACAACGCAGGCAGTCACACCGCTGCCGCAGCTGCAAACCAGCGATCTGGCCGCAAGATAAGGCTCAAGCAAAGGGTGAATCTCGCCCGCAGGCCTTAGTGCACCCGCATGATCAAGCAGGCTTTGAAAAGGCACATTAAAGCTGCCTTCTATATGTGCGGGCATAGGGTCGCCGTCGCGGCTATGGATAGTGGCATCAAACCGTGGCGCGGCACGTGCATCTAAAATCGTATCGCCGCCGCTCTCAATGGCATCAAAATCACGGTAAAGCGCGGGTCTGTATTGGGCTCTAAAAATCTGCGGGGCTGGCGGGCTAAGCGGGCCGCTCTCAAGTGGCAGTCCGGCCATTTTCCAAGCGGGCAAGCCGCCGTTGAGCACATGCACCTTGTCATGGCCAAAAACGCGGAACATCCACCACACCCGCGCGGCAGCAAAAGAAAGGCCGTTCTGGTCAAAAATGACAACGGTGTCTTCGTTGGATATGCCAAGCGCCCCAACGGCCGCTTCAAAGGTTGCAGCATCCGGTAAAGTATGTGGGTAGGGGGCTGCGCCATCGGCAACAGCGTCTATATCAAAAAACTGCGCACCGCGGATGCGCGCACCCTCCATCTGGGCAAGGACTGAGCTTGGATACCCCGGAATTCCGTAGGTCGCATCAAGCACGCGCACATGGGGCTGGCTAAGGATTTTATGAAGTTCGGAGGGCGTAATCAGGGCGGATGTCATTGAAATGCAAACCATTATCAAGCCAGTGCGGCAACTCATTCATTGACAAAACCTCGCATAAAAAGTGAAAATCAACAAACAGTTTAAGTTTTATAAGGATGACGTATGGCCGTTGCGGCACAAGCCCCAAGCCAATCGAAAAGGCGTTTTTCTGTTCGTGAGATCAGCAACTTGATCGAATTTGCGTGCACAAAACGCAAATTCGGTAAGGATTGCTGTTATATCTACATCCGCGGCGCGACTGAAAAATCAAAGGTCAACGTCCCCGAAGTTGTCGCCATCATGGACAGCGCCTTCGCAAAAGACGATGTTATGCTCGTCGAAAATCCCGATAAAAGCGAAGTGCTGATTATCGCCCACGCTAAAGAGGATAGCTGCAAAGGCATCATCAACGGCTCTCTTTACAGCAAAGTATCACCGCATGCGGTAGCGGCAACTGCCTATCCGCTCAATGAGCGCGGCCATGAACAGCTGCTCAAAATTCTGGATAGCATGACCCCTCAGACCGATTATGTAGGCCGCATGGCTTACATGCGCTACGCCCGTAAAGGCAATGTGTTTCTGGTTTTGGATGATGACCCCATGATCCTGCGCCAGATGGAGCATATTCTGAAACCGCTCGGCCAGGTTGAAACAGCAGCCATGGCGGAGGAGTTTTTACACAAGTACAAACAATTCGCGCCTACGGCTGTGTACATCGATATCCATCTGCGTACCGAAAAGGGTACGGATCTTGCGGGCGTACTCCGCGTCATGCTGGACCCGCATGTCTACGCCATTATTATCTCGTCGGATACTGTCAAAGAAAACATTCTCGAAACTAAGGCCAAGGGCGCCAACGGCTTTGTTGGCAAGCCTCTCAACCGCGATCTGGTAACCCGCTCCGCGCAGGCCGCTCCAACCTTTGTCGTAAAAAAATAGCTTTAAGCCGCTTTTTCGGCGGCTGTATCGGCAAACCCAAGTATTATCCGCTTGTTCTGCTTGCCCTTGTTTTCAATTTTTGTAATCGCCATGGTACCAATTTCACCGGTGGATTTAACATGCGTACCGCCGCAGGGTTGCCTATCTACGGGTGCTTCGGCATCTCCAATGGTTACCATTCGTATGGTGCCTGTGCCTCGCGGCGGCTGTACGGATAGCGTCCGCACAAGGGCAGGATTTCGGTCCAGCTCGGCCTCATCAACAAGCATTGCGCTGACAGGGTAATCAGCCGCAATCAGGGCATTGAGGCGGACTGCAATATCGTCCTTATCCAGCTCTGTCATTTCCACATCAAAATCGATGCGCGATTTATCGGTACCGATCTGGTTGCCCGTCGCATATCCTTTGATAAGCACGCACATCAGATGCAATGCCGTGTGCATGCGCATGTGCAGGTAACGGCGGCTCCAGTCGATCTCGCACTTAACAAGCTGCCCCACGCTAAAGCCTACAGGGTCGCAGACATGGATAATCTGGTCCGCAACCTCCTTGCTTTTTACAGTGTCCGTTACTGGCACACCGCCAATATGGCCCACATCGCCGGGCTGCCCGCCGGATGTCGCATAAAACGCGGTGCGGTCAAGGGCAACACCATTCGGCAGTACGGCCGTAACAGTCGCTTCAAAGGTTTTGAGATAGGGGTCATTTAAAAAGAGCTTCAGGGTCATAGGTAAACCATAGCGCCTGAAGCGCCACGCTCAAGCCCTTGTTTCTTGACATATTATTGAGTGGTGGGTAGCTTCCATAATCCAAATCAGAGGCCGCAATGACTGAAGCCAAAACATACCCGCTCTTCGATCTCGT
The DNA here is from genome assembly GCA_009926935.1 of Pseudomonadota bacterium. Lineage (GTDB taxonomy): Bacteria > Pseudomonadota > Alphaproteobacteria > Micavibrionales > UBA1664 > UBA6145. The sequence continues at coordinate 17,250 of RFNZ01000018.1, read as the reverse complement.
AATGAGCCACCGCCCAAGGCTTTCCATCGCCGAGGAAGATCTGCGCGACGAAGGCAAGCCTTTAAAGGAAGTCGAGGCCCGCCGCATGGCCGAGCTCAAAGGCGTGATCGAGAAATGGAAAGGCGGCCTCCACCCATTCCTCGTACTGCTGGAAGCATTGGAAGTAGCCTTGAGTGCCTATAAACACCCGCTGTACAGCGCCGTCGATATTGCGCATCGATACCAGCATCATAAAAACTCGCGCTCGGATCCAGACCCAACACCCGAGGAGCTTGAAACAGCCCGCCGTGAAACCACTGAAAAGGTGGCCGGCCACGTCATAAAAAACATCTATCCTTACGCGCTTCAGTATCCTCACTCCGAGGAAACACTCAGAGCCATAGCACACGCCGAAGGGATGTTGACCGGCAAAAGAGAGCTTTGGAGTGATCTCAAATCACCCTCTCTTGCCCTCATCCTCCATATCGCTCGTAGCATCCATAAACCGGATGAATACAGGTTCAGCTCAAGAGAATACGGGCTTGAAGGCATTGAAAAAGAACTGATCGCACTAGGTGAGCAGGAACGGGCGGATCGCTACGTCGACCCAAAAGACAAACATATACCAACTGATCTGTTGGCTCTGGCGCTCACGCTTGAGCCGGATGAAAGTTTTGCCAAACGCCGTACCAAAGATATGTATACGACCGAGGACGAAGTTGAAGTCCGCAGGGCCGTCGCTCTCGAAAAAGCGCTCGAGGCATGGTATAGCGGCACAAGCCCGCTTCTTGTCCTCAACGATCTTGGCCGCGCGGTCTCCCGCAAATACGACGAGTTGCCGATAGGCGGTCTCGCAGGTCGGGCGCAGTCGGTGCAGGCCGATCAAAAAAGATACCACGGTCATGACCCCCAGGATTCCGAGCACGTATCTCAGAACAAGCGCCGCATGGGTAATGAGCAGATAAAAAGATTCAACGCGGGCCAGCGCAGCATCATGCGCCTCATGAAAACGCGCATACTGGCCTATACGGGCCCAGAGTCCGACCCTGAACTGGCATCCGAAATCCGTAAGTTGATCGATCATCTGAATACCGGCACCGAAAATTCACTCAGCATCGTTCACGCGGTTGCCGAGGCAATGTTCGAGCCCGTCGATGACAAAAAATACGCAAGAGTATTTTTCGATCGCGAGAAACCACTTCTAACGCAAATCCGTCAAAAACTGGCTGAGCAAAGGGCGGAGGAGGAGGCCGAGCGCGAGGCAAAACGCCCGATGCCCACTCTCAAAACCGAGACGGAGGACGAATTTACAAAACCTCTGCGGAATATCTTTAAGGGCCGTGCTTTAGGCCGGAAGAAAAGAAATTATAAAGCGCCGCCCAAGCTATGCAGCGAGATCCATATTGCCGCGGCAGGCTCAGGCATGATCAAGCCTTACCACACCGGCGAAGACAAACATAAAGAGGATTTGTACGGAGCCACAATTGCCCGCATCACCACCTATACTGTTTCGTTTGTACCGAAATCGCCCGAAATGCTGGAGCAGCTCGAACGGCACGTCAGAGTACAAATGAGAAAGCTCGCAAAAATCGAATACCCGTTTGAAATCCCGTTCGATTTTGAGGCTGAGCCATACAAAAGGCCGTATATAGGCGACCGTTACGACAGGTATCGCCCGAAATACGGCTCGATGGATTCCCTCCACGTATACGCAAAAGACGGCAAGGTGCATATCCACACCCAGCTCGATCTGGATGATATCTGGAGTCTCTATTATTTACTTAGCGATGTTATCGAGCCTTCAGCTCAAATCGCCCATGCCATGAATACGGCGCGATATGCGGAGGAGCGCGGCACGCTTGAAACCCGCGGCGGTCTCGATAGCCCATACGATAAAACACACATGACTATTGATAGGCAGCTCGGTAGCCTTTCAAGCGTCAGGCCTGAACGCTATCTCGAAACAGGGCTTATGCACGCACTCGGCATGTACGCGATGGATCAGATCAGCGATGAACAATTTTTGCACCAGATGACGGTTCTGGCTGATCATACATTGGCCGGACGTCTGGCTGATCCCCACGGCGCACTACCCACCTATCAGGAACTGATAACCGATCAAACCAAAGGTACTGAGGTTGCCGAGTATTCAAGAGCGCTGAAAGACCGCACGGTCGAACTGCTTCAGATTCTCACGGGTACGGAAGACAGGTCGATGCTCTATCCCGCTCTCATCGCGCGCGTGGCTGAAATCAGCAAGCCGCTGCGCGACAGACTGCGGCGTATCGAAGAACGCCGTGAAGAAGAGTTCTGGAGCGACAGAAGCTACTCTGGCCGCTCAAGAGGTGTCGATCTCAAGGATGTTCTGGCCGAGCATGAGAAGGCGCTAAAACTGTCCGATGCTTTTGCAGGCCGCGCGAAACAGGATGAAGAAGCGGCAGCAGAACGTCGTAAAAAAGCGCTCACGGTGCCTTCCAATATCGCGCTGCGTGCAAGCGATGTGGGCGTAACGGTAGATCGTACCTGGCGCGGCACAAAATATGTCAGCCGCTCCAAAGGGTCGCTCTGGGTACGTAAGGATATGCCCGCAAACCTCAAGCCGTTCATGCGTGAAGCGCAGAGCAGGCCGACCATGGCGCAAATGCTGCTTGGTTTTAAAGGTTAAAAAAACGAAAGATTGTTTCTCTCACTCATTGTGCATTGCACATGCTGCGCTGCGCCTTGCAATGCATGCTACGAGTCGCCAATAATCGCCACATGACGACAAACGCTCTTAAATCAAAACAGGCCTCAGCGCCTGCACGTCCGGCCTCACGACCGTACAATTTTAGGTTGCAGCCGGCGCCCGCCAATGCAGACTTTATGGTCGAGGGGCAAATGCACCTGACCGTAAAAGATGCCTACTGCGCCGACCGTGCGACGGATTAAGTTTCATCGCCGCACCGTCTTTACTTTTGCTTGCAGGGCCTTTAACCAAGGCCCATGGCCCATGACGACATATACAAAAATCTGACGCAGCTAGGCGGTAAGGCCGAGCTGCCGCAATCCCCTGAAGCAGCTGTACTTGAAAAAGTACCGAACCCTCAAAAGGGCACGGATTACGTGGTGCGTTTTACCGCGCCCGAGTTTACCTCGCTCTGCCCAATTACCGGCCAGCCTGATTTCGCACATCTCGTCATCGATTACGTGCCCGATGGCTTTCTGGTCGAAAGCAAGTCATTGAAACTGTTTTTGGGCTCGTTCCGTAACCACGGCGCTTTCCATGAAGACTGCACGGTCAGCATAGCAAAGCGCCTTGTTGATTTACTGGCACCCAAATGGCTGCGTATCGGCGGCTATTGGTATCCGCGCGGCGGAATCCCGATCGACGTCTTTTATCAAACGGGCGAAGCGCCCAAAAATGTCTGGATTCCAGATCAAGGCGTCGCGCCTTACAGGGGCAGGGGATAGCTATGGATTGCTGCCCAGAATAGCCGTTCTGGTCTTGCTTGGCTTATCATCTGAACCTGAAATCAGCGAGGATGCGCCCATCAAAAAGGCAGCTCTGCCAAAAGTGGCAATGCTATTGGCTGCTTTTTCTAAACCTCCGCGGCCATTGCCCAAGGCATCTCCAATAGCCTTGGTGGCCTCAGCACCGGCCCAGCCAATGAGTGAGCCTCCTGCACCATAAGCGGCAGTAGCAAGCAATGATGAACCTCCGGCGAGCAAAGAATTTACGCCGATAGCGGCGACTAAAATAGAGGTCACGAATCCTGCAGATGCAAGCAGCACTCCCAGCCCGCCAACAACTGCAAGCACGCCGCCGGGGTTATCCATGGCTTTTTGCAGGAAATTGCTCAAGCCTTCTTTAGCGTCTTCAACCAGCTGCCCCGCCGTAGGAACCCCCTTAAATCTAGACGGGTCGGTTGGAAAATTTTTGGGAGAACTGTCTTCACCCTCAGTAATTCCGAAGTTTATAGGGCGAAAGCCTTCAGGAATTTCGTTTGTTGGGCACATACATACCATCTATGTCTAAACAGATAAGATAATATGGTAAAATCATGAACGTATCGTTAATAAAGAGTTACGGCTGCATCGCAAGCCTGACAGGATAGCTACGAAGTGTTTGAAAACGCTCGTCAATATCAATAACCAAAATGCCGTCCGAGGCAAAAAGCCCTTTTTGAATGATAGGATCGATCTCAGATGTAAGCATCTCTTCATCACCATTGCTGAGTGCGACAACCATAACTTTCTGCTCTTGCATGTACCTGAAGTGATCTATGACCGAATGCTCGCCCATCTGCAGGAAGCAGACTTCAAGGCTTTCGTTCACCAAAAACATGCCCATCATGGAAAACTCACGAACTTTTATGAGGCAATAACGGGAGAAGCCTATCAAAGGAATCGGTGCCCCCGCTATCATATATGCAGAAGCACACATTAAACTATTCGCAGGTTCGACTTTGCTGTGAAAAAAGAGTGGCTCTCGAGCACCCGCCTAACATTGCCTTGAAAGTGCCTAATTTATTGCTGTTTTTAAATTAGAAAAACAGTCTTACGCACATTTTTACGCACATATAGGTTGGCTTTAAGCTTAGCCTCTTGGATGTTCTTGGATATATTTCGGATAGGGGTTTACCTCGCCAACCTGCCTAGAAGGAGTTAGCCAATGTTCCCAAATAGGATACTTGAAAATGAAACCGTACATGGGTTTGCTATCTACAGGCCCTTGCCTGCGGACGCCAAGCCTTGGGAGGCTCCTATATACGGTTTTTTTCAAAGCGAAGCTGAGGCTCGCGAGTGCGCTGTAAAGTCATGCGGACAGGGTTGGGAATCACTTATGGCTATTGGATGCAGCATAAAACCTGTCACGCTCAAATCAATCGATTGAGTGTACCTCGCTGCAATCTCTCTGTTAGCTGAAAACCTCACCCTAATCTAACCGTTGCCGCCTTGTTGTAATCTTGTGGTGCTTTCAGGGTTTCCGAAAATTCTACCTCGCGCATGGATACGTCGGAAAATTCCCCCTCGCGCGTGCGTGCGCAGGTATCTCTGACGAAACTCTAATCAGTCATTGCTAGATATGCCCCTTTTTATGGTGTCATTAAACTTCCTTGGACATTCTCGACACACCGCACCGCCTCCCCGTAATCTCACCCTGATAGACGGGGCGAATGCCTGCATGTGGCTTCCTGATGCCCTTGCACATGTAGCGCAATACACCCGCAAGGCGTGAGCGTTCATGAATGCCTCCATGCGGCGGGTAGCCAACCGTCTTGATAACAACACGGGGCGGCATGGCTTCGAACGGTAACCATACGGTAAGGGCCTTCCTGTAATCCGCCTGATGCCCTGCGGGGATGTGCTGCAATAGGTGTAGGTGGATACCCTTATCGGGGCCGTTCTCAAGCACCCACACATAGGCATGGGGCAGCTTGCGCCTTTTTAGCCATTTGCGCGTTTTTTCCATGAGAGCGTTGGTAAAGGCCTGCGGGTTCCTTTGCGCTGGGCTGTCCTTCAGGTGGATGGTCACAAAACGGTTGAGCGGCCTGCCTGCCTTCCATGCTTCCAGCGCAGCGTCATGCAGCTTTTGCACCTGCGTATCCTTCAGCCACTTGCTTGCGTGTCGGTAACGGCGGCGTGGTTTACCGTTTGTGCCTAACGCACACCCAAGGCCATTGGGAGGGCCTTGGGGTGCTTGGGTGATAGTCGTGCAGGGTTCGCCATTACTATATAAGGTGGCGGTAAGCATTGCGTCCGCCCCCTATATCCTGAATGGTGCAATCAGTAGAAGGGGTTACGGTGTTTTTGTGTGGGGGAATGCTTGCAAAAAACGTCCGTAATTTTGTCCTGCAACGGCGAGCGATTGGATGCAATCGGTCGTACATTACGCCCCCCATTGCCCTGACTGGCTGCGTTGTTGTAACAGCCACGCTTCAACATCTTGCACGTGGTATCTGATGATACCGCGCAAGGGGATGAAGGCGGGGCCATACCCTTGGCTTCGCCATTTCTGGAGGGTAGAGACGGACACGCCAATCTTGTGCGCCGTATCCTTGGGGCTAAGATACTCGCGGCTCATGGTGCAACCTCCGTAAGCGTAACGGGTGTTAGAAGCACGTAACGCGCATGGGTGCCACCATCATGTGGCTCCCGTAGGGTCTGGATGTTCAGGCCGTGGGTATGCCGTAGGATGTGGATATACGCCCCAAGCCTGAAAGCCCATGTCGAAACTTCCAGCGCGGTAATCCCTTTTGCGCCTGCCTTCACAAGGGCCTTGATGGTACGGACAACCTGCCGCCCCGTCACTGCCTTCCTAGCCGTATTCTTGCCGTCCTTAACGACGAGATTGATGCTTGGGCTGTTTTTAGGTAGCTTCATTTTACGTTCCTCATTCTTTTGAAGAGGTGATGGAATTAGCCCCGTAGCGTCTCGAACACGCGCGGGGTTTTTCTTTGCATGGTTCATTGTGGCCTGCCTTGCGCGGTGCGCGTGGCTATCCATGCCGTCACTGAGTCCAGCGTCCAGCCTACGGCCCTTGCACCTAGGCGTATGTGGTGGGGGAATGTGCCTGCCTTGATGCCAGCGTAAATGCTGGAACGTGAAAGCCCCGTGCGGTGCTTCACTTCAGGCAAACGGATAATGCGGGATTGGGATGTATTGGTGTCCATGCAACCTCCTTTGTGCTTGTTAAGGACAAGGGTAGTATGAGGAGCGAAAAATTTTTTTGAAGGAAAGCTAGTAGGAAAAAGCCATAGCGTTCTCTGTCACTTTTTTCCAAGTGACTTTTTGGCTGCGTAAGCGCAGGCATTTTCAAAATTTTCTGTGGTATAGGTACGTTCTCTAAATGGACTGTCTTGATATATAACGACTAATGACTTTTGAACAAAACGCATTCCTTCGGTGAAATAGTCTTTGTCACCATATTCGCAAACAGTAAATTTTTTGCCTGTACACGCGGAGTAAAGAGACGCCATTTCTTGTATAAATTGTGTAAGACCTTCTATTTTTTTTGGGCGTCCCTTTGGCGTTCTCTTTTTGAGAGAGGTTCTAACCGATTCAAAAACGCCAATATGATATTCTAGCAACTTCACAAATTGGCCCCATTTGAGAAGTTTTTTTTGTGAGTTTTTAGTGAAGGTGGTCTGATTTATTTTTTTACCATTTTTTGAAAAAGGAGAAAAAAAGTACTCGTCAAAAACAAGGCCAAGGCCTTCTTTTCCTAATGAAGGTCTTTCTGGTGATATGTTTTCCGAGAGAATCAAAGAGTGTAAGTTTTGAAGATATGCAATGGCATTCCCAAGTTTTTGGATATTATTTTTTCTTCTTTCTCTCTTCTCTAGGCCGAAGTAAGCATCGCCTAGCCCTAGAAGCGCGATAAAGCGAACTCTCGCTATCCTTTTCCAGTTTTGTTCAACGTAAGCTATCGCCTTTTTCTGGATTTCCTTTTTGTCGCCTTTACATTCGGCAATCATTCCCAAGACAATTTTTCTTGGAAGAATGTCTGTCCATCTCATCCAGCGTCCCTTTCACGCTTGCCCTTAGTGAAGTCGCGCCAACGGGGTAAGGGTTCCCCGCTTGTTGCCTTTCACCCGTCGGTGTCTGGCTAGGCGCGACTAAGGTTAGCCTACAACCTTCCCGAATTTGCCTTCAATCACTGAATTGCGGGTTTGCACAACGTCCAGAAAATCCGCGTAGTCCTGCATCATCTTCTTGCGCTCTAAAAGGTATTCAGCACGGTTATAGGCGGAGCGGATTTTGTCCGCATCCTCATGGGCTAATTGCCTCTCGATAACATCGGGGGCATAGCCTTGTTCATTCAGGATAGTTGAAGCCAGCGCACGGAATCCATGGCCTGTCATGCGGCCTTGGTATCCCATGCGGCGTAACGCCATCAACACGGCCCCGTTACTGATATGCTTGGATTTGGCGGCTGCGCTAAAGAAGATGTGTTCTCTTTCGCCTGTCTGGGTTTGTAGGTCTTTCAGTATGGCTATGGCTTGGCGGGATAGCGGCACGAGATGAGGGCGTTTCATTTTCATGCGCTCTTTAGGGATGTGCCATTCTGCGCGGCTCCAGTCTATCTCGCTCCACGTGGCTCCTATCAATTCACCCGTACGGACAAATGTAAGGGCTAGTAGGTGCATAGCCGCAACCGTTAGCCTGTCGCCCTTATAGGCTTTCATAGCTTTTAGAAGGTCTGGCAGTTCGCTTGGGTGGATGCAGGGGTGATGCTTCTCCTTATGGCTTGGCAGGATGTCCCGCAAATCGGCTGCGGGGTTATGGATGCATAGACCGCGCTGGGCGGCGTAACGGAATATCTGCCCCATAAGCTGTTTGATACGCTTGGCGGTTTCGATGGTGCCTCGCTCTCCAACGCGTTCCACAACGCTTGTACAATCGGGGATGGTGATGTCCGCAATGGGTAATGCGCCAATGCGCAGGAAAACATGTTGCTCCATGCGTTCAAGCGACTGCTTGGCGTATTTCGGATTGAGGTTTTTGCTTTTGATAGCCATCCATCGCCGTGCCACCGCCTCGAAGGTATTTTCATTCGCGGTAGTCTTACGGATTTTTTCGGCTTTCTTTTCGCGGGCAGGGTGCTTGCCTTGGGCCAGCAATAGCTTGGCTTCGTTGCGGGCTTGGCGTGCATCCGAGAGGCTTACAAGCGGGTATTCTCCAAGGGCCAACATTTGAAATTTGCCCGCAAAGCGGTAACGGTAACGCCAATACTTGCTCCCCGTAGGCCTGACCTCGATACAAAGCCCGTTTGAATCGGCTAAACGGTAGGTTTTGGCCTTGGGTTTGAGGCCCTTAAGCTTGAGTTCTGTTAAAGCCACGTTCGAGTCCCACCCCTTTCGTTACGCACAATGTTACGCACATTTGTTCTGGCTTGCAATGGACGCCCTAAAACCTCCTCAAACCAAAAATGACAGAAAATCAAGCTTTTTCAGGCATAAAAAAAGACCTCCGTGGAGGTCTTTGAATGAGTAAATGGCTCCTCGAGCAGGATTCGAACCTGCGACCAATCGATTAACAGTCGATTGCTCTACCGCTGAGCTATCGAGGAATGCGCTAAGAAGCCAATGAGATAATCAAAGGCGCGGCAATTTACAAGCACTTTTACAAGTCTTTGAGGTCGTAAGGGGTGCCTTGGTAGACCATATTGATCCAGTTGCAGAAAAGCAGGGTTCTGTGGGCCCGCCATGTAATGTGCGGGGTTTTGGCCGGGTCATTGTCGGGGAAGTAGTTATGAGGGAGGGCGGTATCCATACCGGCCTCGCGGTCCCTGAAGTATTCCCGCGCCAGTGTTTCCGCGTCATATTCAAGGTGGTTGAACATATAAACGCGGCGCTTGGCCTCTTCAAAGGCAAGGCAGATTCCCGTTTCGTCAGCTTCAGCAAGGATATCAAGGCCCGCTACTTTGGCAGCGTCCGCATGGCGTATTTCCGTGTTTCTTGAGACAGGTACGGGGAAATCGTCATCAAACCCAGCAATAAGCGGGTGGAAAGGCATCAAAATCTTGTGATCGAACACACCGAACTTTTTGGCCGGTACCGCGTGTTTAGGCACGCCGTGATAGTGGTTCAGCGCCGCCTGCGCCCCCCAGCAGATAAAAAAGCTGGAATACACATTTTTATCAGCCCAATCGAAGATCGCCTGTAGTTCGGGCCAGTACGTTACATCCCCGTAGTCCAGATGCTCGACGGGTGCGCCCGTCACGATTAGGGCATCAAAACGTTGGCCCTTCACGTCGTCCAGTGTTTCGTAGAACGCGGCAAGGTGTTCCTTCGCGGTATTTTTGGATTCATGCGAGCCAATGCGCAACAACGTCATCTCGATTTGCAGAGGCGTCGCGCCCAGTAGCCGTAGCAACTGCGATTCCGTGCGGATTTTATCCGGCATCAGGTTGAGGAGGGCAATGCGAAGCGGGCGGATATCCTGCCGTATCGCACGGTCTTCCAAAATCAGCGGTATACGTTCGGCCTCAAGCGTTTCGCGGGCAGGTAGGGTCGATGGGATCTTAATCGGCATGAAGGGCTCTTGAGTTGTCTTTTTTACCTGGGGTCGATGCCGCCCGTGAGAGGGTATGAACGCGCCCCATATTCGGAGAATTTTTGTCGGATGTATAAACAATCTCAACATGCTTCATGCGGCGCTTCGCGCTAACGGCCGCTTCAAACGCGAGCCTGATACGCGGCTCGGACGCCTTAGCTTTGTTGGAAAGTTTTTCGCTTGTAAGCCACTCAATCACATTCCTGCAATCCATGTGAACAACAACGTCTGCACCATCAGGCAAGGGGGCTATGGCATCGGTAAACGCATAGATCTCGGCAAGGTCCGAGCCATGCGCATGCGTGTCTTGCAGAACGGGGTGTTTGATAGTGCGCTCGGTTTCCGTGCCATCGGGGGCCACACAAATCCATGCGCTACCAAGGCGATGATGCGCCTGCCTGTAGCTGCCGTCGCACCAGATCTGATAATAATCAACGCTCATGGCGCGATGATAGCGACCACGCGCAAACAAATCATCAACTTATTAAAATAGGCTAGCTGCTCCTAAGTCGCCACTGCGCCTGCTTTTTAAGCCAAACGGGTATTTCTTGGCTGATCCCGCGTGCTGCAAGATATTCACCGCGTGTTGCTTGCGGGAACATCTCGCGCATTTCATGATGTAGGGCGTGATATGCTTCGTCCGCGTATTGTACGTTGGACGGATCGAACCCCGCCCTTAAAATCAGGATGTTCATACCGATTTCTTGCCGCAGTGAATCTCGGTCTATGTTGATCTGCCTCAAATCCGCGAGGGCTTGTTTTGGGCTGCGCGCAGGGGCATTAGCGCGCTTTATAAGCTCGTTTGCAGCCGCTACAGCCCATGCTGCGGCAGGCTGATTGGACGGCGCTTCAATTTGCAGGATTTCAAGCTTGTAGCAATCGCTGTCCTCACCAACTTTCACATCTCTCACCTCAAGCAGCGCTTGCTCAAGCGTATGCTGGTTTTCCATCTGGATAATATGACTGGTGCCGTAAATACATTTAAAGGTGTAACCACCAACGCAGTTATCAAGCCTTTTGCCCGCATAAACGAGTTCTGCCGAATTTGTTAGACACTGCATTTCAACAGCCCCGTCACGTGTTCTGAAAGGCCCTTTGAACAACGGGATCCACCGATAATCGCCGTCCAGCTTCATGGTGCGGGTCTGGATGCGGTTCAGCCTGCGGTGCCAGATATTCGCAAATCTTATCAGCTCGCTGACCGTAAGCCCACGGAACATGCCGCGCGCAAGATGTGCTGTTACAAAGCTATAATTGCTCTGCGCGCTGATGGGGTTGGCTTCCGTCCACTCGGTGATGTTGTCTTGTGGTGGGATGCGGTAGCGGCCCGCCATCGCCTGTTGGAAAAGCGCCGGTAATATAATCGGCGCGGGGATGCCTCCCAAAAAGTCAGTTAGGTTGCCAAGATTGTGATGGTCGGCAAAATTGGCCGTAAAGGCATCTTGTACGGTGTCCGCGCGTTTGAGAGCACGGTCAGGGTACTCGGTTTTCCTGTTAAAGATATGCGCAACATCCAGCGCCACGCTTGCAAAATCGCGCTCAAGCAGCCCCGCGATACCGGCAATTGTCCGCTCGCTGCGGTCAAATGTTTTCCATTCCTCGGCCGTGCGTGGGCGCAATTGCGGGGGCAGGGCGGAGGCCACGGCAAACGCCCCGTGTAAGCGGTCGTACTGGAATTTGCTCTGCCCATGAAATTCTTCCCAAGGCCTGCCGCGAAGCCATTGCACAAATTCTGGCGGGCAGGGGGTAAAGGTGCGTTTGCTGTTATCTGCGCTTAAATCATAAGCGGGATAGGCCCAGCGTCCAAAACATCTGGTTAGCGCAGGCACACGCGGGTTACCGGCGTCAATGGCTGCCGTTGTTTCTTCGCTCATAATATATTCAAGTAGCCCGCCCCAAAGCCTTCCCACATCACGCCTGTTTCTCAGGGCCTCGCCACGGACAGCGCGCGCGGGTCTTATTTTGGAGCGGTTCGTATAATCATGCCGCTCATTGTTGCCGCACAACCACTCATAAGCTCTCACGCTCAAATCACTTGTGGCGCCGTTTGTACCGTGCAGTTGCGCGCGGCGCATAATCATGTAGGCCTCGCGGTCGAGACCTCTCATGAAGGTTTTCAAAGCCCGCGCCGTTCTCAATGTTTCCGCTTTCACCACATGATCGCGAAGATCACTTAACTGGTCTGCGCGCTGGCGATAATTCGCCTTCGAGTAATCATGTTCTTTTCCATCCTGCGGGATGTTCACGCCCGCATCGCGCAGAGCCTTCGCAAGGCACGCAAAAGGGTAATCGTCGTAATAAATTTTCTTCAGATAGTCATGGTTGGGTATGGATTCACGGTGGCCGAAGTCTTCGTATTCGCTAAGCCCGCTCCGGCCGATAAAACTGCCAATATCCAGTGTCGCGAGGTTCCTGAACTGCGGGCGGCTAAGCTCAAGGCTGTAACCAAAAAGTCGTCCGCGTGTTTTGTTTTCGGCATATACGGGGTAGGCCTTACGCCCTTTGAAATCGCGTGTAGGCCCAAGGATGACGACGTTATTCGCCCTTGCAAGGTCATCGTTATCATCAAAGGCGTTGCGTGGCTCGCGTTCTTGGCGCCAGATGCGGTAGGCATTCTCGGCTTTGGCAAGGACGTCAGGCGTGATGGCCGGGTCCCATTTTTTCAGCCATTCCGTGATAAACGTTATGTCGGTATCCGCCCCATGCATAACGGAACGGTATAAAAGACGATCGTAGTTTATGTCAAATAAATGGAATATAGAGAAATTGGAGGCGCGGGCCGGAATCGAACCGGCGTGGAAGGATTTGCAGTCCTCTGCCTCACCACTCGGCCACCGCGCCATGATGGATACATTTCGGCCGACGGGGTTTGGGTAACACGGGCGCGGGCTAAAATCCATCATTTTTATAGGAATGGGGCTATAGCAATTTTGGGGGAGTTGGTTTAGATTTACCCACAGCTTAACCCCCAATAACCATTCGGTTTTTATGGCTTATCCTCAGAAAAAACAAAACCTGCTCGATTTCGCAAAAGCCCGTCTCAACATGGTCAATGGCCAGTTATTGACCAACGGCGTTACAAACCGCTCGCTGGTTGGGGTGTATTTGGAAACGCCGCGCGAGTTGTTCGTAGACGAGATGCTCGAAAACCTCGTCTACATGGATGAGGACATCCGTATACCCGATACCGAACGCCATGTGCTTGAACCGCTGGTGGAGGCGCGCATGTTGCAACTTGCGCTCGAGGGCGCGTGCGGCAGTGCTCTGGTGTTAGGCGCAGCGTCGCTCCCAACGATCGAGATGATCGGCGCGTTCACAAGGCATGTTACTGTTCTTGAGCCGGAGAAAAAGTTTGTGGCCTCGGCCAACAACCGCCTTGCTCGTCCCAACGTCACCATCATTGAAACCGGCTATCGCGAGGGGTATCCCCGCAACGCACCTTACGACATCATTTTGGCAACCGGGGCCGTGCAAGCCATCCCGTCTTTGATCGTACCGCAGCTAGCAATTGGCGGCTGCTTTGTTTCTGTATTGCGGCCAAATCCCAATGCCTGCGGCAAGGTCTCGTGTGTACGACGTCTGTCAGAGGATAATTTTGAAACTACGTCCTCGCTGGATGCATCAACCCCTTACCTTGTCGGCTTTGGTTTTGAGCCTAGCTTTAGGTTCTGATGAAAAAAACACGAGCCATCATGGTCATGCTGCTTTCAGGTGCCGCCTTCACGGTTATGGGGGCAGCGCAAGCGCGCGATATCACGCAGGAGATACTGGACCGTCCGGCTTCTTCACTCTCCATGCCTGAAGATGTTCAGGCAACCCCGGCACCGGCGGTAACGCAAACCATCGTCGAGAAAATAGCGGCAGAGGCTCCTGTAAGTATACCCGCCCCCGCGCCCGAAGCGCCGATACTATCGCCTGATGTCCAGGTTACAGCCGCGGGTTCGCCTGAGACATTTGTTAGCATTCTGGCAGATGCCTATGCCAATAGCCCGACCCTGCGTGCAGAGCGCGAGGTCCTGCGCCAGCAATACGAAGAGGTAACGCAAGCCGAGGCCAATTGGCGCCCGTCCATTTCGGCCGAGGCTGGCCTGATAGCACAATTCACCGATTCCGAACCGGGGACGGACGACAGTTTCATAACCAAGGATGTCGCACTCTCAGCCACGCAGTACGTGTATCGTGGTGGCCGTACGCTCGCCGAAGTTGATCGGCAACTGGCGCTCTCCGATGCTGCGCAGGCCGCGTACGATGCAGCCGTTCAATCAACGCTTCTTAATGTCATTACCTCTGTGCTTGATATCCAGCGTGACCGCGCGACGATCGAACTGAATGAAAAAAACCGTGAAGTGTTGGCAAACCAGCTAAGCGCCGCCGAAAAGGGTTTTGAGGTAGGCGAGCTCACGCGTACGGATGTCGCGCAGGCTAAGGCAAGGCTTTCAGGGGCTGAGGCTGATATCGTCTCGGCAAAATCTGGTTATGCTAACGCACTTGCCCGCTATCATGAATACGCAGGCGGGCAGGGGGATGAAATTGCGGTTGATCTCGTGGCCTTGATGTCGATGTCGCCACCCCCGCTGGAAGAAGCTCTAAAAACAGCCAATGACGAACACCCGACGATACGCGCAGCCTTGCACGCTGAGACCGCCGCGCAAAAAGCCGTCGCAGTGGCTGAGGGCGCATTGCTGCCCACTGTCAGTGTAACAGGGCAGGCATCACAGGCATGGGACCCGTCCGCAACTTTGGATGAAAACCGCGGAGCCTCCTTGGGGGTACGCGCATCAGTTCCTATCTATGAAGGCGGGGTGACGCACTCCGCAATCCGTCAGGCAAAAATCGGTACATTCGAAAAACGTGACCGCGTTGAATCTGCGCGCAGAGCGGTCGAGCAGGTGGTGACAACCGCTTGGAACGATTATCAATCGGCGCACGCAGCCACAGAGGCGTATGAGCGGCAGGTTGAAGCCGCCGAACTTGCGCGAAACGGCGTTTACAAAGAACGCGAGGTCGGCTTGCGTACTGTCCTCGATACACTGAATGCCGATGCCGAATTGCTGGATGCCCAGGTAGGTCTTGTACGTGCGCGGCGCGATGCCGTTCATGCAGCCTTCACGCTGATGTCGGCTATGGGCGGCTTGACCGCCCAAAAACTTGGCCTGAGCAACGCACCCGATGCCAGAGGCTATCTTGAAACTGCCCGCTCCGATCTTTTGGGCACCACCGTCGAATCCACCCAATAGATAAAGGCACAAGCCTTATTGAAGCGCCTGAGCGCCAAACAAGGGCCGCGACCGCGGCCCCGCGAGCTTACGCGAGCGTAGCAAGACGAGCGGAGCGAGTGCGCGGCGCCTGAGCGCCAAAAATGGCTGCGACTGCAGCCCCGCGAGCTTACGCGAGCGTAGCAAGACGAGCGGAGCGAGTGCGCGGCGCCTGAGCGCCAAACAAGGGCTACGACTGCAGCCCCGTGAGGGCTCCCGCCCGAACGAAGGGGGAGCGAGCGGAGTAAGCGGGGGCTTGGCCCCCACCAAAATACCGTGAATAACTTTTTTCTTCATGTAGTGACCCTTTGACAAGGCTTTGATATTCTTCTCTAGTTGAGTCTAGTTGTCCCAGTAACTGCATCCAAAGCGCGAAACGTATGGCCGAAGCCAGAGATCAGGAACCATCCATCGAGGAAATTCTTGCCTCGATACGTGAAATTATCTCCGACGACGATGCGGCTAAACCCGCAGCGCCGGAGCCCGCGCCTGTCGCGGCGGCACCGCCCCCGCCGCCTCCACCACCTCCCCCCAAAGAGGAGGAGGATGTGATCGACCTCAGCGCCTTTGAAACCAAAAAGGATCCGCTGGCAGGCATCAACCTCGAAAAATCACAAGATATGTCGGTTGATTTTACCGACCCTCTGGCGGCCGTAGCGCCGGAGCCGGAGCCCGAGCCAGAACCAGAACCGGCGCCCATTACCTCGTCACTTTCTGCCGTACCTTCAGCAGCAGCTACCATAGAAACGCCAGTGAGTGATGACGAATCTCTCCTGACTGATCACGCCAAGTCAGCTTCCATGGATTCGTTGGTTCGTCTTGCCCAGAACATTGCCATTTCAAGGGCAGGGCAGGGCGGCACTCTCGAGGATATCGTGCGCGAAATGATCCGCCCGATGCTCCGTGACTGGCTGGACCGCAACCTGCCGCCGATGATCGAGCGTATGGTCGAGCGCGAGCTAGAGCGCCTTGTCAAAGAAGCGATGCACCGCTGATATAATTGACATAAAATAAACTTTAAGTTATTAATTGCCCATGCGTTTGACCTTTAAGCAAAAAGTCACGGGGCTTGCTATCGCTATTCCGCTTGGTATTGCGGCTCTCGATATCGTGCCCGGCATCGTCCAGTTTCCATTTGTAAAACGCGACTGCATGCCGCCAAGTACGGCATTTGCAAACAATGTGGGGTCTCTCGTTTTTCTGGCAACAGGTCCGCAGGTAGATGTTAAAATACGCGACCGCGCAATGGCAGAAGAATGGGCGCGTGAAAAACATTATGAGATGACGGTCACGCTACCAGAGAGAAATAAAGGCTGCTACTGGCTTCCTGGCAACTATCTCGTGTCGATGGCTCAAAGCCACTGGGGCAAACCAACCCAGGCCCCCTAAAATTTTGACATAAGCGCGTTCCTGCACCTACTGTGGGCTGATGCGCTTCATTAAAGGAACCCTTGTAGGATTGCTGGCTATCGTAGCAGTGGGTGCCACGGCTGTTAGCGTCGATTTCGTCCACGGTGAAAAACAGCGCACAGAAGCTGGCTTCGTCAAGCGTAACAAATGCTTTATTTCCTTTGGCAAACGCGACACCTTTAAAGCTATAGCCGAAAATTACGCAGTAGCAGCATCAACGCTATTAGGTCGGGACCCGACGCGCGAAGCGGTCGAACCGATCCTGAAAGACGGCAAAATCCTGAGTGCAAAAACCAAAGCCAAGTGGGCTTACAGGTTCGCGCAGATCAGGGGCTATGGGTTGGCCCGTTGCTACGATTTCCCCGTATCGGGTGGGGCCGTCAATTTCGCACGCTGGCTGCGTCCAAAGCCCCAATAACCGGGTAATTTTCTTTCAATTTTCGTAATATTGTTGAACCTAAAAACCGTCAGTGTTAAGCTGAAGGTAAGAATAAGGCGCAAAAAGCGTCATCGAACAGGGTAAATCAATGGTGGACACGAGCAGACCTGCATTCGGTGTTGTAAAAAG
>RFNZ01000017.1 GCA_009926935.1 Pseudomonadota bacterium | reverse complement strand
GCCGCCTTTAAAGGCGGCTTTTTTCTAAGAAAAAGTTGACGGTGCCAGTCAAAGTGTATACATTATGTTAAATTAATTTTATGAGGAGTTCCCTATGTTTGGAAGAAAAACCAGGTCAATTGCACTTGCCATGTTGTTTGCAATGGGGGCTGCCGGTTGTTCGACCACGCGCCATTTCACGCCTACAACCTGTGAGGATGTGACTATCCTCAAGAACATTTTTACGGGTGAAGAGATTGGCCGTAACAGGCATGAGTTTTCCAATGACTGCCTTGCCGGGCTTATCAGCACAGCCATCGTACGGGCTGCGCAGGCAACGAGAGATCCCACTTTACGTGAGCGTATGCTCAATGTGGCTGCGGCTGCTTACCAGCGTAATCCTTCGATGCGCAGGGATATCGACTTACAGCTTAAGGAATACAAGATTGACGTTAATCTGCTTACGAGGCCTACGAATATCCTTTTTGCGCCACATCCGACCGATAGGACAAAAACCATCATGTACAAAGTTGAACGTGTGGGTGTGTATCAGGGGTTGCCTGCACTTGTCGCAGCCGCATGATATTTAAGGGTTCAGGGCCGTACCCGAAAGGTTGATGCCGGGCACCGGCTCACCGCCACGATAGATCGTCAATTTGATTTTTTTGCCCCGCGCTTCGATCATCGGCAGTAGTGCAAACTCATGGTCTATGTATCCGTTTGGAGCCGCGTTCAAATCAAGGTTGTGAAGGCGGACGCACCCTATCGATGATCTTGTGCCAATGCTTTCAGGGTCGTTTGTACCGTGTATCCTGTATCCTTCATCTACGCCCTGTTCATTGATCATATACAGGGCAACGGAACCCATGGGGTTGTGCTCACCGCCTGTAATGTAGTTTCTGCCGATTCTTGCTAGTGCTTCCCTTAAATCCCGAGCACGGGCCAGCAGGCTTTGTGGAGGTCTCCACTCAGGCCATTCACGGATTGTTGAGATGGTATAGCTGCGGCCTCTTGGCTCCATGCCCGGCAGAGGACTTGCAATCGTATATACGACGGCCTGCCCTGCCTCTTTCACGTAGTAAAGTTTTTTGCGATGGAGATCGACCATGATCGACCCCACGGGCTCAGAGCCCGTGTATCTTGTCAGGAAGGGTTTAGGGCTTGTCCGGCTCCAGACATCGAGGCCAGGCACGGCTGGTGTTGGTGGGCGGTTTGCACGAGCCTCGGCTGTAGAGGACATGACTGGCGAGAGTATCGGCGCCGCGAACAGGGCACCAAGGCCCAGCCCTTTTAAAACCGTTCTTCTTCGAATAAGCGTATCTCTCACGATCGATCTTCCGGCTTCATCGCCGGAGGCGGCAACGTCCAAGGGGCCGGAATATCCTTCCAGTCCATGTATATCTTGTGCGGTGGTCAGCGGTTCGTTTGTCATGTATATGAAAAATTAAGTTAGCCCCATCCTAGGGCAAAAGCCTTAAAAATTCATAACTATTTTGGCGTTTTAACGCTCACCCATCGCAGAATCGAGCGTTTTTATGAAGGGTTTAAGCATATATTCCATGATTGTACGCTCGCCGGTCAGGATATCGATGGTTGCAACCATACCGGGGATGATGGGTAGTTCCTGCCCGTTGTGTTTGAGTGTCGTCATGTTGGTGCGCACCTTAACGCGGTAAAAGCTCTCGCCCTTTTCGTTTGTGATCGTATCGGCCGAGATATCGACAACCTCAGCGGGCAGGCCACCGTAAATCGCAAAGTCGTAGGCTGTGAGCTTAACGGTTGCCTTTTGGCCTGGGTAAATGAAGGCGATATCGGACGGGCGGACGCGGGCCTCGACCAGTAGCTGGTCATCGGCCGGTACAATTTCAACCACCTCATCTCCGGGTTTTACAACGCCGCCGACCGTGTTGATCTTGAGGTCTTTTACGATGCCATCGACAGGCGAGCGGATTTCAGTCCGGTCTTTTTTGTCAGTAAGGGCGCCTAAAGTCTGGCCGATGGTTTGTGCCTCGATCTGGGTTTGTGCGAGTTCGGCTTGCGCTGATGCTTTCATTTGGGTTGTCGCATCCGATAGTCTTGCCTGTGCTTCGGCAATGGATGCGCGTGCGCGTGGTAGTGCCGCGCGAAGGCCATTGAGCTCGGTCCTGTGGCCGGCCATATCCTGATCCATTTGCAGCAAATCACGCTTGGGTGCAGAGCCTTTATCAACCAGAGGTTTGACCATGTTTATCTCGTCCTGCTTGAGCGAGATTATGCGGTTTATATCCGATATCTTTGTCTGTATCTCGTTGACTTCCTGCTGGCGCTGGTTGAGCTGCGAACGCAGGACGCTGGTTTCGGAGTCAAGCTTCAGGCGGTTGGCACGGAAGGTATTGAGTTCCTGCTGCACGCTTTCAGGCACTGTCTTCATGAGTTCTTCAGGGAAGTTTGGGGTTGAGAGTCCTTCCGCCTCCGCCTCAAGGCGAATAATGCGGGCCTGAAGACCTCCGTATTTTTGCGTGGAGGCGCCGAGGTCGGCGTTTGCGCCCACATCCTTAAGGCGCATCAGCACCTGCCCGATTTGGACTTTATCGCCTTCCTTCACCATAAATTCGTCAACGATGCCGCCTTCTTGGTGTTGGATAATCTGAATTTCGGAAGAGGGGATAACCTTGCCGTCACCGCGCGTTACCTGCTCGATATGCGCAAGAGAAGCCCAGATGATGAACACCAGAACTGCCCCCACGATTGTCAGGAGCTGGATGTGGCGGTAAAGCGGTAGTTCTTCGTCCGTTACGAGAAACTTGTCGGCGTAAGCGGCGGCTTTATCGAGAGTCGTGTTCTCGGCAAACATCGATTTGTGCAGGTCTTCCCAATCCTTGGGGTTGGAAAGGTTCATGCCCGGTTTGGGTTCCGATGCGGGCGGCTGCTGCGGTTTCTTTTTGTCGAGGGATCCAAGCATGGTTATCTGTCCTGTCCCTGTTGGGCGTTGGCGCCGCCAAACTCACCAGACTGGAGGCGTTTTACTATGTCTTCCTTGGGGCCTGCCGCAAGAATGCGGCCACGATCCATCAAGATCAGTTTATCGACCAGCGAGAGCATGGTTGCCTTGTGTGTGATAAGGATAACCGTACGGTTGCGTACAAGCACATCGAGGCGGCGCAGGAGGCGGATTTCAGAAGCCGGATCAAGTGAAGCCGTCGGCTCATCCATGATCAGGATGGGCGGGTCATAGAGCAGGGCGCGCGCAACGGCCACAGCCTGTTGTTGGCCACCGGACAGCGATTCACCGCGCTCGCCCACCTGCGTATCAAGGCCGTGCTGCGTATCGCGCAGGAAGTCCATGACGCCCGAGAGCTCAGCCGCTCTGATAACAGCGCGGTCCGATACGGTTTCATGGCCCATGGTGATGTTCTGGCGGACGGAGCCGTAGAACAATTGCGGGCGTTGCTGAACGACGCCAATCGCGCGGCGCAGGTCGCCCGGGTCAATTTGCCGGACGTCTGTTCCGTCCAGCAAAATCGCGCCTGATTTCGGTTCATACAGGTTTTGGATCAAGCGCTGGATGGTCGTTTTCCCCGAGCCGACTGCGCCGATAATCCCGATATGCTCACCCGGATTGATGGTCAGGGAGATGTTGTTGAGCGCGGCAATCGTCTGGTTGGGGTATGCAAACACGACATCGCGGAATTCAAGTTTGCCGCGTACGGTCGGCAGAGAAATAAAGTGGCGGCCTTTAGGGCGTTCCACTTTCTTTTTCATGAGGTTATCGAGCTGTTGCAGAGATTCGCGCGTTTGCTGCATGCGTGTGATAAGGCCTGCAATCTGCGAGAGCGGTGCCAGAGCCCGGTTGGATAACATGTAGGATGCTACGAGAGCGCCCATCGTCAGCTTGCCGTCGGCTATCAGATAAACACCGATGATGATAAGCGCAACGCCTGCTATCGCCTGTATGAAAGCGGCCCAGTACATGATGCTGGAAGATACTTTGCGCATTTTGACGGAGGTGCGCGAGGCGCGTTCCGAAAGTTCTTCCCACTGGCGTTGAAGGTGCCCTTCCGCCGCTTGTACCTTGACTGTTTCAAGCCCCGTTACACTTTCAAAGAGCATCGCATTTTTAAGGGCGTTTTCGGCCATGGATTGGCGGATAATCCCCTCAATGTGGCGTTGTTTGTACCATGAAATACCAATCACGATCGGGATTGCCGCAATCACCGCAAATACGACCGGGCCACCCAAAATCGCGATGATGACAAGGAACAAAAGCGCAAACGGCAGATCGATCAGCGCGATCATGGTTGCCGATGTAAAGAAGTCACGTAGGGAATCGAATTCTCGCATGTTCGCAGTTAGTACGCCGGCGCTTGCGGGCCTTTCGGCCATTTTCATGCCGAGCACCTGTTCAAAAATGCGTCCGGAAATTTTGACGTCAGCCCGTCTGCCCGCAACTTCAATAAAGAAGCTGCGCAGATTTTTGAGCGCAAGGTCGAAGGTGTAAGCAAAAGCCATACCGATGGCCAAGACCCACAGGGTCGGGAAGGCGCCGTTCGGCACCACGCGGTCATAGACGTTCATGACGAAGAGCGGCGAGACGGTCGCAAAAATATTGATGACAACCGCCGCCATCATCACTTCGATATAAATGGATTTGTTTTCCTTGATCGCGGACCAGAACCAGTCGCGGCCTTCCTCTATTTCGGAGGGGCCTGCGCGGTCATCTAGGCGGGCAACGGGCCGTATAAAAAATGCCGATCCCCCATAAGCCTTCACGAGGGTCTTGAGGGCGACCGTACGGGTTTCATCCGGCGTTTCGGGCAGGATCAGCTTGAACATCGTATCGGGATGAGCGCGGCCTTTTTTAAGCTTGCGCGTTTCGTCGGTCGGGGCATCGATCGCAGTTACGATCGCGGCTTGCCCACCATCCAGAACAAGCACGCAGGGCAGGTTTGGCATGATCGCGATGGCTTCCAGAGATTTTTCGACCAGCCGTGCCGATAAATCCGCTCTTTCAGCAGCCCGTACGAAAAGGGTAGGTGTAATGCCATCCTTCGGGATAGGGAGGCCGGCCGAAAGCGCAGTCGAGGAGATGCGACGCCCATAAAGGCCCGAAACAATCTGCAGGCATTCGAGCAGAGGGTCTTTGATGGAAATACGGTCGGCCTCAAGCGGCCAGCTGATGGACTCGCGCGTCGCGGGCTGCTGTGCTGAATTATCTGGCGAAGACAAGGACTTAACTCCAAATTGAGGAAAGGTGATACGGGACAAAGGTTAACACAACTGCAACTTTTCAGCCACGAGTTTAATTTGACAGCCCGAAAACGTATACATATTATGTTAAAACTTTGGTTTTGATGGGGAGCGATATATGAAGCGTCTGCGTATTGAAAATATCCGTGTTTCCAACCGTACGCTCGGGACAGCTGTGGGTCTGACAGCTGCGTTTACTGCTGCCGTTTGCAGCTACATGTTTGGTAGTGCTGAACCGCTGGTAAAGTATGTGTACACGACGATTGCCTGTGTAGGTGTCATGATCACCTCTGTGTCTTCTTGCCTCAAGGCGAAGACTGCGCTGGTTATTCCGGTCCCCCGATTGAGGTAATTACAATTGAGCAGGCAAAAAAACGGGCCCTTAGAGGGCCCATTTTTTTTGGTCGTTATACAGTTTAGTTGACCTTGGTCTCGAGCGATGCCTCGCGCGGGGCAGGTACGCCCAAGGCTGGAAGCAGGCGCCCTTGAAGGGCAAGAATGCGATAGACGGCCAGGATTTCAAGGTACTGGGCGTTGATCGCATTGGAGCGCGATACAAAAAGTTCGTTCTGGCTGTCGAGAACGTCGAGGAGCGTACGGCGATCCAGTTCAAACTGGTCCTTGTAGGCGCTTACGACTTTCGCGTTTGCGTCGGCTTGGGCATTAAACTCACGGGCGCGTTCGCCTGAAGCCACCATGGCGGCCCATGTCTGGCGCAGGTCGTCCTCAATATTGCGGGCTTCCTGTGCGCGGCGCTCTTTTGCTTGTGCGTGGCGGTAAACATGCTCGCGGCGGAGGTGCTGGTCAATGCCGCCGCGGAAGATGTTCCACTCGGCAATAACCTGTGCGGATGCGCCTTTATCAACACCTTGTACGCCACCGAGGTCGTTAAACTGACGGCCTTGCAGTTGCAGGTCGACATGAGGGTAGAAGTTGGCGGCTGTTGCCTCGTATTCCTGCCAGGCGACATCGGCGTCGGCTTCAAAAATGCCGAGCGTCGGAGTCTCTGTCATTGCAACTTTTACGGCTTCATCGACGTTTGGCTGAAGCTGCTCGGTCGGAACGTTTGGCATCACCAGAATATCGGGCTTCTCGCCGCTGGCTTTCATGAACTGGCTTTCAGAAACACGTAGAGACTGGCGGACGCTGGATTCCGTTGCGCGGGCGTTGGCAAGGCGAGCCTCGGCCTGAGCCACGTCAGCTTCCGTCGAGCGGCCGGCCTGTGTGCCGGAACGAATTTCATTGAGCATGCTCATGTGCTCGCGCACGTTGTCCTTCGCGATCTGGAGAAGGTCGCGTTGGCGCATGACTTCAAGGTAGGATTCAACAACGGCAAGGCCAACAAGCTGGCCCGTTTCGTGAACGCGGTGTGCGGCCGAGCGAACGCGCGCTTCCTGACGCTCGACTTCGTTTTTGGCGGCAAAGCCGTCAAAAAGCATTTGGGTCAAGGTCGCGCTGTAATCATAGATGTTGTAGGTCTCGTGATCTTTGCCGAGAGCCTTGGTGTTGTTGTCATCGTTCCACTCGGAACCGGCGGCGGCACGGAGATCGACGGACGGGAGGAAAAGACCCTCACCCTGTTCCAGTTCTTCCTGTGTTGCCATGCGGTTATTAGCCACAACACCGTATTCGGGGTTACTGGCCACGCCACGTGCGACGGCTTTATCGAGTGTCAGCTCTTCAGCCTTTACGGGATTGCCCATAATGCCGAAAGCCCCAATAAAGGCGGTGCACAGAAGGAGGGTTTTGATTTGTTTGGTCACGGTAATCCCCACTACATCTTAATTTGTTATCGTTATCACTCTAAAAGCTAAAAAAAGCAAGAGCGGACTTATACTTACCGCTCTTGCTGCATCGCAATAATGTCTTAGGTTACGTCCAGATTGCCGTCATTCAGCAAGGTTTGGACGTTCAAATTGGTGTGGTTCTTGATCAGGATTGCATCCTGCCAGCCGCTGCCGTTGTTGACCTGTAGAAGCGTATCCGAACCGGTGTTGAGCGCGCGGACGTAGCTGTTGATGGCCGACTGGGCTGCCGAACCGTTATCGATCAGAGCCGAGAGGTCGATCACATCGCCCTCATTGGCATTGAAGTCATGAACGGTGTCGTAGGTTGTGCCAAGGTCGTTGCGGTCCGTTACGAACACATCCGTGCCCGAGCCGCCCCAGAGGTTGTCGGCACCTTGCTCGCCAAAGAGAGCATCGTTACCGCTGCCACCAACGAGCGAGTCATTGCCCGACCAGCCGAACATCGCATCATCGCCGCCGTTGCCGTACATGGTGTCGGCTACGTTAGCTGTGTAAGCGACCATCATGTCGCCGCTGTTCGAGCCGTTGGCCGAACCGTTGACAATAATCCAGCTGCTGTTGATGTAGGAGGATACGCCCGTAACCGTGAGCGTGCCCGCCGCCGTATCACCATCACCATCTTGCAGGTAATAGGTGAAGTTCTCGGTGTGAGAACCGGCAACAGCCTGGTTGTAGAAGTACGAACCGTTGTTGAACACGTAAAGCGTACCGTAGTTGCCCTGGATCGCGGCTACGCCATCGACCGGGATGTAACCCGTACCGCCAGCACCGGAAACCGCGAACACCCAGTTTGGTGTATCGAAGCTCAGGCTATCGACGCCGCCGCTCGTGTTGTGGAAGCCTGTCAACAGGTTGCCGTTGTGCAGGAAGTCCGAGTGGCAGAAGATCGTGTTGTCGCTGACAGCAACAGGTGCGTCATCGATAACGTTGATCGTGATCGTGCCGTGACCTACATCGCCATCCGCATCGCGTGCGCAGACCTGGAATGCGAGGTTGATCACATCGTTCGGATCGGACGTGTTGGCGTGGTCAAGCGGTTTGAACTGCGTGAAGGTGTAAGACCCGTTCGCAGCCAGTGTCAGTGTAAAGACCGTTTGGCCGTTGGCCGTACCGGTATACGTATTGCCCGAAAGCGTTACGTTGACCGCATAGCCGCTCGAGGACAGCGTGCCGTTTTTGAGCGAGCCGCCTGCCGTCATGGTATTGCCGGCGCAGATGAGGAACGTGCCCGGACCATCGCCGAAGAAGTTGGCGTTGATCGTACCCGTTACCGTGTGGCTGCCGCTTTCATCGATGTTGGTCTGTGTGTTGGTGACCACAGGCGTCGTGTTGACATCGTTGACTGTTGCCGTGAACGTTGCCGTTGACGGATCGTTGTCAAAGTCACGCAGTGTGTACGTGAACGTGTCCGAACCGACGTTCGTGTTATTGGATGTATATGTGTATGCACCTGTTTTGTTGATCACAAGCGTACCGTAAACACCGTTGACGGTTACGTTCGTACCGTTTGCAGGCACGTTGTATGTAACACCGTTGAGCACGATCTGTGTGATGCAGCCGGGGGTGTCCTCGCCAACATCGTCGTTGGTGAGAAGGTTGCCCGTTGCAGGCGTCGTTGACGATACAGAAAGCGTATCGTTAACAGCAACCGGTGCGTCATCAAGGACGTTGACCGTGATCACGCCCGTATCCGTATCACCGTCCGCGTCCGTACCTTGAACAACGAAGTTCAGGGTAATGACATCGTTCGGGTTATTGGCGTCAGCGTGATCCATTTGTTCGAACTGGGTGTAGGTGTAAGAGCCGTTCGCGTTCACGACGAGCGTGAATATCGTCGTGCCGCCAGCCGTACCTGTATAGGTGTTGCCTGAAAGCGTAACCGTGACAGGAACGCCGTTTGATTTCAGTGTACCGCCCGCGAGTGAACCACCAGCCGTAAACTGGTTGAGTGCCATGATCGATCCAGGGCCATCACCAAAGTAGTTGGCGTTTACCTGACCGGAAAGGCTGATAGGCCCAAGGTTTGTTTCATCGACCGTTATGAACGAGTTGTCGACGACAGGTACCGTATCGACATCGGTTACGGTGACGCTCAGGTTTGCGCTTGATGTGTCACCATCGTAATCGCGTATCGTGTAGTTAAATACATCCGTGCCTGTCGATGTGTTGTTCGACGTGTAGGTATAGGCACCCGTGGAATTGATCACGAGAGTACCGTTGGCAGCCGTGATGGTTACGTTCGTTCCGTTTTGCGGCAGGTTGAACGTTGTGCCGTTATATAGCACCGACAGAACAGGCACCGGCGTATCCTGACCGGCTATATCGTTGGTCAGGACGTTGCCCGTTGCCGAGTTGCCAACGAGGTTGACCGTGTCGTTGAGCGCGGACGGTGCATCGTCACGGACGTTGACGGTGATTGTACCGTCATCCGTATCGCCGTCGGCATCGGTCCCGCGAACGGTGAAGTTCAGGGTGATGATGTCGTTCGGGTCGGAACCGTTTGCGTGATCCAGCTGTTCAAACTGGGTGAACGTGAACGTGCCGTTGTTGTTTACAACGAGCGTAAAGATCGTCACGCCGTTGGCTGTACCCGTATAGGTGCTGCCGGAAAGTGTGACCGTGACCGGTACGCCACCTGACTTCAGGCTGCCGCCAGCCATCGAGCCGCCAGGTGTAAACTGGTTGAGCGGTGCAATCGTGCCTGGGCCATCGCCAAAGAAGTTCGAGGAGATGCTGCCCGTTGTAACGGCAGGGCCGGATACGAGCGTCGTCTCATCGGTTACGACGACTGCATCGCCGATGATTGGTGTGCCGTCCGTATCGATGGTGACAGTCCCGTTTTGGGCGCTGACAACCGACTTATCGCCGTCGAAGTCGACGAGGCGGTAAGTGAAGGTTGCGCCCTGGCCAGGCAGCGGCGGTGTAAAGGTAAACTGGCCCGTCGAGTTGATCACAAGCGTACCCGCGGCGTTGGTGATGGTCACGTTCGTGCCGTTTGAAGGCAGAACAGCCGTCTGGCCGCCGAAGGTAACGTCGTAAACCTGGCCTGCGCCATCCTGACCGTAGTTATCGTTGGCTGTGATGTTGCCGGAGGCTGTTGCTGTTGAGGACAGGAAGCTGTCATTGACAGCAACCGGACCATCGTCACGGACAACGGCTGTGAGTGTCGCGTTTGCAATGTCGCCATCCGCATCCGTAATACGGATGCCGAAGGTGAGGTTGAGTGCGTCGTTCGGATCGTTCACATTCGGGTGATCGAGCTGTTCGAATTGCGTGAAGCTGTAGGTCCCATTCGAGTTTACGGTCATCGTAAAGACTGTGACGCCGTTTGCCGTACCGGTGTATGTGTTGCCAGCAAGCGTAACCGTAACAGGTTGACCGTTGGAGGTCAGAGCAGGGCCTGTGTAACCCGTGTTGCTGATACCGCCAGCGCCTTGGCCGTCGCCACCGTAGTTGAAGGTGTATGTACCGGCAACCGTTTGCGGGCCACCGGAAAGGTTCGTGTCGTCTGTCGTAACAGATGAGCCGGTGATGACAGGCACATCATCCATCGTGATGGTGACAACACCGTTGTTGAGGCCTGCGCCTGCGGCTGATTTATCGCCATCGAAATCTACGATGCGGTAGGTGAAGCCACCGTCAACGCCAGGGGCTGGCGCTGTATATGTGAACGCACCCGTGTTGTTGATGACAAGCGTACCAGCGGCGTTGGTGATTGTTGCGTTTGTACCGTTTGTTGGTACTGCGACCGTCTGGCCACCGAAGGTAACTTCAACGAGCGAACCTGCGCCATCCTGGCCGAAGTTATCGTTCGTCAGTACGTTGCCTGTGGCAATCGTTGGCGTGGAGCCAGCGAAGCTGTCGTTGACAGCAACAGGGCCGTCATCACGGACGACTGCCGTGAGTGTTGCGTTGGCAAAATCGCCATCTGCATCCGTAATACGGAGACCGAAGGTGAGGTTAAGGGCGTCGTTCGGGTCGTTCACGTTCGGGTGATCGAGCTGTTCGAACTGCGTAAAGCTATACGTGCCGTTATTGTTGATGGTCATCGTAAAGATCGTGACGCCGTTGGCCGTACCAACGAACTGACCAGCGATTGGTTGCGTGATTGTAACTGCAACACCGTTTGAGGTCAGGGCTGGGCCTGTGTACCCTGTCGCCAGAATACCGCCTGTGCCTTGGCCATCGCCACCGTAGTTAAAGGTGTACGTGCCGTTGACGGTTTGTGGGCCGCCGACGAGGTTTGTATCGTCTGTTGTAACCGATGAGCCGGTGATGACAGGAACATCGTCCATCGTGATGGTGACGACACCGTTGTCGATGCCGGCACCTGCGGCTGATTTATCGCCATCGAAATCGACGATGCGGTAAGTGAATCCACCGTCAACGCCAGGAGCTGGCGCGGTATACGTGAAAGCACCCGTGTTGTTGATAACAAGCGTACCGGCGGCGTTGGTGACGGTTACGTTCGTGCCGTTGGTTGGTACTGCAACCGTCTGGCCACCGAAGGTGACTTCAACAACCGAGCCTGCGCCGTCTTGGCCATAGTTATCGTTGGTCGTGACGTTGCCTGTGGCAACCGTTGGCGTGGAACCGGTGAAGCTATCATTGACAGCAACGGGGCCATCGTCACGGACAACGGCCGTGAGCGTGCCATTCGCGATATCGCCATCTGCATCCGTAATGCGGACGCCGAAGGTGAGGTTCAGGGCATCGTTCGGGTCGTTCACATTTGGGTGATCGAGTTGTTCGAACTGCGTGAAGCTGTAGGTCCCGTTGGTGTTCACGGTCATCGTAAAGACCGTGACGCCGTTGGCCGTACCCGTGTAGGTATTACCAGCAAGGGTTACGTTGATAGCATTACCGTTAGAGGTCAGGGCTGGGCCTGTGTACCCCGTGTTGCTGATACCGCCAGCGCCTTGGCCATCTGGTCCAAAGCTGAAGGTGTAGGTGCCATTAACGGTTTGTGGGCCGCCAAATAGGTTTGTATCGTCTGTCGTAACTGATGAGCCTGTGATGGTTGGTGTGCCGTCGAGATCAATCACAACCGTACCGTTTTGCGCGTTGGCAATCGATTTATCGCCGTCAAAGTCAACGATGCGGTAGGTGAAGGTCGTATCCTGACCAGGGACAGGCGGGGTGTATGTGAATACGCCCGTCTTGTTGATGACAAGCGTGCCCGATGCGTTGGTGATGGTCACGTTGTTGCCGTTTGTCGGAACCAGAACCGTCTGGCCACCGAAGGTGACATCGTAAACCTGGCCTGCGCCATCCTGACCATAGTTATCGTTGGTCGTGATGTTGCCGGTTGTGATCCCTGTGAAGGTGTCGTTTACGGCAACCGGAGCATCGTCATAGATGTGGACCGAGATAACGCCCGTATCCGTATCGCCGTCGATATCCGTACCGATGACCGTGAATTTCAGGGTGATCATGTCGTTCGGGTCATTGCCGTCAGCATGATCGAGTTGTTCGAACTGAGTGAAGGTATAGGCACCGTTCGGCTGTACGACGAGTGTAAAGATCGTCGTGCCGTTGGCCGTACCTGTCCAGGTGTTGCCCGAAAGCGAGATTGTGACAGGATTGCCATGCGAGCTCAGGATACCGTTCAAGAGCGAGCCGTGTTCAATGACAGGTGTGGTGGTCGGGGTCAGGACGCCAGGGCCATCAGCAAAGTAGTTTGCCGAGATAAAGCCGGATGCGACATTCGGGCCGCCGGAAAGGTTTGTATCATCAACATTAACGCTGCCGTTGTTGACGACAGGGATGGTATCCACATCGTTGACCGTGATGCCAAGGTTGGCGGTTGATGTATCGCCGTCGTAATCACGCAGGGTGTAGGTAAAGTTATCCGTACCCGATGCCGTGTTGTTGGATGTGTAGGTGAAGGCGCCCGTTTTGTTGATCATCAGCGTACCGTAGGTGCCGTTGATGGTCAGCGTGCCGTTCGCCGGTACGTTGTAGGTTGTACCGTTATGAACGACCTGCGTTACGATATTCGGCGTATCCTGCGAGAGCGTGTCGTTCGAGGTCACGTTGCCCGTAACCACGTTTGCCGTCGTGAGCGTGTCGTTCGCAGCCACTGGCGCATCGTCACGAACATCGATGGTGATGAAGCCGTTATCGATGTCGCCATCCGAATCCGTTACGCGGATCGGGAAGCTGAGGGTGATGATGTCGTTCGGATCAGAGCCGTTAGCGTGATCAAGCTGTTCGAACTGCGTGAAGGTGTACGCGCCGTTCTGGCCAATCGTCAGCGTAAAGATCGTGACGCCGTTTGCCGTACCCGTAAAGGTATCGGCCGTGCGTGTAACCGTGACAGCGTTGCCGTTTGAGCTGAGCTGGCCACCGAGCATCGAGCCTGTTGCCGCGAATGTATTGAGCAGCGTGAGCGTGCCTGGGGTATCAAGCTGGTAGTTGATGGATACGTTGCCGGTCACGACGTTGTTGCCGCCGGAGAGGCTCGTATCGTCAACCGTTGCGCTTGAATCGCCAACAACCGGAACCGTGTCGTTGATGGTGACCGTAAAGGCTTCCACGTTGAAGTTGGTGTTGTTGGCAAGCGTGATTTCCTGATCGGTCAGGGATGTTTCTGCGTTGTTGACGCGGACCGTGACAACGAAGGAGCCGTTGTAACCAGCGGTCGGGGTCAGGGTCAGGGTCGGGAGGTCGGCTGGGTTCACGGTCCAGACGCCTGCTGAAAGCGTGCCGTGGTTGAGCGTGAAGCCAGAAGGGATGCCCGTCAGGGTTACGCTTGTCAGTGTTTCAGAGCCATCCGTATCCACAACGGCTGCGGAAATCTGCAATGGCAGCGGTACGTTATCGGAGCCGCTGACGTTGTTGACGGCGAGGTCAGGCTGGTCGGCCACCGCATCAACCACGACGTTCATCGGGGCGCTTACGGTTTCGATCGTACCTGTGCCTACTTCAACCGTTGTCATTGTTACGGTCAAGGCAGGGTTGGTCGGCAGTTTGATGTCGCCGTCTTTATCGGCAGGCGGAATGAGGAATGGGCCGCCTGAATAGCTTTGGCCTTGTGGCAGCGTGATGGTCCAGGTACCTGTACCCGAATTGAATGTACCGCCGGACGTGCCAAGGTTTACGCCCCAGCCGGCAGGAATGCCCGTGACTGTGAGTGTGAGGGTTTGGCTTCCAGGGTTGGAACCGGTTGCCGAGATCAGCAAGTTGACTTGCGTGTCTTCAAATGTGAAGCGGTCTGATGCGCTCAAGACCGGTGTACCTGCAGGTGCAGGACCGCCCGGAAGCGGGCCGCTATTGAACTCCTGAAGTTCTGGTGTACCGAACTGCAGGGATGTTGGTCCAATCGGGCCAATGGCATTAAGACCATTGATGCCAGCCGGATCAACCGAGGAGTTGAAGCCGTAACCGCTTGTGCCGCCGATCGGGCCCGCAGCTTGACCAGCAGCAGGTTCGATCTGCGCCAAGTCTTCAGCGGATTGTTCTTTCATAGCAACTTCAGGCTGTTTTACCTTTGGTGCTTTTGGTGCCTCGGCAGTTTCGCCGGCAGCAGGTTCAACGGCTTTGACCTGTTCTGCGGCAGCAACGTTCAGTACGTTGATGAGTTGCGATACAGGAACGACCGAGCCATCGGCCAATGTCATCTGAGGAGGCAGTACGCCCGCCTGTACGGCGTCGTAATTATCGAGTGTGAGTTTTGATCCGTCTTTGAACGTAACGATCAGATCGCCATCGCGGCTTTCAACGCCGGCGACTTCTTTCATGTCGAAACCAAGTGTGTATGTCTTGCCTTCCTGAAGCGAGAAGACGAGATCGGTCGCCCCAATGCCGCCCTGTGGTTTCAGGATCGTGAGGTCGGCTACGGAGTCGTTTGCGACAGTGCCAGCAAGGCCCTGAGCCAGTTTGTCGAAGTTGACGACGGTACCGTCGCTCATCGTGATTTCTTCAAATTTGAAATTCTCGCGGGCTTCCTTGAAGTTCGAGACGGTGAGGGTCGAGCCGTCCGTGAACGTGATCAGGAGTGCGCCATCAGCGAGCAATTTCATCGCGCGGACATCTTCCACACCGAAGTTGAAAGCCGTCGGCTCATCCTTCGATATCTGGACCATAATATTTGATCCGGCACATGGCTTCTGAATAACGTATTCAGTGGAGTTGGCCTGGCATTGTTGCGCGCTGGCAGCTGAAAATCCGTTCGACATAATCTAGACCCTTCTTGAAACTTGGGGAAACCCCCGATTTTCTAATCTCATTTTCCTATAAATGCAACGAATGCATTATTGGAACATGTCTTGTTTACCGTAAATAAGACACGCCTGTCAATATATTATGTTAATCTGTTGTTAATGATTTCGGGTTTGTTAAAATTTGAGTTTCTCCAAGTTTCGCCCATCTTAGGAAATGCGGCTTAACAAGCGATTAAATACCCCCGAAAAGTGTATATTTTATGGCGGTATAGTCATCGAGGCTCTGTTTACCTCCTTCACGGCCAAAACCGGAGTGTTTGACACCGCCAAAAGGTACGGCCTCCGAAGCCAGCAGGGATTCATTGACGGCGACCATGCCGTATTCCAGCGCTTCCGTGACCCGGAAAGCCCGCCCGAGGTCTTTTGTCCAGAAATAGGCGGCAAGGCCGTATTCAGAGGCATTGGCCATGGCGATGACTTCGGCCTCGGTCTCGAACGGGTAAAGGGCTGCAATCGGGCCAAAGATCTCTTCTTTTGAGAGGCGCATCTCCGGTTTTGCATCCAGTATCAGTGTCGGTTCATAAAAAGTGCCGCCAAGCGCGCTTTGTTTGCCGCCACAGGCTACCCTACCCCCTTTTGAGGTCGCGTCCTTGAGAAGGGCGTTGACCTTGTCGAGGCCCTCCTTGTTGATCAAGGGGCCAGTTGTTACGCCGGTTTCCTGGCCGTTGCCTACTTTCAGGCCGACTATTGCCTTTTGAAGTGCTTCGGCAAAGCGGGCATAGATGCCTTTTTGAACGTAGATGCGGTTTGCGCAGATGCAGGTCTGGCCTGCGTTTCTGAATTTTGAGGCCATGACACCGCTTATGGCCGCCTCAATATCGGCATCATCAAAAACAATGAAAGGTGCGTTGCCGCCAAGCTCCAGAGAAACACGCTTTAAGGTCGGGGCGCAGCGTGCCATGAGCATGCGGCCTACTTCCGTTGATCCCGTGAATGAGAGTTTGCGCACGCGGTCATCGTCTGTCAGAACGTTGCCGACGGAGGCGGGTTTTGATGTCGGAACCACATTGAATATCCCTTTGGGGAAGCCCGCTTCCTCGGCCAGAGCCGCAAGAGCAAGGGCCGAGAGCGGCGTATCTTCAGCGGGTTTTAGTACCACTGTGCAGCCGGCGGCCAAGGCCGGCGCCACTTTGCGTGTAATCATGGAGTGCGGAAAGTTCCAAGGGGTGATGGCCGCTACAACGCCTACCGGCTCACGCGTTGTCATGACGCGTGTTCCGGATTTGAAGGGCGGTATTGTCTGTCCGTAGTAACGGCGGGCTTCCTCTGCCGACCATTCGACCATCGCGGCACCCGAGGCGATTTCGCCGCGTGCTTCGGCCAGCGGTTTGCCTTGCTCGGATGTGAGGATGCTTGCCAGTTCTTCCGCATGCTTCAGTATCAGTCTGTGCCATTCGCGCAGTATTTTTGCTCGGTCTTTCGGCAGTGTGTTTTTCCAGGCGGGAAAAGCTGCTGCTGCGGCGTCGACGGCTTCTCGCGCTTCCTTGTCGCTTGCGTCCGCCACGCGCAGGATCTCGTCCCTGTTTGCCGGGTTTGTAACTGCAAAAGAAGCCTTATTTTCTGCGTCTTTCCAGCTGCCGTTGATGAAGCATTGCGATTTGAGAAGTGATTCCATGTCATGCACCTTCGTCCGTGAAATTCTGCTTTACATGCGCAAGTGGTGTGGTTTATGCAAGCGCCGAGTTAAATCTGCGCCTGTTTTCTTTCCTTAAAACGGCTGATTTCAAGCAATATTCTTGCGTTCTTTTGTGCCGCGATCTCTGGGAAAATTGTGGATAAGTTTTGGGATGAATTTAAATCGCGCTTTAAATTCAATGCGCTCCTTAGCGCAATAATATTATAAATTATTGAAAACAATTAGAAAATTCTTTCAAAAAAGGACTCGACTCGTGTCCGGCAATTTGGTGATGTGAATTCAACAGCGATGACATGCTGCTCGAAAGAGAAAGCGGCGCTGGGGGCCAGATGGAAACGGCCCCGGGTTCCGGAAGACGCGGTAGACTTGTTCTGCCAGTCCAAACACCGGAAGCTCAAGGGACAGGCCATTTGTACGGTACCGTCCAGCTCTGCCAACCCGTGGTCGCGCACGCAAAAACGCCGCTGGCGAGGGCTGGAGTGAAGTGATCGTATCTACCCTGTTCCGTAGTGCCGGACGAAACGATTTCGATCCGACGCGTGGTTGATCGCCACGATAATATAGGTGGGCTCCTCACGGGGTTTGCCGGAAAGCCAGACGCAGACGGGTCGCACCTCGAGCGTAAGAACATGGCGGACCGATCAGGAAAGCAGCGGACTGGTGTACCCGCCTTTGGGCCGTGCATCAAATCCCTACCTTCCACATGAGCCTCGGCTCATCATTCCCGCTGAAGCCATCGCGAGATGGGGGAGGGGATGATGACCGGGGCTTTTGTGTTTTTTAAGTATTTTCCTTCGAAAACGGGCTGCAACACCGGCATTCTCGCGCTTCCGCTACTCGCGTACCCTAAAGTACGCTGCGTTGCGGTTCGCTTGTATGCGCGCTGTTTCGCTACGCTTTGTGTGAAAAATTAACTTAAAAAAGTTTTTTATACACATGATTAAAATTTAATACACGTTTTTATGTGTATTAAACATTTATGTCGATGAGTTTGCCAGAGAGGCGTGCTTCTTCCGTTTCAAGCTTGCTCTTGAGCTTGTCGAGGCGGACGCTCAGGCGTGTGATGTCTTCTGTCACTTTGACGGGGTCCACTTTTGCGGGGGCCTGTGCCGTCTGGATAACGCGGGCCAAAATTTCACCGCGTAGTGTGTCAACGCGTTCGTGCAGGGTTTCGATGTATTTCTGATTTTCGACGGCCTTCGGGTCGACGCTCGGGGCAGAGGGGCTGTTGTCGTTCGTTCTGGCCTTGAGGGCCTGTTGGTATAAATCCGCAAAACTGCGGCCACCCTGCTCACGGCGTGGTGCGCCGTTACCGCTGGCGTTATTGCTACCGACTGAGGTGATGCCTTGGAGGGCCATGTCCTGCACTGGTTAACAAAAGGTTAATACGAATCTTAAGTCCATATACTCTTTTCCACAGGAAAAGCAATATATTTGTGGATAATACCGCGTAACACATTGATTATAAATAATATTAAGAATCGTTGTTTATGCCTCACGATTCATTAATATGCAGGCATGTCCTTCAAGTTTGCCCCGTTGATCGCCTTGATTGCCATGCTTTGTGTTGTATGGTCGCCCGTATCCATGGCGTCAGCTGCTTGGTCGCAGAAGCCATGCCATGAATCCATGGATAAGCCCGTTAAGTTTACGCATATTCAGGTTTCCAAAGACTGCTGTTCCGCGTCCTGCTGCGCGTTTGTTGCTCCTGCCGTCTTAGGGGCATCGTTTGGCCAGCAGCATGCTGAAGTGCCCATTCAGGCGATACTCAGGTTTGAGGCTTGGCGCGTGCCTCCGCCTCTTGCCCCTCCGCGTGTTTGAAGAAGCTTCCAGATATCGATTTTTTTTAGTTCACATTCATTCAAGGAGATTGAAATGCTTTTTAAAAAATTAGCGGTTTTATTGGCCGTTTTCCTGTTTATCGGCGGGGTTGTCATCCAGCCGGCCTTTGCCAATCACGGCGGTCATGCGCCATGCCCCATGATGAAAGAGGGGCGTCATCAGTCCATGGATCGTAGCGCTGGCAGTGTGCCTGTTTATGGTGCCAAGAAGGGTTGCTGCAAAAACGCGTGCGATATGCCCTGCTGCAAAGGCAAAGCTACTCCGCACAAATGCCCAATGATGCGCGACGGCAAAATGCCGGAGATGAAGCACGAAGGTCATCATGGATCATCTGCGGGTGGTCATGCCTCGCATGTATCGGCCGATATGACTTATGGTGGTCCTGAGGCCAAGGCTCTTGACGCTGTCATGATCAAGATGCACCGCGATATGGCTGTACCGTATACGGGTGATGCCGATGCGGATTTCATCCGCGGCATGATCCCTCACCATCAGGGCGCCATCGATATGGCCCGCGTTGTGCTTGAGTATGGCAATGACCCGGAGGCTCAGGGGCTTGCCCGCAACATCATCCGCGCGCAAAAGGGCGAGATTGCCTGGATGAAGCGCTGGCTTGAGCGCCGCCAGCTTCCGCAGACGGACCCCATCAATCTTAACAGATAACCTCGAGGGGCCGCTTGAAGCGGCCCTTTTTTGTGAAAGGGTGCTTGAATGAGAGTCGCTCACGACTTGCAATCCGGTACGGTTTTCTCTATCACTTTCCGATGCTTCTAGATCTTGTTGTTCTTGGTATTCTTCTTGTTTCGGCGGCTGTCGCCTTCATGCGCGGGTTTGTGCGTGAGGTTCTGACGATAGGCAGCCTTGCTGGTGCTGCTGCCGCCACTCTTGTTTTCGGTTCGGCGCTTACACCTGTTACACGCGGCTGGATTGTGGATCCCAATGCCGCCGAACCGCAGATGCTTTTTAAAATGATCCCTTACGAGATGTTGGCGCCTGTTGCCGCCTACGCGCTTGTGTTTGTTAGTGTGCTCATCATTCTTACCATGGTGACCCACATGGTTTCGAAGGGCGTTCATGCGATCGGGCTTGGGCCTGTCGACCGCAGCCTTGGCGTTGTTTTCGGGCTTTTGCGCGGTATTGTGATTGTCGGGCTTCTGAGCCTCGTGCTCAACTTTGTGCTCTCGCAAGGGCAGCGCGACCAGTTTTTTGGTGAAGCCAAAACCTATCCCTATGTGAGTTATATGGCGAATTTGACCGAAGCCCTGTTGCCTGGCCGCGATATCCTCAACAAAGAAAATCTTGAAAAGGCGAAAGAGAAAATGGGCCATGCTCCGGTTGAGCCGGGCCAAAGCCGTGCTGCCAAAAACGGTGCCGGGTACTCCA
Source organism: Pseudomonadota bacterium (assembly GCA_009926935.1). GTDB lineage: Bacteria > Pseudomonadota > Alphaproteobacteria > Micavibrionales > UBA1664 > UBA6145. The sequence continues at coordinate 28,154 of RFNZ01000017.1, read as the reverse complement.
AGGACCAGCGCAAGAAACTGGACGGCATGATTGAAAAACCTGCCGAAGAACGTAAATCGATGCAGTTCAACAACTGACGGGCTGAAATGCAGACACATATAAACCTTCCTGAAGACGATCATTTCCACGACGAGTGTGGCGTGTTTGGCGTCAGGGGTGTTGCAGATGCTTCCGCAGTTGCGGCTCTTGGCCTGCATGCCCTGCAGCACCGCGGTCAGGAAGCTTGCGGGATCGCCGCTTTTGATGGCGAGGCTGTTTCCATCCACCGTGGGCTTGGCCTTGTTTCGGATAATTTCGGTAACCGCGAGATCATACAGGGCCTCAAGGGATCATGTGCGATCGGGCATAACCGTTATGCCACATGCGGCGCTACGATTTTGCGCAACGTCCAGCCTATTTTTGCGGATCTGTCCTTTGGCGGTTTTGCCGTCGCCCATAACGGCAATCTTACAAACGCCTATGCCCTGCGCGAGCGGCTGGTTCGAGACGGCGCGATTTTCCAGTCAACCAGCGATACCGAGGTCATCGTTCATCTTGTTGCCAAGTCGGCCAAAAAAACGGTGCTCGACCGTTTTTCAGATGCGCTTCACAACATCGAAGGCGCTTACTCCCTTGTAGCCATTGCCGAGGGCAAGCTGATGGGCGTGCGTGACCCGAGCGGTGTGAGGCCATTGTGCCTTGGACGCCTTGGGGATGCTTACGTTCTGGCTTCCGAAACCTGCGCCTTTGATATTATCGGCGCCCAGTTTGTGCGCGACATCGAGCCCGGCGAGCTTGTGGTGATCGATGATGCGGGGCTGCATGTTCATAAGCCCTTTGCAAAGACGGAGTCGCGCTTCTGCATTTTTGAATATGTTTATTTTGCACGCCCGGATTCGCGGGTGGATGGCCGCTCGGTGTATGAGGCGCGCAAGCATATCGGTGCCGAACTCGCCCGCGAGGCGCCTTCGCTTGATGCCGACCTTGTTGTGCCGGTGCCGGATTCCGGTGTTCCTTCCGCGATAGGATACGCAGCAGAGGCCAAACTGCCTTTTGAACTGGGCATCATCCGCAATCATTATGTGGGCCGGACATTCATTGAACCGACCGATCAAATCCGCCATCTCGGCGTCAAGCTCAAGCACAATGCCAATCCGGATGTCATCAAAGGCAAGTCAATTGTTCTTGTCGATGATTCCATCGTCCGCGGTACGACCAGCAAAAAGATCGTCGAGATGCTGCGTCAGGCCGGGGCGCGTGCCGTCCATATGCGCATTTCATCCCCGCCTACAAAGCACCCCTGCTTTTACGGGATCGATACGCCCACCAAGGACGAGCTTCTTGCTAATAACATGTCGGTTGAAGAGATTCGGAATTTTATCGGCGTCGATTCACTCGCTTATGTCTCGCTTGACGGTCTTTACCGTGCCCTCGGCAAAGCCAAGCGCGATGGCAAAGTACCGCAATTTTGCGATGCGTGTTTTTCTGGCGAGTACCCGATCCGCCTTGCCGATTTTGAAGGTCGCGAGGACCGGACGCGTAAAGTCTCGGCTCTCGGATAATCCATGACAACACTAGACAAGCGCGTGGCTCTTGTAACCGGCGCATCCCGCGGGATCGGTTTTGCGACGTCGGTTGCTCTTGCACAAAGCGGCGTGCATGTCGTGGCCCTTGCGCGCACGGTGAGCGGCCTTGAGACGCTTGATGACGCGGTCAAATCTGCGGGTGGTACGGCCACGCTTCTGCCCTATGACCTTCTGAAGGGTGATCTGATCGAGGGGCTTGGCCCCCTTTTGTTTGATAAGTTCGGCCGCCTTGATGTTCTTGTTGGCAATGCCGCGATGTTGGGCGGGCTCCACCCCGTCGCGCAAACCGACCCTGCTTTGTGGGAGCGCGTTTTTGCCCTCAATGTGACCGCCAATATGCGCCTTATCCGTACATGTGATCCGCTGTTGCGGGCATCGGATGCCGGCCGTGCGGTGTTTGTAACATCGGGTGCGGCGCAGTCGTGCAAGCCGTTCTGGGGGGCTTATGCGGCTTCCAAGGCTGCGCTTGAGGCGCTTGTCAAAGTCTATGCGGCTGAGGTTGCGCACACATCGCTTAAAGTGAATTTGCTTGATCCGGGCCGTGTGCGTACCGCCATGCGTGCCCACGCGTATCCCGGTGAAGACCCGATGACACTGCCCGCGCCCGATGTCGTGGCCAAGGCCGTTGTATCGGCCACACTGCCTACGGTGCATGCCCATGGCACGTGTATCAAAGCTGCCTGATCTTGAAGGGCGCTGGCGGATTTTGCGCCGTATTGCCCCCGGGTGCACCCGTTTTTCAGGTGTTGCCGATATTACGCCGCAAGGCGAACTGCTAAAATATACCGAGTGTGGGAAGCTGTATTGCGCGCATGCAACCCACGATGTTTTCCGTGATTATCTTTATACCGTGCGTCATGAAAACCTGACGATCAGGCATCCTGACGGGCGATTGTTTCTGGATCTTGTTTTTGAGAACGGGGAGGCAAAAGGCACCCATGTTTGCGGGCAGGATACGTATCGCGCGCTTTTTCGCATCAAAGGCAAGGACCGGATTCTCGTCAGCTACGATGTATCAGGGCCGCGCAAAGCGTACCGTATCGTGAGCCTTTTGAGGCGTCAGGTTACGTAAGGGTTTTTGGAAGCCCGCAGCATGAAACGGATAGGCACGCCCTTGATATCAAAATCATCGCGCAGGCCGTTTGTGAGGTACCGCACGTAGTCCTCCGGTATTTCTTTCGGTCTTGAGCACCAGAGTGCGAAAGTGGGCGGTCTTACCTTGATCTGCGTCATGTAGCGCAGGCGATTGGGCCTGCCGGATACGAGCGGCGCCGGATGCCGGCTTTCCTGCCTTGCAAGCCAACGGTTGAGGTAGCCTGTGCCGACGCGCTTGTTCCATTGTGCGTAGGTGTCCAGTATGGATTTAAACAGCCCGTCAATACCCTTGCCAGTCAGGCCCGAGAGATACACAACCGGCATGCCTGAAAGCTGGCCCAGAACATGTTCCAGCATGGTGGGCAGGTTTTTCTGGATGTTGCTGCGTTCTTCAACGATGTCCCATTTATTGACCGCGAGTACCAGAATACGGCCTTCGTCGATTACGTGTTTTGCTATGTTTAGATCCTGCTTGTCGATGCCGAGTATGCCGTCAACTACCAGAATCACCACCTGAGCTAGGCGGATAATACGCAAGGTTTCGCGTGCCGAGAGCTGCTCGACTTTATCCGTGATCCTTGATTTCCGGCGCAGGCCAGCCGTATCAACAAGCTGGAATTTGCGCCCCTGTCGTTCCCAGTCAATGGCAATCGGGTCGCGCGTAATGCCGGCTTCCGGCCCTGTCAAAACGCGGTCTTCACCCAGTATCGCGTTTACCAGCGTTGATTTTCCTGCGTTAGGGCGGCCTACGATCGCTACCTTGATGGGTTTTTCATCAATTTTTTCATCATCGACGAGTTCGTATTCAAGATTGCCTTCGAGTGCGTCAATACCTTCCGACTCTTCGCTGCGGCGTTCGAAAAACTCGTCCGTCTCGACTTCAGGTATTTCCTCGGGCATGTGCCCGAGAATGGCGTGATAAAGGTCGGACAAGCCTTCGCCGTGCGCTGCCGAGATGAAAAACGGTTCACCGAGACCCAGTGAATATGCTTCTGCAAGATTATCGCGTGCGGCTTTCGTGTCTGCCTTGTTGACCACTAGCAAAACCGGCTTTCCGCTTTTGCGGACAATGCGCGCAAAATGTTCGTCGGTGCGGGTAATGCCGGTGACGCCGTCGATCATAAAAATCGCAATGTCCGAGCGGGCAAGCGCCATCATCGTGCGTTCACGCATACGATCGGTCAGGGTGCCTGCATCCGCCTCCTCGAGGCCCGCGGTATCAATGATGGTGACGGGCCTATCGAAGATGGTCGCGGGCGTTTCACGCCAGTCGCGCGTGACGCCCGGGCGGTCGTCGACGATCGCTAGGTCCTTGCCTGCGATACGGTTGAACATGGTCGATTTTCCCACATTGGGTCTTCCGATGAGGGCGATTGTGAACATGTTACTTCCAAGCGCTCAGCGTGCCAGAGGATGAGAGCAGATAAAGGGTTTCCGACGCCACGGAAGGTGGCGCTACGACGTTTTGGCCTGTTTCCCACTCGCGCGTGATCGCACCTGTCTTAGGATCGATTTCGCGGGCAAGACCGTTCGATGAAAAGAGAATGAGGCGATTGCCGCCCAGAACCGGCCCGTACCAGACAAGAGACCCTTCAAGGTTTTCCGGGTTGCTGTAGCGCGGCAGGTCAGTTTTCCAGAGGGTTTTGCCATTGGCCAGATCAAGCGAGTAGACAACGGAATCGGATGAAACAAGGAACACGCGGTTGCCAGATACAAAAGGCGCCTGCGCACCGGCTATCGCGGCTTCCCAGCGCCGCTCGCCCGTGTGTTCGTCAATTGCGGCAATGCGGCCACCGTAGGAGATGGCAACAACAAGGCCACGATCAATGACGGGCAGGCCGCGAATGTCAGAAAAAGTAATACCGGATCCGGCGCGCGCCATGGGCGCGATTGTATCGGACCAGAGTGTCGTGCCTGTTTCAACCTGAAGTGCGTACACCTCGCCCGATGAATAGGCGGGTAGAACGATATCGCGGTTGGCGGCGGGGGATGCCGCGCCCAAAAGCCCCGTGGTTTCGGCGAGGCCCTGATGTGTCCAGAGTTCCTTACCATCGGCTGCATTGAGTGCGACCGTTTTATTATCGACCGTCACCACGTAAACGCGGTCAGGCATGGCAGATGGTGCGCTGCGCACCGTGCCTTCAATTTTCGTGCGCCAGAGTTCGCTGCCGTCCGAAGGGTTGAGGGCCAATACCTCATTGAAACCGGCGGTTACAAAAAGGCGTCCGCCGGAATAGGCAAGGCCGCCACCGATCACAGGGTCGTCCTCTTTTTCAGGTTTGGCACCGGTCGTCCAGATGGTTTTACCCGAGCCAGCATCCATCGCGCGTACATCGGCGTCCGTGTCCATTGAAAAAACGCGTCCGTCAGCCACAACAGGTTGTGCGCTCAAAGGTAGGTCGCTGGATGACCCCGAGCCAATGCTCGAGGACCAGATTTTTTTAAGCTCGCCAGTATTGAGGGCAACGTGTGCCATGGCGTGGTTCGCGTAACCGCCGGCTTGCGGCCAAAACTCGTTGCGCCATTGGGCTGGCAGCTGCATCTCGGAATCAGGGCCAGATGCAAGGGGGCTTGCGGCCTTGTCGCCGGACATCGAGTGTTCGAGATCAAAGAGCGAAATACGGTCACCCTCAAGCGGCGGCGCGTCATCATCGCCTTCAAACATGCCGCATCCTGAAAGCAGGAGCGAGGTTACAAGAACGGCTGCAAGAAATTTCCTGTTCATTGCGCTTTCTCCTTCGTCTCATCTTTTATCGCCAGTGCACGTACCTGATAGAGATGTTTGAGGTCCGACAGGAGCGAGGCCATAGGCGTTGTAGGTGATACAACAGCCTGCGCCTTGGCAAGGTAATCCAGTGCGCGTGTCGGTTCCTTCAGGCGTTCGCCGGCAATGATTGCGGCATCCATGAGAACGAGCGCCGACATGCCCTCGCCCTTGCGTTCGGATGCCAGATGTTCGTAGTCCTTCAGAAGTTTTGACGTGTCGGATTTCTCATCGTCCATCTGAATACGGAGTTCATTCCAGCGGGCAAGCCAGCCCCATGTGGTGTCATCGCCTGCGCGTGCGGCTGCTGCATAAAGTTTCGAGAGCTCCTCGCGGGCGATCTCGGTTTTGCTTTTCTCTGCAATTTTTCCGGCCTTGGTCAGGTAGGCGATGGCCGCGTGATTGTTGCCAAGATCACGCTCGGTTTCGGGGCCGATCACCACGTTTTCCAGCGATATCAGATTGACCAGCTGTGTGGTCGCTTTTTCGTTTTTCGCGCGGTTCCATTCGCGCCAGGCAACACCTGCGCCCGTGCCTATCACCAGCATCAGGGCCATACCTATCAGCGTTGAACCCCATTGTTTCCAGAGTTCATTAAGGCGTTCCTGCTGGAGGGCTTCTTCGGCATCCCGCAAAAGAACTTCCGTTCGCGCCAATGCTTCTTCCTGTGGTCGGGCCATGGGGTTACTCGCTTGTTATATCAAAAGATTGTCGGCCCTCTTTATGGAGGCGGGCGCAAGATACGTCAATGTTTGAGAGAGATTGACATATTTCATTAAGTTTCTGTAACGTTTCCTTATGAACAGGGAAGAAGCAGAGCCTCAAATCCGGGGGCCATTTAAAGTCTATACGGGAGGCAAGGCCCAATCGCCCTTATCCGCACCGTTTTGTGACAGGCGGCGGGCCTCCAGTGCCGTCAACGAACTTTTCTGGGCGATGAACCAGTGCGTGGAGCCGGATGGCTTCAAGCCTGAGGCGTTGAAAAACCTTGCCCTCAGTCTTGATGCCCGTGGTTCGGAGATATGGATTGCGACTTGGAGAGCCAATGATCCGCTCGACCCTGTCGTCGTGTTCAGGCCGCTCATCACAGGGGACTGGCAATGCCGCTATCAGGGATGGATGGCCCAACATAAGGATGTGTACATGCTTGTCGCTTTGGCTCACCGTCAGATCACCGCACAGGGATTCGCGCTGCCAGCCATCAGCGCATTAAAAAAACTTACAACGCAGCTTGCTCTACCTTGAAAAAATTCGCCATACTGTGAGCACAATTCCGACTTAAGAAAGTGCTCCATGGCGAAGATCAAGGTAAAAAACCCAGTTGTTGAACTCGACGGCGATGAAATGACACGGATCATCTGGCAGATGATCCGCGAGCGCCTCATTCTGCCGTATCTTGATATCGACCTTAAATACTATGATCTTTCGGTCCAGAACCGCGATGCCACGGAAGACAAGGTAACGGTCGATTCCGCCAAGGCCATCAAGCAGTACGGGGTGGGTGTCAAATGCGCGACGATCACGCCTGACGAGGCGCGCGTTAAAGAATTCAATCTTAAAAAAATGTGGAAGTCGCCTAACGGCACTATCCGCAATATCCTTAACGGGACCGTGTTCCGTGAGCCGATTATTTGCAAAAACGTGCCGCGTACCGTGCCTATCTGGACAAAACCCATCATCATCGGGCGCCATGCGTTCGGCGATCAGTACAAGGCAACGGATGTCAAAATCCCGGGTGCCGGCACGCTGACTATGAGTTTCAAGCCCGCAGATGGCGGCCCCGCGCAGGAGTGGGAAGTGTTCAAGTTTGAGGAGCCGGGCGTGGCTCTGGCCATGTACAACGTCGACGAGTCGATCCGCGGTTTTGCCCGCGCTTGCCTCAATTACGGCCTCGCGCGCCAGTATCCCGTCTATCTGTCTACAAAAAATACGATTTTGAAGGCCTATGACGGGCGCTTTAAGGACATCTTCGAAGAGGTCTATCAGCAGGAATTCAAGGCGAAGTTCGACGCAGCAAAACTTACCTACGAGCATCGCCTGATTGACGATATGGTCGCATCCGCCATGAAGTGGCCCGGCGGTTTTGTTTGGGCCTGCAAGAATTATGACGGTGACGTGCAATCGGACTCGGTTGCGCAGGGTTTCGGTTCGCTCGGTCTTATGACTTCGGTGCTATTGACGCCGGAAGGTGACTGCGTTGAGGCGGAGGCCGCGCATGGCACCGTCACCCGCCATTACCGCCTGCACCAGCAGGGACAGGAAACCTCGACCAATCCGATCGCCTCCATCTTTGCATGGACGCAGGGCTTGAAGTATCGCGGCCAGTTCGATAACACACCGGATGTCACTCACTTTGCGGCTGCGCTCGAGCGTGTCTGCATCGAGACGGTAGAAGCCGGAGACATGACCAAAGACATGGCTGTTTTGATAGGCCCTAACCAGCCGCATCTCAGTACCAATGCCTTCATGGAAAAAATTGATACCAACCTCAAACGTGCCCTAAAGTCATAAAATGAAAACGCTTGTACGCTTCCTTCTGATTACTGCCCTTGTCTGTACGCCTATGCTTGCGGGCGCAGGAGAAAGCCGTATGGCGGGTAGCGTGCCTGTTTCACAAAAGAAGGTTGTGAAGGCAACGCCTGTCAACGCGGTCACGCCTTCCAAAAAAATGAGTCCCGTCGTTGCGGCTGAAAAGAAGGCCGAAGAGCTGCTTGAAAAGAAAGTAAAGGAAGCGGATGCCAAGGCTAAAACCGTTCTTCCCGGCGAGGATGACGAAGAAAAACCGAGAGTGATGCCTGTTGTTTCCGGCCCTATCAACTATGTCGGTGAAATCAAAACGTACAAGGCACGTACGGATGATACGCTCCTGACCATTGGCGAGAAATTTGGTCTCGGATATGTCGAGCTTCGCAGTGCCAATCCGCACATGGACCCATGGCGCCCTGGTGCCGGCACGTACGTTGTGCTGCCAACCATGCACTTGCTGCCAGATGGTCCACGCAAGGGAGTTGTTGTCAATCTTTCCGAGATGCGTATGTATCATTACACCAAGGCCGGTGTTAAAACGTATCCTATCGGTGTTGGCCGCGAAGGTTTCTCAACCCCTGTCGGTTCCACAAGTGTCGTACGCAAGCAGGAGGGGCCAATCTGGACCCCAACCGATCGTATGCGCCGCGAGGACCCAAAACTTCCGGTACAGATCGGCCCTGGCCCTGATAATCCGCTCGGGACCCACGCCCTTTACCTCGGCTGGCCCCAATATCTTTTGCATGGGACCAATAAGCCTTGGGGCATTGGTCGCCGCGTGAGCTCGGGCTGTGTGCGCATGTACAACAAGGACGCCGAGGCGCTTTTTGAATCCGTGCCCGTCGGTACGCCTGTTACGGTTGTACGGCAGGGGATCAAGTTTGGATGGATTGGCGACATGCTTTATGTCGAGGCCCACCCTGATGACGTTCTGGCCGATCAGGTCGAGCGCGTCGGTGAGGCTCAGGACTATAAGGTTCCGGCTGATATTTTTGAAAATCTTGGCAAGGCCGCAGGTCAGGCCCGTGACAGGCTGGACTGGAAAGCCGTGCGCGAGGCCCTTAAGGAGCGCCGCGGGTATCCCGTGCCAATCCTGCTCAACCCCAGTGATGACCAGCGTTTTGTAACAGCTTCTATGGAGGCGCGCGCTGGTACGTCGCGTTTTGGTCCGCGGCTGACAAACGAGGTTGTACAGACCCCGAAAACCGCTCAGGCGCAGTCCGGCACCCCCGCTCGTGATACAGCTCGCCGCCGTAGTCGCGGCTTTAACGGCTGAGCCTGTCGACAAGAGTGTGGATAACCCAGTGGAGTTGTGGACTGCGTGTCCTTTAGACTATTGCTAATCCTGAATTTTGTTTAGACTCGGCAGCAATATCCTTCAAACGCTTCTGCATGACGCTCGCAAGATATGGCCACACCCAATACATCTCCTGACCCGAAGGCAGCACAGCGCCCGCAAAAGCCTGCGAACGCTGCAGCAAGGCCTGCGCCTGCGCAGGCAAAGCCCGATGAGACGGGCGGTGCTCTCGGCCGTGTTATCGTGCGCAACGAGTTTTATCGTGACGGTTACCGCACGCTTCTCAAAGTTGCTTTTATCGAGGGGATTATCATCCTCTGTCTTGTACTGACGATCGTTGTCATCGTTAACGTATATCAGCCGGAAAATCGCTATTTTGCTACCACCGAGGATGGGCGCGTGGTGCCGATGGTTGCACTCTCCGAGCCCAATCTGTCCCGGCCCGCGGTTCTTTCCTGGGCGGCGCAATCCGCTTCCGAAACCCTTACTTTCGGCTTTCATGACTATCGCCGCCGTCTGCAAGAGTCTTCACGCCACTTTACCCGCAAGGGCTGGGGCAGTTTTGTCAAGGCTTTGCAGGATTCCGGTATGATCGAGTCCGTCGAGACGAACAGGCAGGTCCTGTCGGCGGCGCCGCGCTCTGCGCCAACTATTCTTTCCGAGGGTATTCTTGGCGGTGTTTACCAGTGGCAGGTCGAGCTTCCGATGATGGTGACTTACCAGATCGGCCAGCAACAAAGAAACGTCAGTATGAATATCCGTCTGCTCATCATCCGTGTACCAAAGCTTGAAAGCCCCAATGGTCTTGGGATCGAGCAATGGATCGCGTATTCGGGGAGTTAGGCCGGATGAAAGCCCTTTTGCCCGAAAAGCTTGACAGAATCCAAAAAACGGGCTTCCTTGGCCTTGTGGATAACAAGGTCACGCCAGCCTTTTTTGGGCTTAAGGACGTGGGCCATAGTGGTGATAAGGGTCTTTGTGTGATGCGCCTCCTGATGATTGGGGTTTCGCTGGCGTTTTTTGCGTTTTTTAACGCGTCGCCTGCCTGTGCGCAGGCGCAGGAACAGGCGGCCGCTGTCGATGCCAAACCGACGGAGGCCCTCCCGGCCTCGAACGATGCGCCTCCTGTCGAGCCTGTTGACCCACTGGCTGAATTCAAACGCGCCCAAACCAATGTGGCAAAACCCGCAACCGAGGCACCGGCCCCTACACCTGGCGGTTTTCAGCAATCTGCCGATGGTGCGGTAACCGACCAGTCATACGACCTTCAAAGCATTGAAGAGGATACCGAGGCCAAGCAGGCCGAGTTTGAGCAAAAAGCCCGCGAGCAGGCTTTTGATGCCGCCCTTAACGGCATGATGCCGATGACGCCTGACCAGATACGCGCGCTTCTCGATAAATACCGCGTCACCCGTGAAGCTTCCGAGGAACGTATAGGCGGCATGCCTAAACCCGAGGTTTCGGTCCAGACCGTTTCGCTTGAGCCCGGTGTTGCTCCACCCATTATCAAGCTTAGCCCCGGGCATGTTACATCCGTCACCATGATGGATATGACGGGTGAGCCATGGCCCGTGCAGGACGTCAGCTGGGGTGGCAATTTTGAAATCATCTCGCCTGAAGACGGTGGGCACATTATTCGTATATCCCCTATGGCCGCGCACGAAGTCGGCAACATGTCAGTACAACTGATCGGCCTTAAGACTCCGGTTACGTTTACCCTCGAAACCCAGCTTGAAGTCGTACAGTACCGCTTTGATGCGCGTATCCCCGAGTATGGCCCCAAAGCCGCGCCGCCAATCATTGAGCCGGGCCTCGATACCGAGGCCGGTACCGATAAAGCGATCGGCCAGATCCTTGACGGCGTGCCGCCCGCCGGCACCCAGAAAATCAAACTCTCGGGCGTTGATGCGCGTACATCCGTTTATCGTAACGGTGCTGTTACGTATCTCCGTACGCCGCTTACGCTTCTGTCACCGGGCTGGAGCGCGTCTGCCAAGTCGGCGGACGGCATGACCGTTTACGTCGTGAACAGCACGCCGGTATTTTTGCTATCTGATCGCGGCCGCATGGTTCGTGCGGTTGTTGCTGATAATGGGGCCGACCAATGAGAACTGACGACTTTGATGAAATCCAGCCTCAGGATACGAGCGATGGTATCCCCGATGTCGTGCAGTCCGAACAGATTCAGGACAGTTTTGACGAATTCGACAATCCGCCTGAAAACAAGGACGGCGGTAAAAGTCTCGGCAGTCTCCTGCGTGATAATCCTTTTATCAAGATCGCACTTGTAGCGGTCGGGATTGTTGCGGTTATCGTCGCCTTTGTGATGTTCGGCGGCAGCAAGGAAAATGAAAAATCCGATGTGGGCGTTGCCGTCAAGGAGCGCGAAGCTCCGGGTCAGGAAACCAGCGAGTCCTACCGTGAGGCCGTCAACGAGGTCAACCAGCAGCGCCTTGAAACGGCGCTCCAGACCGGTGATAGCACGATGCCCATACCAACGGCGACACCGGAGATCCCTAATACGACGCCGGCTCCGGAAGAGCCTCCCGTCAATCTTGATGATCCTCTGGCTGACTGGCGCGCCAGTGCCCAAAATACAGGCCCGCAGCAGCCGGCTCAGCCGACTGCGCCCGAACCCGTTATTGGCGGGAGCCAGTATCCAGTCACGGCGCCTACGGCCCAAGGGCCTGATCCTGCGGCTGTTGATGCGCTTGCGCAGGCGATGTCATCGCAGATGAATAGCATTCTCCAGAAGCACGAGATTACGGGGCCACAGATTATTCAGGTCACGAACATCGATAAATATCTTGAACCTGCCAATGCTGAGGGCGGCGACAATCCGAATACCGAGCCCAAGGAAGTCGAAATTCTGGTGCCTGCGGGTACGATCGTTTATGCGCAGACGCTTACGGAAGCCAATACGGATGCGCCAGGCCCTGTTTTGGCACGTATTTCCAACGGGCCGCTCAAGGGCAACAAGATTATCGGCACCTTTGATAAGAACGAGGAATTCCTTACCCTCAATTTCAATACGGTTGTCGTGAAAGGTGTTTCGCAATCCGTGAACGCGGTTGCGCTTGACCCAAAAACAACCCTGCCTGCGGTGGCAACCGAGGTGGATCACCGTTATCTCAGACGGTTTGTCTTGCCGGCTGCAGCCCGCTTTATTCAAGGGATGGGCGATGCCATTGCGCAGCGTGAGCAGACGGTCACTGTCAATAACGGTACGACCACGTCTTCTCAGGCCGATCTTAAACCGCGTGAGGAATTGGCCGCCGGTCTTGCCGAGGGTACACAGGAACTTGCCGATCAGCTTGACCAAATGGGCGAAGATACGAAAGTGATGATCAAGGTCCATGCGGGAACGCCTATCGGCATTCTCTTCCTGGAGCCCGTCACCAAGGAAAACAATTGAACTCAAGACACTGTCCTGTTAGGCCTTAACCTATATGAGCGCACAAGATCAGCATAACAATGACGAAGCGGACCTCGAGGGCTTTGAAAGCCCTGAGGAGGACTTCGATCAAGGGTCGGATCCCGATGCCGTTCAGGCTGATGCGGATGATGCCGATTTTCAGGATGTATCCGATGACATCGATACGGATGTTTTTGGCGAAGAACAACCATCCGACCAGCCGGTCAAAAAGAAAACAAACTGGTTCAATATCGGCGTTGCCGTTGTAGCGGTTGCCGTTGCCGGTGGGCTTATCTGGACCAAGCTAGGCCCGCAGATCATGGGCGGTGGTGATACGGTTTCGCCTGTTGCCGGTGCATCCGCTCCTGCCAATCCTGTTGCGACGCCCGTTACAAAAGCCGGTAGCGAGGCTGCAGCACAGGCGGCAATCGGCGGCGGTGCTACTGCGCCTGCCGGGGCGGGGCTCCTTGATAATCCAGACCAGTTCGCAAATCTTAATCAAGCCCCGCAACCCGATGCGCCCGCGCCTGTATTGCCCAGCGGTAATGATCCGTTTGCGGCTTTGGGCGATGTTCAGGCTGCGCCCTTGCCGATGCCGGCCCCTATTAGTGGTACGCCTGTTGCGGTTGATGCGTCTTCCTCTAAACCACAGGCTCAGGCCGCCGTTGAGGCTGCACCTGCGGCTTCCAAGTCCCTGGCTGCGGTTGAAACCATGCAGCCACAGGCGGCGGCAATGCCTGTTGCCACTGCAAACACCACCTCCGGCCTTGAGGCTGGTGATACCGAGGCTCTTAAGGCACAGGTCAGCACGCTTGAGCAGAAGCTCGAAGCCCTAGATAGCAAGATTACGGCGGCTGTTGAGCAGATGGGTACTGGCGCGGCCTCTGCACCGGCACCGGTCGATGACGCTCGCCTTTCGAGTATCCAGAGCTCCCTTGAGCGTCTTGAGGCTCGGCTTGATGATTTATCCAGCAAGAGGGAGGCTGCGCCGCGCTCCGTTTCCATGAGCGATGATGTTACGCCCGCTCCTAAAAAAACGTCTAAAAAATCAACGAAAACAAAAGGTTCTTCCCCTTCGCGCAGCCAATCGCAATGGGATCAGCCTTATACACCGCCAACACCACAATCCGTTATGGCCCAGCCCGTAGCCAGCAACAACAGCACTGGATGGGAGCTGAGAGGGGCGCAGACTGGCCGCGCGGTCATCGCAAGAGGCTCCGACCTTCGTGAAGTCAGCGTCGGGGAGAGCGTGCCCGGTCTTGGTGAAATCACCGGCGTTGCCAATATGGGCGGGCGCTGGGTCGTGCAGGGGACGCAGGGCCGTCTTTCTCAATAAATCTCTTGGTTTGTCTTGGTTGTTAACCAAAAATTAGTTAAAATTTTAGACAATGATAGCGGGTGAACATGCGCCCGGGCCGTTAGTACCGTGGACGCATGCATAAGAAAGACGGGGTGTACCAATGGCAATTCTTCCAGGCATGGGGCCTAGAAACAATCTCCCGGGCAGTTCGCCGACGCCCGCTACGCGCGCGGCTGACCGCACAGTCAAGTTTCGTATGCGCGGTGCGCTTAAATACGCCTTCTTTCCTGAAATTGCACCCCGTTTGAAGAGGCTTGGACGAAGCTTCGGGCATTTTGCTTACATGTTGGCAATGGTGTTTCGTTCGGTACGTCTTTTGCCTGCCAATCATCCAATGCTTATTTCGGCCAATATTGGCCGCTTTGGTATTGTTGATGTCATTTCTGCTGCCGCTAACAATCTTGTGGTCAGCAAAAAGAACACCGACCAAATTCTGATTTTTGGCGCTATCGTGCTTGCCATCATTATGATTGTCATCCAGATCGCGATGATCGGTTTTTACGCCGTGATGACTCCCAATGTGGCACAAGCTGCCGACGATGGAATGTTCCGCCTTTCAAATTCTGCGGCTGAATCCGATGTCGTGATGACATTCCTCCAACAAACGATTGGTCTTGACGGGTTCTTTAACGGCGCCAATCCTATTGGTATCTCTATTGCTGCAAACCTGAGAGCGATGCTCGGATTTTACAGCACCGGTCTTATGCTGATAGCTACATGTATTGTCGTCTACTACGTCATTACGGTTGTTGGTGAATCCGCCCAGTCCGGTACGCCTTTTGGCCGCCGTTTTAATGGACTGTGGGCACCCGTGCGTCTGGTTCTAGCATTGGGGCTTCTGGTGCCGCTCGGCAACGGTCTTAATGCCTCGCAATACATAGCGCTTTCGGTTGCTAAAGCTGGTTCCAGTTTTGCGTCGCAGGCGTGGGGTAAGTTTACATCTGTCTCTCTCAGCAAAGACAGCATGATGGTGGCCCCATCACCTAAAGGATTTACAGGAACAGCCAAAAAGATATTCATGCACGAGGTCTGTGCTGCCGCATACAACCTTCAGAATGTGGGTAAGAGGCAGGTTGGTGTTAAAACGTATGTTCCTCATACCATTATGTCCAGTTTGGGGGCGAGTGGATGGGCTTACTGCTTAGGAACCTCTATTGGAGGTGCCGCTATCGCATCTGTGGCTAGTCCTGCTGCAGGGCTGATAGCCGGCGGTGTTATCGCCAGTCAGACCTGCGTCCCTGGCCCTGATACACTGAACGTCACTGTGGAATGGGCTGCTCCTTCTACAAGCGGAGATAAACCCGCCTTTAGTTGCGGTGCCATACAGATGAGGCTTGAGCAGGCGGCAAACGATGCAAGCAAGGAGGCCCAGAAAAAGGTCCTCAACGCGTATCTGAAGGCCATTGAGACGGCTGCCAATGAATTACGAGAACCCGCAGTACAAATCGCCCTCAGGATGATTCCTGCTGATAAAAATCAAGACTATAATTCAACGGGGCCATTACCAGATGAAAGCGTTCTGCGTAATGCCATCAAAAAGGCCGATGAAGCTATTTATAGAGAGCTGGTAACTGATAGCGGTTACAGAGACAAGCTCTTCAATGATGTATTGGGCGGCGAAGACTGGAAAAAAGGCGGATGGGGAAACGCAGCGCTATTTTATATGAAGCTGTCTTTTGCAAACCAGCGAGTTGCCGATTTGATAAGGGCTGGCGCGCCCGCTGAAACAACAGGGGCTAGCGCGTCTCAAGGTTTAGCTGCGGCTGTTACGGCTAATGATTCCAATGCACAGGGCGTTACAGGCACTTGGTGGTCCTGGTTGTTTGGTCAAAACCTCAATCAGCAAGGTCAGGAATTTGAAAAATTGCGTCTTGCTATGGTGAAGGCGGAGCAACAGGTAACTAACTGGGTGCCAGATACACCGCAATCCACCGCTGCTGGTATTGATAAACTGAATATTACTGGCTCCGTCTCTGAAGATGACCAGATCATGTATGCCGTCTACAGCTTCTTCGGTATTAACTCTCTCAGCTCTCTTGTGGATCCGAAGCAGCAGCACATTTTTCCTATGGTTAAGCTTTCGCAAATTGGCGCCGATCTTCTTGCTAAGGTGCCTGAAACTTTTGCTGTCGGTTTCATTTCGTCTATGGCGTCTACGGCTGTCGGTAACATGATCTTCTTCATTGGTCTGATCGGGCTCGGTATCGGATTCCTTCTCTATTACGTTTTACCATTCATGCCGTTCATCTATTTCTTCTTCGCGATCGTTGAATGGGTGATGGGCGTTCTAGAATCTATGCTGGGCGCACCACTTTGGGCATTAGCCCACCTCCGGATCGATGGTGAGGGTATGCCGGGCCAAGCGGCCATGCAGGGCTATAACATCCTGCTGGGTATCCTATTGAGGCCCTTCTTCATCCTCTTCGGTTTGTTGGCTTCTTATATCTGCTTCAACTCGGCAGCTAATTTCCTCAATCAAATCTATTGGGGTATCGTTGCTACCAGAAATGGTGGCGAAGAAGGTACAGTAGGATTCTTTTCGTGGACCTTCAATCTGGGGCCACTTGGGCTTATCGGTTACCTTATTGTCTATGCCATCATCGTTTACAACCTCGGTCTTGTTTGCTTCAAGATGATCGACCAGATCCCTAATCAGGCACTTCGCTGGATGGGTATCCAAGACGGCACATATAAGGACGGAAAACAGGATCCTATTGGAAATATTTCCGGTGCTGCCACAACAGCTGGAACGCTTGTATCCGGACAGATCGCCAACTCGGCTTCTCAGGTTGCTGGTGCGGCAGGTGGCGTTGGTAAAGGGATTGCGTCCAAAGGAATGGGCTTCATACGTAGTAAAGGCGGAGGCAAGGGTAAAGCCAAAGGCAGCCCTTAAGAGGCTTTACATTGGTGATTTAACATTCGTGCGGGGCCTAATCGGCCCCGCGTTATTTTGGATATACTAAACGTTAGCTTTAAGCTGCTGGCGGCCTCGGTACGCCTGTTGGCGCAGAAGCCCGTCTTCTTTCTAAGGCGACGACTGGCTCCGCTGCATCAGGCTCTGCTGCAGCAGGGCCTGGGGCCGGGGCTGGCGCCACTGTCTTGCGCTCGTTGTAAGCTTTAATCAGGGTAGCTGCTTCCGGGTAATCACGCAGTGCGTCCTTGTCAAAGTAGCCGTCAGGAATTTTATCCAGTTTACGGCTCCCCATTAGCATTCCAGGTTCGGCAAGGGTCAAGGCTGACATGGAGCCTGTTTCGTAGGCGGCTTTTAATGTTGCCAAGGCACAGAGATCCTGGCAGCGGTCTCTTCCAAAAAGCCCGCTTGCTCCTACGGTAATGGTGTAGTCTTTGACTGAGCCATCTTCCTTGAGACGTCCTGAGCGGTCTTTGACGAGTGCTGTCACAAGGTATTCGGCATGTTTTTTACCGAATTTTTCGGCAGGAACGATACCTTCTTTCGTTCTTGTTTCTCCACGCAGCTGGACCGAGCTACGCGTGCCATCATAAAAATACTTGTTCTGTTGATGATCTTCAAAAACAAGGTAGTTATGCCCTGTGATCAACCCAAGAGCATTCTTCCGGTCAACATGGTAGCTAAGGATACCTGTTTTCGAGCCATCAGGGCCTACATCCGTTACGTATGGCCAGGATTCCTTGAAGGCGTCTTTAAGCTTTTTAATCGCAGGGTCAGCCGGATTTTCAAGTTTCTTATTGAACCACGCCTGATAATCGCCTTCGGTTTCTACAGGTTCTTCGCTGTCTTCACCGAGGGCTCTGCGGGCTGCAGCCCAATCAGCGTCGGCCAGTTGCTTTGCGTATGCCAAGAGGGCAGGCTGGCGCAGCATCCCCGGAAATTTATGGGTGATGATACGAATGGCGTTATCATCCATGCCGCGCTTGTATGTTTTCTTATCGAGAAGATCATTCGCTTCATCTGCGGCAACGGGCCCGAAGAGACCCGAAATATCAAGATTGCCTGCACGGGCTGCCGGGCGCGGTTCGGCGTCCTCGGCAGGGGTATCAGCGCCATCGTCGTCCGCACTTGCAAATAGGGTGACGGGGTCGGTTGGTAATCTTTCTGGCACACGAGGCGCTGCCGCGCTATCTGATGCGGAAGCTGCGCCACCAAGGGCAGCGTCTGCGGCTGCGCTACGTGCGGCAAAATCCCTCTCATATTCGCCAATGGCGGCCTTTATTTCGGTTTCAAAACTACGCAGAAGGTCAGGGTTTAAGCTGTGCTCAGATGTGAGAGCAAAACTCAT
This sequence comes from Pseudomonadota bacterium, assembly GCA_009926935.1. Classification (GTDB taxonomy): domain Bacteria; phylum Pseudomonadota; class Alphaproteobacteria; order Micavibrionales; family UBA1664; genus UBA6145. Next base: position 9,873 of record RFNZ01000017.1, on the reverse strand, counting down.
GAAATCTGAGCGTAGGGCTGCAGGTGTTATGATGTACTTGGCGTAAATTTTTTCGAGAGCAGCGGCTGCAAGCGCTTTCATCGGGGCAGAATTAACAAGCGGCCTGTTTACGCTACGGCCTTCCAGTCGGCGCCAGTTGCTAGATATTTGTTGGCTTAATGCCAACTCAAGTTCTTGGTATCTCGGGTCATCAAGCAACGGAAAACGAACCGCGCTTCCTGCATTTCCCGCGGCATCTATCGCGCTGGGGTCAAGAGCGGCTGCTGCGGCACCGGCCGGGGTCGTGCCGAAAACGGGTTCAACTCTATCTTCTGGACGTGCATCTCGTCTGTCAGCCATTGTCACACCTTATCTACGCGCTGTGGCCGCTTATAAAGGCGGCTTATGCCCTCTTTATACACTGTGGGGCGTTAATTTTTTTATAATTTCATAATACCAAAACTATACTCGCTTTTTGGCGTCTTTGCAATTTCTAACCAATTGAAATTGCTTGTTATTTTTTAACGTCGCTGGTGCCGCCCTTTTTCAGGTAGTCTAGAAGGGCATCTACAGTGCCGCCGCCCTGCTGAATAACGCCGGCAAAGTCATTGCGCTGGGTCACGGCCATGCTTACGCCTTCAACCATCACATCGATGATGCGGTAAGCGCCACCTTTCGGGCGTACGCGCCAGTCAACGGCGATCGGCGTTCCGTCCGACTTGACGTTGGAACTGACGACGATATCGCCCGACTCGTCCACACGGTTGCCTGTGACTTCGAATATCTGGCCCGAGTATTTGTTAAAACGCGCCGTGTAGACATCGATGATCATTCTTTCGTAAAGGCGCTGGTACTCGGATTGCTGCTGGGGCGTTGCCGTGCGCCAGAATTTGCCCATCGCAAAACGGCCGATGGTCGACATATCAAAGTTCTGGGTCAGGAGGCGCTTGAAAACCTGTTTTTTGGCGCTTTCATCGAGACTCTGGTTGGAAATCGTGCGGATAGCCTCATTACCAAGGCGCTCGATCATGCCTTGGGCCACAATTCCGTCGTTGGCGGAGGCGAGCTGGTAGTCTTTCGTAATTGTCTGCGAGAGGGCGATTACAGGTGCAACCGAGCCGCCGTCAAAGCCGGGCAGGTTCATGGCAGCTGCCTGGGATGCCACGAAAAGAGGGAGTACAAGGGCAAGGAAACGGGTGCGCATATCCATGGTTTCATCCTGACAATCATTTAGGGCCGCTTTATGGCGGCCCTGTTACTGAATGATGTTATTTATAAGTGATCCAGACCGACAATCAAGTCGTTATTCGATCGTTGGCAATGCCGATTTCGAAGGATCGAGGTCGTTTACAAGGGCCTTGCGGCGTTGCACGTAGACGCTCTGGAGGGCTGTGTACATATCGCCTGAGTTGCGGCGCAGATCCTGCACCAGCTCATGCGTACGGTCCTTGGTGTCGAGAAGCGTTGCTGCACTGCGTGCGTAGCTGATTTCCTCGCGGTCGGTGTTGTGGGCGTACCAGTAAAGAGGGTCCATCGCGACATCGGCTACAAAACCAATGGAGTCACGAAGCGATGATGGTCCAAAGATCGGCCATACGATGTACGGGCCGGAATCGACGCCCCATGAGGCCATAGTCTGGCCGAAATCCTCAGGCTGATAGGTTACGCCCTGCTTTGCCGCAACATCAACGATACCGCCAACGCCGACAACGGTGTTGGTGACAAATCGGCGCGCAACCGTGCCGGCATCCTTGAGGTTACCCTGCATGAGTTCGTTTGCGAGATAGACGGGTGATTTCAGGTTGTCGACCACGTTGTGGACAGCGTTGCGCGCCACTTCAGGTACGACAGCCCGGTAAATGCTTGTAAGGGGCGTGAGGAGAATGGCGTCAACCATCTCATTGAAGGCGAATGTCACGCGGTTGACCGGCTCAAGTGGGTCGCTGATGGCGGCTTCCTCGCCGGTTGCGGGGCCTTTTGGGTTAAAGGCACAGCCTGAAACAGACAGTGCCAAGGCTGAAACCATCAAGGTCATGCCGAAAAAACGAGCAAAAGATGTCTTAGAAGGCATGAGCCAACTCCCAAATAAAACTGGACTGCCGGATGGTGGTCCCTTGAGGTTATTAGAAGAGAAGGGGATTAATAACCCCTTAAATTCACCCAACCTTTTTAACATTTTTGTTGAAAAGGTCAATTGGCAGGGGGGTTAAATTTTTGTTTTTCTAGCCATCTTCGGTATTGAGCAGCCATGTGATGCTCCCCAGAAGCACGATGACCGATGTCGACCAGGCTGAAAGGATGACTGGCAACTGGTGCGACCCTCCCAAAGCCTTGAGGAAGGACGATAGGAAAAACACGACAAAACCCGAGCCGACACCTGAGAGAATCATCATGAGAGCCCTCTGGAAACGAGGCGGGCGCAGCGAGACGGTTGCTGCCAGCAAAATCATCGCGGCCAAGAGGAGGGGCTGAGCCAAGAGGCTCTGATAGTAAACCTCCATGGGTGTTGTCTCGAGCCCGGTGTCAGAAAGAGTCCTGATGAAGCCGGGAAGTTTCCAGAAAGATATGGTGTCAGGGTCGGAGAAGCTTTCCTGGATGTCCGCCAGTGCAAGGTCCGTGGCGAGAGTATGGGTTTTGACCTCTTCCGGGGCGGCATTCGGATCGCGGATGATGGCATCCTCAAAAACCCAGCGGCCGGGTTGCAAGGTCACGCTTTTTGCATCCAGCCTTCGTGTGTGGTCACCGTTTTCGTCAAAAAACAGGACGATCAGGTCTTTGAGTGTCCAGTCACGGACATCGACCCGGCTTGCATGGATAATAACTTCGCCGTTCGGATCGGCCTCGCGCAGCCAGAGGCCCTGCTCCGAGATGGTGATCAGTTTTTTATGCTGGCCGAGATATTCCGATTCGAGGTTCTGGAATTTGGTTACAAGGCCGGCTGCAATCGGGTGCAGAACCATGATGTGCAGAAGGCCGATGATCATGGCGGTCGCAACCAAAGGGGCCACAAACTGCCAGGCCGAAAAACCAGCGGCGCGCATGGCTGTCAGTTCATGCCTGCGCGCGAGCCACCAGAAACACGACATCGCCGCAAACAGCACGGCAAAGGGCAGGATCATCTGTCCAACCTCCGGCAGTTTGAAGAGGCCCATCTCAAGCACAAGGCCGATCCCGACATCGTCGCGTTTTGAAGCGCGTCTTAAAAGTTCGAGCGTGTCAAAGAGGTAAATGATGGCAAGCAGCCCGGCCATGATACCAAGAAACATCCTGATGAAATGTCTGATGAGATATCTGGAAAGGATGGCGTTCGGTTTCATGGCCTTGCCTTTCCGTGACGCAATTTATGCAAGGCACGGCTTATCTGGGCCAGCACGTACTCGCCGCGCGGTGACAGAAAATAGAGGGCGATGACAATAGGGATGAGTGATACCGCGTAAAGCCCCATGTTCGCGAGCGCCGATTTTTTTGCAAGATTGTAAGTGAACAGGTAAAGCCCCTGTAAAACGATAGCCGACAGGGCCGCGGTTATTATGAGGTGCATCTGGCCCCCTCTTGAAAAGCTACCCTGCAAAAGCATGACTGCTGCCAAAAGCGCGAACGACATCATCAGAAGCGGTGTTGTAAGTCTGCGATGGACTTCTGCTTCAAATTGGGCGCGGTCTTCCGGTGCCTCTTGTGCCATGATAACGGGGTCTACGAGCTCGGCTATCGTGCGCTCATCGGGTTCGCGCCAGCGCTCGCTCGTATCGCCGCCGGAGGTTGGAACATCAAGGGTGTACTGCTTGAAGTCGAGGCGGGAAAACTTACCGGTTTTTACATCTTTTTCATGCCGTGAGCCGTCATAGACCACGATTTTCTGGCCGTCCTTTTCGTTTACGATGTGGCCGCTGCGGGCTACCACCGTCACTGTTGTGGGCCCCCTCGTGTCATGGACCAGAAGCCCGATCAACTGGCCATCCTGCGAGCGGGCACGTACATAGGCCGTCAGGTTACGGCCGACGCTGTTGAAGACGCCTTCGCGGAACAACAGGTGGCTGTATTGGGTCCGCACTTCTTTTTGTATGGACTGCATGCTCGAGATGCCCAGTGGCGAAAGCCAAAGCGAGAGCAATAATAAAAATGCCGCGAGAAACAATCCTGCGCCAATAACCGGTTTTGCCATGCGCAAGGGTGAGGCACCGGAGGCTCTTAGCACGATCATCTCCGAATCCATGGTCAGGCGATGCAAAACAAACAGTACCGATATCAGAACGGAAGCCGGCAGAACCGCCTCAATAAAGCGCGGTAAAGAGAGCGCCATCATGGTCAAAAACGAGGCGCTGCTGGCGTTGGATTCCAGCACAAGCTCAATCAGGCGCAATGACTGCGTCAAAAGAATGATAATCGACAGGCTTCCCGCAACCACGAAGGTGCTCAGGAAGAGCTGGCGCATCAGGTATCTGTCATAGACGTTGAACATTTCTCTCTTTGGCTTAATCTCTTACGGGGCAGACAATACACGCTTTCTTGAAAAGGCTCAAAATCCATGAAAATCAATTTTGCAAATAAACCGTTATCCGAGACTGACCTTCACCTGATCGCCTTGCCTTCCGGCAAGCTCAAGGGCGCCGCAAATGGCGGCTATGCCGCAGCGCTTAAGGCATTGCTTGCGGCCAATCCCGACTTCAAGGCAGAGGCGGGCGAAATTGTAACGACGGTCCTTACCGGCAAAAAACCCCTGCGTGTTGGATTTTTGGGCCTTGGTGATGTGAAAAACAAAGACAGTCTGGGGTACGAGATCATTGGCGGTAAGCTCATGGCCGCCATCATTTCGCTGCCCGTGGCCGATGTGTACGTTGATTGCCAGGGCCTTGCGGCAGCGCAAATTGCGGCACTCGCATCCGGTGCCAAGCTGCGCAGCTATGAGTTCAAGGCGTACAAGACGAAGAATAAGGATGATGTCCTGCCTGATACGCTTATTTTTTCAGGTGGTACGTCTGCTGCCAAGGCGTACGTGCCTATGGCCAAGGTGGCCGAGGCCGTTCACTGGGCGCGCGATTTGGGTAACGAGCCGCCGAATGTGCTGTATCCGGAATCGTATGCCAGACGTGTTTTGGCCAAGCTGAAACCGCTTGGGGTCAAGGTCACCATTTTGGGTGACGAGGTTCTTGAGAAAAAAGGGTTCGGTGCCATGATGGCGGTTGGCAAGGCGAGCGAACATTTGCCGCGCCTTGTGCTGCTTGAATATAAAGGCCCTCGCGCCAAAGGCTCAAAACCCGTGGCTTTGATCGGCAAGGGCATTACGTTTGATACAGGCGGTTACTCGCTTAAAACGGGCGAGGCCATGGTCGATATGAAATACGATATGGCGGGGTCTGCCGCTGTTGCGGGTGCCATGATGGCGCTTGCAGCCACCAAGGCGCCTGTGCATGTTGTGGCGGCACTCGCGCTCGCTGAAAACATGATTTCGGATGAGGGTTATAGGCCCGATGATATTTTAACATCGCTTTCCGGCCAAACCATTCAGGTCACTAATACGGATGCCGAAGGGCGTTTGGTTTTATGTGATGCCATGTGGCACGTACAGCAGACGTACAAGCCACGTGCGATGGTCGATATTGCCACGCTCACCGGTGCTGCCATGGTGGCACTCGGTGAAGAATACGCAGCGATTTTCGCCAATGACGACAGTCTGATTGACGGGCTTAAAAAAGCATCCAAAAGGACGGGCGATAAAGTATGGCATATGCCGCTTGACCCGGCCTTTGACCGCGCGATGGATAGCCATGTGGCCGATATGCGCAATGCCGCCGCGACTCGCTTTGGCGGGTCCAGCACGGGGGCTGCGTTTTTAAGCCGTTTTGTCCAGAAGGGTGTCCAATGGGCGCATATCGATATGGCGCCCGTTATGTGTGCTAAAAGCGATACGGCTTTAAGCCCCCGCGGGGCCACGGGTTTTGGCGTGAGGCTGCTGCATGACTGGGTTTTGAGCGCATGACGGATATTCGTTTTTACCATCTTCTTAAAACGCCCGAGCTTGAGGCGCTTCCGCAGATTGCGCTTAAGGCGTTTCAGTCCGGCAAGAACGTGCTTATCAAGGCAGGCGATGACGAAATGGCGGAGGCGTTGAATGATGCCTTATGGACCTTCAGGGCCGATGTTTTTTTGCCCCATGGTAGCAAGGCCGATGGGTATGGCCCGCAGCAGCCTGTCTGGGTTACGGCGGGCGATGACGTGCCGAATAATGCGAAAATCCAGATTGCGGCTGCTGGTGCGGAACCGCTCGCACCATCCGGTTTTGATTTATGTTGCCTGATGCTCGACGGGCGGGATGAAGCGCAAGTGGCCCTTGCCCGCACGCGCTGGAAAGCCTTCAAGGATGCGGGGCATGATATTTCCTATTGGCAGCAGACCGAGCAGGGCTGGGAAAAGAAGGCTTAACGGCCTTTAGTCGGCAATAATGACGCCGTTATTGATATAATTTTGGGCGGTATCGCTCAGGTTTGCGCCGTAAATGCGGGCTACGGTCACAAAGTCGTTGCCGATGCCGTCATTGTTGATACGGATGCTTGTGTCCGCGCCCGATACCGTGAGACGCAGGAAATTGGCGATGGGGTCGGTCGTATCGTAGCCAATCAGGAGTGCTGAAATATCAAGCTTATCAGAGTCCGGGCCGGTTGCCTGAAATTCATAGATGCGGTCCATGCTTGCATCGGCTGCGTCCAGAACAAACGTATCGTTACCGGTACCGCCATAAAATTTATCAAGGCCGATGCCACCTGTCATGGTGTCGTTGCCAAGCCCACCATTCATGGTGTCGCTGCCAAGGCCGCCGATGATGGTATCGTTGCCCTCTTCACCGTAAAGCAAATCGTTGCCAGCGCCGCCGTTGATGATGTCGTGATCAAGCCCGCCCCAGATGCTGTCATTTCCATCATCGCCGTAAAGCGTATCAAGGCCTACGCCGCCGTAAATCCTGTCCGTGCCCGTACCGCCCCAAACCGTGTCGTTGCCAGCTAACGCGTTTACAATATCGTTACCGCCTTTGGCATCGATGGTGTCGTTGCCGTCGCCGCCATTCAGGGTTTGTGCGCCGCCATTGCCTATGATGGTCAGGCCGGGGATAGTCACGGGTGTTTCGTAGAGTGTGATAAGGTTTGCGAGGTTGTAGACATCGCTGCCGATTTGAAAAAATTCGAAGTCGAATAGATCGGTTTTATCGGTTGTGGTTTTGGCGGCAATGGTGACATGGTTTGGCGTATTGACAGTAAGCGTGTTGTCGACAAAGCCGCTAAAGACAAATGTATCAAGCCCTGCGCCGCCGCGCGCCACATCGATCCCCTTGCTTGCAAAAACCATGTCGTTGCCGCGGCCCGTATTGATAATGTTGTTTGCGGCGTCACCCGTAATGGCGTCGGCACCATCGCCTGTGAAAACGGTTTCAAGCGATGTGTCTGCGGCGATGGTTACTGTTCTGCCGCCGATGGTGCCTGTACGTGCCGTCATATCAAGTATAACGGCGTTACTGAGGGCGGCTGCGTTCAATGTATCCGTGCCGCCATCGTTATCGTTGATTTCGTGGGCGGTTGTGGCCAGCGCCGCGAATTCATCGGTGAAAATATATTTATCATCCGCGTTTGGCGTATCGCCCAGTATCTGTATGGCCCAGCCGAGCAGTGCGCCTTGCGTTCCGCCCGTGCGGTCATAGACTTTGAGGGTCCAGTCGCCGGCGGCGCTCTCGCCCCAATTGGCTACGGTGTTGAACACGAAAGATGGAAGCGTTGAAACGCTGACGTTATCAACCAGTAGGCTTTGCGTGCCGTGTGGGGATACCAGCACGACATCAAGCTGGGATGCCATGCTGTGCGAAATATTGAGGGCAATCTCAACCCTGTCTACTAGCATATCTTGCGTGATCGTAATGGTTGATGATGCGAAGGACGTACCGTCAGGGATGGTCACTGCCGTGAGGTTTGAAGCCGTGACCACATCAAGGGTTGCAAAGGTGCCTTGGCCTTGTCCCCATGTTTCAGCCAGCCGCACCGCCGTGTGGGCGTCCACCATGCCAAATCCGTAATTGTGAGAGTAGTGCAGGCCGCCGCCGTTGAAATTTTCAGCGCCGTTGGTTTGCCAGCCTGTATTGGCGGCATCAATTTTTTTGGCGGAGTAGGCCAAGATTTCCTGAACATCGCGGTAGCCAAGGGTTTCATTTGCATCCAACATCAGGGCAATGACGCCGGATACAATGGGTGCTGCAAAGGATGTACCGCCGATGCCGACGTAATCGCCAGTCAGATATCCGGCCGTGCCTGTGTTGTCGGTCGTATAAATTTCAACGCCGGGGGCCGAGACGAGGACGGCGGCACCAGGGGTGCTGAAAGATGCGATTTGGCCCGTTTTATCAACGGCGCCAACCGAGATGATGAAGCTTGAATTCTGCATACTGTGATAATTGACGTTATCGCCGGATGCCGCGCCGTTGCCCGCCGCAAACACGATGTTGGTGCCAAGGCCGCCGCGGCCAAATTCAACCGCATCGAGCACGGCGTTTTCCATGGTCGCCATGTAGCTTTGGGTAAAGTTATCGGCAAAGCGGCCAGTAAAGCCCCAGCTGTTGTTCACGACATCGAAATTGCGCGCGGCGATCATTGCGTTTTCAAACATCGCGAGCGTTGAATCGCTTGAAAAACTAACGCGCAGGCCTGACATTTGGGCGTCAGGCGCTACGCCCACCATGCCGAGGCCGTTGTCATCGGCGCCGATCGTGCCTGCAACGGCCGTGCCGTGGGCATCGCCTGTCTCAAACATCGGCGTTGCATCGTTGCGGCGGAAATCATAGTCGGTCGTGGTGTTGAAATTGGCGGCAAGGTCGGCATGTGTCAGGTCAAATCCGTCATCGATAATCGCGACTTTGATGCCTGCGCCCTTGTAGTCATCCCATACGCGGGTGACATCGATATCAATACCGGCGGTGCCACCGTTTTGCCCTGTATTTTTAAGATGCCATTGAAGCCCGAAATGGGTATCTGACGGCGTCAGCGTCGGGGCTGGCGTCAGTGTCGATGTATCAAAATCGTTTTTCTTTCTGGCCATAAAAAACGCCCCAAGACGCTTGTGCTATCTCGGGGCATTTTTACCAGATTGGCGGTTATAAAGCTATTAAAGCGCGCTTTTTTGTATTATGTTAAACTGTTTCTGTAACGCGCTCATTCAAAACAATCACGCCGGCATCCACGTATGTCTTAACGGGTGCGGTCATGGACGCGCCAAAAATGCGTGCGACGGCAACCGCATCGTTGCCAAGGCCATCGGCGTTGACCCAGACATCCGTGACATTGCCGCTGGTACGTAAGGTTACAAAGTTTTCGATGGCTGATGAGACAGGGTTAAAGCCTGTCAGCAGGTTTGAAAGGTTCAGTCTATCGCTATCACTGCCGCTCGCGGCAAAGTCATATACTTGATCGACGAAACCATCGTAACTGCCAATCACGAAAGTATCGCGGCCGGTGCCGCCCAGAAGAATGTCCGAACCGGCATCGCCATACAGCGTGTCGTTGCCGAGGCCGCCAGCGAGGTAATCATGGCCAAGGCCACCAAACAGGCGGTCATCGCCGAGATCTCCAAGCAGATAATCGTTGCCAGCACCGCCGATAAGGAGGTCGTTGTCGAGTTGGCCTAAAAGATAGTCGATGCCGTCATTGCCGCGCAGCGTGTCGTTACCGTTGCCACCGAAAATGAAATCATCACCAAGGCCGCCCGCAACTGTATCGTGGCCGCCATTCGCGTAGACGATATCATTACCGCCATTGGCGTTGATGGTATCGTTATCGTTGGTGCCGTTGATGAGATCCGCATTGTTTGTGCCTTCGATTGTTTTGACAGGCGGTGGAGGCGGCGGCGGTGGTGGAGGAGGCG
>RFNZ01000016.1 GCA_009926935.1 Pseudomonadota bacterium | reverse complement strand
CCGCAGTATCCGCCTTGAGTACCTCAGAGCGGGGCGCCCCTATGTCAAACACAAGGATGATAAAGGCAAAATCAGTGTCAGCTTCCCCAGCACTTTTGGCGATATTTCAGGTGCGCTTGATGTGATGGGTGAACAATGGGGGGCTGCGGATAAAGGCAAATTTGAATCCGCGATGAAAGCCAAGGGCGTGCAGCTGGGCGACCCTGTCATGTTTCAGGTTTATAAAATTCCGGGTGGTGGTGGCCCTGATGAAGATCCTTCCGTGCCTAAAATGTCGGAAAGCCTCGAAAACGGTTATGTCGCACTTTACATGAAGCCGCGCGGGCAGGACCGCTTTGTGCATGTCATCAACATCCCTATCTGCCTGTACTCGGGTACGCTTGGGCCAAAAACTTCACAAGGCGACCTACAAATGCCGGAAGGATTTTTTGTAGTTACGCCCAATAGCCCACGCGGCAGCGCTAAATACAAATGGTCGTTTGATGTGGGCCATAACCAAGGGCATACCTACGTCAAACGCCATGGGCATTCCGGTAGCGCCATCATGGGGCATGGTAAATGCAAATCAGTCGGATGCTGGGCTGTGGGCGATAACTATATCGACTGGATAAGAGATTCCGTTAATGCGGCCCTGCGCAGAGGCCAAAGCCGTATCCATATCATGATGATGCCTTTTGCGCCGACAGAAGCCAATTTGGCACGCTATGCCGATAGCCCCCATATCAATTACTGGCGCGAACAATTGAAGCCCGCCTATGACCGTTTCATGCAAACGGGCGTGCCGGAAGATGTTTATGTGTGCGGGCTTGGCAAACGCGCACGCTATACACTCAAAAGCAAGGCTGCGGCGGGGCAGTCCTGCGCGACCGTGGATGGTATTTCTTTAAGCGAAGAAGTTGTAGCCGATGTTGCAGCTGGACTTCCAAAAGCAAAAGCCAGGGCTCTTGAGCCTATCGATGTTGTTGAGCCCGTAGCCACCACCCCTGTCATGACAAAATTCGTGATTAATGACCAGCCGCTCAATACGGATCAGTTTGGCCTCTTTCAACGCTGCATGAGCGGTACAACAAAAGCGGGCGAAACCTGCGTGATCGAACCTACCAAGATCTTTGCCTGCGTGACCATTAACGGCGAGGCCGCGCCCGCGTACTCACTCTGGACCGCGGACCGTGTCGTCGGCCGCACGAATTGCGCCCCTGTGGAAGCCGCGCAGTTCCAGTTCAAATAATCAGATAAACGGATCGTGCATTAAAATCGTGTCATCGCGCTCGGGGCTGGTTGATAGCAGCGTCACGGGCGCGCCTATTAGCTCTTCTATGCGTTTCACGTATTTGATAGCGTTGGCGGGTAACTGTGCCCAGCTACGTGCGCCGCGCGTGGTATCGGACCAGCCTTCCATGGATTCATAGACCGGCTCAACCCTAGCTTGATCGGTTTGCCCGGAGGGAAAGTAATCAATGGTCTTGCCATCGAGTTTGTAGCCAGTGCAAATCTTGACTTCCTTGAAGCCGTCGAGCACATCAAGTTTTGTGAGAGCAATGCCATGAATGCCGCCCTGTATAACGCACTGGCGTACAAGGATGCTGTCAAACCAGCCGCAACGGCGCTTACGGCCCGTGTTGGTACCAAACTCATGGCCGCGCTGGCCCAGCGTTTCGCCAATCTCGTTCACCTGTTCTGTCGGGAAAGGGCCAGAGCCCACACGCGTTGTATATGCTTTGGCCAGACCAAGCACATAGCCAACCGAACTGCCGCCCATGCCGCTACCAGCCGCTGCCTGTGATGCCACGGTGTTAGAAGATGTCACGTATGGGTAGGTGCCGTGGTCGACATCGAGCAACGCCCCTTGCGCACCTTCAAACAGAATTTTTTTTCCCGCAAGGCGTGCAGCCTCCAGCGCTTTCCAGGCTACGCCGACAAAAGGCAAAACCTTTGGCGCAATTGCCATCAGGTCGTCGTAGATTTTGGCTGGGTCCATGGTCTCCTGCCCGAGACCTTTCAGGAGTGCGTTGTGATGAAGCATCATCGCTTCGATTTTCTCTTTGAGAAGTGCGGGTTCGCGCAGGTCACACAGGCGTACACCACGGCGGGCCACTTTATCTTCGTAGCAAGGGCCAATACCGCGCCCCGTGGTACCAATCGATGATTTACCGCGTGCAGCTTCCATCGCTTTATCGAGAGCGGCATGAACCGGCAAAATGACGTGTGCGCTATCGGCCAGCAGCAGGCTTTCAGGGGTTACTGTCACACCTTTGGCCGCAACCTTATCCAGCTCGGCCAGAAAAGCCCATGGGTCTACGACAACGCCGTTGCCGACAATCGAAAACTTGCCGGTGCGGACCACGCCCGATGGAAGCAAGGCCAGTTTGTAATCAATGCCATTGATAACAAGAGTGTGACCGGCGTTGTGGCCGCCCTGAAAGCGGACGACGACATCCGCGCGGTTGGATAGAAAATCGACGATTTTCCCTTTACCTTCATCGCCCCACTGGGCGCCTACAACCGCAACATTGGCCATGGATTATACTCCCGCTCGTTTTTTCGCTTTGTTGTAGCGGGCTGAATTGGAAAAGCCAAGCGAAATCAATGAGATTAGCGGCGAAGTGGCAAGACACCACCCAAAGCATCGTGCTTGCCTTGTGCTTCTGCCACAAAGGTATCTCTCTGGTTTTCGAGACGCTCTCGTATTTCTTCCGCATAAAGCTCGCGCATGATCAGGTTCAAAGATAACTCAGATTCTAAAGATACATCGCGAATATGCCTTATCTCATCTGTAGTCTCACCAACATTAAACTCACGGCGGGAGAGACCGTTGATACACATGCCATGTGACAGAAAACGGAGTGCCGCTTGAGGTATACCCCTTTCGAGGTGTTCGTCATGCATGACTACGACAACCTGCGCCCCCATATCCTCAAAAGCGCGGGCAAGCGAGTCCTTGGTCGGGAACGTGTTTCCATCACTATCCAGCGCGGTTGATCCAACAGCGTGGATCGCGCCGCATTGCTGGATGTACACAGGCACGCCTTGCTCACGGATATGTTCCATAGCGAGTGCTGCAATCATCTGGTTTCTGAAGCGCATCCCCTCCTCAGTGCGGATATCAATATCGGTGCCTAACTGTTTTTTCTTGGCAAACGAGGCCGTCAGAGGGTCATCCAGATCGATAAAATCTCCGTTTCGTCGTGCCGCGTCATTGAATTTTGCCGATATGTTTCTTCTGATGCATAGCTCGGCCAGTATGGCCTCGGTTTCAGGTGAGAATTCATAGGTTCTATGCGCAAGAGCCGCTGCAATTGTGCGCCTGCCAGTCGTATCAGCTTCTGTCACCCAGCCTTTCAGATGGTCGGGCAAGGGTGCCCCGGCTGCGTCAAACAGTGTTTTTTCCAGTTCGTCATGCGGATGTTCGAGGCCAAAGGCAAACGGAACCCTCTCATTTGGCGGCAAAGAGGATAGCTTATCCAAAACAGCGTATTGCGAGAGTATCTGCGTCGGTATTGTGTGTGTTTCAGCCATGATGATAACGAGCGGGCGCTGCGGATTGTAGTTGGGTGCCATCGCCTTGATGAAATCGACAACAGCTTTGGCAACGGGGCGCACATCAAGTGAATTGGTGCAGTCGATACTCTGACCAACTCTTGATTGCGGGTTTGCCGCCTCTTTATGCGTTCCTGCCATGCAATGCGCCCAAGCTTTCTTAGGCGCATTGTAACTGTTTGTTTTTTATGAAAAGTTAAGATTTCTCCGGCTTGAAGAAGCCGATCTGCCAGTCCATTTCCTGCGCCGAAAGCGGGAAGTCGATTCCGTTTCGTGGATACACGAGCTCGGCATGCGGTACTTTTGCCAATTCTCTTTGTAAATCAAGAGCATAGCGCATAGACAACCCAGCCCTCCACACCAGAGCCGTAACAGCCTTGCCTGAGCGGGTATCGATCATGCGGCGCACGGTTTCAAGCGGCAGTTTGGATTTGAGGCTGAGGCCCATCTGGATGAAATCGTACTCACGCAGCGCAAGAGCATCGGACATGATGTCTTCGTCCAGTTTACCTGCTTTATGAAGGCTGAGCACTTTGTCCTTGGGCGCGATGCGATTGCCTTTGTCATCGACCAGAAAACGCATACGGCGTTTAACCGTGCCTTCCACTTCCTCGCGGGTTTTATCGTCAAGGTCTGTGCGGTCGAGTATGAATTTATGCAGGGACTCATCGACAAACGCCACGATCTCCTTCATCAAAAATGCAGGCAGGTGCTTGCGCAGGCACAAAGGTTTATGCCACTCGGGCGTGTCTTTTGCGCGTTCGACGATTTTTGAAAGCGTGTCGTCCGCAATTTCGGCGCCGTCATTGGTTATCAGCACCGCGCCCGCTTTTATCTGCCGTGCCTCGACGACAGCATCCGATACCTTGTTGCTGACTTTTGCGCGGGCGGCAATTGCCTCCACAACCCAGCTTTGCGGGTGCTCGGACAAGATTTCCAGCAGGTCATCATCCGGTAGAGCTGAGCAAAATCGCAAAATGGGTTCAGACACTTGCCGTTCCATATCGCGTGCCAACTGTGCCACCACGTTGGGTGGGGCGCAGGCCATGTCTTTCAAAACAGACGATAGCGCCATCCGTACTTTCAAAACCTCATCCAGCGCCAATACGCCAAGCGCCTGCGCCGCAAAGGCATAGAGCTGGCTATGCTGCTCTTCCGAAAGTTCCGGCAATAGCGCCATCAGGCGGTGGGCGAGCGCCAACTTGACATCCACGTTTTTATCGCGGGCAATGACAGGGCTTGCCTGAATGGGCGTCGATCCGTTTTTGGCAACAGCTATGCGCACATCATCATCCGAGTCGCCGGCCAGATAATACAGAATCTCAAGGTGTGTCTGCGGGTTCTGGGCCAACTTCAGGCGGTCCGCCTTTTTGGCGGATGCGGCCTGCGCCCGCTCGCGTTCATAGCGGTCAGGGTCGTGCTGCGATTTGGGCACGGTATAGGCGGTTTTTGACTTTTGTCGGCCAAAAAGGCCCTGAAGCATGGTAAACATAGCCTCTAGGATACCAGAATCACCAAGGATGCAAACCATGCAGCACACAGCCCCCGACGACCACCACCACGAACACCATTTTACCAACTCTCAAAGCGTGCGCGATGTCGTTATCGGCATGGCGGACGGCCTGACCGTGCCTTTTGCCTTGGCGGCTGGCCTTACGGCCGCTGTCAGCAGCACCCAGATTGTGGTTGCAGCGGGTTTGGCTGAAATTGTCGCCGGGTCCATTGCCATGGGACTTGGTGGGTATCTGGCTGCCCGCACCGATACCGAACATTATGAATCCGAAGAACGGCGCGAATATTACGAGGTTGAACATTTACGGGCGCGCGAAATTCAGGAAACCGAAGAGATTTTCAAAGCCTACGGACTTGAAGGCGAGAACCTTAAAAATGTCGTGAACGCGCTTGCAGCGGATAAAAAATGCTGGGTCGATTTCATGATGCGCTTTGAGCTGGGGCTCGAGCGACCAGACCCACGTCGCGCGCCCATCAGCGCCGCTACCATTGCAGTTGCCTATGTGGTGGGCGGGCTTATCCCTCTTTCGCCGTACATCTTGATGGATACAATTTCCGAAGCCTTGCCCATTTCGGTTGTTTTGACGGCGATTGCGCTTGCTGTCTTTGGCGGCATCAAAGGGCATTTTACGGGTATATCCAAAATCAAATCCGCCCTCCAAACGCTGTTGGTGGGCGGACTTGCAGCGGCAGCTGCGTATTATCTGGCGTCGCTGTTTAGTTAGCCTTACTTTTTGCAGCAGCATTTGCCGCTGACAAGCGATAGCACATAACCCGTGACAATGCCCCATGCCAGCGAACCAACCAGCCATTTGATGGCAAGGTCAAGCGGCATCGGGACCCAGATGTAATTTGCAAACATCAATATCCCGACTGTAAGCCCTATCAGAAAGCCAAATTTTAGGCCGGTTTTGGCGCAGGCACCGCAGCAGGGGGAATTTTTTGTAACAAGCCCATAAAGGGAGCCCACACCAAGGGCCAAAACAGCGTGGTATAAAAGCGATATGCCCATCATGGCCTGCATCTCGGTCTGCGAGCGCCATAGATTTGCGGTCGCCTCATAATCCGCTTTCAAAAAAACGCCGTGATAAAGGAAATCGAAGCCGAAGGTCACGACGAATACCGCAGCAGTCATGATCAGAATGTTTTTAACGGGGCAGCCCGTCACAGGGCAGGTAAGGCCTTGATTGTTATCGCTCATAGGTATCCTCCATAGATGCGGTGGTTAACGACGCATGCGGGGAATCGTATCACTGTGCTATTTTGCCGCAAGCCCCGCCCTGTGATCAGGCTGCGTTTTTCATTTTTGAGACTTTGGCCCAGAGGTTACGGGCAGCGTTTTCAACAGCATCGACGGTCAGCCCGTCCATCAGGCATGGTGCGGTTTTGGAGTTGTAGCCGGGGTAATCAATAAGTTCGGCAAAGTTTTTGGGGGTGGCGACAAAAGCTGCTTTATCGCCATACGGCCTATAGATATGCGGCCAGCTTGGGCCAAAAAGGCCCAACACAGGGATGTGCGCGGCGGCGGCTGAGTGGCTGAGGCCGCTATCGTTGCCTACAAAAAAATCGCAGCGGGCAATACATGCTGCTGCAAACGCAGGTGACCCTTTGGCTATGAGGTCGATACGGCGGTTTTCAGGGATGCTTTCGAGCACCGGCCTTGCCTGCGACTCCTCCCCCGGTGCCGCGATAATAGCCACGCGGGCATTAGGCAGAATCCCGTTTTCGGCCGTCAGACGCTTGATGAGGTCGATGAAGCGGTCATTTGGCCATGTCTTGGCAATCCAATTGGCGGCAGGGCCGATGCCCAGAACAGGCCCGCCATCCGGCACCAATTGCCTTGCTTTTTCGAGTGTCTCACTCGAAAACCAGAGGCGTGGCAGTGGTACATAGTCGAGCCCCATTACATCGGCGGATTGCTCAACCTTGTGCTTCTGCTGGTCGATATGCGGGCCGAAGATATAGCGTTGTTTGGCGAGGATAAGCCGCGATACCGCCGAGTTGCGCAGGTCCACCACCATATCCCAGTTGGTTTTGACCGTTTCTTGCCATAGGTCCCGCCAGTGCCCGGCCCATTTGCGCTTTTTGAGGGTGATAACCTTTTCGACTTGCGGGACCGGGCTAAAAAACTCGGTCACGAGGGGGCCACAGGCAACGGTGATCTTGGCATCCGGGTATGTACGGGTTATGTGATCCAGGAGGCCGATGGAGAAGAGCGCATCCCCAATACGGGTGGCTGTGATAAACAGAATCTTTTTCATGCCGCAATTTGTGCCACAATGGCTCACGATGACAAACGTTTATTACACAATCCTCCCAAACAGGTCCGGTATCGGCGTTGTGGGACCCGACTCAAAGAGCTTCCTGCAGGGGCTCCTCACGCAAGATATGAACGTTTTGGATACGCAAAACGTGACTTATAGCGCATTGCTCACGCCTCAGGGTAAGTACGAGTATGATTTTTTTGTTTGGAAACAAGATGGTGGATACATTCTTGAATGTGAAGCCCACCGTGCTGATGCTTTACTTGAGCGTCTTTCAGCTTTCAAGTTACGCAAGAACATCGAGCTCAAATCTGTTCCAGTTCAGGTTATTACATTGTGGGGAGATGAGGAGTCTCTTAAAGCGTTCTCTTATGAGCGTGACCCGCGCCACCAAGCCTTAGGTTGTCGTAACTTATCGTTACAACCAATTGATAAAAATAGATTAAACAATTCTATAGAGACTGAATTTGGTTTCTATGATAGGTTGAGGTTGTCTTTTGGCATCCCTGACGGATCGCGGGATATGGCTATTGGTGATGATGCGGCTGCAGACATAAATCTCGAGAAACTGAATGGCGTTTCCTACACCAAAGGCTGCTATATGGGGCAGGAGTTAACGAGCCGCATGCATCACCGCGCCTTATCGAAAAGGGGGCTTTATGCCGTGACCATCGAGGGCTCTCCCTTACCCCCGTTTACCGATATCGTGACGCCGGAGGGGAATCTGATCGGCGAGATGAGATCGAGTAACGGTAATGTAGGCCTTGCGCTACTGCGGCATGATGCGCTCAAGGCTGCCGCCAGAATGGGCATACGAACAGCCGAAGCTGACACCGACTCACGTTAATTTCCATATTTTGACTTTTCCATTTTAGGCATGCTATGCCCTCCATACACTTTTCTAAAAATGGAGCCTGAGCCGTGACACTCGCAAAACCTGTTTCTGAACTTCTTATCCAGCTTGTACGCGGAGGCACGTTTAACCTGAGAGGCGTGTATGCTCTTTCAGCCGAGTTGATCAGCGAAGCTACTTCGCTTCAAGCTGACGCTCTTAAAAAACAATTGATTGCCTTGCATGACGCACCGGTGACCGAAGAAACCGCGCTTTCCGATGAAACATGGCACAAATTACGGCAGATGGGTGAGAGCTTTTGGGAAATCAGAAGCACCGGTAACACATCGTTAAACGGCGACAGTTTTAGACTTAAAACCGTTTTCTATGATTACCTTGCCGCAACATTTAAAAAAGCTGTCGAAGTCTCAAGCGACCCCGCACGCGAGGTTTACGGCCTTACCAACAGGCTCATTGATGTTTTGAAATTCATGGACGCTGGCGAAGAGACACTGCGCCGCTTTTGTTCGCTTGTAGACCAAATGGATCCAAACTCGAAGCCTGTTAAAGATTCCGCACTTCAAAAAGTCTTGACCTACAGGCTTCAACCCAGACACGGTCAGGCCCCTGCGCATCTTTTGGGTGTTGAACTGGCTTACCGCCTGCGGGACGTCTACAAAGCCGGGCTTGTGCTGCCAGCTCAGCGCCAGCCGAGGCCGGAAGCTATGGAACTTCGTCCGTTCTACTGCTGAATAATTATCTAGGCTGGCCTTTGGCCTCTGGCCAGAAAACCGGCTTTGGCCAAAGTGGCTCTATGCCCAGCCAAAAAACCTGCTTTTGGCAACTCAAAGTCGTTATGGCCCTGACGACTTGCAAGATAATCAAGCGGCTTGCCATTACGATCAACGTAAACAACGCCAGCGCGGGCAGCAATTGCGGCAGGCGCCGCGATATCCCAGGCGTAAAATAGCTTTCCGTGCTCGGCAACTTCCGGGCCGCCGCGTTTGAAAAATGCCCAAAGGCGGTTTGTGTGGCGCGGATCCGCTTCAACGACGACATTTTGGCCTGCAAAAATAGATACAAGACCGGGCGGCGTTACAACACGTGTCAGGTTTACACCGCCTGCATATTTGAGCGTTTCGCTTACACCCAGCACTTCATCCTGCATTACGGATGTACCGTAGTCCGACGTATAAAAGAGTTTGCCCAGCGCAGGATAATACACGACACCGCCTGTTGGCCTGCTGCGGTGAAGGTACCCGGTGTTCACGCTCCACGTAGGAAAGCCTTTGGTGTAGGCGCCTGTGCTATCAAGCGGGTCGGTCAACCAGCAATCCGCTTTCAGGTTTGCCTGATTGGTCGATGCTTCGGCCTCCTCCGATATGTATCCGACGTTGCGCGGAATGCCGTGGATGGCTTTTAACCCTTCCCTGATCGCTTGATCTGCCCAAACATCCGCAGATGTATATATTGAGCCGTCCGGTTTACGCCTTACCCAATATTCGGGCGTCTCAGGCATTTCGCCATTTGCGACGGCCATGATTTTCGGCTGCATTTCGAGCAGCGTTTTACCAACAGAGCGGACTACAGCTATGATCTCATCCACGGAACCGATCGTTTCAGGAAACCCGTGCGCGCCGATATATTTTGTCATTAAAATCCTCCCGCCAAAGCGAGTTTCTGTACCCTCAAGGCCGCCTGTATAGCCACATATTCGCGGCGTTCGTGGCGGGCATCGCCAAGGGCGTGATGCGGAATGTGCTTTGGATCACGCTCGATTTTGACTTTTTCTTTCAGCTCGCGGCGGAGCATATCGGTGTCGTTAAAATAGCTGCGTTCGATACCCAGCTCATTCATGAAGGCATAAAACTTGGAAAGCCCGCCAAAGGCCAGACCCAAGACCGTAAAGTCGTTGGAGCCGTTCTTGGCCCATATCTGCACTTTGGTCACTCTTTCCGGGGACGCCCTTACGGCATCAGCAAAAAACTTACGCAAACCCTGTTCGATACTATTTACAGGCAAGCGTCTTTCACGCGGGCCCAGATGCGGCAGAACATTCTCTTTAAGCCATGGATGCGCGGCATCTTCCGAAAACTCGGAACACTCGGCGTAAAATTCCCGCTCGCCATCTTCGGATACAAACGCCATCGAAATAAGTTCAACGCGCATACCGCCGACTTCATCGTTGAATTCGGTATCGAAAAAGAAACGGAGGGTTGCGCCTTCAGATTTGTCCATGCCTTCTCTTTTATAGAGGGCGGCATGGTTTGACAAATTTTACCCGTTTGCCGCTTTCTTTTTCATGGGCACGGTTTTTCCGGTGCCGGATTTGAGGGCGGCTTGGGCGGCAGCAAGGCGCGCCACAGGCACACGGAACGGCGAGCAGGATACGTAATCAAGCCCTGTTTTCTCACAGAATGCGATGGAATCAGGGTCTCCACCGTGTTCGCCGCAAATGCCGACTTTAAGGTCGGGCTTCGTTTTACGGCCCTTTTGTAAGCCCATCTCGATTAGTTGGCCGACGCCTTGTGTATCGAGGGTCTGGAACGGATCGCGCGCGTAGATACCGGCATCCGTATAAGCGGGCAGGAAGTTGCCTGCGTCATCCCGGCTGAGGCCGAGCGTGGTTTGCGTGAGGTCGTTGGTGCCGAAGCTAAAGAATGCGGCATCATGCGCGATGTCGTCTGCCATCAGGGCGGCCCTTGGCAGCTCGATCATCGTGCCAACCGTATAATCCTTAATACCCACCTCGCCCGCTACGCGGTCTGTCATGGTTTTTAAGATCGTCAGTTCCTTGCGGGTTGCTATCAGCGGAATCATCACTTCTGGCGTGACGGTTTTGCCTTCTTCTTTGGCCACTTCGAGAGCTGCTTCAAAGATGGCCCTTACCTGCATCTCGTAAATTTCTGGGTAGGTAATACCAAGGCGGCAGCCGCGGTGGCCGAGCATTGGGTTCGCTTCATGCAATTGGCTTAAACGCTGACGTACGCGCTTGTCATCGATATTCGCGGTTTTGGCGAAGGCCGCGATATCGGCATCGGTGTGCGGCAGGAATTCATGCAAGGGAGGATCAAGCAGGCGCACCGTGACCGGCAGGCCCAGCATGATTTTGAAGATGGATTTGAAATCCGCCTTTTGCATCGGGGCCAAAAACGCGAGGGCTTTTTTACGGCCTTCGACATCATCGGCAAAAATCATCTCCCGCACCTTTTGGATGCGGTTCGGGTCGAAGAACATGTGCTCGGTACGGCAGAGGCCAATACCCTCGGCACCAAAGTGGCGGGCGGTTTTGGCGTCTTCCGGTGTTTCGGCATTGGCCCTTACACCCATGCGGCGGGCTGCATCGGCCCAGCCCATGAGTTTTGCGAAATCGCCTGAAAGTTCAGCCTGCACGGTTGGCACCGCGCCTAAAATGATTTCACCGGCGGCGCCGTCAATCGTGAGCACGTCGCCTTCCTTGGCTTCTACGGTGCCGACTTTGAGGGTTTTGCCTTTGGTGTCGATTTGCAGCGAGCCTGCGCCCGCCACACATGGGCGGCCCATGCCGCGGGCGACCACAGCCGCGTGGCTTGTCATACCACCGCGGGAGGTGATGATACCAGCAGCTGCGTGCATGCCGTGGATATCTTCCGGCGATGTTTCAACGCGAACGAGCAAGACTTGTTCCCCGCGCTTGGCCCATACTTCGGCTTCATCCGCCGTGAACACGATTTTGCCTTGAGCGGCGCCAGGGCTTGCAGGCAAACCTTTTGCAATGACTTGCTTTTTGGCTTTTGGATCGAGGGTTGGGTGCAGCAATTGATCGAGTGACGATGCATCCACGCGGAGCACCGCTTCATCCTGCGTGATCAAACCTTCCGCGACCATGTCGCAAGCAACCTTGAGGGCGGCCGCCGCGGTGCGTTTGCCGTTGCGGGTTTGCAGCATGTAGAGTTTCGATTGCTGGACCGTGAACTCGATATCCTGCATGTCGCGGTAATGTTTTTCGAGGATATGGCGCACGTCGTTTAGTTGCTTGAACACATCGGGCATTACTTCTTCCATCGCTGGCAGTTTGCTGCCTTCGCGTTCCTTCGCTTTGATCGTTAGGGTTTGCGGCGTTCTGATACCCGCCACCACGTCTTCGCCCTGCGCGTTCACGAGGTATTCGCCGTAGAAGAAATTCTCGCCGGTTGAAGGGTCGCGCGTAAAGGCAACACCCGTCGCGCAGTCATCGCCCATGTTACCGAAGACCATCGCCTGCACGTTGACAGCCGTGCCCCATTCAGCCGGAATGTTGTGGATTTGGCGGTAGGTGACGGCGCGCGGGGTCATCCAGCTTTGGAAGACAGCGCCAATTGCACCCCAGAGTTGTTCCTGAGGGTCTTGAGGGAAGTCACGCTTCAGTTTGTCTTTTACGATTTGCTTGAATTCGGCGACGATGGATTTCCAGGCATCGGCCTTGATTTGCGTGTCGCTCGTGAGGTTATGGCGGCGTTTGTAGGTATCGAGCACGTCCTCGAAATCGTGGCGTTCAAGCCCCAGCACGACATCCGAATACATGGTGATAAAGCGGCGGTAGCTATCCCATGCGAAGCGCTCGTCATTGGCGCGTTTGGCAAGCCCCTCGACTGTCACATCATTGAGGCCGAGGTTGAGCACCGTATCCATCATCCCTGGCATCGAGGCGCGGGCACCGGATCGGACGGAGACGAGCAACGGGTTTTTAGCATCGCCAAAATTGCAGCCGACTGATTTTTCGATGGCGGCCATGGCTTTATCAACTTCGGCCTTCAGGCCATCGGGGTATTGTTGTTTGTTGGCGTAGAAATGGGTGCAGACTTCGGTTGTAACCGTAAAACCAGGAGGTACTGGCAGGCCGATCGCTGACATCTCAGCGAGGTTAGCGCCTTTGCCGCCCAAGAGGTTCTTCATATCGGCCTTGCCGTCCGCCTTGCCGTTGCCGAAACCGTAAACCCATTTTTGTGCCATGTATGACCCCCGTCGTTAGGCAGTTTTCTTGCGGGGAACCATAGCGAGGTCTTTCAGGTTTTTCCAGTTTAGAAATGCTTAAGAAGCATCAGGGCCAGATCGTCGTCGATTGGCCGTTTTTCGCCTGCCGGCACCGGTTCACGCTCATAGGTTACGCCGTGGCCGTCCGGCATGTAGCCAAGCCCTATGTAAAGGCGCTGGGCCGCCCCGAAATCGGCATTCAGGCCCACGGAAATCCCGATGCCCGTATGCCCTTTACCGCGCGCCATGTCCTCAGCCGCCCTTATAAGGCCGCCCCCTACCCCCCGTTTCCGGTACCCGGGTAAAACCCGCAAATCCTGAATTTCGGGGAGGCGCATCCGGCGGTAAAGGCCGTATTTCGGTTCCCAATTCAGGTAGCAGGCACCGATATCAACCCCGCCTTCCGTCGCCATGAGCATGGTCCAGATGCCGGACTCCAGGGATTCGATCATTACGGCCCTGTCACCTTCACGGTACGCAAAACCCGCAGATTCATAAAAATCCAAGGCACGACGGGCATCCCGTGCCTCCAATGTTTCAATCTTCCATATTTCCTTTGTCATGGCTTCCATGCTAGCGTGGGTTTCATGAACTCGAAACTGCTCTTTCTGACATGTGCCCTTGTGGCCCTTTTGGGGGCGGCTCCGCTGGCTGTTGCCGACGGCGAGACCAAGAGCACAAAGGGTTCATCTGCTGATTCATCCGGTGATGACCTTCTGAAGCAGCTTTCCGATGACTCGAGCCCCCTGCCTGATGCGGGCGATGTTTTTGCCGCCAATGATCTGACCGGCGAATTTTTCCCTGAGGAAGACACCAGCGAGGAAGAAAACGTCAAGTACGTCTATAAAGGCGCTGGCAGCGACATTACACTCGGCCACCCGATCCGCGACTACCGCGTGGATGACGGGTATGTGCAGGGCCTGATGCAGCAACGAGGTTCCGACTAGGAACCCAATTTCTCTGCCTGAACAATATTCAAATACATTGTCATTCCGAGGCGGTAGCCGAGGAATCTTCTTGAAATCAGCAAGATCCCTCATTGCATTCGGGATGACAAATCGTTTAACGATGTAAGTCGAAAGAGAGATACACCATGACCGCTGAAAAACTGGCGCCTGCCGCCCCCCAAACACCTCAAGACCGCATGAAAGAGATAGTTGCGTTGTGCAAACGCCGTGGCTTCATTTTTGGTGCGTCCGACATTTACGGCGGTATTAACGGTTTCTGGGATTACGGCCCCTTGGGTGTTGAACTCAAGAACAATCTGCGTGATTTGTGGTGGAAGTCGATGGTGCTGACCCCGCCTATCGGCCCTGACGGTGAGCCTGTTGAAATCGTAGGCCTTGATAGCGCCATCATCCAGAACCCAAAAGTGTGGGTGGCCTCAGGCCATGTGGGTGGTTTTTCTGACCCTATGGTCGATTGCAAGGAAACAAAACTGCGATATAGAGCAGACCATATAATGGTTTATCCAGTACCAGAAGTGCTTGAAGATCAAGAACCTCATTTGGCTTTTGTTTCAGGAACTGCTCCTGAAGATATTCACAAGCGAATGGATAAATACTGGGGTAAAATCAACGGACAAACTAGCAAGGAATATTACAGCCTAGAAAATCCGCTTTCTCTCGAAAAAATTGTCCTTACCGAATATACGAAAATACTTGGTCCAGATGCAAAAAAACCTGGAAGTTTAACTGAGCCTCGTGCCTTCAACCTTTTGTTTGAAACGAAAATCGGTGCCGTGGCATCTGACGACAACATCGCCTATTTGCGCGGTGAAACGGCGCAGGGCATTTTCATCAACTTCAAGAACGTGGTCGATTCAAGCCGCGTGCGCGTACCCTTTGGTATTGCGCAGGTGGGCAAGGCCTTCAGGAACGAGGTCAATCCACGCAACTTCATCTTCCGTTCCCGCGAATTTGAACAGATGGAGATGGAATGGTTCTGCGACCCCAACGATAAAAAAATCACGCCGCAGATGTGGTTTGATTTCTGGAAGGTGCAACGCCAGAAATTCTGGGAAGCTTTGGGCCTTTCAGGCGATAACATCCTGATGCGCGAGCATGGTCAGGATGAACTCGTGTTCTATTCCAAGGGCACGTTTGACATCGAATATAAATTCCCGTTCACGGACCCCGGCTTTGGCGAGCTTGAGGGCATTGCCTACCGTACGGACTATGACCTCACGCAACATCAGGAACATTCCAAGGTGAAGATGGAATACATCGACCCGATGGACCCGAAAAATAAATTCATCCCGCATGTCATCGAACCTGCGGCGGGCCTGACCCGCGGTGTGCTGGCCCTGTTGTGCGAGGCCTATACGGTGGACCCAAGCCGCCCATCCGGCGTTTATCTCAACTTCCACCCCGCGATTGCGCCCAAAAAGGCGGCTATTTTGCCGCTAACAGCCAAGGACCAGCACCCGGTGCTGGCCACCAAGTTGTATCTCGAGCTGCGCGAAGAGTTTGCCGTGGACCTCGATATCAAGCAGAACATCGGCAAGCGTTATGCACGGCAGGATGAAATAGGCACGCCGTTCTGCTTTACCATCGATGACCAGACGGTTGCTGACGGTACCGTTACGGTGCGTGAGCGCAATACGATGGCGCAGGAACGCATCCCGATGGATAAGGTTGCCGAGTATCTGCGCACCAAAATCAAGCGCGTTATTTAATCCTACATCATGGCCGGGTGCGCAGCTGCGGCTGCGCCGCTTGCCCTTGCCGCCACGCGGGTTTTTGGAACTGTTTGCGTAATGGCTTTTACGACTTCGTCGTGTGTCATGATGCCCAGCTTGCCTAGGTCTTCTTTGCTGGCGCGGCTTTCAATATCGGTTGTTTCAATGAAACGCAGGATCAGGTTGAGCGTTTCCACCTGTTTTGATGGCCTACCTTCAAGCTTTGGCAAATCCTCGCATGAGCCTTTTAGCACCTGCAGGGTCATGGCATCGAGCTTTGCCATGAACTCCAGAGGTTTTTTGATGGCTATGCTTTTAAGGTGATCGGCATTATGGGGGTCGAGCTGTGCATACCCGAAGCACTCATATAGCTGTGTAATGACCACATATTGAGCGGTCAGGTCTGCCGCAGGTACTTCATAGAGGTTCCTTGCCAGCGTGTACGCCGGCAAAAGCTGCTCTTGCTTTACAAGGCGTGCGATTTCATCCGGCTTGAGGCCGAGCCCTTGCGCCACGCCTTCGTCATGAAAGTATCTTTGCAGGAGGCCCAAAACATTGGCAGCATTGTGTACATGCTGGCTGACCGTATCCGTTTCAATGCGCAGCATGTCTTCAACCAGATTAAGAGCTGCCATGCGCTCAACTGCGCGGGTCCGCTGCATGGCGAGGGATTTTTTATCGATCTCGATATGCTTTGTTCTGGCACGGCCGATCAGTTTTAGTACGCCGATCGCCTCCTCGATTATGGTCCAGCGCTCTGCATCTTCCAAGGTCGGGTCTGCTGCTTCCCGCAGCATCAAGGGTATTGCGAACTGGGCTGATATTGCCATTTGCAGGCGATGCCATTCTGGGTCGACGCCCAGCTCGTCCAGAATGTCATCGCGGCGGCGTTCCGATAAAAGTCCGTCGCTGCTTGCCATGTTTTCAATGCGCATCATGTCGCGCAGCATGAAAAGATGCGTTGTCGGGTTTATCTGCTCATCGCCTTTCATACCCATCATGGTATTTTTAGTGCGATCAACGATCTGCCGCATACGCTGAAGCGCTGCATAGTCGCAAAATGCGTCAAAATCGCGGTAATTCATACCCATGAACAAGTACTGGAACCACACGTCCTCGCGCAGCTGGTAACGGTCCGCCATGTCTTTAAGCGCAAGCGCCAGCCTCACGCCGCGGCCAGGGTCACCTTTGCGCTTTTCAAAAGCGTTTACGACCCCTTCAACACGCTGCTGGATAAGCTCGTCGTAAGCGGCATTCGTATTGCCTATTTTACCGCCTGCCTCCCATGTCATGGTCCGCATTTCCTGCGCGAAATCGTATATGAATTTCATTCTTTTGAACTTCGGTCCTGCTCCATTGCTTTTGTGCTTCAGAACAATTTCGCTGCCGTCAGCCGCTCTTGCTACGTATACAGGGGGTTCCTCACGCAGTACCTGCTGGCAGGCTGCGTGCGCCATGCGATGGATAGCGCGCTGCGTTGTTTCAATTGCGCCACCATGGCCCGTGGTGTGTATGAGATCAGCCAAATCAGGGATATCGTCTTTTGACTCAATGCCAAGAGCCCTGTTGCAGGCGCGTATCTGGCTCAGGAGGCGCAGAAAGCCAAACGGCCCCATTTGCATACTCTGAGGAGAGGATGCCAATTGCTCCATCTGGGTTGTTACATCCAGCAAAGCCTCGCGGCACTGGTCCATGAAGTCTTCGCGGCCTGCGAAACCCAATTGATCCCAAAGATCGTCCGAAAGCACGGTACCTTTTGAATGTCTTGAAAGGCAGCTCAGCGCGTGCCTGAAATGCTGGTATGGATGATCCTGAATCGTTTGCAGCGTGACCGGAAACCCTTTTGATGCCCTTGCTGTATCCGCATGCTCGCGGGCAACAATCAGGGCCTGTTCATCCAGAAACGCAACCATGGTCTCAGGAGTCATGCCGAGCGGGCCCAATATAGATTCATCAAGAATACTTTTGCCGTGCTGCCTTAGATTGCGCGCCGCCTCCTCAATCAGGTCATAGGCTTTTCGCCCTTTATTTTCTGGCTTGAGGGCGCTTACGATGTCTTGTGATTCGGCGCCTTGCGAGTTAAATGTCAGGGACAGTGGTCTGTTGATTGCTTCGGCACGAGCTTTGAGGCTTTCTAACTGTCTTACGAAAACCCTGCAGCCAATTTTTCCGGTAATGGCACGGAAGGCTTTTTCGTCAGTCAGGGCGTTTGGGTCGATTGTCGTCAGGCATTCTGAGGCAATGCGCAGGTACTCATACCCTTTGACGGGGTCATCACCATACTCATCGAATAGCTCCAACATTTCATGATACAGATTCAGAGCTATATCCTGAGCCAGAACACCCGATGCTGGCGGCGTTTCCAAACCCAGATGGCGCGTCAGCCTGTCAACCTGCTCCGCGTCCAGTGTTTCCATCTTTTTTGTAAAAGATGTCACGGCTTCAAAGCGCTCCACTAATGGCAACTCTTCATCCGTTGCATCTACCCATATATCCGCCATTTCCATCATGCCGAAACGGTCATCAATGTACTCGGCAAAGGCTGCATTCATGCCCATGGGGCGGTGTACATCCGGCTTCAGAAGGTCGACTTCCAGATCATCAAAAACCTGATAGGCCTTGCGCAGTGTTTCGTAACCGTTCGGAGTGTCGAGCGCGACCAGGAAATCTGCAATTACTTCTTCGGCGTAACGAAGATTGATTTGATCCTCGGCATCGTTCAGCGCTTCTGCTGTAAAGGGCAGTTTATCTTCGGTGCCTGCTTCCCTGAGGCGGTTCTGGCTATCCCGTAGATTTTGGATAAGTTGCATTTTTTGTGTTGTATCGAACGTATCTGAGCCAAGGATATTCCAGTCCCGTTGGGCGGCGGGGTATGTCGCTGTTACAAAAGTCTCAGTAAGCGTTTTACGATCGACCTCAATTGCGTCGAGTGCGGCCGTATCGTTTACCGGATAGCGCGCATCTTTGAGCATCGCCACGGCTTCGGCCAGGTCATCATGCCTATCGAGAGGACCCATTTTACTGTCGTAAAGCGTGTTATTGATGATGGCGCGCGCACCTAAAATGGATAGCTGCTCAGCAAAATGCGAGTATGACCTAAATCCAAACTGCTGCAGGATATTCGCACACCAGTAATCCTCACCGATGTAGTCCAGCGGCGTATCATCAGGCGCTTTTACAAAACTGAAAAGCTTGCGCAGGTTTTTGGCGGCTTCCAGCTGGTCTTGCAAAAACTCGCCCGTAACCTCGCCTGTCGTAAGTCCGGAGACGATGCGTGCCAATTTGCACTCTGCGCAGCGGTGGACTTCAGCCTCGAAGGCATCTCTCGTAAAACCTATGTCCTTGTATATCTCAGGATCTTCGTTCAGTGCTTCACTGCGACCAAGCGTGATGGCGGCTTCGATCATGGCGTCGTGATACTCGGGCGCGTCGGTTTTTTTGAACTGGCGCCAGCCAGCGATCAGGGCCATTTGCGCTTTAAACTTACGCGTGACGTGATTTCCATGAACGGCGCGGATGGTTACCGCATCAAGGTCAATGTATTTTGCGATATCTGGAGAATTAGCGTTCAACCCCAGTGCTGAGAAATTATGCCGCAGCGCCGATTCTACAATGGCTATGCCACTCTCAGGGTCACCCTCCCATACGGCAGCATTGCCAATTTTAAGGCGAGCAGCCGATATGTGCGCGAGGCGCATTTCATCAAAAAAGTCCGTGCGTGTGGAGCCAATCACTTCGTATGTTGCATCGGCAAGAAGCGGCCTGCCTGATTTTTTTATCCAATCGAGCGCGGCCTTCATGTCGAGATACGGAAGCTGATCCATGGTGTCCATGGTCGGCACAAAAGAAACGTCATCTACATCACGCCCTAGCTTGTCGAGCGCGGTGTCGTACAGGCGGCGCGCCTCATCCATGGCGTGGTTTGACATTATTCTTTGGAAATCTGCGTAGGATTCAAAGCCGCCAATCTTGTAGCTTTCATCAGCATCAATAGGCCAGGTCGCCTCGATCAGGATTGTCTGATACTGGTGGAGGGCATTCCAGGCTGCCGCGCCATCAATATCGAATCCCCGCGACCAATTGGCTGTCTCGCGCAGTCTGTCTTCAACTGTTTCCGTGATAACCCCGGCTTCGTCGGTCTCGCTCATGTCCCTGTCGCTTTTTTTAGTGTTATTTGATTTCTAGCGGGTTCTTGCCGGGGCCGCAAACATATTTTACGAAATACTTCTTTCCGCCTTGCAGCATGCCACTTTGTTGTTTTTTATGTCGCCCATGGCGCAGGATTTCCCAAAAGAAGAATCAGGGAAGTTTTCAGGCCCACATGACCTTTCAAAGCCACATGCTTTCGCGTTCCTTCCGTGATGACGGTCAGGAAGTAAAAGACATCATTCTTGATTTTCAGGGCGGCGGGGCCAACATTGCCTACTCGATTGGTTATGCCATTCCGTTTTTGCGAAGCCGTAAGGTCAGGATTGTACAGGTCCGTGGCACCTCGGCCGGCGCCATGGTTGCATGCCTTATTGCCAATGCCATTAACAGCGCCGACACCTACGAGGAGGGTTGCGAGATCGCAGCCGATCGGCTCGAAAACTTCCTTCAGGATCTCGTTAATGAGAGCGAGCCGATCATGAACGCGCTCGAGGCCATGTCGAACCCCACAGACCCGCTTGGCTGGAGAAGCCTTCTGGTTTCAAGCGTTGCAGCCACGCCTCAGGTCAAGGCCACGAAAGCCCTTATATCAGCCGGTTTTGATATCATGCGCCTTGCGCATGCTTGGAACCCGATGGCTCAGGGCGCCATCAATGCCATGGAAATGCCTCTTCATATGGGCAGGTCAGACCATCGTAGAGTCAAAAGAAGCCCTAATCTGCCTATACTTGAAGTTTTGGCTCAGCAGCAGAACAGCCTTGCCCATATGTTCGGGAATCTGGCCAACGGCTCCCCGCTTGAGGGCCCGCAATGGGCAACAGCTGCCTTTGCGACTGATGCGTTGCGCCGCCTTGTCGCCCGCTCGCTTGTATCGGAAGCACATCCCGATGACCCTAAGGATCGCATTTTTACGCATGCTGCCAGCGGCAAGTTTGTAAAGGCCTATATCAATACGGCAAAGGTAACGAAGACTGGCCTCGTTAACGTTATTCATACGGGCCGGGATCTCACGGAAAAAAGTCTTTTGGGTTCGGCTGCGCTTAAGGGGTTCTTCCAACCCTCAGTCATTCGCGGCGAGAACCATATTGACGGTGGTTACACACAAAATGGCTGCCTGACTGTACCCGCTGACGAACACGTCGCCGACTGCGATGCGATCGTTATCATCGGTACCAACAGGCCGCGTGATCTTACGGTTGTGCCGCAGCACCAGCTTAGCCTTACGCCTGACGAACTCGGCCCGATGAAACTTGTGCTGCACCAGATGTACCGCCATGCCCTTTTGCGCGCCGAGCAGTGGAAGCCAGGTATTCCGACTATCCATCTCACCACCTACAACCATGACCCCAGCGATGACTGGACGGCCAAGCAAAATACGAGTGCTTGGAATATCTATCGCCTGAAGCGTTTTGGCGAGGATGACGGCCTTAAAGCACTTGCCGAGCACCTGCCCTATTTTGGTGTGCGCTCTACGGTATCAAAAGCGCGGCTCGAGGCTATTGCTAGGGATATGACGATTGTCTCTCACCGTCCTCATTCTGCGTACGGTGAAGATCATTACACGTATCAAGCTGCCTGATTGGCTTCCATGTACGCTTGCGGCTGTTGGGCTGGCATCAAGCGCCCTATCATACGATCAAGCCCGCCATGACCTGCCTTTGTATGTCCTTCCTCGGTGCATGCAGCCTTGAAGTAGAGCATTAGAAAAATCCTAATGGAGGCCGTCAGCGAAAGGCCGGGCTTGCGGCGCATCGCTATCAGCGAGCATAGCTCATGTATGGTGCAGTGCTCGCGGTCCGCTATCTCTTTCATGGCCGTCCACATCTGGGATTCCAGCCGTATTGACGTGCGTTTTCCCAAAACAGTTATGTTGCGACTCAAGAGAGCGGAGGTATTTGCCATGGATGGTCACTTTCTTTGACGGATGGAAAACTGAATAAGTTATACAACCATTGATAGTATATTTGTATATCGATTTCAAGCATGCATATTCAAAAAAATTGCACACGGCATACGAACGAATGCGTAATCGGCATACGGGCTTCAACGTTTACAGAAAAATTTTTTTAGTTGGTTACAGGGGTGCGCGATGTGACCTGCATCGACATCTCATTGATCGATGTCGGCATAAACGGGAGGTTCCAGTTAAGAACGTATGTGGCAGTAACTTCCCTGAAGCTGATCCCGTTTACCGCTGAATCGGCCACGGCGATTTCAAGATTGTCCTCAACGCCGCCTATGCTTTCTATGTCGTTGATGATGATGTCCTCAAGCTCGGTAGTCGTGGCATCTGCGTGAACGGCGGCGTAGCGGGCCGCGTTTTCAACACCTTGCTGAAGCCTGTTCCAGGTCAGGAAATAAATGCCTGCTGCGTATATGCCAATGATGAACGTTAAAAACGCGACGCTTACCATCGCGAATTCGACGGCAGTCGCGCCCTCCTCATTACGGGCAAAGCGATTTAGGTAGCCCTGGAGGCGGCGGCGCATCATTCCACCTGCATGCGGGCATGCCCCCTCAGTGGAAATGTTTCAGGGATGCCGGGGTAAGGGAAAATCGGCGAATACGCTCTTTCAATCGAGTAACTAAAGTAGCGGCGACGGTATCCGCCATCCGAGCATTCCGTATTGCACGCAACTGTTGAGCCGTCGCTGCACTCGCATGTCATTTCGGATGTTGTTGTGGTGTCTTCAAGTTCGTCTTCAGTTAGCAGACCGGAACTCGTAATGACATCGGCCGTGATATTGGCTTCGTCACCGCCTTTTACTACGTATTCCGTTGCGTTACGGGCCAGGTTTTCGACTTTCATATTCTCGTTAATGTACATGCCGAAATCGATCATTCCGACCGTCAGCAGAATAAGAAAAGGCGATATGAGCGCAAACTCGGTTGCCGCAATGCCCGATTGATCCTTGAAAAGCCTTTGTACAAAGGTTTTCATGCGTACTCCTATTGAATGAGTCTGACGCTACCAGCGCCCGGAATATCAATATCACGCGCAGCGCTATCGACACAGGAGTTGGCCAGATCCGGCGTGCCGTGCATAGTTACAATTCGCCCAATCACACGTGAACATGGCTGGCTATCGCTGGTTGACCCTGCATTACCCCCGTATGTAATTTCGGCTGCCGGAAAATAGGAAGCGCCGCTGACAAAGATATCCGCAGTTCCGGTAATGCTGTTTGAGGCGCTGGAGGGTGCGTTACGATCCTGATAGAAGGCTACGCCCTCCATAACGTTGCCTGATGTCGGAGCGGTAAAGGTGATTCTACGTCCGCCTGAAATATTAAGCGAACCGTATTTTCCGCCAGCAGACGCACTGTTGGTAAGCACAAAAGACACGCCGCTCCCTGTCATGCTGCCATTACCAGTTACTTTGAAGTCGCCACCGTCCAAAATGTAAACACCCGGCCTGAAAGTAACCGTCGTGTTGCCAGATATAGTGATACCTCCGCAGTACACGCCAGGATTTAAGGTCGTGTTCGCTGTGTATTTGTTGCCTTTGCGTTTGTTGGTGCTGCTACAGGCTGCGTATGTTGGCACGTTCAGGTCGGCGTAAGGGTCTTCCACCTGTGTTGCGCTTGTTTTTATGGAGTTGTACTCAAAAGTCGCGCTATTGCCGGCGACATCGTAATCACCGTGAATAGACACATCGCCAACGTTAATGTTCACGTTGCCGTTCAAATACAGTGCCGTATCGCTGTCAGAGTTTACGGCCATACCGCATTCCGGCATGTTGATGGTGACGTTTCCTGATGTCTTGAGCGCCTGATTAGCTTGGTTATCGAGTGAGAGTATGCAAGCCATACCGCCCGCCCCCGCGCCTACTTCAGAGGTAGCGCCGGTACCTACGGTTACACTCGCCATAAACACCCTTGAAAACCACAAATTAGCATCCTGTGACAGATCGACCGCGAAACTGACGCTGCCATCGTCGTGCACGTCATTCATGACGACTTCGATTGTCCCCTCTTCATCAAAGCCGTTGTGTACGGCTTCGCGTAGGGCTATTGCATTTATATCGACTTCGGGGTCGTTTGCGTATTCGTAGGCCACGGCCAGTGCGGCTGCATCGGCCGCCGTCTGCAGGTTACGTTGCTCCATGAACCATGAGCCCGCATCAACGGCCACACCGCCCATGCCCATCAGAACAGGCATCATGAGTGCAGCTACCACAGCTACGACACCGTTCTCGGATTTCAGGTAACTATTGGGCGCGGTCGCGCCAGATTTTTTTTGCATGCCCCACCTAAAGACTTTTATCCACACTTTATTATGGAATAAATTCTTTACTAGGTTATTGATATTACTAAAAAATTTTAGCTGACTTGAATCAATATTCAAACAAATTTGTTACAATTTTTTTTAGGACTAATCAGCGCTGGGCAAGACGGCCCATTGCTAGAAACTTCTCGCGGCGTTGCTGGCGCAGGGTTTGCGCGTCCATGCTCTCTAGCTGCTTGAGAGACGCTTCAATGGCATCGCCTGCGTTGCGCATAGCAAGGTCGCGGTTGCGGTGGGCACCACCCAGACCTTCAGGGATGATTGTGTCGATCAAGCCGTTGGCCAGCATGTCCTGCGCCGTGATTTTAAGGGCTATGGCTGCCTCTTTCGCGTGGGCGGCTGCACGCCACAGGATGGATGCGCAGCCTTCAGGGCTGATAACGCTGTAAACCGCATGCTCCATCATCAAGACCTTGTTGCCTGTCGCTATCGCGATGGCTCCGCCGGAGCCGCCCTCGCCAATGATGGTCGAAACAATAGGAGTGCCCAATGAGAGGCAGGTTTCGATGGACCGCGCGATTGCTTCCGACTGGCCGCGTTCCTCGGCATCCACGCCGGGGTATGCACCTGCGGTATCACACAGGGTGATGACAGGCAGGCCAAATTGGTCGGCCATGCGCATGAGGCGCTGCGCTTTGCGGTAACCTTCAGGGCGAGCCATGCCGAAATTATGCTTGAGGCGGCTTGCGGTATCCGAGCCCCTTTCTTGGCCCATCACAACGCAAGGGCGGCCACGGAAACGGGCAAGGCCGCCAATCAAGGCGTTGTCCTCACCGAATGTGCGGTCACCGGCAAGCGGTGTGAAATCCGTCATCAGTGTTGATGCGTAATGGATGAAATGCGGGCGTTCAGGGTGGCGGGCCACTTGTACTTTTTGGTCTGGCGCCAGAGTCTCGTATGCGGATTTCAGAATCCGTTCGATTTTCTTTTCCATGCGTGAAATTTCTTCGACGACCGAGAAACCCGACTCGCCGCTTGTGGCGCGCAGTTCGCGGATTTTCGATTCCAGTTCCAGGACCGGTTTTTCAAATTCAAGCATGGTCTATCCATACGTTATTAAACGAGGGTGCACCCTAACAAAAAAGGCCGGAACCGTAAATGTTCCGTGCCTTTTTTATAAACAGGTTAAAGTAGTGGATTAATACCCGTTACCGGTTTTGGACATCGGGTGTTTTTCAGCCACTTTTTTCTTGATGTCTTCGCCCAGCATGTGGGTGTAGATCTGGGTTGTAGCGATATCGGCGTGGCCAAGCATTTTTTGGACCGAACGAAGATCGGCGCCGTTGCGCAGCAGGTGCGTAGCAAAGGCGTGGCGAAGGACGTGCGGGGAGACTTTATCTGCTGGCATATCAGCGGCTTTTGCGAGTTCCTTCAGAAGCTGCGCGAAGCGCTGGCGCGTCAGGTGACCGATCACCGAGGTCTTCGATGGGAAGAGCCACTGGGCGCGCGTACCATCGTCATCCGAGCCAACAAACTGCTGGCGGATGCGCAGGTAATTGCTGGCAGCCTTTTGAGCAGGATCCGAAAGAGGAACCATACGCTCGCGGCCACCTTTACCGGCGATGATAAGGAACTGCGATCCTTCCGCAATTGCGGAAGCGGGCAGACCTACAAGCTCCGATACGCGAAGACCTGTCGAGTAAAGCATCTCCAGCAGGCATACGAGGCGCTGGCTGTTAGCACCGCCCATGGAAGCCGCCGTCTTGATGAGGTGCGAGACCTCTTGTTCCGTCAGCGTTTTTGGCAGTGTACGCGTTTGCTTTGGTGAATCGATTGTCGATGTCGGGTCATCCTTGCGGACGTTCTCCGATACGAGGAAGCGATAGAACTGGCGAAGCGCAGAGAGGCGGCGCGCTACCGTGCGGACCGCGATTTGGGCCGTTTGTTCGCCCTTCGTATGTTGTTTGTGTGAGAGATCATCAAGATAGGCACGGATATCGTTCGTACCAGCTTTGACGATGTCGATGTTACGCGGCTTCAGAAAAGCCTCAACGTCGATGAGGTCACGCTCATAGGCATGACGTGTGTTTAACGCTGCGCCCTTTTCGGACATCAGCATGTCAAGAAAACCCTCAATCTGCTTATGAAGCGGTTGCTTCGGTTTTGCAGGACGACCCGGACGCGGCATTTGTTTCTCCTAACCTGTCTTATTTCTAACCTTGTATTTTGCAAACTATATACCAGTCTTTGGTATTATTGAAGTACCTCCAGAGCGAACCTACGTGCGTAGCGTACAAGGCCTGATCTGTTCATACCGTCTATTACCAATGCCATCTGGTGTGGAATGACCTGATCTGGCGGGATGGCTCCGTATCCGATCAGTAACAGTGCAACGGACTGACCCGTTTGTTCTTTTTCAATAACATCAGTCAGTCGCTGCGTCAATCCATATGAAGGCATCGCATAACTTCTGGAAAATGTCAACGAAAAAATATTTTCATAATCTGATACCTTATTCTTGGTTTTTTCTGCAGTTTCCTTCGTGGCACTAGAGAGAATATCGCTCAGAAGCAAGGGAATGATTGGGTCCTGAGACTTTACTCGCTTGGCTTCTGCAGGCCACTGAGTGCGCCATGCCTTCAGATTCTCCTTGGCCATGGGGCCTGGGTGCGTGATGGCTTCTACCGGCCAGAAAGGCGAAACACTCCCCTCCTTACCCCAGCCGGAAAGCCATGATTCGGGGAGATCACCCTTCTCGTAAGCCACAATATTGGCGAGCCGCCAGAGATATTTTTTGTTGGCGGGTGCCTTTACATCAAAATCACGGTAATAAAGCGCCATAGGCCAGAAAGCCGCATCGGGCAGGTCTTTCATCACGTCCAGCGATTCGCGGATCGTGCGGTCACGCAATGCAGGATCCTTCAGGTTCGATGCGATTCGCTGGTACAGGACCGTCGGGATCAGGCACGGATGCACATTGGCCGCGGTTGGCGATGTACCTGTGATGTTTAAAAGGAGGTCCGAGTCGAAATGCGGTTTCTCGTATAGCGTAATGAGGTCTCTTGTGCCAAGCAGGCCGCGGCGTGCTGCCTCAATCGCAAGACAGGTTTTTTGTGGCATGGATTCCGGTGTGTCCAGTCCCTGCAAGACAGCAAGCAACAAAGGCTGCATGGCACCTGCTTTTGACGCCAAGAGTCCGATGCTCGATGCACCGATAGATCCTGTTGCTACCGCGTATGCGAGATCCTCTGTTTTGAGGGCAGTGACATCACGATATGCACGGCCACGCAGATAATCTTTAAGTTTCGGCATAACCTCAAACTTCGCGCTGGCGATCAGCTTTTCACGCTCGGCGCCGGTCGTAAATTGAATACGGCAAAAACGGCTGAATTCCTGCCAGCGTGCATCTGCACCGTGTTGCGGCTGCATGGCCTGCACATCCAAACATGCGGCTGAGAGCTGCCCGCGCAACATGAGCATAATGAGATTGCGATACGCGAGATCAAAACTATCGGGAACATCAGCAACAACCGCATCGTAAAGAGTTTGCGCGTCGCGCAGCGCGCCTATCTCCAGCAGTTTATCGATACGTTCGATTAAAATATCCGGCTTCGGCGCCAATGGTTTTCCGTCATCAGTCTTCTTTTGTACTTTATCGGGGCCAAAGGCAGGCGCATCAGAGAGTAGAAGGCGGCGTGCCAGTTCAAAATATATCGGGCTTGTAAAACGCTGCGGTATCGCGCGGATGAGTTCCAGCGCCTCGTCCCTGCTGGTATTGGCCCAAATATTCTGGGCTATTTGCCCGTCCTGAAAACGGGTCAGCGTGCCGCGCGTTTCATAGGAACGCGGGTTTTCGGCGCGGGCATCGGTTACGCCACATAAAACCGTCAGGACAAAAAGTGAGAGAGCAAGAAGACGCATGACGTAAAGGTGTATAGGAGATTTCAATAAAAGAAAACGCCCTCGTCCTTATCGGAGAGGGCGCCTTCAAAAAATTTAGAGATTACTGAGCTGGTGCTGGTACCGCTTCAGGAGCCGGTGCGGCTTCTGGGGCAGGTACAGCTTCAGGAGCAGGAACTGCTTCTGGGGCTGGGGCAGCAGCTTCAGGAGCTGGAGCAGCTTCAGCAGGAGCCGGTGCGGCTTCTGGGGCTGGAGCGACAGCTTCAGGAGCCGGAGCAGCTTCAGCAGGTGCTGGAGCTGGCTCAACCGCAGCTGGAGCAGCAACACCATCAGCAGGAGCAGCGGCTTCGACAGCGGCTTGATCTACAGGAACATCCTTCTTGGCGAAGAATGCAAAACCACCGATCACCAGCAGGACGAAAATGACAATCCCGACGATGAATGTTTTGCTGTTGTTTTCGGACATGGTAACTCACTTCCAATTCAATTTAAGGTTATGACTTGAACAGAACGCTTCTATTCGACTGGCCTTTCATGGCATAACGCTTCCCATGATGCAAGACCAAGGCGCTTCAGGACCGCAAAAATCCGCCAATTGTGACCAAAATATGGCTTTTCTTGCCCGGCCTGTCGTGCTCATTGGCATGATGGGAGCCGGCAAAACAAGCCTTGGCCGCCTGCTTGCGCAAAGGCTCGGGCTTGGCTTTACCGATAGCGATGCCGTCATTGAAGCCGAGGCCGGCTGCACGATCGCGGATTATTTTTCAAAATACGGGGAAGCCGCTTTCAGAAATCTTGAACGACAGACATTTGAAAAGCTGCTCGCGAAGCCGATCCAGATTATCGGCGCTGGCGGCGGGGCTGTTGTCGCGGCTGAAACGCGCCTCGTCCTCAAAGAGCGCTCAACACCTGTCTGGCTGCAAGCCGATGTGCCTGTTCTGGCCCAGCGCTGCGCCACCAGCGATGCCCGCCCTCTTCTTAAAACCGGCGATCCTGCAACCATCCTTGCGGGCCTTCTTGAAAAACGCGCTTCCTTGTATGCCGAGACGGCTGCCTATACTGTACGTACGGATACGCAGGATGCGAACGGCACCATCGATCTCATAATCGAACAATTGAAAAAGACCCGCACATGACAAACCCCTCCACCGCCAACGATATTTCTTCACTGCCACAAAAACTGCGCGTGCTTCTGGACGGAAAACGCGACTACGACATCGTGATCGAGCGTGATGTTCTGGCACGCGCTGGTAGCATTATCAAAGAACGCTTTGGTGACAGGCGTTTGTTTGTTGTACGCGACCCGCGTGTAGATGCTCATTACCAAACACTTTTCAAAAGCCTGAAAGATGTCGGGCTGCGTGTTGATGATATTGTGTTACCGGAAGGCGAACCCGCCAAGTCATGGGACTGTCTTCAAAAAACAATCGCGGCGCTTTTGGAGGCAAAAGCCGATCGCCATACGA
The DNA here is from genome assembly GCA_009926935.1 of Pseudomonadota bacterium. GTDB lineage: Bacteria > Pseudomonadota > Alphaproteobacteria > Micavibrionales > UBA1664 > UBA6145. The sequence continues at coordinate 19,058 of RFNZ01000016.1, read as the reverse complement.
TGGTCTTGGCCCTTGGCGGCGGTGTTGTTGGCGATCATGCCGGTTTTGCAGCAGCTATGACCCTGCGCGGGCTTGACTATATCCAGATACCAACCACGCTTCTGGCGCAGGTTGATTCATCGGTTGGCGGTAAAACGGGCATCAACACGGTGCAGGGCAAAAACCTTGTTGGCGCATTCCACCAGCCTGCACTTGTGTTGATCGATACCGCAACACTCAGAACACTTCCTGACCGCGAGATGAAGGCAGGGTATGCCGAGATCATCAAATACGCCTTCATCAACGATCCTGAATTTTTTGAGTGGCTTGATAAAAACGGTCGCGATGTGCTGATCAGGATGGAGGGTGCACTCTCGCATGCCATAGCCACGAGCTGCGCTTCCAAAGCCTCGGTTGTGGCAGCTGATGAACGTGAGGCGGGTCTGCGCGCCCTTCTCAATTTCGGGCATACTTTTGCTCATGCGCTTGAGGCCGCGTGCGAGTATGATCGGCGCCTGCTTCACGGCGAAGCTGTCTCCATAGGCATGTCTCTGGCCTTCGATGTTTCGGCCAGAATGGGGCTTTGCCACGATGATGAGGCCGCAAGGGCCATCGGCCATCTCATCCGTATGGGGCTGCCTACAAAAATTGCGGATATCAAAGATTTCCCGCGTATATCACCCGACATGCTGATCGACAACATGAGCCACGATAAAAAAGCCACGGGCGGGCGCCTGACCTTTATCCTGACCAGCGGTATTGGCCGCGCCTTTGCAACGCGCGATGCGAGCATGAGTTGTGTGCGCGAGGCACTTGCTGCATCAATGCGTCACAATTGAGGTTGCGACATGTTTGAAAACTTTGAATGGGGATTATGGGAGTCGATCATCACGGTATGCGTGCTTATCGTTTTTTCCGCTTTTTTTTCGGCAGCCGAAACAGCGCTTACCGGTGCCTCCCGCTCACGCATGCATGCCCTGGAAAAAGACGGCAGCAAGCAAGCCGCCCTCGTCAACCGCCTCAGAGACCGCAAGGATCAGATGATTGGCGCTATCCTCATTGGCAGCAATATTGTTAACACCCTTTCCTCTGCAATTGCTACCTCGGTACTGATTGGCATCTTCGGCCCCGAAGGCGTTTTATATGCCACCGGCATAATGACGGTTCTTCTTCTGATCTTTTCCGAAGTGCTGCCAAAAACCTATGCCCTGATCAGAGCCGACTCCATGGCGATGCGCTTTGCGGCTCCCGTACGTTTTTTTGTGTGGCTTTTTACACCTTTGCTTTCCATCGTTTCGCTGGTGATGCGCACCATGATGCGCGCGATGGGCGGTATGAATGCGCACTCTGACACCGAGGAAGAACTGCGTGGCGCCATCGAGCTCCACGAGACTGAGGAACACGGGCGGACGCAGGCTAAACGCGCCATGCTACACTCCATCCTCGATCTTGCGGATGTCGAGGTTGGCGATATCATGACTCACCGCAAGAATGTCGAAACCGTCGATGTTACACAGCCTATCCGCGTCGTCATTGATCAGGTTCTTGATAACGCGTATTCACGCCTGCCCGTTTTCAGGGATGATCCGGATAACATCGTCGGCATTTTGCACGCAAAGGCCTTGCTGCGTGAGATATCCATCGTGAACGGTGATTTTAGCCTGATCGATATTACGAAACTCCTGTCAGACCCGTGGTTTATCCCGGAAACCACGATCCTATTTGACCAGCTTCAGGCATTCCGCGAACGTAAGGAGCATTTTGCCATCGTGGTTGACGAGTATGGCGCTTTTAAAGGGATCGTTACGCTTGAGGATATCCTTGAAGAAATCGTGGGTGATATTGACGATGAGCATGACGTCACCGTACCCGGCGTCAGGGCGCAGCCCAACGGCTCGTTTATTGTAGATGGCACCGTGACCATCCGCGACCTCAACCGCGCTCTTGGCTGGAACCTGCCGGATGAAAAATATTCAACGGTTGCGGGCCTTGTTTTGCACGAATCCAAAATGATCCCGACGGTCGGGCAGAATTTCAGTTTCTATGGATACCGTTTCAAAATCCTGAAGCGCCAGCGCAATCAGCTGACGCTCATCCGCGTAGCCATGGATTTACCAAACGCAAAAGCAGCGTAAATATGGGGGGCCATTAAGGACCTTGCATCAATCTACATCTGAACTGGGTAACCGATTTCAAGCGTGCGGCTTGGCGGCAGGTGGAAACGGTCCACCGAGCGCTCGGCAGTTGAGGCCAAAAAGCTAAAGAGCACGTTCATGAGATCACTGAAGTTTTGAGGCTCGGATGGGGATATGACGCGCTCGTGGCCGATGATGTACAGCACGTCGTCGTTATCGATGCCCAGGTCATGCAGCACTGGCCCTATGGTTGAGGGGATGTTGATGGACTGCAGGTAGCCGTATTTGACCTCTACCTTCACTACGCTTCCGTCAACGTGCTCGACTTTGATGCGGTCCGATTTATCGACCCGCGGGCGCGAGGCAATACGGACAGACAGGATGATAATCCGTTCAAAACGTATATGCAGGGTGTTGGTAATACGTTCCAGCGGTACCGGCGCCATGATGCCGGTCCTCGAGAAAAAGATTCCCACTTTGTCGACGTGCGATAGCGGTGCCCCAACGATGCGGGCCGCATAGTCCTCGATTGGCTCGGTATAGCCCATGTGGCGCTCGATCAGGCGCTCGATGCCGCGATGCCAGCTGATCATGGCTGTCAGCACGCCTGCGCCCATCATCAGCGGCAGCCAGCCGCCGTGGGCCACCTTGGCAAGGTTCGTGAACAGGAACGAGAAATCGAGCAGAAAGAACGCCGCAGAAAGGGCCATGATAAGCAATTTCGGCCAGCCCGATTTTTCAAGCATCCAGACCGAGAACAATATGGTTGTCATGGTCATGGCTACGGCCACGGCTATACCGTAGGCCGATGCCAGTGCGCTCGAGGACTGGAAAGTCACAACAACCAGCAATGTTAAGGCCATCAGCGCATAATTGAGGCGCGAGATGTAGATATGGCTCGTATTTTTTTCGGAGGTCACTTTCATGCGCATGGGCGGGAAGTAACCGATCTCGATCGTTTGCCGCGCAATCGAAAACGCGCCGGTAATCACAGCCTGCGAGGCCACACAGGTGGCGAGTGTGGCTATGCCCAACAAAGGCAGGCCAAACCACTCGGGTGCCAGCATGTAAAACGGGTTTTCGACAGCCTCTGGGTTGCGCAGCACAAGCGCCCCTTGCCCGAAATAGCTGAGCAGAAGGCAAGGCATCGCGACAAAGTACCATGCGGTGCGTATCACATTGCGGCCAAAGTGACCCAAGTCTACATACAGGGCCTCGCCGCCCGTGACCGCGAGAATGATGGCGCCGATGATGGCCGATGCCATAAGCGGATGCCCGCCGATAAGCTGTACCGCATATACGGGGTTGATGCTTTCAAGCACCCCCGGATTTTGCACGACGCTCATGAAACCCAGAATGCCGATGGATGCAAACCAGGTAAGGATGATGGGGCCAAAGGCAAAGCCGATTTTCTCGGTACCGAAGCGCTGTGAGAGAAAGATGCCGATGATGATCGCGATCGTTATCTGCACCACGTAATGATCAATACTGGGGGCTACGACCTTGATCCCCTCCACGGCCGAGAGCACCGAAATAGCGGGCGTAATGACCCCGTCGCCAAAGAGCATGGAGGTACCGGTCAGGGCCGCCAGCAGCAAAAGCGTGTTGCGGCGGGATTTGGTTTTATGGAGGCGCAATGTTGTGACAAGCGCCAGATCCCCGCCCTCGCCGTCGTTGTCGGCGCGCAGGATAAACAGCACGTATTTGATGGAGATGGTTAGCGTAAGCGCCCAGAAAATGAGGGACAAAACCCCAAAAACCGCATCCTGCACCCCAACGCCGCCGGCCATGGCTATGTGCAGCGGTTCCTTGAAGGCGTAAAGCGGGCTTGTGCCGATATCGCCAAAAACAACGCCTAAAGCGCCAATGACAGCCGCCGTTGTAACCTTATGAGCGGCGCCGTGGGGCGAATGGGGGGCTGTATGGGCCTCGAACGAGGTTTCTTCGGCGGTCGTCGTCTCGGTATTATGGTTCAAGGTTGGCTCCCTGAAGGTTGACCCACAGGGTACGCGAGTTTAGGGCATTAGGCAAACAGGCTCCGCAACTACTTTGCGGCTTTAAGGGCGTCAATCTCGGTGCGCATGGCCTTGAGTTCATCGCGCAATTCTTTTATTTCAGTGCTCTGAGCATCGTTCTCGGCTTTGAGTTCTTTAATGGCGCCAACAAGATAGGCTTCAATCGCCGTAGAATCCAAACCGTAATGACCATCCGGATTTTTTCGTGCGGCCAGCGGAATAACTTTCTCGACTTCTTGTGCTATAAAGCCCGCATACAACTTATCGTCTTTGCTTATCCATTTAAAGGTCACTGGTTGCAATTTTACAACGGCATCAAGCATCGGGGTGTCAATCGGCTCGATATCTTTCTTTAGACGAAGATCCGACGAGCAATAGCCATATACGTTGGTGCCTGTTGCGTAGCACATTGTATTACCAGCCGGATTAGGACCCAACGCAGAGGTGACAGTACCTTCGACAGAGAGGTTAAACACGCCAGTGCCATAGTTCGCAATAGTGAACGTGTGTCCAACTGTATCGACGCTAAACATCCTAGGATCGTTACCGAGAAGGTCTATAGAGTATCCATTATAACCTGGCGCGGACTGAAAACTGAGCTCTCCGCCTTCAGTTCCTGAAGAGTCGCCTAGTAAAGTAATGCCGCCATATCCGACTGCCAATTTTTGGTTACCGCTTGGGGCAGTATAAGTACCAATAGATGTCGTGCCGTTTGCCCATAAATTCATGCCATTCGCGGTTACGGCTGAACCCGCGTCGTTCATCAAGTCAAAAGTAAGTGCCGAAGCTGTGCCCGCACCAGAGTTGTAGGTAAATATTCTCCAGTTTTTATTGTTAGCAAGACCATCAGCCCGGCTTAGTACGATCGCTGCTTCAGAGGCTGGCGATGAAATATGCAGGTTTCTCACAGGATTCGTCGTCCCGATGCCGACGTTGCCGGATGGGTCAATAGTCATGGCCTGGTTTGTAATGCCGTTTGCGTAGTTGTTGGACGTGCCGAAGGCGAGATATGACCCACTACCCGTGTACTGCATGGCTATACGGGAGATGGGCAGAGAACCGTTGGTACCAATATCTATGCCACGCCAATTGTTGTTGGTGCTACCGGCGTAGATACCTACGCCAGCTGCGTTGAGCGTTGTTCCGGTGAAGGCTGCAATATCACCTGCTGTTGTCTGGAGGCGAAGCTTATAATCCGGGTTTGTTGATCCGATGCCGACGTTGCCGTTGCCGAGGATGGTCATAGCAGTGGCAAGAGCGTTTTGAGTTGAACCTGTGCTACCTGCCGGTGCCGTTCTGAAAAGGATGGAACCACCCGCCCCTGTGCCAGTACCTTGTGAACCGGCGATAGTAAAGTTAACTCCAGCCGTGTTGGCAGTACCTGCAACTACGTTCTGAACACCCAGTTTCTGCGCAACCGGCGAAGCCGCATCAGCAGCACCCAACTGTATGGAAGCTGCGGCAGAGCGGGTAATGTAAGTATCAGGGCTGCTTGCATCCGCTGAACCTGCAAACGCATAAGATGCAGCAGCGTTATTGCCGACAGCAACTCCGTTTGAATTCATAAGTACAGAGTTCCAAGGATTTGCGACTGTGAAATACGACGTTGACCTGACCCCACCCACAACATGAAGCGGAACTGATGGCGAAGCTGTGCCGATACCCACATTACCCGACGCATCAATGATGAAGGGAGTTGTATCGCCATCGCCTGTTTCATCGTTCACTTCAAAGGACGGGCCGTTGCCGAGGTTGGTGACGATGAGCGGTGTTGCGGTTGAGGATGCAAGGGTTGTGGCTTTGAGCACCGATTGGTCGCCCGGCGTGCCGCCTGTGGCCGCCGTAGTTTCGCCAAACGTAAACGCATCAGCTGTCGCGCCCGTTAATGCCCAGTTCCAGGTTTGGCTGAAAGTACTGTTCGCCAAAGCTGTCGGTGTGCTCGTTGCCGCTGTAATGGCCGAAAGGGCTGAGCTACCGCCGATGTCCGTACCGTTTTCCCATTTGCTGGTTGTGGTGTTGTATTTGAGCACCTGGCCGTTGGTGGGAGATGAAATACCTACATCCGTGAGGCCCGCAAGCGTTGTTACACCAGTAGCCACCGATGTGCCGTTGTATTGGCAGAAGGTAACGGCTACGTTGGCAGGGCGCGTTTCAGCAGCTGTGCGCGGTGTGCCGTTTGTGCCATCTGTAGCCGGGCCACCTGAGTTGTAAGTACTTGGACCGGTAAAGAAGGCCCCGCCTCCTCCGGTGAGGTTCCATCCATTAACCGTAGTTCCGTTAAGATTGGCTGTAGAGTGTATGTGGCCCTGAATAGCGTCAGCCTGCTGGTTGCCTGGTACGCGTGTGCCTGCAGGGTCTACGCCAGCACCGTTATCGATACCACGCAGGAAGCGGCCGCGGGCGGCTACGTATTCGGTCCATCCCGATGGGCAGGCACTTGCGAATGCAGCAATGGTACCTGCAGGAATACCACCGCCAACCGCCGTCCATGCCGAACCCGTATAGAATTCAAAAATGGCATTGGTAGTATTATAGATCATCAAGCCTGCGGCAGGCGACACGATCGCATTGCGTTCAGTGGTCGTCATGCGCGGCGGCAGGAAGCCTTTATTTGTTGATGTTATATCAAGAGCCGCCGTTGCCGCTGGCGATGAGGTGCCGACGCCTACGTTTCCATCTCCATTAATCCGCATTGCTTCTGTGAGTGCGCCGGATCCATCCTTGCGCGTGAGAAATCTCAGAGAATACCCAAATTGTCCAGCTGTAGCGGTTTCCTTGAACGCGTCTAAACCTGCCGCGATAGTCGGCGTTGTTCCCGTAAAATTTCCGAACAGCATGATGCCACCACCAACGCCAAGACCAGCGCTAGTCGTGTCAGTAATGTTCATGGGGCCAGACGTCGATACGGCTTTTGTACCTCTAACATCCAATGTAGCGCCCGGCGATGTCGCCCCGATACCCACTTTGCCATCCGCCCTTACGACCATGGGGATCGAGGGTACGTTGTCCAGCAGCACGCCGAATTGCAGCATTGTATCCTTGGCACCTGCGGCGCTGCCTGCGTTCCAAGCGGCTTCCTTGACCCAGCTTATCCCCTGGAATTCAGTGCCGCCCAGCTTGATGCCGATATCCGAGCCGTTGGCAACAGAGGTTGAATCGAAGTTTTCGAGCAAGAGGTTACGCAAGGTTGTGGTGCTGCCAAAGGCCGACCAGAAAGGGCCCGAGGCTTTGACAGTGCCCGTGACCTCAAGTTCGGTCGAAGGTGTGTTGCCGATGCCGAGGCGGTTGGTTGTTTTGTTCCATACAAAATCAGGGTCGCCGCCAAAGGCGCCGCCATCGTTGAACTGCACTTGCGTATCGGCACCGCCCGGTGTGCCGCCACCCGGCGCGTTCTGATCGCACTGGATGGCCGTGCCGTCACCGCGGCACCACTTGTTGCTTGTTGTAACGCCGACCTGCGGATCGGCCTCGCTTGCAATCGAAGCACCACCCGCCATGCTGATCCAGTCTGTGCCTGTGCAGTACTGCATGACGTTGAAGTCGTCGTTATAAATCATCTCCCCTTCATTACCCACAGGGCTTGCGCACGCGGCAAAGGCGCTCTGAGCAACTGACACAGAGAGCGATAGGGCCCCTAAAAAGAGGGCCGTGTGTATGATTTTCCGTGTGCTTCTGATCATGAAAATCCTCTACCCAATCTCAATAAAACGCCTCGATATAGACAAGCCCCGGCGCGCCTGCGCCTCCGGCGAAGTTTGCGGTTGTGGCACCAAGGCTACAGCCGCCGCTGCCGCCACTGCCGGGATTGACGCCAGGGTTACCGGCGGCGCTACCCCCGTAGGGTCCACCCGATCCGAATAGCGAGTTCATGCCGTAAGCGCCCGAGAGAGAGACCCATGTGCCGCCATAGATACGGGTATAATCGCGTGTACCGGGAGGGCCCGCGTTGATATCGCCGCCCGTGCCCACGCTGCCTGTGCCCATGGCTGAAGACGTACTGTCCGCCCCAACATCGCCAACGCCGCCAAACCCACCTGGTACTGATACGTTTATAGCACCGCCTACAAAGGATGTCGTACCACCCGTGCCACCAGTACCTGCGGCCGCCGCGCCTGCGGTACCTCCTGCGCCAACGGTAACCGTGTAAGCCGAAATCGGGTTCATGATGGTTTTTTTGGACCAGCCGCCAGCGCCGCCGCCACCACCACAGGTGCCGTAAAGCCCCGTCTGCCCGTCGGCACCGCCGCCGCCGCCGCCTGCTCCCTGAACGATGACCTGTATAAACCGTGCGCCGACTGGCGGGTTATACGTAAAGGTACCAGCCGTTGAATATGTTGCTGTCGACACACTCGAGATAGCGCCGCCGCTGCCAGCAATAGGAGCCGCCGCACCGGTCACGACTTTCATTGCGACTTTACTTGGAGATACGGCGCCCGTTACATCAAGCACGTTGGTTGTTTTGTTCCATGTGTAATCCGCATCGCCGCCGAAGGCGCCAGAATCGTTGAATTGTACTTGTGTGTTCGCACCGCCCGGTGTGCCGCCACCGCCGCCGCCGCCAGCAGAGACCAGCGCCAACATCGTATCCATAAAGGTTATGCTTGTTGAGTTCCTTTGGACCTGAACCGTTACATAGTCATTTGCGCTTAAACTTAACACGGCCGTTGCACTCATGGTTCCATGGAACCCGCTTCCATCCTCCGAAACCGAACGCTCTGTCCCTGAAACCGGAGTACCGTTGACAGCCAATCGGGCATAGGCCGTTGAGGCACCGCTATAGCTTTGTCTTAGCGAGTAACTGATCATATAGGTGCCAGATTGCGTAACAGTGATCCGCTCTGGGTTTGTGGATGTGCTGTGCGTGGCATTGGCTAGGGCCGTGTTCCCGGCAGTAAGCGGCGTATCTGTCCATGTGTTGATAGTAGGCGTAAATGTAGCAGCCCTCCATGCTGCCGCAGTTGCAGCCGATGCTCCACCACCGCTGCCTACGTTAGCCCAGCCGCCGGTGCCGCAAATCTGGAGTGTGCCCGTGTTATACCGTAGCGTACCAACCTTGATGTTGGAAGCCCCTGGGCAGGTTGCCGTGTCATCGCCCAGCTGGATACCGCCTGCGACCTGCAACTTAGATTGCGGGCCTGTCGTGCCGATGCCCACGTTGCCGGAGGCATCTATAATGAATGGTGTTGTGTCCGTATCGCCTGTTTCGTCATTTACTTCAAACGACGGGCCGGCACCAAGGTTAGTTACGATAAGCGGCGTTGCTGTGGATGCAGCCAGCGTGGTGGCCTTAAGCACCGATTGGTCGCCCGGCGTGCCGCCTGTCGAGGCCGTTGTCTCGCCAAAGGTAAACGCATCAGCCGTAGTACCCGTCAGAGCCCAGTTCCATGCTTGGCTAAAGGTACCGTTAGCCAGTGCCGTAGGCGTGCTCGTCGCCGCCGTAATCGCCGATAGCGCCGAGGAACCGCCACCGCCGCCTGAGCCGCCAATGAGGATGCCTGAAAATACGCTTCCTGCACCATCGGCAACATACACCGTGGTGCTAATGCTAGAATATATAAACACTTCAAAATAATCCGTCGTGCCGTTGGCATCAAAAACGGCAGTAATTGACGCTGAGGGCTGACTATCATCAACATTTGTTCCGTAGTGCGCGAGTGTACCATTCTTGTAAATACCGACGGCCGTGACGTTACCCGTGCCACCAATGGACCTAACGTTGGTAGAAAGTAAGTATTTACCCGCAACTGTCGGCGTAAATCTATCTGTCGCAAAGTTGTTGTTTGTATCGAAGTTCTCGATATTCCAAGTAACTTTCTGCCATCCTAATACAATGCTTTGTGCCGAAGTTTTTGATACGTTGAAGGATACAGCCGTACCCGCACCGCCACTTGCCACATTCGTCCATCCACCAGTACCGCATATCTGGAGTGTGCCCGTGTTATACCGAAGCGTACCCACTTTGATGTTAGATGCACCGGGGCAGGTTGCCACGTCATCGCCCAGCTGGATACCGCCTGCGACCTGCAATTTCGAATTAGCGGTCGTAATACCTATACCCACGTTACCTGCGGGCGAAATTGTCATGACCTGATTGAGGAGCCCCGCATCCGACTTTGTCCAGAACTCCAGGTTACCGCCGCGGTCGTTGGCTGTCGTGCCGCTCTGGCGCCCCATGATGGCGGCTGTGCGTTTGCCGTTTGTACCGTTCGTGTTGTTGTCCGATGAGAACTGAATACCGCCGACGGTTGCGTTATCAGCATCCGCGCCAGCCTGAACGAGTTCGAGCATACCGCCTTCAGATACGCCTTTGATGGAGAGGTAGCTTCTACCCGCTTGTACTGAAACACCCGGCGATGCGATACCAACACCGAGACGCGTATTGGTGTTATCCCATACAAGTCCGGCTGAGCCTGCAAATGCGCCTGCGTTGTTATACTGAATTTGCGTGGTTGCACCGCCCGGTGTGCCGCCGCCACCGCCGCCGCCCGAGCCGCCGCCAAGTTCGATGGCAGCCACATAAGAGTAGCTTACAAGAACATCAATCGATCCCGCAAGGGCTGCAGACCGGAGTTCAACTGTCGTATCAACGTTAGGTCTGATAAAGGCAACAGCCATTGACTCGAGGCTGCCGCCGTCAGATTCAGACCCCGGATTTCCGATTGAAGCTGAAGCAGTCACATTATACCACTGGAAATCAAAAGCCTCGTTTACGAGGTTAGCGCCACGTACATCGGCAACCAGCATGTAAGATGACCCTGCCTTCAAGGTCATCTGGTTGCCGGATGATGTAATATTGCTGCCGTATGAATTTGTAACGGTATTAAACGGCATTACCGTCGAAGCCGTCACGGCCCATGAACTGGAAAGTCCCTTCTGCATAAAACTTGAGCCGCCTGCGCTGCCGACCGTATTCCATCCGCTCGATCCGCACATCTGCAGATTGCTGCTGTTGTAGCGCAGCGTACCGACTTTGACGTTCGAGGCGCCGGGGCAGGTTGCCACGTCATCGCCCAGCTGGATACCGCCTGCGACCTGCAGCATTGATGCGGGTGATGTGGTGCCGATGCCGACGTTGCCGGAGCCGTCGATGCGCACGCGCTCGGTTGGAAGGGCGGTGCCGGAGCCTGTATAGAATTGGATTGGCCCGGTATAACCAAGCTCTATACCGCTGCCGCTTCGGGTTGTATCGAAGCGCGTCAAGGCAGAGGAGGCGTTGTAAAAGAGGTTTGACCCCAACAACAGCTGCGTGCCGCCGCTGTCATCGTAAGTGCTGATGGCGGAATCCGCGAGGTTTGTGGCAGCGCCTGTTTGGAATCTGATGGTTGGGGTTGCGCTTTCCGCGCCGGAGAACCCTAAACGGCCCAAAGGTCCCGTCGTCCCGATGCCGACGTTGCCCGCGACCAGAGTTCCGGTGATGTCGCCAACCGTACCATTGCCCACAGCCAGTTTATTCGCGGCTAAACGTGAAAGTCCTGCGTCCACAGTAGCTGAAGGTGCCGCCGATGTAAATTTTACTCCAGCCGACGATCCAACAAATAGACCTCCGAAAACGAGCGCCGCGCCAGCACCGTTTGTTGGAAACGCGGATATCCCACCGTAGCCGCTCGTACCCGTGAGATCTGCAACCATTGAGCCTTGAACCGATACCAGCGAATTACCAATAGTCACATAGTTTCCAGACAAGGAACCTACGGTGATATTTCCGGAAAAACGGCCGTTTCCTACTACGGTTAGAGGCTGGTCAGGTATGCCAGTCCCAATCCCCACGTTGCCGTCTGCTGCTATGCGCACGCGTTCCAGAGGAATGGCTGTGCCAACGGGCGTTGTCAAGAAGCCCATATAACCGCCGCGAAGGCCGGTGCCTTGGTTTTCGGCTGCGTAGCCGCGGATTTCTGCACCACCCGTCTCTTGATAAGAGCGGAAAGCGACAAGCCCCAGAAGATCGTTTAAAAGAGGAGGTGTTGGCGCTGCAACCGTGCCGCGGCCTCGAGCCAATACGAGCGAAGGCGCAGCGCCAACCCCCGAAACTGCGTTGAATGACCTTGTTACAAGGCCTGTCCAGTTTGTGTGATCGATAAAGAGATATTTGTTCGTGTTGTCCCAGTATAGGCTGGGATCAGCCGCGAAGGCCCCGGTGCCGCTGTTGCGGAACTGAACTTCCGAGCCAGTACCGGCTGCGCCTGTTGCGGGGGCATCGGCGGTACAGTCGATGGCGGTACCGCCTGCGTTGGCTGCGCACCATTTGGTGCCTGTGAGTGTGCCTACCTGCGGGTCCGTCTCCGACCCAGCGCCCGCCATCATATCCACCCATGCGCCGTTGGCGCGGAGTTTGATGGTATCGGTGTCCATATCGTAAACGATAAGGCCGTCGGTTGGGCTCGCAATGCCCGTTGCCTGGGCCGTCGTCATCCGCGGCGGCAGGAAGCCCTTGGTTGTAGAGGTGATATCTACGATGGCCGAAGCGTTTGGTGTGGCCGTTCCAATACCAAGCTGCGATGTTGTGTTGACCCTCATGAACGTAACACCCGCGGAGCGGATATCTGTCAAACCTGCGGTGGCATTGAGTACAATATTCACGCCAGATACTGTAGTTGATGTACCATTACGTTCAAAGAAGTAGGCCCCTGGCGCAGCCGGATATAGCTCCAGCCTTGGGTTGGTACCACTGAAAAAAGCATTTCCGTTAACATCTAGAGGCGCACCTGGCGTTGCAGTACCGATACCCAGCCTGTTATTCGTGTCATCCCAGACAAGATTAGCGTCGTCTGCTGCGAGGTTGCCACCTGCGCTACGGAACTGCACCGCGCCTGCAACCGTGCCTGCGGCAGATACGCCGCTTCCGCCGACAGCGAGGGTCTGCCATGCCGTGCCGTTACAGATTTTGAGGGCGTCCGCCGTATTGTCGTAAATCAGCATCCCTTCTTTGACGGAGGATGTAAGCGCTGTGGATGGTGCTGCCTGCGTGCCGTTTGCGGCCAAAAAGCTAACGACCATATCCGATGTGCTGGCGAGTGGGGCCGCAGGGCAGTCAGCCAAAGCATCCCTAGCACCGCCAAACGACAATACCAGGACGGACGCTGCCGCCAAAAGAATGCGCTTCATAATCAATGGTCCCCCACAAAGACTCATGCCACGAAAGCCTGACTCTTGTTAGTCTAACATGCAAGACGTTAACCATTGTAAATATAAAAATCTTTTCAGGTTTACGTTTTTTTAAATGTTATGGATTCTGCGGTCGGTTTTGTCGCGCATTCCGATGAGTATGATTTTGCAGGTGTACTCATTTTTATCTGGTCACTGATGCTTGTCGTAGCGGTGTTGCACCCTGAGAGCGATCAATTTTCGTGTTTTTGTTATCTTGCTGTATTTATTATATTTTATAAGTTAAGTTTACTAACTTATATCAAACAAATCCGCGAGTTCGGCGGTCATGGTCGGGCCTAAATCGTCCACATCGCGGATGGTGACGGCCCGTTTGTAGTAGCGTGTTACATCGTGCCCGATACCGATGGCGCAGAGCTCCACGAAGTCGCGTTTTTCGATCCAGCTGATGGCTCTCGTCAAATCGTTTTCCAGATAGCCGGAGTTGTTGGCCGAGAGTGTCGAGTCATCCACCGGAGCGCCGTCCGATATCACCATCAGGATTTTGCGTTTTTCGGGGCGGCTGGCCAAACGGGCATGGGCCCAGATCAGGGCCTCGCCATCGATGTTTTCCTTTAGTAGTCCTTCCTTGAGCATGATGCCGATATTGGCGCGGGCGCGGCGCCACGGGGCATCTGCGGCTTTGTATACGATATGCCGCAAGTCGTTGAGGCGCCCGGGGTTTGCGGTGCGGCCTGCCTGTACCCATAAATCGCGGGATTTGCCGCCTTTCCAGGCTGTCGTCGTGAAGCCCAGCACTTCCACCTTTACTCCGCAGCGCTCAAGGGTTTGCGCCAGAATATCGGTCGATAATGCAGCAATGGCGATCGGCCTTCCGCGCATGGAGCCTGAGTTATCGATCAGCAGGGTTACGACCGTATCGCGGAATTCGGTGTCTTTTTCGATTTTATACGAGAGCGGCGATCCTGGGGTTGAAACCACGCGGGCAAGACGTGCGGGGTCTAAAATCCCCTCGTCCACATCAAAGAGCCAGTGGCGCTGCTGGCGCGCCATCAGACGGCGCTGAAGGCGGTTTGCCAAACGGCGTATGACCACCTGCAGCGGCTGTAACTGCGTATCGAGGTTTTGGCGCAAGCGCAGGCGCTCTACAGATTCCGTCAGATCTTCCGCCGCCACTTCCTCATCGTACTGGGTTGTGAAAACCTTATAATGCTGCGGCCTGTCGAGCGGGCCTGAGAGGTCATTAGGGCGCTGGGAGCTCCCTGGCTTTTCGGCACCGCGTTTTTCAGCGTTGCCGTCGCCCTGATCGGCTGCGGCTTCGCCTGCCTCGCTATCGCCCTCGCCTGCCTCGCCCATCTGGCCTTCGGCTTCTGCTGCGTCCTGCTGCTCTTTTGAAAGGTCGTGGCTTTGGCGCTGTCCCTCGCCTTTACCTTCGCCCTTGCCTTCCTCGTCGCCTTCATCTGTCGGGTCATCGCGGCCGGGGTCCATTTCAAGGGCGCGGATCATGCGGTACGAGCTGCGGGCAAAAGCTGACTGGTCATGCAAATGCTGCGTTAATTTATGAAGCGCTTCAGGCCCCAGACGATCTTCCACGTAGCTGCGCCACTGGTTTGCAGCTGCCGATGCTGCGGGCGGCAAAGCCGCACCTTCAAACGATTCCGAGGCCAGTGCGTATAAAGCATCTTCCAACGTTGCGGCCACCGGCTTTTCAGGATTGCCGTATCCTTTGCGTTTACACTGCGCCTCTAGGGCATCCAGCAGGTTTTTTGCAACACCGCGCTGTGCTTCGGCACCCAGTGCCTCGCAACGCACCTGTTCAAGCAAGTCAAAGACATTGCGCGCCTTGCTGTCGGTAGGCGCCAGTTTCGTATGTTTTTTTGCGTCATGGTGCAGCAAATGGAGGGCAGCTGCATCGGCCGCGCCGCGAACCTCCCCTTTGGCTGCGTCGTCCAGCTTGCTTGACGGGATAGGCAGGCGCGCGGTTTTACGGCCCGAGTGACGCAGCACGCGCTGTTGCCCTGATTGCAATGATGACGGAACCGGGGCAAACGCGGTTTCCAGTGTTTCAGGCATTTCGCCCGCCATGGCACGGAGAGCCGCGGCCGTTACCTGCCTGAATAATTCACCTTTGTCGTTATCGTTCATCGGCGGGTGCCAGATCAACGCCGAAGCAGCGCTGGTAATACTCGGCCACGGCCGGGCGTTCCAACTCGTCGCATTTATTGAGGAACGTCACGCGGAAAGCCTCCTCGCGGTTGCCAAAAATGCCGGTGTTTTCAACCCATGCCAAGACCGTACGCGGAGACATGAGCGTTGATACATCCCCTGCCCTGAAACCTGCACGCGTCAGTTCTGCAACCTGCACCATGGCTTTGGCCTCCGCCTTGTCGGTTTTCGGGTATTTTTTGAGGACAATCTCCATCTCCTGCTCGAGGCCGAGATAGTTGAGCGTGGTTACGATGTTCCATCGGTCCATCTGACCCTGGTTGATTTGCTGCGTTCCGTGGTACAGGCCAGTGGTATCGCCAAGGCCGATCGTGTTGGCCGTTGCAAACAGGCGGAAGCTTGGGTGCGGGCGTATGACGCGGTTTTGTTCAAGCAGGGTCAGGCGGCCTTCCCCTTCCAATACGCGCTGGATCACAAACATCACATCAGGGCGGCCTGCGTCGTATTCATCGAATACAAGTGCCACCGGATGTTGCAGGGACCAAGGCAGCAGCCCTTCTTTGAATTCGGTTATCTGCTTCCCGTCTTTGAGGGTGATTGCATCTTTGCCCACGAGATCGACGCGGGAGATATGGCTATCAAGGTTGATGCGAACGCATGGCCAGTTAAGGCGTGCCGCCACCTGCTCGATATGGGTCGATTTGCCCGTGCCGTGCAGGCCCTGTATGAGCACGCGGCGGTTGAACATGAATCCGGCTAAAATGGCCCGTGTCGTAACGGCATCAAAACAATAGGCGTCATCAACTGGCGGCACAAACTCGCTTGGCTCCGTAAACGCTTTGATCGGCCATGGGCATTCGATACCAAAGAGCTTTTTGGGATCTACTGTTTTTTCGGGGGTTTCGGTTTGAGCAGATTTGGAGGAAGGGGTTGGCATCGGTCTATCCACAGGGTTACGCACATACTCTAGGAAACCCTTGGCTCTGCTACAAGTCAAAAACTGATCTTCACGCCGGTCCTGATGCCCTGATCGATCATACCGTCCGAGGCACGGCCCCAATAATTGGCGTATAACTTTACATCATTATCGCTCAGCACGGTCGTATTAATGCCGAAAAATGCGCTTGTACGCTCCGCATCCAATTGAGAAATTGAAAAAGGCGCACTGCCCGACTGGAACTGGAGCGTGGTTGCGTGCGCGATATCCCCCAGCTCGTGCGCAAAGCCGAGTGTGCCCTCCAAAAGAAACTTGCCGCCCGCTGCAAGATCATAATGGCGCTGTAAGCGTGTACCCGCAAAAACCTTACGGGTCCAGCCCGAGTAGTCGTTTACGACAAGATTAGCTGAGCCGGCACCGCGCTCGGTATAGCCTTCAATAAAGGTGTATCCGATATTGAACCCGAGGAAGGGCGCGGCTACAAAACCTTTATCCAGTTTAACTTGGCGTGATAGTTCGATAAAGGCATCAGAGGTATAGCCTCTCGTATCCGCATAGGCGTTTGCAAAAAAGCCTGTAAAGTCGATCTCGCGGCGTGTATCGAGCGTATGAAAGCCTAGATTAAGCCCGCCATTCAGCGAGAAACCGTTCTCAAGTTTTGTGCCAGCATAGACACCGCCCTGATAGGTACGGCGCTCTGTTACAGTTGTCGTTGCTGCGGTTTTGCTGACGGCATCTTCCATGCCTGCATAAACGCCTACATATTGCTGCTTTTTAAGTTCCCAGTCGGCGCCAAAAACAAACCCTTTGGCGCTGCGGCGTGAGGGGTGTGTGCCCGTATCGCGGAAGGTTTGCCCGCGTGATGCTGTAACTTCCGCCCATAGCTGTCTATCCGGGCGCACAGCCTCGATATCATCGCCGCCTGCTGCGGGTTCGATGCCTGCAATGTTACCTGCATTTCCGACATCCGATATCTGGGTATCGAGCCTAAAGTTCATGCGCCCCAAAAGGAGATTGCGCACGGTTTCAGCGCTTTCTGAAATATCGTTCACGATTGCGGATGTTTCGTCCCGTGTTAGCTGTTCAAGCGCGGCTGCCCGCGCCACGCTGTTTAGAGGGAAGAATGTATTGTAAAGTGGGTCACCGGGGCCCAGAGATTCAATGCCGGATGCGGTAGCCTGCGTATTGGCATTAGAGGATACGCCTTGCAGATTGATATTTTGCGGCGTGATGTTCAAAAGCACGCTATTGGCCGTGTATTGCAGTATGGGTACAAGCAGGGAGTTGTTGATCGTGGCACCGCTAAACGTGCCCGTCACAGAAGACCCCGTGAGAATTGTATATGTGGTTAAGGCGGGATACGACCCAGCGAGCGCAATTACGCTGACTGTACCGCCGTTGATGGTAATAGCGCCGGTGGCTGCGGTCAGGTCGCTCTGACCTGCGTCATTGACCTCGGCTTCGTAAATGGAGCCAAGATTGAATGTCAGAGGGCCGGACACGTTCATGGTACCTATGCTATTGCCAGGGGCCGCCGTGCCGCCGCTATTGATGATCAAGTCAGCGGTCGTGCCAGTGCCTGCAAGCCTTCCACCTGAGGCTATTGTTGTAATGCTGCTTGCCAGCGTGCCTGAAATATTAAGCGTGCCGCCACTCACGGTCGTGGCGCCGGTATAGGTGTTATTGCCGGAAAGGGTTAGCGCGCCGGATCCTGATTTTGTAAGCCCGCCTGTACCGGATACTGTACCGCCGTATGTGCCTGCAAAGTTTTGGTTAAACTCCAATGTTGCGTTATTTGTAATGGTCGCCGGCATGTTTGCGGACGTGCCTTCCAGTATGCCCGCGCTTACTGTTGTCGTGCCTGTATAGCCGTAAGTGCCGCCAAGTGTGAGTTTTGCTGCGCCAGTCTTGATCAGGTTTCCGGAGCCTGTGATAGCTCCTGTATGTGTGCCGGTTGATGTCTGATTGAATTCGAGCGTGTCGTTGTTGACAATGCTACCCACAAGACTTGTTGTGTTGCCGGCCAGAGTCCCCGCGCTTACAGTCGTACCACCGGTATACGTGTTGGCAGCCGTAAGGGTCAGTGTGCCTACGCCCGTTTTTGTAAGCGCGCCGGACCCTGAAATAACACCGGTAAGCGAGCTTGAAAAAGCGCCTGTGTCTATTGTGCCGCCACCGCCGAGTAGTGTTGCATTTCTGCCTGATGACAGGCTTGTCGATGTTCCCAGTGTGCCGCCGTTGAAAGTAAGCGTATTACCGGCGCCACCCAATTGATTATCGTTAGAGACTTCAAGTACTCCGCTATTGAGTATGGTGCCACCTGTGTGCGTATTGGCACCTCCAAGGGTCAGTTTTGCCGCGCCTATTTTGGTCAACGATCCCGTTCCGCTAATGATACCTGCATAGGTGCCTGCACTACCCTGATCAAACACCACAGATGTGCTGTTCACAATGTTACCCTGCAACGATGTTGCATTACCGGTCAGCGTGCCTGCACTCACCGTTGTACCGCCGCTATATGTGTTTGCTCCTGAAAGAGTGAGATTGCCTGCACCAGACTTTACCAACACTCCCGTTCCGCTAACGATGCCTGCGTATGTGCCGCTGCCCGTTTGTGCAAACACCAGAGATGCATTGTTGGCTATGTCGCCTTGCAACGATGTTGCATTGCCAGTCAGTGTGCCTGCACTCACCGTTGTACCGCCTGTGTAGGTATTGCTGCCT
>RFNZ01000015.1 GCA_009926935.1 Pseudomonadota bacterium | reverse complement strand
TAACCTCATCACCCGCGCCGGCGCCGACCGCGTGCTCACGATGGAACTGCATGCGGGGCAAATTCAGGGCTTCTTCGATATCCCGCTCGATAACCTCATCATCTCGCCCGTTTTTCTGCCGAGCATGCAAAGCCGTGCCAAAAACATCGATGATCTGGTTATCGTCTCGCCGGATGTAGGCGGCGTCGTCCGCGCCCGTGCATTTGCCAAAAAACTGGGCTGCGATTTGGCCATTATCGACAAACGCCGCCCCGAAGCCGGGGTATCGGAAGTCATGAACGTGATTGGCGAAGTGGAAGGCAAGGTTTGTATTCTGGTCGATGACATCGTGGATTCAGCCGGTACGCTCTGCAATGCCGCGGTAGCCCTCAAAGGCCGTGGCGCTACGGACATATATGCCTACGTGGTCCACGGCGTGCTTTCGGGCGGGGCTGTAGCCCGCGTCTCGGCAAGCCCCATCAAGAAACTGGTCATTACGGATTCCATTTGTGCGACGGAGTCCGTTCGTATCTCGGAAAGTATTGAAATACTTAACGTTTCCGAGCTGATAGGCGAAGCCGCCAAACGAATTGCCGAAGAAAAGTCGATCTCCGACCTCTTTAAATAACAAAATCTTGATTTAACGGCATATTTCTGGTTAAACCACGCCTCAATACCGCAGCACCCCTGGAGGCTGCGGAAACTTAAACACAAAGGAAACTGTCATGGCTACAAAACACATTTCAATGACGGCTGCCAAACGTGAGGGGTCAGGCAAGGGGACCGCCCGCGCAACGCGCCGCAACAACCGCATTCCAGCCGTTATTTACGGCGACAACAAAACCCCTGTGATGATCAGCCTCGAAGAAAAGCCGATCACCCTCGAATACCTGAAGGGCCACCTGTTCACAACCTTGTGCGACCTAGATGTCGAAGGCCAGAAACACATGGTCATTACACGTGACCTGCAGCTTGACCCGGTATCGGACAAAATCATCCACGCCGACTTCCTGCGCGTGACCGAGAAAACGGTTATCCGCGTTGAAGTGCCCGTGCACTTCAAAGGCCATGAAAACTGCATGGCATTGAAGGACGGTGCCGTGCTGACTGTTATTATGCACGAAGTGGAACTGATGTGCCCAGCCAACAGCATCCCCGAGGAAGTGGTTATCGACCTTGCAGGACAGCCTCTTGGCCACGCCTTCAAACTTGCTGAAATCACGCTGCCTCAGGGCGTGAAGCCTGCAGCTCACAACCCTGAAGATATCACGGTTGCAACGCTGGCCGCACCCCGTAAGGAAGAAGTCGTTGAAGCAACAGCAGCTCCTGTGGCCGCTGAAGTTCCCGCAACTAAAGTGGCAGCCCCTGATGCGGCTGCAGCACCTGCAGCTGGCGACAAGAAGGAAGAGAAGAAGAAATAATTATTCTTCGTATCCCAAAGGGATTATCCGCTATGTGGAATTGGTTACACGCCGCCGTCAGAAAAATACTTTCGGGCGGCGTGTCCGTATCTGAAGATAAAAATAAGCAGGAAGAGGCAAACCCCGTGTGGCTCATCGTTGGCCTTGGCAACCCTGAAAGGGAACACACAGGCAATCGGCATAATATTGGTTTCATGGCGCTCGACCGGCTGGCCGAGGACGGCAACCTGCCCGCATGGCGCAATAAACACGGCGGCCTTATCAACGAAACCAAATTTGTGGCGTCAGGCGAACGCGCATTGCTTTTAAAGCCACAAACCTACATGAACCGTTCGGGCCAGAGCGTGGCCGAGGCGGCGCGCTTTCATAAAATTTCGCCCTCAAACATCATCGTCTTACATGACGAGCTGGATCTGCCCCCGGGCAAAATCCGCGTGAAAAAGGGCGGCGGCGCTGCCGGTCATAACGGGCTTAAATCGATTGATGCCGATATGGGCAGCCAGGATTACTGGCGCATCCGGATTGGTATTGGCCACCCGGGCGACCGTGACCGCGTATCGGATTACGTATTGTCCGACTTCACCAAAGACGAGCGCCATAAAATGGATATTCTGTGCGCGGCTATCTCCCGCCATATCGATCTTTTAATCAAAGGCCGCGATGCCGATTTCATGACAAAAATTTCAGAAGAAACGAAGGACTAATCACAATGGGTTTTAATTGCGGTATCGTGGGCCTCCCGAATGTTGGCAAATCAACACTGTTCAATGCGCTGACGGCAACGGCAGCGGCACAGGCCGCCAACTTCCCCTTTTGCACGATCGAGCCTAACGTAGGCCGCGTGGCCGTACCCGATGCGCGCCTTGATACGCTGGCACAAATAGGTGGCTCACAAAAAATCGTTCCCTCTCAGCTAGAATTTGTCGACATCGCGGGCCTTGTCAAAGGCGCGGCGCAGGGGCAGGGCCTCGGCAACCAGTTTCTCGCAAACATTCGCGAGACAGATGCAATTTTGCATGTACTGCGCTGCTTTGATGATGCCGATATCGTACACGTCGATGGATCCGTCGACCCGTTGCGCGATGCAGACGTCATTGAAACGGAACTGATGCTGGCTGACCTTGAAAGCCTTGAAAAACAGGCCAACAATAACGCAAAAAAGGCCAAGGGCGGCGACAAGCAAGCAGCGGAAATGATGGCGGTCATTGAACCTGTCAAAGCAGCACTTGAAGCAGGTAAACCCGCCCGCACCGTCAAGCTGGACGACAACCAGAAACCAATTCTCAAGTTGCTTCAACTTATTACCGCTAAGCCACAGCTCTATGTGTGCAACGTCAAGGAAGTTGACGCCGCCAAAGGCAATGAATGGACCAAAAAAGTGGAAGAACGCGCGAAAGCTGAAGGCACGAAAGCTGTGGTCATTTGCGCACAGATTGAATCCGAAATCGCGCAGATGTCGGATGCTGCCGAAAAGAAGGAATTTTTGGAGAGCGTGGGGCTCACCGAAGCGGGGCTCGATAAAATCATCCGCGCGGGCCACGACATGCTGGGCCTTCAAACCTATTTTACCGTAGGGCCCAAAGAAGCCCGCGCCTGGACCGTGCGCAAAGGCGCGAAGGCCCCTGAAGCCGCAGGCGCCATCCATACCGATTTCGAGAAGGGTTTTATCAAGGCCGAGGTGATTTCATTCGCCGATTTCGTTGCTTGCAACGGTGAAGCCAAAGCCAAGGAGACAGGCAAAATGCGCCAGGAAGGCAAAGACTACACAGTCGCCGACGGCGACGTGATGCTGTTCCGTTTCAACGTCTAGATTAACGTCACGCAGTTAGCTTGGGCAATGCCAATCTGTGCACAATTGTGCCATCCGTGGTATAACTCTCATCATAGTCGACTCTTGCGGGGATACCAAGTTTGTTGGCCACTTTTTGTGCGTAACCCTCTAGAGCTGCGCCGTTAATGCTGTAATAATTGTTTGCACCTTGGCTATTAACGATAGCAAATGCCCTTACGCTTTCGCCAACTTGATAGGTATCCAGAAGGCGTCTAAGTACATGGGCCGCAGGGTTTGCTGAAGGGTTGTGAGCGCTGATCTCAACCATTCCTCCTTTACCCACAGGTCTGGCCTCGGGATCATCTGCGTAGTAATTTGCATCGACAATCTGTTTTTGATCCAAGTCGATACTTTCAAAAGCTTTGAGGCTTCTGTGCATATCACTCAAGGTGTAGCTGTCATGAGCCTCTTTTATAAAATCTTCAATGGTGCGGCTATCACTTTGCAATTTTCGTCTAAGGTTTATTCGGGCGCGGCTTTCTACTTCCTCGTGTCGTGCATCACCAGATGCAACAGGATATCCAAGAAAGCCAGATTTATAGAGGCGCTTTGTCCTTTTACCGAAAAATTTCCCTAGAAAGGAGCCGCGCGCTTCTTGCATCACACGGACATGAGTGAGACCAGTTTTTTTAAGAACACTGAGTGCAGCTTCGCAGATTTCTCTGGGTTGTGCGGCCGCGTTGAAAACGAGGACGACATCAACTGTGTTTCTTAATAGACATCTTGCCTCCACATCTTGACTATTGGGAATGTAATTGATGCTTTTAGCAGTATAGAGGGTCATCAGGGTTCTCCTTTTTATTCCATAACACGAAAAATAAGTAACGTCTTTAAAAAACTATGCAAAAAAATTCTATCTTATGGATTTGTGCTGCGTAGCCTCAATTTTTCAGTATTTGTAACTTCATGCCCGCATGAAGGTCTCCTGTATTTTGTATCAGAGGCCACGCGATCACGTTTTCATAGCGTTCGCCAAAACACAGGGGTTCAAAGCAGGGCATTTCGCGGCTAGGCTTGAGGCCGTAAAAGCTATAACCCTCACCAAATAGCCGGGTCATCATACCGTCGTCCGAAAAATCCGGCTTCGACATCGCGCTGTACTCAAACACGACTACAGGTTGATGTTGGGCCAGCGTATCCCGAAGCCCTTCCAGAATGGGCCGTTCAAACCCTTCGGTATCGATTTTGATGAGGGTAGGTGCAATGCCGTTTTCGGCAATGACACTATCCCCGCGACGGATGTTCAATGTAACGCTGTTGGCATCATCCTGCCTGAAAAACGATCCGGTTCCGTGATTGCCGGAAACGGGCGGCGCAAAAGGCAATGCTGCATCGGTGCTCCCGACACCGAAATCAAAAATCGTGACGTGGCTGAGCTTGTTGCGAATGACATTCTCAAGTGCGCGGGCGCGCACGGGGGCCCATGGCTCAAACCCGTAGGCTCTATCAGCAAGGGAGGCAACGGCGAGTAGATGCGCCCCCGTATTGGTACCAATATCAAGGTAAACGGGGGCCATGCCCGCAGCACGCTGCATTCGCAACACACCGCGCATCAGACGGATGGTCGCAGGTTCATGCATCCCGTACAAAAAGATTTTGTTATCAAGATGCGAGCCCGTCACGCCCTCATAGACGTTTTCAAAGAGCCTTGCCGTAAAAGGCACATGCGGTTTGACAGGTAAAAGCTTGCCCACCTTTTTACGCAAGCGCAAAGGGATGGAGGCATTATGCAGCAAAGCTTCAAGCATTGATAAGAGCCTCGTAGTGATCGCGTAAGGTGCGCGTGACGGAGCCGACCGTGTAAGTCTGGTCGTTGATTTTGCCGACGGCTGTCAGCTCGGCTGCGGTGCCCGTCAAAAAGACTTCGTCAGCCACCATGAGTTCATCAAGCGTAATACGTTTTTCTTCAATAGAAAAACCAGCCTTTTTCGCAAGGCTCATCACCGTCTGGCGGGTAAGCCCATTCAGGAAGCAATCTGGAATAGGCGTTTTAATCGCGCCGTCCTTGACGATAAAAAGATTGGCGCCCGATGATTCCGCAACATACCCGCGGTAATCCAGCATCAAAGCATCCGCGTATCCGGCTTTCTCGGCTTCGTGCTTGGCAAGAGTGCCGATCATGTAAAGCCCCGCCGCTTTGCTTTCGGTGGGGGCTGTATCGGGGGCGGGCTTACGCCATTTGGACTGCTTGAGGGAAATGCCTTTTTCGAGCAGTTCCTCCGAAAAATATTTGCCCCAGTACCACACGGCGATGGCTACGTGCGCGGGTGCGTTTCCACCGGCAATGCCCATGACCTCCGACCCCCGCCATGCTACAGGCCGCAAATAGGCATCCTTGAGTTTGTTGGCCGTAAGCATTTCCATGCATGCGGCATTGATCGTCGGTACATCGAACGGAATCGTCATATCAAGGATCTGTGCCGAGCGGATAAGACGTTCGTTGTGCTCGTTAAGTAGAAAAGGCTTGCCGCCATAAGCGCGGATCCCCTCAAACACGCAGCTGCCGTAATGCAGGCCGTGATTGACGATATGGATTTTGCCATCATTCCAGGGCAGAACCTTGCCATTATACCAGATGAAACCATCCCGCTGGTCGAAGGGTAGGCCGGACATACAACACCTCTTTGTTTTCTTTTCTTTTAAGGGCTATCATCTGACCGCAGACACGTTAAAAAAGCAATATGGCACTCACAAAACCACACATTCTCGTTGTCGACGACGATGACCGTATCCGGACGCTTCTGAGCCGTTTTCTGGGCCAGAACGGCTACTGGGTCTCGGCTGCCGAAAATGCTGCAGCCGCGAGAACGCAGATGCAGATGCTGCGCTTTGATCTGGCCATACTGGATGTGATGATGCCGGGCGAAACAGGCCTTGAGCTCGCGCAGTACATCCGCAAAACACGGGAGACCCCGATACTGATGCTCACCGCGATGGGCGAGACGGGCGATCGTATTGCAGGGCTTGAGGCAGGGGCAGACGATTATATGCCAAAGCCTTTTGAACCCCGCGAGTTGCTGTTACGCATAGCCTCCATCTTACGCCGCACGATGCCAGCGGATAAACCGGTGGCCGCTAACCGCCTTGTCATCGGCCCCTGGGTTTTCGATCGCAACGCACGCTGCCTTTATGATGCATCAGGGACAGCCATTGCGCTTACAAATAACGAAGTCTCGCTGCTGGCGGCGCTGTCTGAAAAACCGAATTTGCCCGTACGGCGGGAAGCGCTTGCGGCATCGCTGGGCCTTGGCGGCGGCAACGACCGTACAATCGATGTGCAGGTCACACGCCTTAGGCGCAAGCTGGGTGATGACCCGAAACTGCCCATGATGGTACAAACCGTGCGCGGGCAGGGGTATCTTTTAAGAGCGGCACCGGAATGAAACGCATCAAAACCCTGCGCGACATGCTACCCCACGGACTTTTTGGCCGGACGGTGCTTATCATCCTCTTGCCCATTTTGCTGTTACAGGGCCTTGCTACCTACATCTTTTTTGACCGCCACTGGACAAAAATGACCGAGCGGCTGGCGTTTTCGGTTGCGGGTGAAATTGCCGCCATCAGCGAACAGATCGAGGCCCGCCCGCGCGACCAGCGCTCCATCGAAATGCTCAAAGGGCTCTTGGCCGGACACCTGGATGTGCTGGTGACATACACGCCAAAAGCAAAAAACGATAACCTTCAGACAGATGCGGGCGATGGCCCCGGGCTTGAAGACACGCTCGCACGCGCGATGATGCAACAAGTAAGAAGGCCGTTCAGCGTTGATATCAATCTCGACCGCAAGCGCGTGGATCTGGAAGTTCAGCTTAAAACAGGCTTGTTGCAGGCTTCGATGCCACAACGCCGGATGTATGATAGCTCGGGCTATATCTTTGTACTTTGGCTTAACGGCCTCGCACTTTTATTCTTCCTGATTTCCATTGTTTTCATGCGCAATCAGATCCGGCCCATCCGCCGCCTGTCTGTTGCAGCAGAGCGCTTTGGCAAAGGCGCGGATGTACAACCCTATAAACCGACCGGCGCAAGCGAGATTCGCCGCGCGACAGAAGCGTTCTTTTCAATGAAGGAGCGCATTACGCGCGCAGTCCAGCAACGCACCGCAATGCTAGCCGGCATCAGCCACGATTTGCGCACGCCATTGACCCGCATGAAACTGCAACTGGCGATGATGCCCGGCAACCCCGATAGCGATGCGCTCCGCGCCGATATAACGGATATGGAATCCATGGTTGAAGGGTATCTGGCTTTCATGCGTGGCGAGGGGGATGAGGCATCCCAGAAAGCGGATCTTGTACAACTGCTCGAGCGCATCGTCGCCAACGCCGCCCGCCAGAATTTTAACGTTGTAATGGAAGCGCCAAAAACCCTGGAACTGGAAATGCGGACAGGCGCGCTGGAACGTGCCATCACCAACCTCGTCGAAAACGCCCGGAAATACGCGCACGCAGCGCGCATGACACTTGCACTGGATACGCATAACGGCTGGGCAGAAATAACACTGGATGATGACGGCCCCGGCATCCCCCCCGATAAATACGAGGATGCGTTTAAACCTTTTCAGCGTCTTGAAGCATCCCGCAACCGCAAAACAGGCGGCACGGGTCTAGGGCTCGCCATCGCACAGGACATTATATTGGGCCATGGCGGACGCATTTTTCTATCTCGCTCACCGATGGGCGGTCTGCGCGTAACGATCCATTTACCGTTGTAGAAAGTCATGTTTTTGAAAATCGAATTGTACGAACCTCACGATAAAAACTCAGTCTGGGAACTGCACAAGCTTACAGTTGCAACAACGGAAGGCTTCGTCAAAAATCTATCCTACCATGCCGATATGCAGGACATCCCCAATCGGTACCGCATATTTTTTGTCGTAAGAGCAGACAGGAGAGTGGTGGGAATGGTGGGTATTAAAGCGCATGAAGACGGATCGGGAGAAGTAAAGCGTCTGGAAGTCCATCCCGATTACCAGGGTCACGGGCTTGGGCGCAAATTGATGGAAGCAACAATCGCATACGCACGAGAAAACCTGATGCCTGCACTCCATCTCAATGTCTCAAAAACGCAGTCAAAGCCGATTGCGCTCTATAAGGCGCTTGGGTTCGTTGAGACAAGAGAAGAGCGGTTAGCCTACGGCCCCGACAATCAGGAATTCGATATGGTCTTCATGACCAAAAACTTCTAATAAAGCCGACCGCCGTTGGGTACCAACTTTGATGGATGGACAAGCGTGACCGCGCCCGCATCGTCTGGAAAACCTAATATAAGAATTTCGGACATAAAGGGCCCGACCTGCCGCGGCGGAAAATTGACGACAGCGGCCACTTGTTTGCCGATAAGGGTTTCTGGTGTGTAGTTGGCAGTGACCTGCGCCGATGTCTTTTTGATGCCTATGGCAGGCCCAAAATCGACAAACACTTTATAAGCAGGCTTGCGCGCCTCAGGAAAAAGCAAAACATCCGTGACGGTACCGACACGGATGTCTAATTTAAGAAAATCGTCGATGGTGACAGGGGTGGCAATACCGCCCGTATCCGCCGGCATCAGGCAGCCTTTTTGCCTTTTGCTTTTTTAGCAGGTGCTTTTGCAGCCGGCCTATCATCATCCTGTGCCGCAGCCGCCGCAGCCTTGGGATCAAACGCGGCCTTGAACTCGGTCAAGGAAGCGCTGACGCGGCGATTGATAATCTCGGCAGCTTCTTCACCAGACTTGCTGATGATATCGCCTACTTCACGGGCACCGGCAACGGTCGCTTCATACGACTTGCGAACCAGCTCGGCCTGACGCTGGACTTTTTGCTCCGGCGTGCCTTCCGTCATGATGGTAGAGGCGTAAGAGGAGTTGTCCTGAACCATGCGGCCAACGAGTTCCGCCTGACGGGAAGCGGCCTGCTGCATGCTCTCCATGCCAAGCTGCATGATCTCGGTCATGGCCTGCATGTTTTTACGCTGCGTTTCCATGATCGATTTAAGATCAAAAACGGGATTGGTACTGATACCTTGCTTAGGCATCATCTGTTTGATGAGCGAAGGGTCAAAGAACGAGCGAACCATTGTGGCCTCCAGTGAGTTTTTGCTGCGTTACAACAAATCACGATTACACAAGCACAAAAGGTTAACGCTGTCCAGCATTTCGTTAACTTTGGTAAATTTTTTATGAACTTTAATTGTCGCAGGGTCTTAAATTTTCCTTAACCGACATCTGGCAGAGTGGTGGCATCAACGCGTTTGAGGGCTGGCATTCCGTCGGCCAAGTGTGGTCATGTCAAACCATAAAAGGGCAGCCGACCGAAAGGCAAAGGCTGCTGCAAAACAAGGATTCCCCGCACGTTTGGGCCGCAGTGGCCTGACGCAGCTGATGGTTTTTCTGAACGGTCTTATTCTGACCGTGACCGCGTTTGTGACCCTCACAGTTTTTATCAGCCAGATGCGTGTCGAGGACGTAAAGTCGATTACGACCCAGATCAAACATACAATGGAAACCGGCTTTGCCCGACTTGCCGTGACCCTCGAAGGCGCAGACCGCGCGCTGGAACTTTTGAATGGAGTCACCGAAAGCAAGCCTGAGGATTTCAAAAAAATTGTGCCCCAGCATGCTCTCTTTGACGAGATCGTGCTTTTTGAAAAAGCAGCCAGCGGATGGAAACAGCGTACGCTTTATAAGACAGACTCTCTCATCACCGAGCCATTAAAAATTGATGCAAGCCTGCTGACCGAATTGAAGCCGGAAACCGTGGTCGCCATGCGCACGGATATAGGCAGCGGCAAACTTGAAAACGAAAGCGCGGAAAGCGGCATTCAGTCGCGCCAGCTTGTAATGCTGCACCCCGTCGTATCAGAGGGAAGCATCAGCAGGGTAATTGCAGGAATTACTCGCCTGGGCCACGGGCTTGAGTTGAAGAGCGCACTCGATAATCTATCCATCCAGCGCGTAATTGTAAGGGATACTGCAACAGGAAGCCGCCTCTTGCAGTTGGATCGTCGCACGGCGGAATCGGAAAAAGAGAAACCGTTTTTCCCTCTCCATAGCAGCGCCGATGCCTGGGATATGAAGGTTGGTGAAACATCAATCGATGTAGCACTGGATATCCGTGAGAACATGCGCATGGCCTTTATCAGCCGGGTGCCGTTTTTGCTTCTGCTTTTTGGCCTCTCCATCACGATGATCGGCACGCTGTATGTACGCAGCAATTACCGCCAGTCCATCCGCCTTTCTGCCATGAACAACGCGCTCACATCCAAAAACCTGGAGCTGAAAAATCAGGTTGATGAGTCAAACCGCCTGTACGAAGCCATGCAGCGAAGCGAGCGCGAGTATCGCGGCGTGATAGACTCCGTTTCCGATATCATTTTCGAATGCGATGCCTCGGGCAATATCCTCTTTGTCAACGCAACATGGGAACGTGTGACGGGCTTCTCGATACCGCATTCTTTGGGGCGCGATCTTTTCGACATGCTGCACCCGGCTGACCACGACAACCAGCGTGTCGCTTTTTCAAACCTTGTGCGCGACAAGACAGAGGGCTACCGCTCCATCGCCCGCCTTCAGACGGCGGACGGAAAATTCAGAGCCATCGATCTCGCATTCTCGATGGTTCGTACAGACAACACGCGTAACACGCGTGTTGTTGGTACCATTACGGATGTGGAAGAACGCCGCAGGGCAGAAAAAGCTCTGGCTGAAGCCGAGAAGAAATATCGCACCATCGTTGAAAACGCGGCGGGCGGTATTTATCAGGTTGCGCATGACGGCAAGTTTATTTCTGCAAACCCCGCGCTCGCCCGTATTCTGGGATACAAAACCCCGCACGAGCTGATGGATATGGTGCGTGATATCGGCAAGCTGTATACCGATCCGCGCGACCGCCTGCGGTATGAACGCGATCTTGATACCTTTGGCTACATTCGAAACCATGAATCCACCCTGACAAGACAGGATGGGCAGGTGATCTGGGTATCTGAAAACGCCCGTGCCGTTAAGGATGACGACGGCCGCCTTCAATACTACGAGGGCAGTATCGAGGACATCACGCAGCGCAAACTGGCCGAGCAGGGATTGAAGGAAGCAAAACTCAATTCCGATTTGGCGAACCGCGCAAAATCAGAATTTCTTGCCAACATGTCGCATGAGCTGCGCACGCCACTCAACGCCATCATTGGTTTCTCGGAGATCATACAAAATCAGGCGATGGGGCAGGTCGGCAACAAGGCTTATGTGGAATACGCGGGCGACATCAATGACAGCGGCAAACGCCTTCTGACGATCATCAACGATATTCTGGATATCAGCCGTATTGAGGCCGGTGACAGAACACTGAACGAAACGCTTTTCAGCATCCACCGCACGGCTGCAACCTGTATCAGCCTTTTGTCGTCCAAAGCGGAAGCAGGACGGGTGACTGTATCCAATAACCTTCACGCGGATATGCCGAAAATCATCGGCGAGGAACTCGCATTCAAACAGATCCTCATGAACATTCTCTCAAACGCCATCAAGTTTACGCCGCCCGATGGGCGCGTGACCGTAGATTGCGACTATGCAGGCTCAGGGCACGAGCTGCGCATCAGCGTGACCGATACCGGCATAGGCATGGAGGAGAAGGAAATTGAAAAAGCGCTCTCGCCATTCGGTCAGGTGGAAAGCGCCTTCTCGCGCTCCAATTCCGGCACAGGGCTGGGGCTGACACTGGTGGATGCCCTCATAAAAATGCATGGCGGCCAGCTTGAGCTTTTAAGCCGCAAGGGTGTAGGCACGACTGCTACGCTCGTCATTCCGGTCGATCGCGTGGCTCAGTCACCACAGACAACGGCAGCAGATAACGTGACAGCGTTTCCTGTCACCCGTGCTTGATATCTTCTTTTAAAACCCGCATGACGATTTCATAAGAAAAACCGGCGCGGGCCAATGCCGCCATATCCTTTTGTGGGTCGCGCACGCGTGTGGCGTAGGGGCCAAGACGTTTACGTTTGGCGTAAAGGCGTGCCGCTTGAATATCGTCCTGTTCTGCCATCTGTTCGGCGTCCGCCTCAACGCCCTTTGTGGCAAGCCGCATGGCAATCACGCGCTTGGGTAACCCGCGCCGTTGCAGCGAACCGGTCAAGGCTTTGGCGTAAAGCGCATCATTCAGAAAACCGCTGCGCGTCAGCTCAGGCACCAGCTTTTCGCGCAGGAATAGGCTAAAAGCCGCAAAATCCTGATCCGGATGGTCTTTGAGCGAGCGCTTCATCTTGCGCTCCATGACAGAAAGAAAATGGGAAACAGACGCAGGATGGCGCTGAAGATAATAAAGGGCTGAATTCCGCAAATAGCTTTCCGACAGCTTTTTGGCCGTTTTACGTTTGACCTTCGTGGCCTTCGGGCTATCTTCATCCATACATAAATCATAACGGAAAGTAAGTGTATGTCAGCATCTCTCTCGACCCCCGAGCCACGCATCATCAAAGGCATCAACTGGATCGGCCTTTACACAATGACCAAAAAGGAGGTGCGCCGGTATATGAAGGTCTATTTCCAGACCATCGTCGCGCCTATTGTCACGACGGTCCTTTTCTATTTCGTATTCTCGATGGCATTGGGCGGGCAGGGGCGCGGCATTGAGGGCGTGCCTTACATGACCTTCCTTCTGCCTGGCCTTGTCATGATGGGTATGGCCCAAAACGCATTCGCCAACACGTCTTCATCCCTGATCATCGCAAAGGTGCAGGGCTCGATTGTGGACGTGCTGATGCCGCCGCTATCCTCAGGCGAAATCCTGACCGCCTATACAATAGGCGGCGTATTGCGTGGCCTGTCCGTAGGGTTTTTCAATGTTCTAGTGATGGTCCCGTTCGCGCATCTGCCCGTGACCCATCTTTGGGCGATTGTCCTCTTTTCGGTCCTCGGTTGCACCATGCTCTCGCTGCTAGGGGTCGTTGTTGGGATATGGGCTGAAAAATTCGACCATCTGGCAGGCGTGACAAACTTTGTGGTGATGCCGCTGACCATGCTTTCAGGCACGTTTTACGCAGCCGACCACCTGCCCCCTATGTTCGAGGCGCTGGCCCATGCCAATCCGTTTTTCTATATGATAGACGGATTCCGTTACGGTTTCATTGGCACGGCGGACATGCCGCTGGGCACAGGGATCGTGATGCTCATCGCCCTTTCCATCGCCTTGTGGATGTTGGCACTGGCCATGCTAAATAGGGGTTACAAAATCCGCTCCTGACGGTAAAAGAGTGCCATGACTAGAATAGCCAACGATAACAGCGATAAAACCGCCCCGCGCGAGCCGGATGATAACGTGATCCAACCCTTCCAGCTGGAGGCATCGGGCCTGCGTGGCCGGATCGTACGTTTGGGCCCCGCACTGGACGCCATGCTCAAGCGCCATGATTACCCCGAACCTGTCGCGCATCTGCTTGCGGAAACGCTAGCAACATCCCTCTTGCTGTCATCCATGCTGAAATACGAGGGTATCTTTACCCTGCAAACCAGTGGCGACGGCCCCGTGCGTACACTGGTGGCCGATGTCACAACCGCAGGCGCGCTGCGCGGCTATGCCGGTTTCAATGAGGATATCGTCAAGGCCATGCAGGCCGCAGAAGAAAAACCGAACGACGGTATCTATGCAGGATTCAGCCTCCATCACCTTGCAGGCAAAGGGTATCTGGCCTTTACGGTCGATCAGGGCGAACACATGGAACGCTATCAGGGCATCGTGGCTCTGGGCGGAGACACGCTTGCAGAATCGGTCCAGCACTATTTTGACCAGTCCGAGCAAATCGGCACCAGCATCAAGGTCGCTGCCACCTATGATAAAAAAACAGGCTGGCGCGCAGGTGCAATTATGCTCCAGCGTATGCCGGACCCCTCGGCTTCCGTAGCAGGTCAGGAGGGCGTAACCCCCTTAAGACCGGACCTGATTGCCGAAAAAGAAGAAGACTGGAACCGCGCTCACATACTTTTGCAAAGCGTGACCGCTGGTGAATTGGTGAACCCGGACCTGCATTCCCACGATTTGCTGGTAAGGCTTTTCCATGAGGAAGGTGTCAGGATTTTCACCCCGCTTGAAGCGCTCGATAAATGCCGCTGCTCGCCCGAGCGCGTATCGCGCGTGCTTGAAACCTTACCCGAAGAAGACCGCGAGCACGCAGCCAAAGACGGAATCATAGAAATGAAATGCGAATTTTGCAGTAAAACCTACCGTTTCGACACGGTTTCATTCTCTTGTATTGAAGTCGAAGCGAATCAGGTGACTCATTAAGTGTACAAAAAACAGCAGGAGTGCCCACCATGCGCGTAAAACAGTTTCTTATGACGGCGGCTCTCGTAGCGGTAGTACCGCTGGCGGCTTGCACGACCACAACGGCGACAACGCCGCCCCAGCAGCCGGACCTCGGATTTACTCAGATGCAACCGCTGGTTTTGAACGTAGGTTCGGTCAAGGTACTGGACCAGTCGACCAGCCCCAATGCCCGCTATTTTGAAGGGCGTGTGGCCCCCGCGGCGGCACTTTCGCGCTATGCCAAGGCAAGGTTACAGGCTTCAGGCGGTGAGGGTACGCTCAACTTCATCATCCAGCAGGCAACGCTGACAACATCTGAAGCGCAGGGCACAGGTGACTGGACCGACAGCTTCAGGATTTCAAACCCCATGGAGTACACGATTACAATGCGTGTGGGTCTTGATCTGAACGGTCGCACAACCCAGCCTAACGTCAAGTCGGCCTACACGCTCGAGCGCAAAAAGCAGCTGCCCGCCGGTGTATCGCTGGCCGAGCGTGACCGCGAGTTGAACATACTTCTGGCGGACATGGTCAAAAGCATGGATATAGCCGTCGAGCGCGGCCTTGAGGACAACATGCGTATTATCGTCCGTCCGGGGCCGATCACCTTCGGGCAGCCGGAAAAGATGGAATCGCAGGGCGTTAACGTGGTTGCCCCCAGCACGGCAGATGGCAAGCCCGTCGTCATCCAAGGGACGATGCATTAATATGTGTGCCCGTCCGCGCTGTACGCCCAGCCGCCAAGAATAAATTTTCAAGCACCTGTTTCAAACGCCAGAAACCGGAATTGGGCTCAAGGGAAACGGAATCCATATACATATCCTTGCGGATTTCGATTTGTAGGGAATGAAGCCCCGAACAGGGTGCCCCTGCCAGCCTTATAATTTCACCGCCCGGGTAAGGCGCGTTGATGGCCGTATCATACCCATGCTTTACAAAATGCATGGCCGCGAGCTGTGTCAGCCAGCGCGCGCAGGAACGCCCGTGTAAATCACCCACCACAATTTCAGGCTGGTTTTTACGACCGGTTGGATAAAACGCATGGAGATTGAAATGAACGGCAATGCCGTGTTGCCGAAGCAAGCCCCGAAGGGCGGATTGGAGTTGCCTGTGATAAGGCGACCACAAGAAGCGGATACGTTTTAGGACGGCGCTTTCATCAGGAATATCGGCATCACGCACAATCGGGATTCGTTGCCCGTCCACCATGCAGATACGCCAGTAAAGCCCGCGCCCGTTGCGCGCGTTGACATCGCGTGCGCCGGACGGCTTGAGGATACGCACAGGCGGTTTTAAGTCGGTTGGCATCAGGCTTGAAACGGGCCTGTTGACATCAAGGTAAGCACGCGCGGTTTGAGCGGCCATGAAATGGGCGCCAATATGGGGGGCGCCACTACAAACGGCGTCGATAAAACAATCTTCTGTTCGCTGCCTGATAAAGTAGGGATCGCAGGCCAGACGCCAGTCGTCGGGCATGTGTCGGCCGCTATGGGGCGAATCGACAATGACAGGAATAGGCGTGGAACCCAGTGAGGGTAAAACATATTCAAGCGCCGTATCGGGTGAAGACATGAAAGGCGCGGTCGATGTTTCAAGGCGTTGCAACATGAGGCTGAGACCATAGGCGAATGCCAATCTTTTGACAAAGAAAAAGCCGCCTTTTATGGGCGGCTTTTCTTGTGCGTTTTTATACGCGGATTATCTGAAGGTCAGAACGCCGCGGCGGTTGGCAGG
Source organism: Pseudomonadota bacterium (assembly GCA_009926935.1). Lineage (GTDB taxonomy): Bacteria > Pseudomonadota > Alphaproteobacteria > Micavibrionales > UBA1664 > UBA6145. The sequence goes on along the minus strand of RFNZ01000015.1, from coordinate 32,614 downwards.
CTCACGGACGTTATCCGCGGTCTGTACCAGAAGTTCTTTCTCGCCGCGACCGGAGATGGTGATGGCATCGGCAGGGATACCGCGGGCGATCAGGTCTTTCTTGATCGCGGTGGCGCGTTTCATGGCCAATGCATCGTTATAGTCATCGGAGCCTGAGCGGTCCGTGTGACCGACAACATCGATACCTTTGGCACCGCGGTTTGCGTATTCCTTAACGACTGCGTCAAGGATGGAAGCAGCGCCCTGGTTGATGTTCGAGCGGTCCCAGTCAAAGAACACGATATACATGGCTTCTTTGAGGTCCATAGGCTCGGGATTTGCATCCATCATGCCGACAGGCTCAGGAACGCCCTCATCCATTGGGGCAGGAGGTGAGGCAGGCACGGCGGCCTCGACTTCCTGAATAGTGGCCAGGAACTGGTTTTTGCAATCAAGATTGCCGCGCTTGCCGGTGTCGTTCACGCTGCCTTCATCCTGCTCGATCCAGCAGTCGTAGCGTGCTTGCGCAACGGCGGTTTTGCCGGGGATGATTTCACGGGCGCCACGGTCGATAACGGAAACGAGGCGGGCGCGGGCATCCGAAAGCTCGGTGATTTCAACGGCTTCCAGATCGTAATCGTTGACAGGCTCAGGCATGACGTTTGTGCCTTTGGATGCCTCAAGCCCTTTACGTGCGAAATGGACGGCATCCGCGTAGTCCATCATGTCTTTCATGAGGTAGTTGGAGAACGCCTTGTATTCAGCGGTCAGTTGTTGGGTAAAAGCCGAGCCGCCAGCGCTGGCCTTATTCAGGGCCTTAACTTCGCTGTACTCGCCACCCGAGCAGGCACCGAGCGCAAGAACAGCAGCGACGAGGCCAAATTTGCGGAAACTGAACATAGGGTAACTCCTTCTATGAGTCGGTAAATTGTTATGGGTAGGTATAGTGATTTGGGAGGCGGCTTGCAATCTAAAAGATGAGTTTGTTCAAAGGGCTGGCTGATGGCAAGTCCGATTTTTACCTGTTTTTGTTGCTTTGCATAAACCGCAGCCTTTAAAGATATTGGATATGACAGCCCTGACCGCCGCCCCCTTAGCGTCTGAGATCCAACCCGTCGAGACATGGAAGAGGGAGGATATTTTCCGTCTGGTCCACGAAGGTCGGCGCATGGTCAATCCTGTACCGCTTGAAAATGGTGGATTTTATTATCCGCAAGGCGGCGCATATCATCTGTTCAGAACGCCGGACGGCCGCCGCGTTGGTATCTGGGCGGCAGACCCTGACGATCTGGTTTTGGAAACCATGAACGTTACGGAGGATTTATCTAAATCATTAAAAATGAATGACAAAAATGGAAAAGAAGTATGTGTTCCCGTAGGGACGCAATTGCCAAACCGCCTAAAAGATCTTGGAAACGGCAATCTGGACCGTCTGCGTGTTTTTACAGTGAGGCCGCACCGTTTGGCCGAAAAATGGTTCATGGATGAAATGCACAAGCACCAGAGAGCTTATCTGGCGTTTGTTGAAACGCATGGCACGGCTTTCCGGATTTCAAAAACGCTCTGGTTGAGTGACGGGATTGTTTACAGGGCAGTTCCTTGTGATGAGGCGGGCAGCGACAGGTATGACCTGATGATGTTTGTGGCCCCCGGCCACGGCTGGAACCTCAGTAGCGGTCACGAGCAGATTTTTCAGGGCCTGAGCGGGCGATTCATGCGCAGCGCGTCCCTTCGCAAACGCGGACTGACTTTAAGTGAGGTAGAGGCGCTTGTTGAAAGCGATTTCAAAAAGCGTGCCCCTCTTTTCTTTGACGGAATTGACACATACACGGTTGAGTTAAACGGCGATGCAAAGAAAAAACCGTCGATGACATACAGGCTGCGCAAATTCCAGATGCGCTTTGCTTACGCCATGAGCCAGATGCGCGGCGCACAAGTAGCCAAAACGGCAGGTGGGGTTTTCTTCGGTAATGCCTTGCTGATGTCGCTTTTATGGGCGCTGGGTATCCCCGTGAGCCCGATACTGGCGGCAGGCAAGGCATTTGGCCAGACGGTAAGCAACACCGGCAAGGATGTATTGGAGTACATGCGCCTGAAAAAGGCATTACTGGGCGAGGAAGGCATTGAATCGCTTCTCAAACTCTTTTGCGAGAAATGGAATGACCGGCAGCTTTGGGGTGGTCGCCTGAAACGCAGTATGGTGCCCTATCTGCGCGCCATGGATCATAGCGAATTGAATACAGACCTGACCTTCGGGGACCATGTTCAGCAAAAGCTGCCTGAAGATCTCTCGGCCATGGAATACATATTCGGTACTTTACAGGGCCCTCCCGGCTCCATCGGCACGCCTTTCAGGGTCGGGCAATATACGGGCATACGCATCAGCGAGCCGGGCGGGCTTACGGTAGAATATATCCCCGAAAAATTCATTTGTTATGCACGGCTCGATTGGGCGCGGCTGGACAGCCTGTCGTTACCGGAATCGGTATCACGCCTCTTCCAGAAACAGCCGGAAGGTAAGCATTATCTGAAGGTTTGGTATGATCGTTCAGATAGAAAATTAAAAAATCAATCTATGGATCGTGAAGCCTATATGGCAGATTTTAGCGCCGTTTGCGCCATGCCTTTTGAACCTCCGGTAACATTGGCCGCTGACCCCGTTACCCTTGTGACACCACAGCCCGAAGGCGGTGGCGGACTCTTGCACCAAATGGCTGAAGAAGGGATAGGTGTAACAGCCAGTGAAGCCGTTACAACAGCTGCCGAAAAAGTTGCGGAGAGTCTGCCGCGTGGGCCATTCAGGCCATAACTTATTTTCTGTTTTATCTTGACAGATGGCCCCTGAGTCAGGCTTTTATCGCGCACACCAAAATTCACCCGAAATAGAGAGATACATCTTAGACAATGTCCCAAATGCCCAAAATAGCCCTCCTTGCCGCAAGCGGCGTCAGCGAAAAAGAAATGACAGCGATTGCCCGCGCTCTCGCATCCCAGAAGATCCGCCCGATGGTGATTACACCTGAAACGGGCCTCATCCATACATGGGGTGAAAATACATGGGGCCACTGCTACCCGTCGGATGCAAAAATCGAAGTTTCTCTGGGTTCGGATTACGATCGTCTCATCATCCCTGGCGGCCAGCGTCATGTAGACAAGCTTTTGACTAACCCGCACACCAAACGTTTTGTAAGCGCGATGATGGCCATGAAAAAACCGGTAGTCGTTTTTGCCGAAGCCGAAAAGATTATGGCGACTAACGGTTTTGAAGGCGACAACGCAGCCACGTTTGCATACGCTTCTGATGAAGAGTTGCAAGCAACCTGTGTCAAAATGCTCGAGCACTTTGAAGCCGCCGAGCCGATGGTCATCGCCGAAGCCGCATAAGAGTAAAAATCGAGAATGCCATGAAAGCCGAAACCTTAGCAGCCATAGAAAGTATCAAAGCCTCTCTGGAATTGCTGAGGAGGCATCTTTGACTGGGAAGTCGCTCTTGATAGACTCTCGGAACTAAACGCGCTCGCCGAAGACCCAAACCTCTGGAACGACGCCGCAAAGGCACAAGGCATCATGCGTGAGCGCAACGCTCTTTCACAGCGTATTGATGTTGTTAAAAAAATCGATGCTGCTTTAAGTGACAATGTAGGTCTCATCGAAATGGGTGAGGCCGAGGGCGACGCGAGTATCGTCGCTGAATCCGAAAAGGCGCTGATGGCCCTCAAGGCCGAGGCTGCGAAGATGGAACTGCAAAGCCTTCTTTCAGGCGAGGCTGATGCCAACGACGCCTTCCTTGAAGTCAACTCCGGCGCAGGCGGGACCGAGGCGCAAGATTGGGCCTCGATGCTGCTGCGCATGTATACGCGCTGGGCGGAACAACACGGCTACGCGGTTGAGCTGCTGGATCAAAGCGACGGCGAGGAAGCGGGCATCAAAGGCGCCACCATCCAGATAAAAGGCCCAAATGCTTACGGCTGGCTTAAATCCGAAAACGGCGTACACCGTTTGGTGCGCATATCGCCGTTTGATTCCAACGCACGCCGCCACACAAGCTTCGCATCGATTGCCGTATCGCCGGTCATTGACGACACCATTAATATCGAGATTCTGGATAAGGATTTGAAGGTGGATACCTACCGCGCCTCGGGCGCAGGCGGCCAGCACGTCAACCGGACAGATAGTGCCGTGCGCATCACACACATACCAACGGGCGTGGTCGTCGCCTGCCAGATGGGCCGCTCACAGCACGCCAACCGCGATAGCGCGATGGGCATGCTCCGCGCAAAACTCTATGAGATGGAATTGCAAAAACGTGAAGCCATCAAAGCCGAGGCCCACGGCGAAAAAACTGATATCGGCTGGGGCCATCAGATACGTTCCTACGTTCTGGCACCCTACCGTCTGGTAAAAGATTTGCGCACGGACGTTGAAACCAATCAGTCCGACGCCGTGCTGGACGGGGATATCGACATGTTCCTTGAAGCCTCGCTCGCGGCAAGGCTGGTTAAGGATAAGGCTTAAAGGACTGGAATAGTTCGACCACGCGCCCATCAGGGTCGCGGACGATCGATTTTTTGCCGGTCTTGAGGGATTCAGGTTCACTGACCATCAGCCCTTCGTAATGAAATTTGGATTTGAGATTGGCAACCACAGCATCCACATCGGCAACATCAATGCGCAGTACAAACGCGGCATCAGAAGGCACACGCGGCGGATAGATTTCAACGCACATATCGCCCTTGAACGAAAAATGCACCGGCCCCGCGCCGTGCTGCTCTTGTACAAGATCAACCCCGACCGCCGTATAAAATTCGGCGACCAGATCCATTTTCCCTGTGCAAAGCATAAGATTTATCATAATGAAACCATTGGTAATGAAATGAGCAAAGCACGTCAATCAGTTTGCATCGTAGGCGCCGGTCCCGCAGGGCTGGTATGCGCCCTTGCGCTCGCGCAAAAAGGTATCGTGGCACGCGTTTTTGAAAAGAGCGCGAGCCACGGCTTGCGCAGCCGTGCCACGGGCCTCAAGGCCGAAACACTGGCGGTGCTGGATAGGCTGGGGGTTGGCCAGACCATCCGTAAAATGGCAACGCCGGTTTACGGCACGTATCAGTCTTTCAATGGAGCGCCGCTGAGATACATTCCGTTCGCGGACCCAGATGCGCGAAGCTGCGATAACCTCTCTCTCAACCAGTCGGATACCGAGGCGGTACTGATACAGGCGCTTGAAAGCAAAACAGGCGTAAGGGTGGAATGGAATAAAGCCGCAAGACTGGAAGGCAGCAGGCTTGTATCTCAGGATGGCGCAAGTGAAGTGCCCGATATCATCATCGCGGCTGACGGGCGCTTTAGTACGCTGCGTGATGCGGCAGGAATCGCAGTTGAAAAAACGCAGGACAGCGAAATTTCCTTCGGTTGCGATGCAAGCGTGGCGGGCGAAAAGCCGCTTGACCACCGCAACATGCACCAGATGTTTTATCCGCAAGGGCGCGTTGTGTTTGTGCCGCTGCCAGGCGAAAACCGTTTCAAAATCAGCGGTACGTTTTCAAGAGAAATTCTGAGACACCCTATGCCTGATAGCGCGGTAATCCAGAAACTGGTTTCCATACGCACAGGCATAAGTATCGACCGCGTGGAGGATGTTTTTCTGTATCGCCTGGGTTCCGTGCGCGCTCAAAATTTGGTCAAAGGCAATGTGGTGCTGGCGGGCGACGCCGCGCAGACCTTTTACCCCAATGGCGGCTTTGGCCTGAATACGGCCATCGGGCAGGCGGCACATCTGGCGGAAGTACTGGCAAAAAATGGCGATATAAAAACCTACGAAACCCATTGGCAAAGTGCGGTAAATCGCATGTTCACCGAAATGAACCGCTTAAGGGGCGCAACGCCGAAGTGAGGGGCCCTATGGGCATAAGGCAATTTCCGGCCTTGGCGACATAACCGCGAGGGGGTAAACTCGCGGCCAATGAAAAACCTTTCGCGATTCGCACTCATCCTGCTTGCTACCACGTCTTTGACGGTGGCGGCCCATGCCGCAAACATCAATGACGAAACTATCCCCGATACCGAGCCAGTACAGCTTGCCGCCGAAGTGATGAAGGTCGAACAGCCTCAGGAAAAAGCGCCTCAGCATAAATCACCGGTCGCAAAGCCTCTTTCGGCATGGCTTGTTGGCCCGTCGCAGGCATCGCAGTTTGACACCAAGGAAAACCCGGATGGCTTGGGCTGCCTCATGGTCACGGAATTCGATAACGGTCTGATCATAGGTCTCCACGCCCGCGCAGCCGGCATCGTGGGCCTGACGGTCGATACGCGGCAACCGACAATGGCTATCGGCTCCATGCAAAAAGTAGGTATGAGCCTCGGCGCAGATTCATTCGCCGTGGATGCGATGGCGAGCGATGCCTCGACCCTTTCCCTTGATCTCAAAAACGCAGGCGGCGGTAAAAAAGTGGCAGAGCGGCTGACCGAGCTCGGCAATTTCCGCCTCATGATTGCTGAAAAACCTTACTACTTCGCCACCACCGGATTTACCGATGGCCTTGCCCGTTTGCAGGCCTGCATGGGCGGCATGATGGCGATCACGGTTCCTGTCACCGGGCCCAACGTGCTGGACGGTAAAGTCGAGCACGTACCGATGGTCGAATCCAAAAAAGTCACATCAAGCGGCCATGAAACCCCGATTGCCTTGGCCATGACGGAACTCGCGCCCACGGGCTACAAGTTCAAGCTTCTGGATGTGGACCCCATGACACCTGTCAGCTGGCAGGCAGGCGAGGACTGGATGGAAGTCATGCGCTTGGCGCTCCAGCCGCATAACCTGAAAATGACTATCTCTGAAGACACGATCTACGTGACCAAGCGTGAAAGCGCCGCAGACCCCGTCGTCGATCCATCACAACTCAAGGATCAGGATGTGGCGGAGGTCAATGCCATTCCGCCCATGATGGACGAGGGGCCCGCCAAAGCCGCCGCCGACGAAATGGTAGGCATCTGGGGTGGTGCAAAAGGCGAAAGCCTCGCAAGCGTGCTGGAAGCATGGGGCCTTATGGCAGGCATCAATGTCAAAGTAGATCTGGTGGGCGATCTGCGTCTGCCGCAGGATGTTCGCTATGAAGGCCGATTTGACGAAGCCGTTGAAAAACTGCTGAGCAAGTTTAGCGGCAGCAATCGCCCTGTAGGCTCTTTCCGCGGAACATCGCTTTCCTCGGCACTGTCGTCGCCGCCGCCCGTAGCCATACGCCCGGACAAGGCGCCCGCGATGCAGGAAACGGTACAGGCTGAACCACAGCCACAGCCGCAAAAATCTTCATGGAAACCTATGCCTCCAGAAGAGCTCTCAACCATGGCCAAAGAGGCGCAGGACCGCTGGGGCCCACTCAACCCGCCGCAAATGAAGCAGATGGATGTTATTCCTGACCCTGCGGATGCACCCAAAGTGGTGAAGGGTGAAAAAGAAAAAAAGAAGGTCGCTGACGTTAAAAGCGCCAAAACAATGGGCAAATGGGAATCGCTTGAGGGTACCTCTCTACGCGATACACTGGAACACTGGAGCGAGGATGCAGGCGTTAAAGTCATCTGGCAGGCAGATCAGGGTTTCCCTCTTCATGCGACCATCAAGGAAAAAGGCTCCTTTGAGGAAGCCGTGATGGCCGTGCTGGCGCAGTTCAAGGGGGATGCCGTCCGCCCGACGGCGCAGCTCAACCGTGACCCCGATACCGGCGAAAAAGCCCTGATTATCACAACGACTCGCTAGAAGCGGCCTAAAGGTTAATATTCTGTTAACAAGGCGCTTCACTCCCTTTGACGACGCAGGTATCCTGTATAAAGCGGTGATTCGTAACATCGCTGCGGTTATCTCTTTTTTCCTCGGTTGCGGTGAGGTTTGCACATGATGTCACATAAGAAACTTTTGGCTTTCCTGGCGGCAGGTGTTTCTCTCGTCGTTCTGGACTCCGGTGCAGCCAGCGCCGCTGCCGACAAAACGTTTTCACCGGCAAGTAACTGGGTCGTCAACCGCGTAGACCCGCCCAATGGCGGCTCCGCATACTGCACACTTGCCCGCCGCTTTGACGGCAACATGATCGTGACCTTCGCCCGCAATACCGAAGGCGAGGGCACCGTTGCCATTGATTTCCAGCAACCGCTCTTTCAATCGAGCCAGACTTACCGCATTGCGCTTCAGGCAGGCTATGGCCTCAAGCGCGAATTTCTGACGCGCCCAGCAACCGCAAACGCACTTGTGCTGCGCACTGGGCAGGATCCTCAGTTTTTCTCGGCTCTTACGGGTAGTTCCGAAATGACGGTCATTTTCGACAATGGCCGCTACGGATTCTCGATGCCGGATTTTGGTGCAGGCGAGCAAAAACTTTCGGGATGTATCGGCGACTCGCCGGCAGTCATGCCGCGTACGCCTGCGGCGGATACCGATACGGCCGCTCTGTCTCAGCTGCGTCGTGAAATCGATGCCCTAAAGCAGGAAAACGCATCAATAGCAGCATCCCTGAAACAGGATGGATCGACTTCATCGCCGGTGGTTGGCGGCATGTCAAATAGTGCCGAGAACGAGGCCCTGCTCTCGAAGCTCGCAGCTCTTGAGAACGAGAAAAACGCCCTTGTCGACCGCCTCCAGACGGAGCGCACGCGCCAGCAGCAGGAAGCGCAGGATGAAGAGGCCCTAAAACAGGCCCTCGAGGATCAGAAAGCCCTTCGCCTGATGCTGGATACGGAACGCCAGCAACGCTCAGAGCTGGAATCCGCGCTCACTGAAAAAACGGCGGAAGCTGAAAAGCGCGGCGAACTCAAGGCCCGTATCGAGCAGCTTGAATCAAGTAACGCCCAGCTTAAAACGCTCCGCGAGACGCTGGATGCGGAACGCAGCAAACGCCTGATGGCTGAAAAAATGTTGCAGGAACAAAAGGCAAAATCCGCAGCTACTCTTGAAGATCAAGAACGTCTGCGTACCCGCGTAACAGAGCTTGAAAACGAGAACGCATCCCTGCAACAGACAGCATCGCAGTTCGAAAGCGCAAAAATCCAGCTGCAGACGACAGAAAGCAAAGTCAGTGAAGAGCAGGCCCGTAGAGAGGCAGCCGAAAGAGCACTCAAGGAAGTGCAGATGACCGCCTCACAAAAAGAGGCGCGTATTGCAACACTGCAAAGCCAGATGGAAGAGGAGCGCAGAAAGCTTGAGGACGCAGATATGCGTAAGCAAGCGGCCCTTAGCCAAAAACACACGGAAGAGCTGGCGCGCATGAGCGCCGAGATTGAAAAGCTGCGCAGCGTTGATAGCGAAAAAGAGCAGCGTCTCGCACAGTTACAGGCACGAATGGAAGTTGAGCGCGCCCGCCTCGAGGAAGCCGAGGTCCAGAAACAGGCGGCTCTGAGCAAAAAGCATTCCGAAGAACTGGCACGCCTCAACATTGAAATTGAGAATCTGCGCCGCTCAAATCTTCAGAAAGAAGAGATTTCACAAAACTTCACAGCTGAGCAGGCCCGCAGAGCAGCCACGGAGAAAGAGCTCAACGCCATGCGCGCAGCTCTTTCCGAAAAAGAAACAAAGATTGTGAAACTGGACGCCGAGAAGGCGCTTCTGATGGAGCAGTTTGAAAAAGAGCGTGCAGAGTTTGCCAAAGTACGTACTGCCCAGTCTTCAGAAGACTCGCGACTGAAGGAAATGGTGGTCAAGCTGACAGAACTGGAATCCCGCAATACATCGCTCATGACCGAAGTGCAAACAGCCAAAGCCCGCACGCAGGAAATGGAAAAAATGGCCGCCCAGATGAAGTCGGAAGGAGAGAGTAGCAAGAAGATCAGCCAGATAAACACGCAAGACGAACTGGACCGCCGCGAATTGAAAGCGATGCTGGAAGCAGAACGCGCCCGTCGTGAAAAACTGGAGGCCATTGCAGCCCGTGGTGGCAGCACCGATGACAGCCTTCGCGAGATCGAAAGCCAGATGGGCGAGCTGGCCAAGCGCAACAGCGAGCTGGAAAAAGCCCTTGCCGAAGAAAAAACAAAAACGGATTCCGTTCTTGCCGATCGTACGGAGCAGCTGAAAAAGCAGCTTGATGTCATGAAGGCGGATAACGCTATGCTGGCAGAAAAACTGGCCAGAAATGCCTCTCCATCGGCAAGCGAGGATGCTAAGGTCGTTGAAAAGGTTGTTGAAAAAGTCGTCTATCAGGGCGATGACCAAATGGCAGAAGTTCTGGCCGAAGTGAAATCGTCACTGGCCAGTGTTGCTGCTGAAAGAGATGAATACCGCAACCTTCTCCAACGTGAGCGGATTGAAAAAGGCGCGGCTGAATCGACATCGGGCAGCGAAAAATCGTCAGGCGTAAACGCACAGATTGCTGCACTGGAAACCGAGCGTGTGGATTTGATACGACAGCTTGAATACGAACGCAGCAGGAACGAGCAGATTGCCGCAGGTCGCGAGGCACCTCCGCCATCAGGCAAGTCAGAAAAAGATATCGATAAACGCCTGAAAGCACTTGAAGATGAGAAATCAAAACTCAAGAAGCAGCTCGATATTGCGCAAAAAGATGTTCTCGACGCCCGTCAGGCATCGGGTGATGCGGCTCCTTCGGTGCCGGATGCGGATGTAGCCGCACTTCTGGCAGAAAACAAGAAACTGCAGGCTGAATTGGCAGCATCTGCCAGAAGCGGAAAAACGCAGGATGTTCGCGCCCTTGAAACCGAGATAGCGGCCTTGCGCGCCCAAAACAGCGTGCTCTCTCAGGAGATCAACAAGCGTATGGCGGCAGCACCTGTAACCGCAGCAGCGGACAATGCTGTGGCTGCGGCTGATTACAGGGCACGCGCAACCGAGAGCGAAGCCAAAAAAATGGAAATGCGCTACGCGGCAGTGGAGGCCGAGAACATGCGCCTCGCACAGGAATTGGCAAGAGCTAAAAATGTACCTGTGCAAGCCCCTGAAGTTCAGGTTGTCGAGAAAGTTGTTGAAGTAGAAAGCAAAGTGGATAGCAACCGGATGGCGGGTATGGAGGCTGAAAATCTCCGTCTCGCACAAGAGCTCGCAAAAGCACGCATGCAGCCGATTGTCGAGCCGCAGCAAATGCAGCAAGCAGCAGCAACCCCCCCGGAAGCGCCAGCCATGGAAAATCAGCCTGCTCAGCCAGCTATGCAGGCGGCATCGGTCTCGCGTCCGGCGCCGGAAGTTGCGCAGGCACCAGCCGCGCCGGCAGCACCAGTCCAGCAGGCCAGCTACAAATCTGTACCTGCACCGGCATCACAGCCATCGCGCATGCTCATGCCGGCGTCGATCCCGGCAGAAATGGGCCCGAGCGGACGTGACATTGAAAACTATCTGCGCCGCGCAGGCATCAATATGGTTTCGGGCATGGAAAAAGTCCGCAAAGTATCAAACCAGCAGTTTGCAGCTTTCCGTTGGGATACGGGCGTCGTCTTCGGTACGGCCGAGCAACGTACTATGGCTAACAGAAATAGCTTCGAGCAGGCGATCAATGCATACCTCGAAAAAACAAAAGAACGCTGCTCCGGCACGTTTGACCAGTCATTCGACCCATCCCAAATGTCCGGTCGCAAGGCATTGGCTGTAGCCGATGTCGCCTGCGTCATGCCGGACGGGCAGGGGGCCGGGGCCGCTGTCGTGTTCTTTTATAAAGACGGCCTTTTCAGTGCCGTCGCCCACGAGGGTGAAATTGGCCAGTTTGATCAGGCCATGAACACGAGAGACGCCCTGGCAAGGCTTCTGGCTGGGGCCATATAATCACGGAAATTCGCCATTTTTGGGCGAATTCCTAAAAATTTAATTAAAATTACCGGTAACTCTTTCCTAAGATTTCTATGCCTATGATGGGTATAGCTAAAACAGGGAGTTACCGTGATTTTCGACAATTCAAAACTGCTGGAGGCCGTGCATGCCGATTTAGGGCAGGTCGCGTTTGTCTGGCGTTTTGCAAATGGCGAAATTATCTGGCACGGCAACCCGGCAGGCATTTTGGGCCTCCCCCATGAAGATGTACCTCATACCGCATCGGCCTTGAAGCTGATTATCAACCCGCAGGACCTGCCCAATTTAATGACAGCCCTGCAGGATCACGCGACAAGGCTGGACATTGAACATCATGAGCACGGCATGAGGGTAAGCGAGCCATTTCGCCTGCGCATGCGTGACGGTACACAACAAAAACTGCGCATTGAAGGTCGACTGACGTCGGACGCCACTACGGGCGCGGCTCTGCTTTCAGGCGTAATCCTGAAAGATGAAACACTGGACGACGCCGGGCATCTGGCCGGTGTTATGTCGGGCAGAAAAGCGATGGCTGCCGCCCTTGAACATCTTTTGCTCTCCCGCAGCGCGGCTGTACGTAACCGCGGATATTTCATGGCTTTGGGTCTTGACCGCGTGGGTCTACTGAACGCAGCGCACGGCGCCTCGTTTGTCGATACAGTACTGGTTGAAGTGGAAAAGCGGCTGAATGCATTTTTGGACGGCAAAGCAAGCGTCGGCCGCATGGCAGGCGACGTATACGGGCTTGTGTTTGAAGACCTCCCGCACTCGCAGGCCGATGCCTTGGCAGCCGCGCTTTTGCAGATATTTACAAGCACGCCTATTTTAACTTTGCATGGCCCAGTCATGATTGGCCTTTCGATTGGCGGTGCGGCCCTCCATTCGCCGGAAGAAAAAGGCAGCGATGTTGTGGCGCGCGCAGAAGCCGCGCTCGGTGAAGCCAAATCACGCGGCCGCGGCTGCTTTGTAGTTTCATCGCCTCTCAATGAAAAACGGGAACGGGCACGCACCTTGCTTGAAGGCGGTCATTCGGTTTATCGAGCGCTTGAAGAAGGGCGCATGCGCATGGCCTACCAGCCTGTCATGGACATGGTTGCCGGAAAAATAGCTTTTTTTGAATCGCTCATCCGCATGGTGGATGGTGACGGCAAATTGATTGCCGCAGAAAAATTTGTGCCCTCTCTCGAAGAGCTGGGCATGATGCGCCTTCTGGATATTTTCGTGCTCAACACGGCTGTCCGCGAACTTGAACAGTTTCCTGAGATCATGTTGTCGGTCAACGTTTCAAACCAGTCACTGGTCGACGCGGGTTGGCTGCGCGCCGCCGTATCGCTTCTTGCGGATAAGCAGCATATTTCAAGCCGCCTGATCGTTGAAATTACCGAGAGCAGTGCCATGAATGACGTTCATGCAGCCGCCCGCGTTGTGCGCACACTTAAGGACCTCGGGTGCCGGATCGCGCTTGATGACTTTGGCGCGGGCTCAACATCCTTTATGCAGCTGAAACTACTATCTGTCGATATCGTTAAGATCGATAAAGCCTATATCCGCGATATTCACGACCCGATGAACCAGCTTTTTGTGAAATCCCTCCTTGAGCTGGCCAACGGCATGGGGCTCCAGACCGTAGCCGAAGGCGCCGAAACCAAAGAGGAAGCGGCAATGCTGAAAATGGGCGGCATCAGCCACGTCCAGGGTTATGCGATCGGCTTCCCATCCATCGAGCGTGTGTGGCTCCCTAAAAATCACGAACTGCGTACACAGCGCAGCAATTAAAAAAGCGGCCCAAAGGGGCCGCTTTATAAATGAAAAACAAAAAACATTACTGGATTAAACCGCGCAGCTCTTCCTGAAGCTTAGTAATGGTTTGCTTGAGGGCGCGCACACGCTCATCACGGCTTTGCGGCTTGGCGCTTTCGGCCTGCTGTTGCGGCTGAGCTCCGCCTTGGCCTTGCGGGAAGACCTTGAAAGGTGAAAACATGTTCATGGTCTTCGAGAACATTTCGATGTTTTTGCGGTTGAGCTCTTCAAAACCTTGGGCGCCGGGCATCATCGTTCCCGGCATCATGCCGGCAAAAGACTTGCTCATGGAATTGCGCAAAGTCTCCTGGTGAACCACAAAGTTCTGGAGCGCCTGCTCTAGATAATTGGGTACAAGGCCCTGCATACCATCGCCGTAAAACTTGATGAGCGTACGCAGGAAATTGGGAGGGAGCATGCTCTGCCCGCGCGACTCCTGCTCGACAATGATTTGGGTCAAGACCTGCTGCGTTAAATCCTCGGTAGTCTTGGCATCCTGAACCACGAATTCCTGACCTTCCTTGATCATATCACAAAGGTCATCGAGCGTGACGTAGGAACTGCGGCCGGTATCGTAAAGGCGGCGGTTGGCATATTTTTTAACGACGATCACATCGTCTTTCTTTTTACGCGGGCGTACCATCGCTGAACTCTCCTTGATGGAAATGTGATGATTTCTATTTCATATAGACACAAAATATGGAACAACGAAAGCTAAATATTGTGGCGCAGCAATCATGTCAAGACGCGAACAAAAGCCAAAGAAGAACGCAGCAACCAAACCCGCAAGGCCGGGCCCCCGCCCCGTACACCTACATTTTCTCAATACAGCCAATATGTTGAGTGCGGCAGCCCTGCCGCTTATCGGCGATCCGGAGCAGAGGGCCATGGCCCTGAAAGCCATTGAAAAAATGACGGGCCAAATGCTTCAGGGGCTGGATGCATACAAAGTAGCGCCTGTTGCGGCATACAAGCCGGATCATCCATGTATATGGCAAAAAGGCAGCACAAAACTCTTAGAGGCTTATGCCTCCTCCCAAAAAAAGCGCATGCCTGTCCTGATCGTTCCGTCTCTCATAAACCGGCACAACATACTTGATCTTGATGCGCAGCATTCCTTTACAAGGCATCTCACGGATCACGGTTTTGCTGCATATATTTTAAACTGGGGTGACCCTACGGATACTGAAAAACAATTCACGGTCAGCGAGTATATTACCGATCGTCTTTATCCTGCGCTTGCGCATTTGTACAAAACGCATGGCCCGGTGCATGTCGTGGGTTATTGCATGGGCGGCACAATGGCTGCTGGTGCACTGGCAGTACAGGAAGGCCACGCGAAGTCAGTAAAAAGCCTGTCGCTTTTGGCAGCCCCGTGGGATTTCAAAGCAGGTGATTCAACTTTGCCTTTGCGTATGGAAACATTTAGCACCGCAGCAGAGCCTGTCATGACGGCAACAGGCGTTTTACCCGTAGACTGGATTCAGGCTCTCTTTGCCTCTGTTGATCCGCTTTTCATGTTCAACAAGTTCAGGGCCTTTGCCGAGATGGATAAATCAAGCCCTGAGGCCCAACGCTTTGTTATTGTAGAAGACTGGTTGAACGACGGCGTGGAACTAGCCGCCCCTGCAGCAAGACAGGCTCTGCGCGAGTGGTACATTGATAACCAGCCGATAAGCGGGGTCTGGACGATTGGAAAATCATTGGCCGATGCCGCAAAAATAAAAGTGCCTACGCTCGTGGTAGCCGCCGCAAACGATAGGCTCGTACCCAAAGAGTCGGCGCTCGCAATTGCGCAGCAGATTGGCGGCTGCCATGTACTGACCCCCGAGATCGGCCATATTGGTATGATGGCAAGCGCACGCGCTGTGAAAGCCGTGTGGGAACCCGTAGTGAATTGGCTTTTGAAAAATAACTAGCGGCGCCTGCCTGGTGGCTGCCAAACGACACCGGGAATTTTTGCTTTTGGTGGCGTTATAACCATTCTGTTTTTGCCACCATCAGCATCGGTAATAGGGGCTGTTACCGGCACAGGTGTCTCATCCATGATTGCCATGATTTCCTGACCAAGGGCATCCGGTTTTGCTTTGACACGTAATGAATAAAACTCCATGGCGTCACGATCCGAATATTCGCGATCATGTTCACCTTCTTTGTCATACTTGAAACCAAATCCCTTGATCATGGCAAGCATGGGTATGTTTTTAGCCATGACGGCTACCATGACCAGCGTCGAGTTTGAATCATTCTGGATATACTCGCGTGCCGTGGATAACATGGGCAACAGGACACTGACGGCGCTGCGTTTTCCGGGTACAATAAAAAGGTGTTCGGCATAGCAGAGGTTATGTTCTTCGCCATCGATGATACGTTTTTTATCGGGGTCTTTGCGCAAGGTAAGGCAAGCAATAGGCTCACCTTTATCAAAGACAACAAGCGATTTCGAGAAACGGGAGCAGGCCAGATTATCCCATTCAATATCAGATTTTGCATCGACTTCAGCGTGAGCGCCTTCAGGCCCCATTTCAATCGGGTTGGCCACGTATGAAGCCGCCCTCATACTTTTTAAAACGGACCCTTCGCCGACTTTGAGAAATCGAACTTCGATTCCGCCATCGCTCTTGGATGAAAACAACCCTCTCATGCGGGTAGTCTAGCAAAAGCGGATTAATACGGGTTTAACCGGAAAATGTAGAAAAATCAGGGGGTAAGGCCGCGTCTCTGGCGTGATTGGTACATATGCTCGATCGTGCGCTGGCTGGGAGGCTCCTTGCGGAGGGTAGCGAGATCAAATGCAAGGGGCAGGCCCGCGATATTGGCAATTGTTGCCGGTACGCAGACCTCGTGGACGCCCGCCGCATTCAAAGGCAGAAGGGCATCAAGATGCTGGGCATGCTCGCCGCAGACGCGCATGTAAATAGGTGCCTCGGATTGGCGTATGCAGTCACGGATGTCTTCGAGTGCGCGGCGAAGTGATGGTGTAACGGTACGGAAAGGGTGGTCGTTGGTGTTGCCCTGTTTTTCCATCCATGCCTGAATGCCTTTTTCGTCATTGCGGTCAACGCCGCCCATGATATCCGACATAAGGTCGCTTGTGCCGATCATAAGAATGCCGTAGCGCATGCTCTCCAATATGGCGGGCAGGTTACGGATGGCTTCAAGGCTTTCAATCATCGGGATGGCTTTGACCCAAGGGTAATCAGGGCCGCGCATTACGCTGACCGTTTCGTTTACGATGCCGCTCATGTAATCGAAATGCGCGCCGTCCTTGACCATGGGGATCGCGATATTGAGTGAGGGCTCTTCAACGTAAAGGCCGTATCTGTGCTTTTGGCACCGGTCTTCAATTGTATGTTCCGCAGGGATGGCTTCCAAAAGGGCTTCAACCTGCGCCTGATAAAAATCGGGAAGAACGCTGGCAAGCGCCGTACCGCGCAGGTCAGTCAATCCGTACTTCGCTTTCAGGGCATCTGCATCGCGCTGGCTGAGCAGTTCATCCGGTTTCATATCGAAGAGACGGAAGGTAAAAGGTGAGTTGAGATAGTAACTTTTGCTCTCAATCTCCTCTTTGATGTAACGGGCAAGGAAGGTTTTTAGTTTTTCCCTGTTGGCGGTATTGGGGTCAAAAAGATACCCGCGCAGAATATCCATGCCACCCTTGCCATGAACAAAGTAGTATTCCATGCGGCTAAGGCCGATCTCGCTTGTCGATGCGCCTTCAACAGCCAGATCATGATGCGTATCTGCCTGAATAAGAAAACGCATCTGGTCACGCGAAGGGCGGCGGTAATCGGTAAAACCTTCAACCGCCTGACCAATATCGTAAAGCGCTTGGCGCGGAGGGGTATTGTGTATGACAGCTTCGCCCTCATAGAGCATGGCGTTCACGGGATCGATGGTGATCGTCATGCCGCTGGTGATAACGAGCTCGTCAGTGGTGAGCACGCCGCGCTTTAGTTTAACGTTAAAATCAGAAGCAAAGTCACGGCTGCTGGCAATCGTTGAAATACCCGCAGAACGCATGATGTTTCTGAAGTGGGTCGCAATCTCGCCAATATTCACAACGCCGTTAATATGCTGCGTATTTCTGAAGAGCGCGTTGCTGCCGCGGCTTGTAATAAGGATGATGTTGCCGGTATGCCCGCTGGCTCTGAGCTGAGCAGCTTCCTTAAGGGTAAACACGGCAAGGCCTGTTATGGCAGGGCCTGATCCTTTTTCAAAGACCAGGGAATCACGTTCTTGACGCTCTGTCACATCTACTCTGGGCTCGACAGCTCGCAGCACGTCTTCAGGATCAAGGCCAAAAATGATACCAGACCAAGGCACATCTTTATCAGTGGCAGCCACTGCGGCCTCGTTAAAGTCAAGCGGAGGAAACAGGCTTGAAATACGCCGCCACTCGGGGTTCACCTTGATAACGCCCGATGTGTCTTTTTTGTCACTTTCAAGATAATGCCTAAGAGTTTCAGCGCTGCCTTTCATAAGGCCGGAAAATACAAACTGCGGATAACGGTCTTGCAGGTGGGCGATATGATTGGCGATATCGTCCCTGTCGTTCCCGCTCATGAAAATGATTTCCGGGAATACCTGAGGTTGCCCATGCGGGGTGGACTCGCGGATGGTGTCGATCAGATCGTCAAAATCCATGCCGGAGTGGTCTCCAAACTGCATATCAAGGACAAGGGTATCGATCTGCTTGCCTTGTCTGAGATCACCGGCAAGGATATCCAGTGCCGCACGCGGATGATCAGCCCCTTGAACTTCTTTGACGGCTTTCGAGCGGGAGAGATATTCGCCAGTCTCCATCTGGATAATGGCGTTATCATCAACAATGAGGACGTTATAGGCCATAGGCACACCTTAAAAAGCATATAAATTATGGTAAATAAATTACACTGTCAAGTTTCCGGGATACTCAGGAGCACTGCAACAAATTGTCCGCTGGACGCCTCGGCGCAGGCCCTGTATTTTCACGGCAGTTTTTCCGAAGGAGATCCCACATGTCCGCTTCCAACGATCCTATTGTTATTGTCGCAGCCAAACGTACTGCCGTCGGGGCCTTTATGGGCACGCTGGCCGATATGCCCGCGCATCAGCTGGGCGCTGTTGCCATTAAGGCGGCGTTGGCCGATTGCGGTGTAAAGCCGGACGAGGTGGATGAAGTGGTGATGGGCCAGATTTTGACGGCAGCCACAGGGCAGGGCCCAGCGCGGCAAGCAGCAATGGCAGCCGGTATCCCTCAGGAGAAAACGGCCTACGGCATTAACCAGCTTTGCGGGTCGGGCCTGCGCACAGTGGCGCTTGGGTATCAGGCTATTATAAGCGGTGATGCCGATGTCATGGTTTGCGGCGGGCAGGAGAGCATGAGCTTGGCCCCACATACCATGCATCTGCGCGGCGGTGTTAAATTTGGTGATACAAACATGGTCGACACCATGATCAAAGATGGTCTGTGGGATGCATTCAACGGCTATCACATGGGCATCACAGCCGAAAACATCGCCCAGAAATGGCAAATCACGAGAGCCGATCAGGACAACTTTGCAGCCACAAGCCAGCAGCGGACGGAAGCCGCACAAAAAGCCGGTAAGTTTGATGCAGAAATCGCGCCCATCACGATCAAGAAAAAGAAGGAAGAAATCGTCTTCAGCAAAGACGAATTTCCAAGAGCGGGCGTGACGGTTGAAGGGATCGCCGGCATGAAACCTGCTTTCAAGCCGGACGGTACGGTCACAGCCGCCAATGCATCGGGCCTGAATGATGGTGCGGCAGCACTTGTATTGATGCGTGCATCGGAAGCAAAAAAACGCGGCCTCAAGCCATTTGCCAAAATCGCATCCTGGGCGACCGCAGGTGTTGACCCCGCTGTCATGGGCACGGGGCCGATACCAGCATCGCAAAA
The DNA here is from genome assembly GCA_009926935.1 of Pseudomonadota bacterium. Lineage (GTDB taxonomy): Bacteria > Pseudomonadota > Alphaproteobacteria > Micavibrionales > UBA1664 > UBA6145. Next base: position 13,160 of record RFNZ01000015.1, on the reverse strand, counting down.
AGCACTGGCAAAAGCCGGATGGACAGTGGCTGACCTTGACCTCGTGGAATCGAACGAGGCTTTTGCAGCGCAGGCTTGCTGCGTTGTAAAGGAACTGAAACTGGACCCCGCAAAGGTCAACGTAAACGGCGGTGCCATTGCCATCGGTCACCCTATCGGCGCTTCGGGCGCACGTATTTTAGTGACATTGCTGCATGAAATGGCACGCCGCGATGCTAAAAAAGGTCTGGCCACGCTGTGTATCGGCGGCGGCATGGGAATTGCGCTCTGCGTCGAGCGTGACAGCAGTATGGACTGGAAAAAGGTAGCCTAAGATATGAGCAAAAAAGTAGCTGTTGTCACGGGCGGTACGCGTGGGATCGGCGCATCCATCTCAAAAGCATTGCTGGCCGACGGATACTTGGTGGCTGCGACCTATCATGGCAATGATGCGGCTGCTGAGGCCTTCAAGGCCGAGACAGGCGCAAGCGTTTTCAAGTTTGATGTGGCTGACTATGCTGCCTGTACGGCAGGTGTAGCAGCCATAGAAAAAGAACTGGGGCCGGTATCGGTGCTGGTCAATAATGCGGGCATCACCAAAGACTGCATGCTGCATAAAATGGAGCCTGATGCATGGCACGTTGTCATGGAGACTAACCTGACATCCTGTTTCAATATGTGCCGTGCCATTGTAACCGGTATGCGCGAACGTAATTTTGGTCGCGTGATCAATATTTCTTCGATCAATGGACAAAAGGGCCAACTGGGTCAAACCAATTATGCCGCGGCCAAAGCTGGCATCATTGGGTTTAGCAAAGCTCTGGCACTTGAAAGCGCCGCCAAGGGGATCACGGTTAATGCTATTTGCCCTGGATACATCGCAACCGAAATGACGGGCAACATGCGGCAGGAAGTACTGGATAGCATTATCCGCACCATACCTGTCGCGCGGATGGGTAAACCTGAAGAAATTGCGGATATTGTCGCTTTTCTAGCTTCTGAAAAGGCGGCCTTTATAACAGGGGCGACCATCACAGCGAATGGCGGCCAGTATATGGCATAACGCTTTGCCAAATCGTACGAATGAGCTACCATTCGATGCATGGCACGCCAGACTCCCATCCTTGAACGCCGCTTTTTCCCCGAAGGTCATACGATCATCGAAGAGGGTGACGTTGCAGACCACGCATACATCATTCAGTCAGGCAGTGTAAAAATTTTCAAAAACAAGGGCGGAAAGCCTGTTGATCTTGCAACCCTTAGCGTTGGAGATATCTTCGGCGAAACCGCCCTTTTGTTTGACGAGCCGCGCACGGCTTCCGTCAAAGCGATAGAGGACTGCAACCTCATTATCATCACACGTCAGGTGATGGAGGATAAACTCAAGGATTGCGATGCCACCATCCGTGCCATCGTCAAAATGATGAAAGAGCGGATCAAAGCCGCGAATGTGGACCGTGTCGAGAAAACGGCGACGGATGTGCGCGATATCCATAAGCTTTTCAGCGATGCTTTCAAGCTGGTCATGGGTTTCCTTGACCCGGCAGACCGTAAAAACTATCAGAACGAGGCATCACCTATTATGCGCCAGTTTCTGGACCTTACGCAGACCTACCTCGAGCGCCTCTCCAAAAAGCGTTAGCTTTTCCCATTTAACCCCTTGTCTTGATTTTGCCTTTTAGGCACCGCATAATCCGTCTACAGACGGAGATATATTATGCAAAAAAAGAAAATCCTGTTCGCGGGTCTGGGTACGCTTGGCGTACTCGTTGTGGCGTTACTGGTTGTGCCCGGTTTTATTGACTGGAGCAAATACCAAAACTTAGCCCAGCAGAAACTCCGTGAATCCACGGGCTACGATCTCAGCATAGGAGGCGCGCTTAGAATCGCGCTTTTACCGTCCCCGCACGCAAGCGTTCAGAACATCATTGTCAAAAAACCGTCCGAGACGGAAGCGTTTCTTGCTGTTGAAAACGCAGATGTCCGCATAGCTTTTCTGCCGCTGCTGACAGGCAAAATTGAAATCGCATCCGTAACGCTTGATAAACCAATCCTGACGCTGATCAATAAACAGAATGGCGGCGATAACTGGAAACCCGTGGCATCCGGCACGGCTTCAACACAGACGGATGCCGTAACCGGCGAGCCCGTAAAAGCAGCGGCAGCTCCAGCCATATCGATAGGCAGTCTCAAAATCCGTGATGGCCGCATCGAGATGCGCGATGAAGCGAAAGCCGGAAAACCTTTCAAAGTGGATATCAAAGACATCACCATCAAAGCTGAGTCCCTAACGGGCCCCTTTGATGTTGAAGGCCAGATAGGGTACGGCGCTGCTGCGCTGAATGTTGATGCAACCACAGGCGGATTTCGCGCAGGTGAATCCCTTCCATTGCAATTGCTGCTCTCTGATGGCAATGGCCGGGCCGCTTTTCGTTTCTCTGGCGTTGTAGCCACAGACGAAAGCAAAGAAGTACAGGGTGAAACCGAACTCTCTTACACTGATCTTGCAGGCGTTTTGGCGGATATCGGCATGAAAGTGGCAGTGCCCGCCATGAAAACGAGTGTGACGGGTATGCTGACAGCCTCGCCCGATAAAGTGCTTTTAACAAATGGCGCACTTGAACTGGGCACCGCTCGCCTCTCCATGAAACTGGATGCTCAGGGGCTTCAAAAAGGCCCTATGTCCATAACGGCCATCATTGATTCTAAAGAGATACTCGATCTTAACATGGCACTTGAGACCGCATCGGCGGTGGCCGCAAAGTCTGAAAAGAAAAGCGATGAAAAGGCAGGCCAAAAAGCGGCGGAATCCAAAAAATCTACAAGCCTGATACCAAGCGATTTTGAGCTGCCCAAGGATATGAAGGCGGATATCCAGATCCGCGGCAAAGGGCTTGAATACAAGCGCAAGAAAACCGGCGCTTTTGAACTGCGCGCAACAGTGGGCGAGGGCAAAAACGATTTCAGGGCAACAATCGCCTCCATACCAGGTGGCGGTGATATCAGCCTATCCGCAGCACTGGTTTCAAAAGGCGTTGTTGAGGGCGTGGCCGATGTTTCGATCGGCTCACTCAAACTGATTTTTGCCGAATGGCTGGGCCTCGCGGATGAAGCTGTTTTTGAAAACCCGTCAATGCCTCGCCGGATTGATACAACCGCATCTTTCAGGCTTGCGGGTTCGACAGTGACTCTCAATGTCCAGCCGCTCTCGATCGGCGAAACGAAGTTAAATGGTACGATTGCCTATACCGTAGGCGCACGGCCTCTACTCAATCTAAAGCTGGCAGGCAATGTATGGACAATGCCCGAAGACAAACAAAAGAACGAAGAAGCTAAAAAAGAAGGCACTGAACCCAAAAAAGCGGAAGCAGACAAAAAGCCGGAATTTAAACTGGATTTGCCGCAACTGCCTTTTGACCTTAAGTTTGATGTAACGCTCGGTCGCCTCATCCGTGGTGACACGGCCCTGACAGACGTAAAAGCGGCAGGCAGCTACGACAGTAAAAAATTGGTACTGACAGCAGGATCTGCAACAGTAAGCGGCGGTACGCTTAGCGCAACGGGGGCCATAGCCGACGTAAAGGCACTAAGCGGCCTTGATGTAAACGCAGGGCTTGCAACCTCAGACCTTGAAGGCTTCGTTAAAGCCATGACAGGTAAGCCGCTGGCCTTAAACAAAACAGTGGGTGCGTTTAACGGCTCGGTCAAAGCCAAGGGCGATAAATCGAAGCTCGATATCAATGCAACATTAAAAGCATGGGGTTTCACGGTAGAGGCATCGGGCGGCGTTAACGATCCGTTTGAAGCCGATATCCCGAGCAGCGTATCCGTGCGCGTGCGTCACCCGAGCTTTGTGAATGCGGTACGGGTTTTTTCACCAGGTTTTGGTGCAGGCGAGGGCACAGGCAAGCCCATTGATCTTGCAGGGCTTGTTGCCATATCGGACAACACATACGAGGTAACGGGTCTTAAAGGCGTGGTTGGCGGCAGCGATATTGCAGGCTCGCTAAAGGCCGTTATGGGTGGCGTTCCTTCTTACACGGCGGCCATCACTAGCAACAAGCTGGATGTAGGCGCGCTTGTAGGTGTGGACAGCAAGACCGTCTCAAGTAAGGCATCGGGTAACGCTGCGGCATCTGCCGGAAGTACAGCACAGGCGGCGGTCTCGCCATGGTCGCGCGAGCCTCTAGATACAGGCTTTATGAAGTCTCTCAATCTTGATCTTGATGTATCGGCGGGCACACTGCTTTACGGCACATGGACTCTTAAAAACGCGAAAATGGATGTAACCCTCAAAGACGGCGTGCTCAAAGCATCGCCGATTGCCGGCAATCTTTTTGACGGGTCGTTTGATGCGGCCTTAACGGCTTCAAGCGCTGGCACGAAATCACCGCTCAATATCGACTTCAAGGCCGATGTAACCAAAGTTGCGATCGGGCCTTTCCTGTCTGCGCTCATGTCGTCACCTAAAAAGATGGCGGATGGCACGGGCAGCGTGTCACTCGCGATGAAGGGCGCCGGCATTAGTTCAGGCGCACTTATGGCCTCACTTACGGGCAAGGCCGATATTAAGGCCGAAAAACCGGTCATCTACGGCATGGATATCGACAAGCTGGCAGCCAACATCGTTGAGGCTTTCGACGGCGGCTGGAAAGGCGTTATAGCCGGCCTTACAACCGAAGGTTTCTCAGGCGGCTCGACATCCTTCAAGGATATTGATCACAGCTTTGTCATTTCAAACGGTGAAATGCCCGTAAAGGATTTCAAGCTGGAAACCGTAAACGCCAATGCCGTCGTTACATCAAACGGCAATATCAGCTTCACGCGCTGGTACATGGATATAAACAGCAGCGTGAATGTAACGCAGCCAAAAGACGTGCCAGTTATCGGTTTGCGCATTTACGGGCCGCTGAGCAGCCCGTCCAAAACGGTCAACTCGCAGGCTCTGGATAACCTGATCCGCAGCAAAATCCAGAGCGAGATTGGCGATAAGGTCCAGGGTATCGTCAGCGACAAGCTTAAAGGCACCGCGGCCGAGGGGATCGTCAACCAGGTTCTGCCGGGCCTGTTTGGCGGGCAACCGCAGCAGGCTCCTGCACCAGCGCCGACGCAGGCACCTGTACCGGCACCGGACGCAGCACCCGTTCCGACACAGCCTCAAACACAGCAACAGGCACCCGCCCCTACACCGCAGGAACAAATTTTGAACGGTATCATCAATCAGCTTGGGCGTTGATGCTTTAGAACGAAAACGCGCAGGGCGCTGGCAAGATTAGCCTCACCCCGCGCATCGTCAACTTCTTCGACCAGCCTTTGCAGGCTGGTCTTTTTTTGCGCAAGGATATCGTCAAGCGCAGCCCAGAACTCGGGCTCCAGCAAAACACTGGTTCTGTGGCCTTTGAGTGTGACGGAGCGTTTTTTCAAGACAAGCTTCGAAATCTTAGGGAGGAATCCAAAAGAGAAGCGACAGCTTTGGAGTGGGCGTTTTCTATTGAAGCCTCAAGACTGGCGCTGCCACAAGCGTGCATGAGTTCACACATGTCGTCATGAGATAAACGCCCTCCGCGCGAAAGATCGTGCATAGCCGACGACAGACGGCGCATAAAACGCCCTTGCATAGAGTGGTCACCTACAGACATGTCACCGATAGCCCGCGCATATTGCCGGATGCTTTCAGGTGTCGCATTCCCCATCTCGACCTCACCGCTAAAAACATAGGCAAGGTTGCGGTATCGCAGCTGATTGGCAGTATTCATGAGTTCTAGTCTCTCGGCTTGACCATATCGGCAGGCTTGATCCAAGCCTTGAATTTTTCTTCATCGAGAAGGCCCAAAGCCTTGCCGGCCTCAAGCAGCGACGTTCCGTCATGATGCGCTTTTTTGGCAATCTTGGCGGCATTGTCATACCCGATATGAGGGTTGAGGGCCGTCACCAGCATCAGGCTCTCATTCAGCAGTTTTTCGATACGCTGCGTATTGGCCTCAATGCCCACAACGCAGTTATCGGTAAAGCTGCGGCAGGCATCGGCAATAAGGCGGATGGACTGAAGCGTATTGTAGATGATGACAGGCTTGAACACGTTGAGTTCAAAATGCCCGTTGGACCCGCCGATGGAAACGGCAACATGGTTGCCCATCACCTGAGCACAGACCATCGTCATGGCCTCGCTTTGTGTTGGGTTTACCTTGCCGGGCATGATGGATGAGCCAGGTTCGTTTTCAGGCAGCGAAATCTCGCCGATACCGCAGCGTGGGCCTGAACCCAGCAAACGGATATCGTTCGCGATTTTCATGAGAGAAACGGCAAGCGTGTTCAAAGCGCCATGCAGCTCGACAAGCGCGTCATGCGTGGCCAAAGCCTCGAACTTGTTGGGTGCGGTCACAAAATCGATGCCCGTGCTTTCGGATACTTTTTTGGCAAACAGGACATCAAAACCTTTTTTGCAGTTGATGCCCGTACCAACGGCAGTACCACCTTGTGCCAGCTGCACCAAGCGCGGCATGCAGGCTTTAACGCGGTCAATGCCATAAGCTATCTGGCAGACGTAACCCGAGAATTCCTGCCCAAGCGTGACAGGTGTTGCGTCCTGCAAATGCGTCCGGCCAATTTTGACGATGCCCATGAATTCCTTTGCCTTGGCATCAAGCGCCGCATGCAGGTGCTGAAGACCGGGGATGAGTTCATGAACCACCTGTTCAGCCGCGGCAATGTGCATCGCGGTCGGGAAACTATCGTTGGAGGATTGCCCCATGTTGACGTGATCATTGGGGTGCACGGGTTTTTTGGAACCCATCTCGCCGCCCATCAGCTCGATCGCGCGGTTGGAAATCACTTCGTTCACGTTCATGTTGGTTTGCGTGCCCGAACCCGTCTGCCACACGACAAGAGGAAAATTGCCTTCAAGCGAACCGTCAATCACCTCGTCGGCAGCCTGCACGATGGCGGCGGCCAGTTGGGCATCTAGGGCCTTCAACTCGGCATTGGCCTGCGCGGCGCATTTTTTGAGAATGCCAAAAGCACGAATAAGCGGCTTCGGCATCGTCTCACCACCGATTTTGAAATTCTGCAAGGAGCGCTGTGTCTGGGCACCCCAGTACTTGGAGGCATCAACATCAATAGGGCCGAAGGAATCGGTCTCGGTACGGATTTTCATGGCTTGGTCGGTCTTTTTCTTCGCTGTTGCGGTCATGGTTTTTTCCTTTGCTGCATAGGTTTTACGGTTTTTTTTCTTGATATGCCAACGCCAAATCCTTATGACGAGTTAATATTATGACCAACAAAGGAGCAGAGCATGCTTTTCGGACCCCTCAAAACCGTTGATGAACGTATTGCCTACGAAAATGGACAGCGCGAGGGCTGGGGCGGCGGCCGTGGCCTGCCCCCGATAGATCGCGCGCTGATGCAGCGCCACTACGAAACGGCGATGGAATGCTTTTTACTGGATACGGATTTCGCCGCTTTGGGTGATCCTTTGAAACCAGGCCGCTATACGGAAGACCAGTATCGCGCCCTGGCTGAAAACAATCAGGCGTTGCTCTTTGATATCCCGTCAGACGGCACGACGATCAGCTTTTTCCCCAAATGGGGCCTTACCAAAGCGGGTGAGATTAACGGCGTGGCCGTTGAAGTAGCCAAGCTTTTTGCAAGCTACAGGGCAGGTGAGGAAGGTGCAAACTTCGTCAGGTTTGTAAAAAACACATACGTAACCATTAGCACTGCTGAAATTGGCAACAAATACCTTCGCCAGTTGTTTGAAGGACACACGAAAGGCCCATCTGGCTGGACCATGAGCCTTGAGGATGTCTTTGCGCATGTCTCCCAACTGAATACCCTTAACGGCCGTTCTGTCATCGCACAGGTCAAAGCAAAGATTGATTGTACGGAGTTGCCTCTGACTTGGCCGGTGCCCAAGGATAGGTTGCTGGACACAAAACCGGTGTGGCGTAATAGAGCTTAAACTGCGGCAAGCCGACGTATAGAAGTCGAAGGCCACGGGTTGGAACGAGCCCGGTCTAAAAATGTGCGCAGGCGCCTATCAAGCGGCAGATCACTGAGCGTATGCCCCTCCCAGTCGCAGATATCCCAACGGATATTCGGGCTGCGTGCCAATGCCCACGCCGTTTTGATGGCAGGTTTCAGGGGAATCTCGGCAGTCCCTTGAAGCGCATGGTCAACCTTGACCGCCTGTATCATCAAAGGAGTATAGCCACAAAAGTCACGCGGCCTTGGCATATTGACGCCGGCGGTGCTGCATAGGGCAAGCCCCTTGGCCGCAACCGCGTTATTGGTTTCGATGGCACGCCAGATAGGGCGCACATAAAACTCGCCTCTCACATCGGGCAGCTTGCCGCCCTGACCGACATCGATGTTCAGATACTGTTCCGCAAAGGAAAACAGCGCGTCGTCCCTCGCGTGCTCGGCCCAGTAAAGAGCGGGCAGGCGGCCTTCAGAATCAGGCAAGTCAAACCGCACGCCAAGATGCCTTGAAAGATAAACGGCCATATCCATCGAGCGCACGAGATGCGCGGGTGTTACAAAACACGCATCCGACGAGCCTCTTGAAAAAAAGAAACTGGGCACATTGAGTTTTGGCCGGATAGTTTTCCCGGAAAGGAGCATAAGCGCAGTCGCCCGCTCCAGATCATCCGCATGTACCGCGCGCAAAAATTCAAAGATGGGGTGCCCCATCAGGATTTTGACACCCTCATAGGTTTCGAATCGGGGGATATCGTGCTGGCTAAAAAAGGCAGGCCCAAGGTTGCGGATGTAAGCGCCATCCCGCGTACTTGCGTAATGCAGAAAAGCATCGGTACTGAGGCAGATGGGGTCTGGCCGTAACTCGTCTTCAGCGGGATCGGGATCGAAAATGCAGGGCGTGGTGGCAACAGTCGCGGGTTTCGTTGTCACAGGACGGCCTCGCGCAGGCGCTTGAAAAGGCAGAATCTTTCTTTCTGTCACGAGTTTTTCCCTGTTCGTATCCATCTGTTTTTAGGATATATGAAAAAAATCTTTGCGTTCTGTCAAGTGGTTGGGTATGTCTAAACGCGCATTAAAAGAAATCAAAAATTGGATAAAACGAAAGAGAAAGCCATGCAGCAGGGTTCAGCCGTAGCAAAATTTCACGAAGAGCGCAGATTACCGGATGTTTATCTTCAGACGGCGGCCGAGGCTGCCACATTTTTTACAGCGGCAGAAATTGAAGGGCATACCTTTTTCAAAATTGGTTACTGTTTTGAAGAGGGGCAGGGTTTTATCGCGGTCTTGAAGTACGCTGGTGAACGTAAAAGCGGTGAGGCGCCACGCCAGAAAATCATGATGCAGACCGATGCGCTGGCCCACATGGTTTCAACGCTCTCAAAAGCGACCTCCCCAAAGGCTGCAGATTTACTTTTCCAGATGAGTGAAGGCTTGAGAATGGCTGAGACTTTCGACGCACAGACCACAAAGCTGATCGCAAAACCAAAAGGTCTGGTAGCCGCTTAACGGCTGATAACCGTCACATGCCCCATTTTACGGCCCGGTTTGGCCTCGGCCTTGCCGTAGTCGTGCACATGGGCATGGGGGTTTTTGAGGAGGGCGGGTACCTGCAAAATGTCCTCACCCAACAGATTGGTCATGACGGCATCCGAATGGCGTGAAAAATCTCCAAGTGGCATCCCGGCTACTGCGCGCATGTGCTGCTCGAATTGCGAACAAGCGCAGGCATCCATCGTCCAGTGGCCCGAGTTATGCGGCCTTGGCGCAATCTCGTTGATTAGAAGGCCGTTGCTGTTTGTAACAAACATCTCAACCCCAAGAACCCCAACAAGATCAATTTTTTTTGCAAGTGTTTCAGCGAGTTGCTGAGCTTCTTTTAGAAGTTCTCGTGGCAAAGGCGCGGGCACTGTAGACGTATGGAGTATGTGATCTTTATGGACGTTGAGGCTGGGGGCATAAGACCCCACCTGACCATACGTATCACGGGCAACGATAACCGAAATTTCACACGAAAAATCAACGACATCTTCGACAATAACAATATCGGCTTTAAGTTTTGAAAAGCCGCTGTCGGCATCGGCGCTGGACTTAACGAGGGTTTGCCCTTTGCCGTCATATCCAAAACGAGTTGTTTTAAGAATACACCGATTGACTCCCCAGCTATCCATCACCGAAACCACATCGGCTCCAGAGCGTGCTGCTGCAAAGCGCGTGGTTGGCAGGTCATACGCATTCATCGCAGTTTTTTCGGCGATACGTTCCTGTGCTATGGCGAGCACATGGGATGATGGATAAACCGGCTTGAGCGTTTCAAGATAGCGCACTGTCTCGACAGGGATATTTTCAAATTCGTATGTAATCACATCAACAAGCGATGCGAACTTGGCCAAAGCCTCGCGGTCTTCGTAGGCGGCAATCATATGATGGGGCGTTACCTGAGATGCTGGGTCCGCCGCGTCAGGCGAGTAAAGATGGGTAACAAGCCCGAGAGGAGCGCCAGCCAGTGCCGACATGCGGCCAAGTTGACCGCCTCCAAGCATCCCGACGATTTTTTGACGCGCGCTCATTCGGGCTTTGCTTTAACCGAGGCTGTTTGGCGGGCGCGGTAGGCATCAAGCTTTTTGGCGAGCGCGGCATCGGTTGTGGCAAGAATGGCGGCAGCAAGGAGACCCGCATTTTTGGCCCCGGCCTCGCCAATCGCGAGGGTCCCGACAGGGATACCCCCGGGCATCTGGGCAATGGACAGCAGCGAGTCCATCCCTTTAAGCGTTTTGCTCTCAACCGGCACGCCCAAAACGGGCAGGGGGGTCATGGAAGCGGTCATGCCTGGCAAATGAGCAGCCCCGCCGGCTCCCGCGATAATAACGCGAAGACCGCGCTTTTTGGCGCTTTTAGCGTAATCATAAAGCCTGTCCGGCGTACGGTGTGCGGAAACGATCGCGGTTTCATGCGGGACGCCGAGGGCATCGAGAGAATCCGCTGCGAGCTTCATCGTCGCCCAGTCGGATTGCGAGCCCATGATTATGCCTACAACAGGTTTTTTGGATGATTTCTTCATGCGCTAACCATGCCAGCCTATAGGCTTTACTTCAATCAATTAGGGCAGGATTTACAGTAAATTAATATAATTAACATAATGTAAAACTGAAGAGGATAAAGCATTCAATGACCGTTCTAGCAATACGAAGCTACTTTAACAAACAGGGTCTCTTTATGCGCTTCCTGCGGGCAGTTTTTGGAGGCAATGCAGCGCGAGATTCCCGCGCACAGATAGTCAGTGCCTCACGTCTTGCAAGAGAATATCCGCACCTCCGAGAACCAGCGCCCTGGGACGCAACGCCAAGTTGGCTTCAAAGACGATCTGCGGCTGCCTTACTCGAGCGAGCCGATATTATCGACGGCATAGAAAGAATAATGCTACCTGGTGGCTTGAACCTTTCATTAAAAGAGGACGAAAACGGTAGTAGATATTTTAGAATTGTTGAAAGACCGGGAGCAGAGAAAGACAAAGGACTTGCTTTGAAAGCTGCTGAAGAGTTGGGCATTAAACTCAGTACAGTTGAAACACAATCGGGCGCGACTTATAGGGCTCCTGAGCGCGAAGTGAGGGATTGGCTTCAACAGAACTTTAAAAAAGATAAAAAAATTATAAATGGCACCCTAAGGTCAGATGGAAAAAGTTTAGATGTGTCGGACTTCAAAATCAGCGTAGATGTAGAGCGCATACATCGAGAACGACCTGCTCAGGTGATTTTTTCTAGGCAATAATATCCGGTACCAGATCGCTTTCAAGCTTGCTGATCATGTCCTTGAGCGCCAGTTTGCGTTTTTTGAGGCGCTGTAGTTGAAAAAGGTCGATGGGCTGGGTGCTGGCGATCTGGTTGATAACCGCATCAAGATCGCGGTGCTCCATACGGAGCTCTTCCAGCTTTTGCCGTGTCTGTACGGTCAATTCATCCATGGCGAATGCCGAAACCCTCTTGGTTGATAGCATCAAGTTTCTATCATAACCGCTGATAAAGTTTAAGTTTTTTATGATGATTTGATTTTTTAACTGCAGGACACAAAAACAATAACGCATAGCACCAAGCCCCCGAGCTTATTTTGCACGGGGGTCGTATTTTTAGTCGATGCTTGCGGTTTAATAACGGCGTAAAACAGGCCGATCCCGAAGAGTATGGTTTCCGAGTTGAGCTGGTTGTACAACTATGCAGAGTCTGCTTTGAATCTCAGGGTATCTTCTGTCATCGGAACAAGCGAAAGTTACGATTACATCCCCATCCCGACCTTGGCATACCACAGTGTTTTGTGCAGCCGCTGCAATATTCAGGCAATCTTGAACCGTTTTTACCGGAATTGCTAATCTAGTCCCAAAGGCAAATAAAGCTGTTGCTGCGGGCCTTGTATCCTGCGTTGCTGCGAGCCTTGTATCCTGCGCGGCCACTGGGCCAGAAAGTGCTGCGGCTAATGAAGCTGCGGCGCCTATTGTGCGTGTAGGTATCATATTCTTTTCCTCTTTGAAGGTTTTAATTTAAGTTACTTCTGGATTATGTTTAGTGCGTTATTATACATTTTGCAAATTTTCATATCTGTTCTGCTTTTAAATGATTGAGAATAGCAAATCGTTTAGGCTCAGTGAGTAAATTCCATAATAAATATAGTGTTTACAAGGAGATCGCTGTAAGTGGCGTATTTTTCTTAACGATTCTCCCTAACCTGCGTGTGAAGTAATTTTTGAAAACAAAGCCAATTTAATCCCGTGGAAAACATTGAAAATCCAGTGACGGAGCCTTGTGAGCCCCGCCCCCCATCCTTACAAAGAGACCATGACAAGACGTATCGGGATTTTAACGAGCGGGGGGGACTGCGCGGGCCTCAATGCCGTGATTCGGGCGGCTGTGCACCGCGCGCACATACTTGGCTATGAAACCGTCGGTATTCTGGACGGTACGCACGGCCTGATTTCAGACCCGCCACAATGCCGCGTTTTAACACCATCCGACTGCGATTCCACCATGATGCGGCAGGGCGGAACCATTCTGGGCACGACCAACAAGGGCAACCCTTTCTCTTTTCCCATGCCGGACGGCACGACCAAGGATCTCTCGGACGACATTATCCGCGGCATCAACAAGCTTGGCCTTCATGCAGTGATAGGCATAGGTGGCGACGGCAGCTTTGCGATTTTGCGCAAGCTTGCGCAA
>RFNZ01000014.1 GCA_009926935.1 Pseudomonadota bacterium | reverse complement strand
GAGCCCTGTATATCGGATTGCAGTATGGTTTGCTGCCCGGCCATCCACTGATTAATGGTTCCCGCCGGCACGACGCGTATGCCTGAAGCATGGATGTTTGGGACATCCTGCCCGTTTGTCTCGACCACCATCACGGCGACATCCACATCGAGGATAGTCGCAAGATCCATGGTGATGACTTGCACGAATTCAACGAAATTGCGGGCTTCGAGCAGCTTAAGCGTGCCCTCATGGATGCGGCCAACGCTGTTCATGTTGACGCGGCTGACCTCGATCAGGTCGCGCGTGGTTTCAAGCACTGCGTCTTTATCTTTTTTCAGGCGTTGGACCATGTAATGCTGGAAATCGGCAATGCCGCGGCCCATGTTTTCCTTTGGGGGCAGCAACACCTCGCACATATCGGGGTGCTTTTGAAGAAAGCCGGGGTTCTGCGTTAGCCATGCTTTTACATCGGCTTCGGTAATGGCGTTATTGCTGTTTTGTTTGCTGGACATCATGGCGCTGCGATTTGTGAACGATTCAACAAATCACAGTGTACCATAAAAAAATCAGCCCCTGATAATCAGGAAAGTGCCGATGATGGTGGCGCCAATACCCAGCATTTGCATGGGGCGGACAACCTCGCCCAAAAGCAGGGAGCCGATAAGGATGGTGAGGCCTAGCGATACGCCGTTCTGGATGATGGCTGTGAGGGCGGCCCCGCCCCCTGCCTTGTAGGTATAGGCCAGAAAGATGTTGGCAGCAGCGAGGCTGATACCGGCTATGCATGCCAGCATAAGCCCTTGCGGGTTTTGGTCATGCGGAATAAGCGGTAATTTGGCTGATGTGCGCTGAAACAGATAATAACCAATAGCAATCGCGGACATGGACAAAGACAGTACAAGGGCCGCAACCGAGCCATCGATTTTATCGCCGGACATCTTGAAAAGGATGTTTCGGCCAACAAGGCCTATGCCCGATATAATTGCCAGTACCCACCAGATGCTCATGAGGTTAAGGCTATATGTGCAACGGGCGGCCGTCTACAGCCAGTGCCGCTTCTTTCACAACCTCGTTGAGTGTTGGGTGGGCGTGGCAGGTGCGGGCGATATCCTCGGATGATGCGCCGAATTCCATCGCCAATACGCATTCCGCAATCAAGGTGCCTGCCTCAGGCCCCACGATATGGACACCCAAAACTTTATCGGTTTTGGCATCGGCCAGAATTTTGACGAAGCCATCCGTTGCCGCCATGGCGCGCGCGCGGCCATTGGCCATGAACGGGAATTTGCCGACTTTGTAAGCTGTGCCCGCTTCCTTCAGCTGTTCTTCAGTCTGGCCGACATTGGCGATTTCAGGCCATGTGTAAACAACGCCCGGTATCAGATTGTAGTCGATATGGCCGGATTGGCCTGCCAGCATCTCTGCCAATATCACGCCTTCATCTTCAGCTTTGTGGGCGAGCATGGGGCCTGCAATCACATCGCCAATCGCGTAGATGCCTTTGATGTTGGTTTCAAAATGCGCGTTTGTCTCGATGCGGCCACGCTTATCCATTGCAACGCCCACTTTATCAAGGCCCAATTTATCGGTATGTGGGCGGCGACCAACGGCCACCAGCACGCAGTCACCGGCCAGAGTTTCAGCTTTGCCGCCGGCGGCTGGTTCGATTGTGAGGGCTACGCCGTTTTTCTCGGCCTTGGCTGAAGTTACTTTGGTGGATAGGCGGAAGGTAATGCCCTGCTTTTCAAAGATACGCTGAGCGGCTTTAGCTACTTCTAAATCCATCCCCGGCATCACGCGGTCAAGATATTCGATGACCGTGACTTTGGCGCCAAGGCGGCGCCAGACGGTACCAAGCTCAAGGCCGATGACGCCTGCCCCGATAACGACCAGATGGTCAGGCACTTTTTCAAGTTCGAGTGCGCCTGTCGAGGAGACGATTTTCTTTTCATCAATTGTAATACCGGGGAGCGGCGACACCTCGGAGCCGGTTGCGATGACGATATGCTTTGCGCTGTATGTTTCAGCGCCTACCTGCACCTTACCGGTGGCCGCGATAGTGCCCTCACCCTTCAACCAGTCGATTTTGTTCTTTTTAAAGAGGAATTCGATGCCCTTCGTGTTGTCGGCCACGACTTTGCTTTTGTGGCCCATCATCGTTGCAAGATCGAGCTTTACGCCGGATACCTTGATGCCCATTTCAGCAAAATGATGGCCTGCGGCTTCGTATTTCTCAGAAGCAGACAAAAGGGCTTTTGAAGGGATGCATCCGACGTTCAGGCATGTGCCGCCCAAGGCCGCGCGCTTTTCAACGACAGCGGTTTTAAGGCCAAGTTGCGCTGCACGAATGGCGCAAACATAGCCGCCGGGGCCGGCGCCAATAACGATGACATCGTATGATTTTTCAGACATGGAGAATCCTTCGTGTTTGATCGCAAAGGATTAGCTGATTGGAACCGATTTCACAAGACGGTCAGGCAATAATCAGGTGATGCGCTGCCCGTGCATCCTGGGTGCCTTGCAAGGTAGGGTTGTATATGGCCCCCATGCCAAGGCGCCGCTGAAGTGATGTGCGTGCGGCGTTGAGAGCTGGGATGACCTCGGATGTGTGGTTAACCACATGGATGTTGAGCCTGAGGCGCTCTTCGCGGGTGATCTGCCTTACAATCTCATCCAAGGGGCGATAGCCATCAATTTCCTGATTTACGATGATAAATGGCCTGTCACGTGTTGGCATCAGGCGCAGGTCACGCATAAGGTTTGTCGCGGCTTTTTCCTCGTCGCTGCCGGCACCGCCGGGCAGGAGCACTTCTGCATCCGTATTCATGAGTTTTGCCATACGTTCTTCGCGCGTCGGGCAAATGCATACGTAGTCACTCCGCTTATCCAGACCTTCCATCTGCACGGTATCTTGGCACTGAATGGCGCTTATGTGGTGTTTTGGTAATGCCTGCCCTGCGTGTTGAGCCCTGAAGCTGTGTACACCTTCGGCTGTTGCGCGCATCAGACCCTCCTCCCCTCCACCGAAGCGGATGGCGTAGCCGCTGGCGGCCATGAGGTAAGTCAGATTTTTTGTATCGGTCCATGCCTGCGTTGTGTTGGCAAGGGAAGCCGATGAGTACAAGGTCACGCGGTAGAGGTCAGAGTCGGCCTTGTTACCCATTTCTTTGAAGACGTGATCTTCAGGTGTTCTTTTT
Organism: Pseudomonadota bacterium; assembly: GCA_009926935.1. Taxonomy (GTDB): domain Bacteria; phylum Pseudomonadota; class Alphaproteobacteria; order Micavibrionales; family UBA1664; genus UBA6145. The sequence continues at coordinate 47,897 of RFNZ01000014.1, read as the reverse complement.
GTGTAGGTTGCGCTATGCCTGACCATGGCCCGCGCGAGTTCCGTATGGCTGCCTGTAAGGGTGTGAAAAATACTATCCACTTTGTTTTTAAGTACGGGTGACATCATCATGTGGAAGTATTTGCGCCACTGCGGCCCCCACGTGGGGTCATTTATGGCCTGTGTCGGGTCCACGCTAAACGCTGTCCCAGGGTATGTGCCCTTGAAGTTCACGCCAAAAAAGCCTTTGAAGGCGGCAACGACAACGGGGTCTGATACCTGAGAGCCGACAACGCCGCCCAAGAAAAAGAGATCCATGAGCCATTTTGCCCCGGGAAGCGCCATGATTTCCTTGGCAATCGGGCCATAGAGGAAAGCGTCCGCATCAACAAAGAGCCTGCGGATACGCGCCAGTGATTGTTCAGCCAGACGCTCGTGCATGTCGCCGCAGCGTTCGATTTGTGGAACGAGTTCAGCTACAGGGAAAATCTGGGTTGGATCGTATTTTCCGCCGTTGCCGGCCAAGAGCTTGGTGCCCCTTGGCAGTTTTCGGTATAAATGATCGATACCGTGACCACGAGACCCTGTTATCAGTGAGTAGAAAGTGGCTACCTTGTATGGGCACTCCTCCAGATTTGGCATGAGCAGTGCGGAGGCGTTGAATTTTTTAGCCGCGGCAGGTTCTCTGTATACTTCCAGTCCTTCGATGCCGCCAATACGGGCTGCGGTGCGCAGGGCCAGCATCATCTCGCTGTGGCGCGTCACATAATCACAGACTTCGGTTTTCAGGCGTGTGCCACCGAGTGATAGCGGCATCGATATCTGGTCCGATGTCATGACAGGGACGGGTTTGCCGTCAGCACCCAGGGGCGCATCAAGCGAGAGCGTGCTGCGTGTTACGCCAAAGGTGCTGAGTATTGGCGGATTTTCTTCAAGGATATCGGCAAGATTGACGATGATGTAGCAGGCGGTATCGCGTATTTCCGTGCTCGGGCGTTTTCCGGTTTGTTCAAATATTTCGTCGCTGGCATTGCTTACACGTCGTTGCAGTTCTGCCCATGAGAGGTGGGTGAGAAGGTTTGAAAGTTCGGCGCCCGGATTTTCTTTTCCGCTGTAGCTGTTCATGTGCTTGCGGACATCATCAAAGGCGCGTGTGCGGATGATACGCGAGTCAACAAAGCTCAAAGCGCGGTCATCGAGGACGACCTTTGCTTTTTCCGGCTGTTGGATACCTTGTTTGCGCAGGCGATCGTATATTTTATCAAGGCCGATCTCTCTTGCCTTGTTTCGCAGGGCTATGCGTTTTTCGTTGTTGTTGCCGGCGCAGGTCATGCTTTCTTCTTTGGCGAGCAACGGCTTGTCCATGAAGGAGAATAGGCTTTCAACGCGCGTGCTGGCGTGGAAGCTATCGAAGATCGCGGATATCTCGCGCGGTTTATGTGTGGCTGTGCTTGCTACAAGCAATGCCGTATCTGCATCAAACGTAATTGGTGTGCGATAAGGTGCCGGTTTTTGATCCGCGTTTTTTGCAAACTTGGCAAAGACCGACATGGTGCTGGCGGCGGTATCCTCGACGGAATCTCCGGGGTAAGTCGTTATATGGATGCCTTTTTGCTGAAGCTCTGCCTGCGGCGTGGCTCTCAGACCGAGATGATCGATCAGCGGGCCCCAGAAGTCGCCTTGCGTACTCTGGATTACGAGTTGTTTATCTTTGGCTACGGGTAGATTTTGCAGCTTCGCCTTTAAAATATGCAGGCCGTGGCAAAGGCCTGTGATGCTTGAACGCGTGAGAACAAAGGTGTCGGCATCGGCAAGAATGGCAAGCGGGTTCTCGTCTTTTTTCAAGACATCAAGACCAAGGATTTTCCAATTGAAGTAGCCATGCGGGTGTGCGTGGCGCGCCAAGTGGTCATGCGTGTTGAAGAGTTGAAAAGATATAGGATGTATCGAGGTATTGCCTTTGAGGCGTGCGAGCTCGGGCGTTAGGACTTCGTCATTGCCTGTATAATGAGAGAGTGGTGTTTCGGGTATAAAAAAGTCCGCATACATGCGGACCAAAGTCTCTTGGAGTGCGGCAGGCACATTGGCGGGCTTTTCGCCTCGCATCATCGCCTCGAGCGCGTTTATACACTCGGTCACCTTATCCAGTGTGTTATTGAGCTGCGTGTTCCCCATTTTTTTCTTCCCTGTTGTGGCTTTTTTGTGCCCAGAGCTGTTGTTTATGTCAACTGCTTTAGGCTGTGCCTTGGTATTTGTAAAGAAAAAATTTCTATTGCGCGCAGTCTGCTATGCCCCGCCCCAATCTTCAAGCCATAAATCCGGTTTCTCCTCACGAAATTTTTTGCACAGTGTTATGCATTCAGGGTCGTCCAAAACTATCACTTCGACCCCTCTTTCGCGCAATAAAACTTCATTTCCATAGGAGTTAACGGTGTCGCCCACCACGACTCGCTGGATCTTGAACTGGAGTATTGTGCCTGTGCACATCATGCAGGGGCTGAGCGTTGTATACATTGTTGTGTTGCGGCGGCTGGCCATGCGGCCTGCGGCACGCATCGCCGCCATCTCGCCATGGATGATGGGGTTGCCTTCCTGCACGAGGCAGTTATGCCCCTCGCCCAGCACCTCGCCCGTATCATTGTCGACAATTACGCCGCCTATCGGGCAGCCGCCTTCGTTGTAACCCTTGAGGGCCTGAGCGTATGCGCGTTTCATGTACTTCTGGTGATCGAGCTGCATGGGAGCCTTTTTATTGTTTGATTTCAATTTTTGGCAAAGCTAGCATCGACGCTCTGTTTCTGGAAAGAGAGATTTTCTATGACTGCCACTTCAACGGTCGCTGCCGTGCTCATGACCTTTACGAACGCCACGGGTGATGCTCCGCCAAAGCCACATCAGCCGCAGCCTAGCGAACGCTTTGTTATTCAGCCCCGCGTGCCCAAAGTTGAGCGACCAGGCCCCAGAAGCCGCAAAGACCGCCGGAATGCGGGCGAGCATCCGCCGCTGCCTTGGGAAACCCTTTGAGCGTTGATATAGCCACCATCATAGCGCGCATGCAGGACGCTGTTGACGTTGTCCTGACCAGTGAGCACGAGACAAGCCGCGTTGCCGCCTGCCTTTTCGATACCGCGCATTCAGCCGTTACGATCAATATGAGGCCGGAGTGCTTAAAAACGCATTTTCGGTGGGATGATCGCTTGGGGGCCAGCAGCCAGTTTATCCATGCCGAGCTTGCGGCTATTGCATCCTTTAAAGGTAATTTGCGGGGCAGCCATTTATGCGTGACAGACCCCTTTTGCCCCAACTGCGCGAAAAACATCACTGAGGCAGGTATACGCACGGTCTATATCGACCATAAGGGTTTTCAGAAGGATTTTATCGCCCGTAATGGCGACGAGTTCCAGTCCATGTCCATGCTTATTGCAGAAAAAGCGGGGATCAGTGTTTATGTCGTGAACCGCAAAGAGGGCAGTGTTTCGCCTATTCTCAGCCATTCCGCACAAACAAGACCCACGCCCTCCGCCATAGAATTTTTCGATATCGATCAGGGCATGAAGATTGAAGATGCCGTCATGACCTTTAAAAAAAGGTTTGGTGGCCGCGATGCGTGGACCGTCGCTTTTGTGAGAGAGGCAGACGGCTCGCCGCGCGGTTTACTTGTTTTCGAGGCTTTACCGCCCGGCATAACGCCAGAAGATTTCAGGACGCGTGGTGAGAGCGATACGGGTAAGTACAGGTTTCCGATCGATCCTTTGACGCGGCTACTCATTACTGCGCGGCGAATGGGTTTTACTTTTCTGGACCCGCGCATTGGCTGCGCCTGCGTGCCCTCATCAAGGGCGCTTGTGAATGCGCTTGGCTTTGGGGTTCAGGGGCTTATTCTTGCCTCAGAGTTGTGTGACCATGACCCAAGTGGAGCCGATGTGCTTAAGATTTTTAAGGACAAAACTCTGTTAACCGTAGAGAGGATACCATGAACAACATCCCACTTGGTTTGCTTGTCACGCTCGTCGTTTTTGTATCGTTCGTCAGTGCTGCCATTGCGCAACAGACGCCGGAGGCTACATCTTCCGTTTCCTCAGAGCTTGGCGTTGCGATGCCGGCGGGCCCTCAACCGCAACCACAGCCCTACGCAATACAGCCTGGCTCACGCGGTAACGAGGGTAGTTCGGGGGAGCCACAATCAATGCCCGCGTATAACCCTGATGCGCAGGAGCATCCGCCCATACAGGTTGAGACACCCGCCTGCGGCCATCAGGAACTTGTTGGGAAAAAGATTACGGATGTCGATATGAAAGTGTTTACCGGCCCAGTTCGCGTCGTGCACCCCAAAAGCCCTATGACCATGGATTACAATGCTGACCGCATTAACCTCATTGTCGAGGAAGGCACGGACTTCATATTGCAAGTGACTTGCGGTTGATCTCAAGGCGTGAGCTTGAAGCGCCCTGCAGGTGTTTTTTTCCTGTCTGAACGCCCGCTCAAACCTTTTATGCCATGCGCTTTTGCTTGCCGGTGGTAATTCGTCAGGAATTCGCGTTTGGTTGTGCCGATGCGTAGGTAGGTATCTTCTGAATCCAAATCAAAACGTGCTTTATCGAGGTAGCCTAGCATTTCGCGATAATCAATTCTGTCGTCATGATTGTCTTCTGGATGGTGTTGGCGATTGGCTGCTAAAAAATCAAGATCGCTTTTGCACATCAGAATTGCGCAATCCTCGGCGATTTTAAGTGCGTGTTCGCGGGTGTATGGAATTGCTCTAGTTTCACGCTTCATACGCCCATCTGGGCCTTGCTCGCTGTGCTCATAAGGGATTTGGCAAGGCGTGTAAAAGTTTTCTGCTTTATCGATGGCTGTCAGAATGTCGTCGGCTTTAGTCAGCAGGTATTCAAGTCCGTTTTCGCCATGCTTTTCGTAGCTAGGGCGTTTGCTGCGCAAGGTTTCCTGAAGCCGTTCGTAACGCCGCCCTGCCACGTGCATAGAGTAGCGTGCATGGAAATTCGCAGCTTTCATGTACTCTGACTTGATGACGCCGGAATCAATTTGTTCGCATATCAAAGCGAACTGGGCTGTTATCATGGGGCTTGCACCCTCTGGGAGCCCAGCCACAGCTGCGAGTGCGCGTATATTTTCGTGTGATCTTAGAAGCTCTTCCAGGCCATAGTAGGTGTAAGCGGCAGTTTTCCATTCGTTGTATGCGCTTGCCTCATGATAGTTTTTTATCCAGTGCGCAATAGCATTGTAAGCGGCACTTTGAAAATATTTAGTACGTGTAAGGCCGGATTCAAGTAAGTCGTAAGTTTCGTCGGCAAGTGGGTCGAGGCCCATTCTTTTGATTTCTTCAGAAACGCGATAATGCGTGTATGGTGAAACCCAGTTCATCATTCTGTCTTCAGGGTCCATGATGGCATCAAGGCCAAATGGATCCTGTATGGATTTCCAGTAAGTCTTCAGGCGTTCGATGCCTTCTGAATCAATCGTCATTTATACTCCTCTGCCTATGCCGTAATAGGTGATGCCCTGTGCTTTTTTGCGTTTGGGGTCGTAGATGTTGCGGCCATCAAAAATAACAGGCGTTTTCATGCGCGACTTGATGTCATCGACATCGATGGCTTGAAACTCTTTCCATTCTGTCACTACGACAAGGGCGTCTGCGCCATCAAGGCACTCGGTTGCGTGCTCGTATAACGTGAGGTCTGGGCGCGTGCCGTAAATGCGTTGGCATTCCGCCATGGCTTTAGGGTCATAGGCCTTTACTTTTGCGCCCTTCTTCCACAAGGCTTCCATGATAACGCGGCTTGGTGCCTCTCGCATATCATCCGTGGCTGGCTTAAAGGCTAGACCCCAGAGGGCGAAGGTTTTGCCTTTTAGATCTGTGCCAAAATGTTTCACGATTTTATCGACCAGTACCATTTTCTGGCGTTCGTTTACGTCTTCGACCGCCTCAACAAGGCTTGCTGGTAAGCCTTTTTTACGGCCCATGGCGGCAAGTGCTTTTACATCCTTCGGGAAGCAGGAACCGCCGTAACCGGCACCGGGGTAAATGAAGTGGTAGCCGATACGCGCATCGGAACCAATACCGATGCGGACTTGCTCGATATCCGCGCCCAAGGCATCAGCCAAATTCGATAGCTCGTTCATGAAGCTGATTTTGGTCGCGAGCATGGCGTTGGCGGCGTACTTTGTTAGCTCTGCGGATCGTATATCCATCTCTACCATGCGGTTTGAGCGGCGGTTAAAGGGCGCGTAAATCTCGCGCAGGACTTCAGCCGCATCATGGTTTGAAACGCCGACGACGATGCGGTCCGGCTTTTCAAAATCCTCAATCGCGTTGCCTTCCTTCAAAAACTCAGGGTTGGAGGCCACATCGAAGGTCAGGTGCTTATCCTGCGCTTTCAGAGTCTGGCTAATGACGGCGCGGACTTCATCGGCGCTACCCACAGGTACGGTTGATTTTGTGACGACTGTTTTGTGGTCTGTCATGTAGGTCGCGATGGTTTTGGCGACGCTTAAAACAGCTGAAATATCGGCCGAACCGTCTTCATCCGGCGGCGTGCCAACCGCGATAAATATCACATGGCCGTGTTCGATGCCCTTTGCCGCGTCAGTCGTAAAGCTAAGGCGCCCTGCCCTGACATTGGCTTCTATTTTGACATCAAGGCCGGGTTCGTAAATCGGCACCTCGCCGCGCTTCAGGGCTTCGATTTTGGCCTCGTCGCGGTCTACGCACATGACGTTGTGGCCAACATCAGCCAAGCACGCGCCTGTGACCAAACCAACATAACCGGAACCGAAAATCGTGAGCTTCATGGGTGTGGTTATAGCCCAGCCTTATGGCATTATCTAGGCTGATTTACGGGCCGGTTTTTTGGAGTCGAGCAAGGGCTTCAGGAACTGGCCCGTATGGCTTTGTTTGTGGTTTGCAATATCCTCGGGCGTGCCGGTTGCCAGTATTTGCCCGCCTTTGTTGCCGCCTTCGGGGCCTATGTCGATTATCCAATCCGCGGTTTTGATGACATCGAGATTGTGTTCGATGACCAGCACGGTGTTGCCTTGGTCTACCAAGGTATGCAGGACCTCCAGCAATTTACGCACATCTTCAAAATGCAGGCCGGTTGTTGGTTCATCCAGAATGTACAGGGTTTTGCCGGTTGAGCGTTTGGAGAGTTCTTTTGATAGTTTAACCCGCTGCGCCTCCCCTCCCGATAGGGTTGTGGCGGCTTGGCCTACCTGAATGTAACCAAGGCCCACTTGTTCCATCGTCTCCATCTTGGTGCGGATGGACGGCACGGCCTTAAAGAACTGCGCGGCTTCTTCGATGGTCATAGCCAGTACGTCGCTGATTGATTTATCGCGGTATTTTACCTCGAGTGTTTCGCGGTTGTAGCGTTTGCCGTGGCAGGCATCGCAGGTCACGTACACATCCGGCAAAAAGTGCATTTCGATTTTAATCACGCCGTCGCCTTGGCATGCCTCGCACCTTCCGCCTTTGACGTTGAAGCTGAAACGCCCTGCGTCGTAGCCCCTCGCCTTGGCTTCGGGTAACCCTGCAAACCAATCACGGATGGGGCCGAAGGCGCCTGTGTAAGTGGCAGGGTTGGACCGTGGCGTGCGGCCAATGGGGGATTGGTCAATATCAATCACTTTATCGATGAGGCTGAGGCCTTTAATTTCCTTGTAAGGTGCCGGCACATCCGTGGCGTCATTCAGTTGGCGCGCGACGGCTTTGTACAGTGTATCGAGTACAAGCGTTGATTTGCCGGAGCCTGAGACGCCCGTGACGCACGTAAACGTGCCAAGTGGAATTTCAGCCGTTACGTTTTTGAGGTTGTTGCCGGTGGCGCCGATGACTGTCAGCGATGCTTTGGGTTTGCCTTTGCGGCGGGCCTTTGGCACCACGATGCATTTGCGGCCTGTCATGTAATCGGCCGTCACGCTGTTTTTGTTTTTGAACACTTGTTCGGGCGTGCCTGCGGCGACAATACTGCCACCATGCACCCCTGCCCCTGGGCCCATATCGATGAGGTAATCGGCTTGGCGGATTGCGTCTTCGTCGTGCTCTACTACCAATACCGTATTGCCCAAGTCACGCAGGCGGCACAGGGTTTCAAGGAGCCTGTGGTTGTCACGCTGATGGAGGCCTATGGATGGCTCATCGAGCACGTAAAGCACGCCCGTGAGGCCTGAGCCGATTTGGGATGCCAGGCGTATGCGCTGGCTTTCCCCGCCCGAGAGCGTGCCCGATGCGCGGCCGAGCGATAGGTAATCAAGCCCCACATTCATGAGGAAGGTGAGCCTATCGTTGATTTCCTTGAGGATGCGGACGGCGATTTCGTTTTGTTTTGCCGTAAGCTGTTTTGGCAGGTTTGTGAACCATGCATGCGCGTCTTCAATTGAAAACGTACCGACTTCGGAAATGTCTAAAGCGTCATTCCGGCGGAGGCCGGAATCCACTTTCCCGCCTTCGCGAACCGTGGATCCCTGCCTACGCAGGGATGACGAAGGGGAGTTGCCTACCTTTACGGCTAATGCTTCTGGCTTCAGGCGTTTGCCGTTACAGGCCTCACAATGTGCGCTGGTTTGGTACCTTGCGATTTCCTCGCGTGCGTTATCGCTTTCGGTTTCCAGCAAGCGACGTTGGAGGGATGGGATAACGCCTTCAAACGGCTTATTGCTTTTCCACGTACTCTCGGTTTTGGAATGGTAGGTGATGGCGATGCTTTCATCACCCGAACCGTAAAGGATGATTTGGCGTTGTTCCGGCTTTAGTTTGTTCCAAGCGGTATTGACGTTGAATTTGTAGTGTTTGGCGACCGCCTCAAGCGCCTGCATATAAAAGGGCGCGAAGCTTTTGGACCACGGCTCGATGGCGCCTTGGGCCATGGATTTTGTGGGGTCTGGCACTATCAGCGCCTCGTCCATGATCATTTTTTCGCCAAGGCCATCGCAGGCTGGGCATGCGCCGTGGGGCGAGTTGAACGAAAAGAGCCGCGGCTCAATTTCAGCAATCGTAAAGCCAGAAACGGGGCAGGCGAATTTTTCGGAGAAAAGCGTCTCAGTACCCGTATCCGCGTTTTCGACAATCACGATGCCTTCAGCGAGGCGCAATGCGGTTTCGATGGAATCCGCCAAGCGATTGCCTAAATCTGGCTTCAGCACCAACCTATCGACCACGATGGAGATATCGTGCTTGAGTTTTTTATCGAGGGTTGGTGTTTCGCTTAGGTCATAGACCTTGCCGTCAATTTTGGCGCGTTGGAAGCCTTTGGCTTTGAGTTCAGCGAGTTCTTTTTTATATTCACCCTTACGGCCACGGACGATGGGGGCCATGACGTAGAGCTTCGTGCCCTCACCCATCTCCATGATGCGGTCGACCATTTGGCTGACTGTTTGCGATTCAATGGGCAGGCCCGTGGCGGGTGAATATGGTACCCCTACCCGCGCCCATAGGAGGCGCATGTAATCGTAAATTTCGGTCACCGTACCCACGGTTGAACGTGGGTTTTTACTGGTGGTTTTTTGTTCGATGGAAATGGCGGGTGAAAGCCCTTCGATGCTATCGACATCGGGTTTTTGCATCATTTCCAAAAACTGACGGGCATAGGCCGAGAGGGATTCCACGTAGCGGCGCTGGCCCTCGGCGTAAATCGTGTCGAATGCGAGGGATGATTTGCCGGAGCCCGAAAGGCCCGTCACGACAATCAGCTTGTCGCGCGGCATGTCGATGTTGATGTTTTTTAGGTTATGTTCCCGCGCGCCGCGGATCGAGAGCGTTTTCATGCCCCCGAATATAGGGCTTTTACGCGCGATTTCTACTTTTTATTGCCATAGGTTTGGTCAAATTGTTTGGCCATTTCTTCTAGGCGTTTGGCCTCTGATTCAATGTATTCCATGCTTTTTTCAGGGCCTTGCGCGGTAACTTCCTGCGCTTTCTGGGTTGCCATGTTGACGATGTCGTGTATGTCCTGCGGAGGTTGTGTGACTGCGGGCGTTTGGGCCTGCTCGATCTTTGTTTTGATGACTTCCGATTTGGCGGTAGCCTCTGCTTTTACGCGCGATACAATTTTTTTGATGGGTGTTTCTTCAGCCTGCTTTGGCGTTGCGGGTTGCTCCGTCGCCTGGTGTCTATTGGCTGTAAGCGCCTGACCTGAAAAGATTTTCTTGTATGTTTCCGGTGAAAACATATCAACGCCGGATGTCGCATGCACGCTGTTGGCCATGCCCATCATTTCGTCCATTTGCCCTTTGAATACGATGGGCATTGCACCTGATGTGACGGCTGAAAAAAGCAGAAACATAAACCAGCCCTGTTTATAGAACGGCTTTTTGGCGGCCTCGATCACCGGGGCTGGTATTATCGGCTCTTCCTTCTCTTGCGGGACGACAGACAGAGGTTCTACGGCTGCCGGATTGATGGTGCCGCACCCGACTTCGATACGGGGTTTGGTTACGTGCGCGTCCTCGAGTTTTTCTTCGGATGATGCTTTTACCGCCTGCTGTTCCTTGAACTTGGCAAGCTGCTTTTCGAATGCGGATGAATTGTAAGGCATACGCTTAAGAAACCCTCGAGATTCGTGATCTTTTGACCAGTCTAGCTGCTTTGCCCTTAAAAAACTCTAAATGGCAGGATGCCCGGAATTACTGGTTTTGAAGGATGTCGACGCTCTGGATTTTTTCGATGAACATTTTCAGCTCTTCCATAATGGTTGGCTGAATCTGTTTATGATAAGCGGGCATTTTAAGGCGTATGCTTTTGCCCTCTTCGGTTCCGAAAAACTTGATGAGAGCCTTGAGCTCGTCTTCCGTGAAAGTTTGAGCTGCGGCAATTTCAGCTGTCGTGCGAACACGGGTAAAATTGATGTGTTTATCAGCCATCGACCGGAACAGGACGCGCTGATCAGCCTCTATCCCCTCGGCGGTTTGGGCTACGCCACGCTTGATTTCGTCTTCGATAGGGTCGAGCGCGAGATACTGCTTTGCAAGCTCAAGCTGCTTTGTGCTGATGTCAGCTTTTGGGGCTTCCGGGGCTGCTGCAGGTGCGGATTCTTGCGCAAATGCCGGAGTTGCCAGCGCAAGCACCAACAGCCATACCAGCAAGATCTGTTTAGAACGGAATATCATCATCGAAGTCACTTCCTCCCTTGGAAGATTGCCATTGTCCGCCGCCTGCCGCTGCCTGCTGTTGAGGAGCCTGCGAACCTGCGTTGTCGTTCCCGTATGATGAACCACTTCCACCTTTGGTGTCCAGCATCGTGAGTTCGCCGCGGTAGGGGCGCAATACGACTTCCGTGGAGTATTTCTCGGCACCGGACTGGTCGGTCCATTTGCGGGTTTCGAGCTGGCCTTCAACAAAGACTTTTGCGCCTTTTTTGAGGTAGTTCTCGCAAACCTTGATGATGTTCTCGTTGAATACGACAACACGGTGCCATTCCGTACGCTCTTTGCGTTCGCCAGATGCTTTGTCAGTCCAGTTCTCGGATGTCGCTACGGAGAGGTTGCACACCTTGCCGCCGTTTTGCATGGTCTTGACCTCCGGGTCGCGCCCGAGGTTACCAATCAACATCACCTTATTTACGCTGCCTGCCATAACACTATCCTTCCGTTGCCATATCTAAAACGTGGTGCCCCAGGAGGGACTTGAACCCCCACTCCTTACGGAACTCGATTTTGAGTCGAGCGCGTCTACCAATTCCACCACTGGGGCTTTGATTTGCCGATAATACTCACTCGGGCGCAGGCTTCAAGCAGCCTTTGCGCTGTTTTGCACATTTGCTGCCAAAAATCTATCAGCTTCAAGGGCTGCCATGCACCCCATGCCTGCGGCTGTCACGGCTTGCCTGTAAACATGGTCTTTCACGTCACCGGCCGCAAAAACCCCCGGGATCTCTGTCGCCGTCGAGTCAGGCGCGGTTACGAGATAGCCCGTTTCATCCATTTTCAGCTTGCCTTTGAACAGCTCGGTTGCGGGGGCGTGACCAATGGCGACAAACAGGCCGGTTACCGGCAGGTCTTGTACAGCGCCGGTTTTGACGTTTTTGACCCGAAGGCCCGTCATGCCGGGCGTATCCCCTGCCCCGCGGGCTACGCCCAAAATTTCATCGACAGCGTGGTCCCACACAAATTTGACGTTAGGTTTTGCGAAGAGGCGGTCTTGCAGAATTTTTTCGGACTTTAAGGTATCGCGGCGGTGAATGAGGGTCACTGACTTGCAGATATTCGAGAGATACAAAGCTTCCTCTACGGCCGAGTTGCCCCCGCCAACCACTGCGACATCCTGATTTTTGAAAAAGAAGCCATCGCATGTGGCGCAGGCGGATACGCCCAAGCCCTTAAATGTTTCCTCCGACGGGATGTTTAGCCATTTGGCTTTGGCACCGGTGCAGATAATGACGGTTTGGGCTATGTATGTATCCCCGCCCTCACCCTTGCAAACAAAGGGCCGTTTTGTGAAATCGACATCGGTTATGTAGTCCCACACCATTTGGGTGCCGACGTGTTCTGCTTGCGCTTTCATTTGGTCCATGAGCCATGGTCCCTGAATGGCATCCTTGAAGCCGGGGTAATTTTCGACATCCGTTGTGATCATCAGCTGGCCGCCAGGTTCGCGCCCTTGCACCAACACAGGTTGAAGGTTTGCGCGCGCGGCGTAGATGGCGGCGGTATAACCCGCAGGGCCGGAGCCGATGATAAGAACTTTGGTTTCGATCGTGTTTGGCATCTATGCTACTTTCAAACTTGAGCTGTAAATATCATTGCCGTGTCTGGGGTCTTTCGGGAAATTTCCATGCTGCCACAAATAGCCGGCGACCATTATCTTTAACGCATATTCTTTTAGATATTCTTCCGGGTCATTGGTTGTTGGAAAACCGTCCACAGCTTCTCCAAACCGTGCGTGCAGAATGTCTTCATCAGGAGTTATATTGTTTCCGGGGCCGCAGAAGTAAAGATTTGTAAGTCTTAATACATAGCCTCGCATGATGTTTTGATCGAGCCAGTCTTCCTTTGCGTGCGTTTCCCCTGTCAGCGGGTTTGTAAGTGTCTTTACGTTAGGTTTTGCAAAGTAAAGAAGTGGCGTCTCGATGCCGTATGCCGTGCTGGTTTTATTATCCGGATTTCCGAAAAACAGCACGTCATCGGGCATCTGGTTTTCGATGATGAGGCGTGCCGACAGAAAAAACCAAAAGAGATAGGCCAGTTTGGGCGACATGTGGTCAAAGAGCTTCAGGTCTTCGAGCGCTTTGCCTGCGGGTGTCGTATGAATGAGAGCGTAGCCTTTATTGGCGGCCACGAAAGCCTCGGCCTCTTTTTTGCGGTCGCTTGTAAAAATAACTATTTTATCGGCTGTTCTGACGCTGCCTGCAGTGATAATTTTAAAGGCTCTATCTGCGATCTCTTTGTTCATTTTGTGTGTTGCCTTGCTTATGCAGCCGCTTTCGAATTGGCAGATGTCATTTTGGCAACAATGGCATCGGCGACCAGTTGTGCGTCGTTAAGCGGTGTGTAGGACCAGCTCTCGATCTCGCCTTTGAAGGGTCTTACGATCCCTTTTTGCTCCATCAGTGTGTGGAACTTGCTAAAGCGGTGCGAGCCGCCCTCAAGATCAACGCGGTATACAGGTTTGCCTGCCGTTGCAGCCTCCGAGATCATGGAGACGCTATCGGCACTTACGATGACGGCATCAGCCAAGGCGAGGAAGCCCTCATAAGGGTTATCGCCCATGCCGGACCAGATATAGGCGCCCGTGCCCTCGAGCCATGCCTCGAGGATGGCCGTGTTGTACGCGCCTGTGCGGCGGGATGTTGTGACCATGAGCCCAGCCTTACGTTCGCGGGCGATTTTTTTGAGGTTGTCGCCCAGCATACCCGCAATCTTGCCGTTCATGCGGTAGGCGCGGCTGTTACCACCTACCAGTACCGCCACGCGTGGATGTGGCAGGCTGTTGAACGTGCTTTCCCACCTTGTGCGTGCTTTTTCAAGCCCAGAGGTATTGATTTTGTTTGGGGCCGCGGTTGTGACGACCACGTTGGGGCCGCGGGCGGGGTCATGCTCTGGCACGGCTATTAGGTCGAACTCGTTATGACGGACGCGGGGGTCCTGAAGGCAGGCGACAAAAACCTTACCCTTGCTCGCTTTTTTGACCCAGAGGGCCACGGCTGCACCTTTACGGCCGCCGGTGATGATAATATCCGGCCAAGGTTCGTTTAACGAATCTCCCTCGTATCCATTGATGATGCCTGCATAAACATAAAGGCTGATGGCCTTCCACGGCTGGCGGAGGTTGAACCGCTTGATCACGGGCGTTAGGCCCAGAGCCGCACAAACACCGACGCACTGGCTTTCGGTGCCAGCGAGGCCTTCCTCAACGATAACCCAACAGGTTTTGTTTTTTATATCCGCCATTATACACCCATGACGCGCTCATGTTTTTTGTGAGCGGGCGCACGTTATATCATGTGTCCAGGAAGCTGCGTAGTTTTTTCGAGCGGCTGGGGTGCTTGAGCTTGCGCAGGGCCTTGGCCTCGATTTGGCGGATACGCTCGCGTGTGACCGAGAATTGCTGCCCTACCTCTTCCAGTGTGTGGTCGGTGTTCATGCCGATACCAAAGCGCATGCGCAAGACCCGTTCTTCGCGTGGGGTGAGTGTTGCCAAGATACGCGTCGTCGTTTCCTTCAAGTTGGAATGGATGGCGCTATCCAATGGGTTGATGGCGTTTTTGTCCTCGATGAAATCACCCAAGGATGAATCTTCCTCATCACCGATCGGGGTTTCGAGCGAGACAGGTTCTTTTGCGATTTTCAGCACTTTGCGCACTTTATCGAGCGGCATGTGCAGGCGTTCGGCTAGTTCCTCAGGAGTCGGCTCGCGGCCCAGCTCGTGCATCATCTGGCGGCTGGTGCGGACCAGTTTGTTGATGGTTTCGATCATGTGCACAGGGATGCGGATGGTGCGGGCCTGGTCCGCAATCGAGCGCGTGATGGCTTGGCGTATCCACCATGTGGCGTAGGTTGAGAATTTGTAACCGCGACGGTATTCAAATTTATCGACCGCTTTCATGAGGCCGATGTTGCCCTCTTGGATGAGGTCGAGGAACTGGAGGCCGCGGTTGGTGTATTTTTTGGCAATTGAAATCACGAGACGCAGGTTGGCCTCGATCATTTCTTTTTTGGCGCGGTTACTTTCGCGCTCACCTTTTTGAACGGTCGTGACAATGCGGCGGAATTCGGGGATGGGGAGGCCCGCTTCTTCCTGCGTCAGCGCGATTTCATCGCGGATTTTTTTGATTTCGTCTTTGCCTTTTTCGGCAAATTTGGCCCAGCCTTTGGTCGTCAGTTTGGCGATTTTCTTGACCCAGCTTGGGTCGACTTCGTGGCCGTAATATTCCTTCAGGAATTCTTCGCGCTTCACGCCGTTGTCGGTTGCGATGCGCAGCAGCCGGCCTTCCATTCCCACAAGGGTGCGGTTGATTTTGTAGAGTTTGTCGAGAAGCTGGTCGATACGCGCGTTGTTCAGATGAACTTCGTTCATCTGTTTGACCATTTCGTCTTTGGCTTTTTGGTATTTCTTTTCGACGTCGGGCTCTGGCTTTTTGCCGGCCTGCATGGCTTCGATGCGTTTTTCCTGCGCGTTTGACATCTGCTTGTAGGTTTTTTCGATGGCGTGGAATTTCTCGAACACACCTTCTTTCAATTTTTCTTCCATGAGGATGAGAGACATACCGCCCTCGTCTTCCTCGGTCGCGCCTTCGCCGCCCTCGGGGTTTTCACCTTCGGCGGGTTCTTCTTTTTCTTCGGGTTCTTCGGCGTCGGCGCCGGGCAACACATCTGGGTCGCTCTGGCCATCGGGGCCGTTGTTGTATGTCGCTTCAAGGTCAATGACCTCGCGCAGTAAAATGTCCCCTTTTTGGAGGGCGTGGTACCACGCGATAATGGATTCAATGGCGAGCGGGCTTTCGCAAATGCCGCCAATCATCATCTCGCGGCCGGCTTCGATGCGTTTTGCAATCGCAATCTCGCCCTCGCGGCTGAGCAATTTGACCGAGCCCATTTCACGCAAGTACATGCGCACGGGATCATCGGTACGGCCTAGATCGTCCGATGAGACGTTACCGGAAATACCTTCGTTTTCGGTTTCTTCGGCGTCGCCATCGGTTTCTTTTTCTTTTTCCGTTTCTGATTCGTCATCGCCTTCATCGGCGTCTGAGATCGTGATACCGGCATCGGCAATCGATGCCATGATGTCTTCAATTTGGTCCGATGAAAATTCTTCGGTAGGCAAAGCCGCGTTCAATTGGTCGTGGGTAATGAAACCCGCTTTTTTACCTTTTTCGATCAGTGCCTTGGCGATTTTAGCTAGGGAACCTTTGCTAGCGGCCGGTGTTTCTGTAGCGGCTGATTCGGCTTGGGCTTTCTGTTTTGCTTTGACTGCTGCGCGGGCCACGAATTCTCGTCCTTTTAAATACAATTCTTAGAGCCTAGTACATATAATGGGTTAATCGGGAAAAGCAAACGATTCTAGACAGATATTAGGCGGCGCCCACAGCTTCCCTGAGGCCAGCGAGCGCATTTTGCGCGTTGCCGCCTGATTTTTCAGAAGTCCCGTGCAGGCGTGCGGCGGCCATGATGTCCTGCAAATCTTCGGAAAATCCTTTTTGATTCATGATGTTCATGAGTGCTTCGTGGTCGGTTTCCGGTTCTTCTGACAGTGCCGCCAATATGGTTTGGCGCATGGTATCAAGGCGGGGGTCATCGATGGTCAGGCGGCCTAAAATATCCTCGGCCTCGTGAAAAATCTCGGGGAAACAGAGTATGGCGGCCAGCGCCACGCGCGCGCGGGTGTTGCGGCCATTGGATTTTGGGTCCGGTAGGCGGACAACCGATGCTGCCCCCCTTGCCTTTTGTTTGCCTGCGAAGTTGCTGCTCTGGGCTTTGAAGACTTTATCGCGCAGGGCCGCCATATAGGCTTTTTGGACCGCTAAATCAGCGATTTTGGCGCATGTATCCTTGATGGATTTCTGGAGGCCGGCTTTGCCCTCTGGGGTATCGAAATTTCGGCCATCGGTCAGGGTGCGCCAAATCATGTCGACCATGGGGATGGCGGTTGCAATAACAGCCTCAAACGCTTCGCGCCCTTTGGCCCTTATCAAGTCATCGGGGTCCATGCCGTCCGGCAGGAAGGCCACGCGGGCGCTACGCCCTGCCTGTAGTTGCGGCAATATGCGGTCCATCGCGCGGGTGGCGGCGCGTTGGCCTGCGGCATCGCCATCGAAGCACAATACCGGTTCACGGACGCCCGTATCATCGGCCTCAGGGATCATGGACCAAAGCGAGGTTATTTGCGCCTCAGTTAGGGCTGTGCCCAAGGGGGCGACCGCGCCCGTAAACCCTGCCTGCCAGAGGGCGATGACATCGGCGTAGCCTTCGCACACAATCACGGGCTGGCCTTTGGCGGCGGCGGTGCGGGCATGTGATTCGTTGTATAAAATCTGCCCTTTCTGGAACAAAGGCGTTTCACCGCTGTTGATGTATTTGGGTGGTTTTTGATCGCCGGCCTTCAAAGGGCGGATGTGTTCAGGCAGCACGCGCGCGCCGAAGGCGATGGTTTGGCCGCGCCTATCGGTCACCGGAAACATCACACGGTCACGAAAGAAGGCGAAGGGCGAACCGCCATCGCGGGTGGATTGTTTGAATAGCCCTGCCTCAATCAGTTCAGGCACCGTGTAGCCCGCCTGTTTCATGGCGTTGGCCAGCTGCGCGCTATCGGGCGGTGCGTAGCCGAGGCGGAAGGCCTCGATGGTTTCAACCGTAAGCCCCCTGCCCGTGAGGTAGCTCAAAATCTCTTTATTCGCGGTTAGGAAAAGTTGCTGCGCGTACCATTTGGTGGCGGTATCCATCAGAGTTATCAGCCGGTCGCGGGTGCGGGAACGTTCGACATCCTGTACCGATGGCTTGGGCACGGGCATACCCGCCTGCCCCGCCAGAATTTCAACGGCATCCATAAACCCAAGGTTTTGGTGGCGCATCAGGAAGCCGATTTGGTCGCCATGTGCGCCGCAGCCGAAGCAGTGGAAGAAACCCTTTTCGTCGTTCACATAGAAAGACGCCGATTTTTCGTTATGGAAGGGGCAGCATGCCTTAAATTCCCGCCCTGCCCGCGTGAGTTTGACACGCGGCGCAATAATATCGGACAGCCTGAGGCGTGACCGCAGGTCGTCTATGAAGCTTTTGGGAACGAGCATGGGGCAAGACTAGAACGGAAGTTCTGTGAATTGCAACGATGCTTTAAGCGGCGCCCTCTATATTGGTGCTGAGGTTAAGGGCAGGCAACGCTGTTTATGGTGAGGGTGGAGCCGCCCATTATCCCTGTATTGTCACAAATAACCCCTGTTATATTCGTCGCCGTGATGGAGCCAGACGCGTTGTCGATACCGATCATGATGCCAGAATTGATTATCGAGCGTGCTGTATTCACTGTGACGTTGTTAAAGCTGATGCCATTTATATAGCCAATAGTAGATACCACCGCTGCCCCCACATTTGTCGCTACGTTGTTCATGGTTACGTTGCTTACCTGCACGTTTGCGAGGTTGTTCCCATAAATAACGCCACCAGGTGTGTTGCTGATATTCACATTCCGAATTGCTAGATTAGATGTTAAGGTGCTGTCCGCTGCAATTGCTATCCTACCACCTGAGATGTTTATCCCGTCGAAGGTTACGTCATCATCCCCACTTAACTGAAAGACATCGACGCCTCCGTTTGTGCCGTTGACCGTGCCGCGTGTACCCGGCATGGTAGCCGTGCGGGTGGTGCCTGATGTTGTGCCCGTGAGGGTAATGGTACGGCCACCGCCAATAATGGTCTGACCATCCCGCATTTCAACTCTGTTGGCAGTGTTAATGATGCCGCCCGTGCCGTCAAACAGGATAAGCGCGTTATCGCCCGCGCCATCAACCGCTGCCACAACATTCGCTGTGCTCGCGTTAATGGTTGTGTATGTCGTGACCGTTGCGCCTGAGTCTAAGGTTGCCCTTGCGGTCTCGGTCGTGCTGGTGGATGAGGGTGGTGCTGATGGTGAGCCTGCGACAACGTCTACATCCCTTACGATACGGGTCGTCATGCGTTCATCGAGCGCGGATAATGTTGGTTTTGTTTTGGTTGTCGAAACATTGAGTGGGATACGCAAGCGGGCGATGCCGAAGTGCTGGGTATCGCGCACATCATCGTTCTGGCTTTCAAGACCCACCGTAAAGCGCGAGCCTTCGCCCAGCACGGGGATGTCCTTATAGCTTACTTCCACGCGGCCGCGAGGGCCTGTGACATCTTCGTAGCCATCGGCTTCAAAACGGTAGCCGCCGATATAGGCCCATGCCTCCCAGTTATTAGGGAGGTTGAACTTATATCCAGCCTCCGCATCAAAGCCTGGCAAAGCGCGCTCAAGCTGCGCGCCGGTTGTTGTGGTCACAATTTGCAAGTTACCGCCTGTGGCTGAGCCTGAAATTGTTGTGCCGCCCCCAGAACCTGCAATTGTCTTTTCTTCCGATTCAGGGATATACCCATTCACGCGGAATTCCATGTTGTCGCGGAAAGCTTCGGCGCCGATGGTGGCTTGGTTGAAGTGGTTGCCGGTTTCTGTTTTGCGGCGGTCGTAAAAGCCGTAGCCGCCCACTGCCCAATCATCCGAGACTTGTTGGCGGTAGCCGATACCGATATTGCCTTCCCGTGAGTCCTGATCATCCAAACGACCAATAAAATTGCCGAATAGGAGGCTATCGTCATCCTGCCAGACGGGGATGAAAGCGCCTACTTCACCCAAGGACCTATCGGTACCCCATTTGCCCTCCGCCTCGATATGCGGGTTCCATTTGGGGGCAGTATCATCCTGTGCATGTGAGACAATAGGCACGAGCAGCGCCAAAGCGGCGACTGTCAGCAGATATTTTGTCTTCATGAGAGAGCCCCTTGAGTATTTGGGCTAATTTTGGCCGTATTCGTTGAAAACTACAAGCGCTAGGCTGCGAGTTTCGACTTTACAATAGGTCCCACCTTGGACATATCGAGCTGGCCTGCAAAACGCGCCTTCATTTCGCTCATTACTTTACCCATATCTTTGGCGGATGTGATGCCGAGTTCGGCAATCAGGGCGGCTACGGCGGCCTCTGTCTCGGCCTCGGACATTTGTTTTGGCAGGTAGCGCTCGATCACCTTGATCTCGGCTTCTTCCTTATCGGCGAGTTCGGGGCGGTTGTTCTCGCGGTATATTTTTGCGGATTCTTGCCGTTGCTTGACCATGGTCTGCATCATGGGCAAAAGTTCGGTATCTTCAACCTTGCCGCGGCCTTCAGCATCTTTCAGCTTCATCGCGGCCATGATGAGGCGGATGGTTGCTGTCGTCATGGTATCGCCGGATTTCATGGCGTTTTTCATGTCGTCCATAAAACGTGTGCGCAGGTCGGTCATGGGATATATCTTTTCTTGTGAGTGTTGCTATCGCTGTGTATAACACCCTCTTAGCCTATAACTCAAGATGACCTGAAGGTGCCCGATGCCTCAACGCGCCCCCTTGCCTACTGCTGTGCTTGTTTTAAATGACGGAACCGTTTTCCATGGATACGGCTTTGGCGCCGAAACCGAGACCGTTGCAGAAATCTGTTTCAATACCTCCATGACGGGGTATCAGGAGATACTGACCGACCCCAGCTATGCGGGGCAAATCATCAATTTCACCTTCCCCCATATTGGCAACGTGGGCACGAACCCAGAGGATATCGAAACCATCAACCCCGCCGCCCGTGGCCTGATTGTGCGCGAGCGTGTGACGGACCCCGCCAACTGGCGATCCACCCAGCATTTTGATGCGTGGCTCAAGCACCATAACCTGCCTGGTATATCGGGTATCGATACCCGCGCTCTTACCCGCCGGATCCGTGATACGGGCGCACCCAACGGCGTTTTAAGCCACCGCGCGGACGGCAAGTTCGATATCCCTGCCCTCAAGGAAAAAGCCAAAAACTGGCCCGGTCTTGAAGGCATGGATTTGGCTATCGAGGTATCCTGTACCCAACGTTACAAATGGAACGAGACACGCTGGGCCTTGGGCACAGGCTATGGCCATCAGCTGGCCCCTCAGTACAAAGTTGTAGCCATTGATTACGGCGCGAAGCGGAATATTTTGCGCTGCCTGGCTTCAGCTGGGTGCGATGTAACCGTGGTTCCGGCCAATACACCCGCCGAGGATATTCTGGCCCTTGCGCCCGACGGCGTATTTTTGAGCAATGGCCCCGGTGATCCTGCGGCCACGGGCCAGTATGCCGTGCCTGTGATTAAAAAGCTGATTGATGCGAAGTTGCCTGTATTCGGCATTTGCCTTGGGCATCAGATGCTGGCCTTGGCGCTTGGCGGCAAAACCAAAAAGATGCATCTCGGGCACCGCGGGGCCAACCACCCTGTGAAGGACCTCACGACCGGCAAGGTTGAAATCACATCCCAGAACCACGGCTTCCATGTTTTGCCGGAAAGCCTGCCTGCGAGCGCCAAGGTTACCCATGTATCGCTGTTTGATGGCTCGAATGAGGGGCTTGCCTGTACGGATCGCCCGGCGTTTTCGGTGCAATATCACCCCGAGGCGAGCCCCGGCCCGCAGGACAGCCATTATCTCTTCCAGCGATTTGTGGATATGATGGCAGCTACAAAGCAGGCTAAAAAGGCGGCTTAGCCCTGCTTTTTAGAGCAATCAGGTGCCCCTCTTGTGAGTAATCGGCCATTGGCTTTGTTGATTACCGCATTTATGCCGACGATTGCTTTGTTTAGAGCTGTCACCTGTGGGTCAAAACTCGTGTTGTCCAGCTTATCTGATTGATCAGCGAGGGCTCTGCAGACTTGTCTTAGTGTGTCCATATCGGCACCTGAGGCCACGACAAATTCAGGCTCCCAGTATTTGTGGTTGCTACTCTGCACTGATGTTTTTTGTACTGCTTTAAATTCTCCGATGCCGAGTGAAGTTATATGCCGTCCAGCTTGCGTTCGGGCCAGGTATGAGGCCATGACCTTTGAAGCCTCTTCTGTTTGGTAACCGTATCTACTATTCGCGTCATCAATAACTCTTTTGTAATCCTGTATGGCCAAAGCATTCTCTGGCAATGGCGCTTTTGAACAGGCACCAAAGGTCGAGCAAAGTGCTATGACCAGACCTAAGGCAATAGTTGTAGAACGCGACAAAGCTGGCTCCCTTTTTTTGCATTATGAAATACAATTCATAAAATTGAGGTTAAAAAGTGCTGTGTCGCTATTGGGGTATATTCTTTGGCATACTGCCAGCGGCGAGCTGGCCATGCAGATTACCTTCACCAAAGCTGATAACGGCTTTTGTAGTGCTGTAGGCAGTGAAAAAAATACACAGAAAGGACAGCGTGGCCCATTTCCAGTCAGGGCTCATGCATACGAAAGCAAAATAGCCGGATAAAACGGCGCGGCCTGCTGCGTAGCCTGCTTTGTTATAACCAGAAACGCTTGTTGCAAGGAGTGATGTGTAATCCAATGACATGGTCGCATGCTATCGCCAGTCGCGCTAATTTTCCAGCTCGGAATCCCAGTATAAAAAGTCATGCCAGCTTTCATGCAGGAAGTTGGGAGGAAACTTCCGCCCCTGCTCCTGCAGCTGGTGGATATTGGGCCTGAAGGCGTCGTTCCGGGGGAACATATTGCACTCGTGCGGCAGTAACCGACCCTTTTTGGTGTTGCACGGGCGGCAAGCGGTTACGATGTTATCCCAGCTTGTACGCCCGCCGCGCGAGCGCGGGATGACGTGGTCGAATGTCAGTTGCGTAGTCTTGAATTTGCAACCGCAATACTGGCAGCGCCACTGGTCACGCAGGAAGACGTTAAACCTTGTAAAAGCCGGGCTTGCGGCAGCCGGTACATATTCCTTGAGCGCGAGTACGCTCGGGAGTTTCATCTCCGTCGAGGGGGAGTGTACGGTGCGATCATACTCGGCTAGAACCGTAACACTATCGCGGAAGACGGCTTTTACGGCATCTTCCCAGGACCAGAGTGATAAGGGGTAATAGCTAAGCGGGCGGAAATCGGCGTTCAGGATGAGGGCTGGGTATGTTTGCAGAGTCCCGACGCTATCCATCATCCCGCCCTCCTCTGCTTTCGCCGGAGGTGATGTGGGTAAGTCTGTGGACTGAGTTCTCTCACATGCCCATTATACCGCAGATTCTTTTATTTTGGCTATATTATAGGCCAAACGCCGTTGTAACGGCGAAAAACGCGCCCGTGTAGAACAGGAAAAATACCAGCGCCTCTTTCGGCGTGCGTGTCTTTTTGAAGTTGAATAGATCTTTAAACATAGTGCCCCCAATTGCTTTCAAATGTCTGAATGCAGCGGTTTTAGGCCATTTTCCGGCTAGGCGCAACTATTTTCGTAAAATACCTATATGATCTTTAGGCTTGTGCCTGCAGGTCTGTTACCGATGGCTTTCCAGACATGCTGGTATCCATCGGGAAATGCCAAAGTTACTTCGCGCGGTGAGCCTCTATCCCAGACCAGTTCCAGCGGCTCTTTTCCGGGCACTCTTGTGACATAGCTGATGGTCACGGTTTTTGCGCTTGCGATCGCGGCGTCAATCCCTGCCCCAAGGTCGGAGGGGATGACCAGTTGTTTTTGCCCGTCAGCGCCTGTGACTTCTACATTGAAAAGTGTGCTGCCGTGAAAGACGGGGTCTGCCGCAAAATCGCCTTCAGCCTTGCCGCCAAAGAATGCTGCCAAATCAAAAAATTCCGGCTGTGAAAAGCTTCTGATTGCGCGAGAAAGTACGACTTGTGCCATTTGGACCTCCTGTTTTTTATTTATATTCTGAAAATACATCGTTCTGGAGGTTTACCAAAGACAAAAAAGAGCCGGATCACGCAAAGATCCGGCTCGATGTTCCTACGCTACAGCCAATCTCAGGCGAGCGTTTATGAGCTTACTTACCCTTGATCGTCGTAAGGTACGACACAACAAGCATCCCCAAGAGAACGCCCACTTCGTAGGTCACGTAAATGCCTACAACAGTGAGAATGATGGAGAGCAGGTCGCCTGTCAGTTTTTTACCGACAAGGATCAGGCTTGATACGATCATCACGAACAACGTACCAATCATTGTATTAACCGTAACACCGGTCATGATGGTTGAAACGCCATCGCCGACCAGGTTAAGACCTAGGATACCAAGTACTGGACCAATCACTGCTGATAGGCCTACGAGAAGAATGGTGTGGAACAGGAAAAACCCTAGTGCCTCACCATGGGTACGCGAGTGTGAGAAGTCTGTTAGGTGACCAAACATGAAAGCCTCCTTTGTGAAGTGAGCCGAGGAGTCACACCTAAGCCCACATCTTAATTATACTGTAAAAACAGCAGTTTTCCTTGCTTTATTAATAAATTGCTTGATGCATAGCAGCATCGTTTTTGGCGCATTTACGGGTCATGGCGGATATCCGCCATTTGCAGGTAATAAAATGTCTTGTGCGTTGAAACAATATTACCCTCTTGAAAGCCGCAGTTTTACACGGCAAATGTGTTCCCCATTTGCCTAAACAGCGTTTGGTAAAATACGCCGCAGAAAGCCTAGGCCTGCGGTTATTGCTCTTTCGTCGATTCCGTGAGCGAGCCCCGGCAGCACCTGCCCCTCCACAGGGAAATCTGCTTTACGTAACTGGTCCATCGCCTGGTGCCATGCAGTCACAGGAACGACTGTGTCATAATCACCATGAACGAGGCATGTGGGTAATTTGTGGGTATCCGATTCCATAAGCCCTTTGCCACCGAGCAGTGCTCCAGAGTAGCCCAAGACACCAGCGCAAGCATTTTTGCGCCTTGGCGCCACGTAAAGCGACATCATGGCCCCTTGGGAGAAACCAACCAAAGCCATATCCTTGTCTGTAAGACCAGTACTTTTTAACAGTTTATCCAGAAAGTTATCCACAACCGGACGGACGGATTCAGCCCCTTTTTGCATCGTTTCCTCCGTCCATTCCTGTAAGGAAAACCATTGATGGCCCATCGGTGCCATATCGCAGGGGTATGGCGCATCAGGGCTTACGAAAAGCGCGTTGGGAAGGCCCTCTGCCAGCATACGGGCAAGGCCAATGAGGTCCTGCCCATCGGAGCCCAGCCCGTGCAGCAGGACAACGATTTGCCGAGGCTTGGTAGCAGCCAGAGGCCCGAAGCGGTAAGTATGCAGCTCCTGCATGTTTAGGAGAAATGTCCGAGAGGACCGTTCTCGCTACCGAGGTCTGGGGCGTTGCGGATAGCGTTTTCCACGTAGCTGCGGGCACGGGTTACCGATTCACGTGGGGTGCTGCCCTGCGCTATCAGCGTCGCCACGGCTGCTGCAAGCGTAGCCCCTGCGCCGTGGGTACGTTTGCTTTCAATACGGTCGCGGTTGAATACCTGGGTCCGGCGGTCATCGACGTATATCTCGTAGATCTGCTCGGTGCTCAGGCTATCTCCCTTTAGGAAGACGTTACGTGGGCCCAGTGTAAGCAGCATTTCTGCGGCTTTTTCCATCGATGGCTCGTCGATAATCGGGATGCTTGTCAGTATTTCCGCCTCGGTAATATTTGGAAGCAGGAGGTCCGCCATCACAAAAATGCGACGCTTAAGGGCGTCAACCGCCGGCTTATCCAGAAACTTTTTACCATCCCGGCTGGCAATAATGGGGTCCACGATAATCGGCGGGCGAGAGGAGAGTTTTTCAAGGGCATCCGCCACGGCATCGATGATGGCCTCTGAGGGTAAAAGCCCTATTAGAATTGCGTTGACCGGGAATGAAGTCAGCGCCGCGCGTATCTGGTCAGTCACGACCGTGGGCGGAACCGGGTGTATGCCCAATGTCTGTTCCAGTGTCTGGACCGTTACGCCCGTGATAACCGACTGAGCGTAGCCGCCTAATGCAGCAGCCGTTTTTATGGCGGCGTTAATGCCGCTGCCGCCTGTCGGGTCGCTTGCATCAATTGAGAGAATTACGCCGTTGGTCATAAGGGTTATCCTGCCTTGGTTGTTTTTTCTATTGTCTCGCAAATCTCGCTGACAATCCCGCGAATTTTTGTCTCATCATCGCCTTCGGCCATCACACGTATAACGGGCTCAGTGCCCGAAGCCCTTACGAGAAGCCGTCCGTCGCTTGCGAGTGATTTTTCAGCATTGGCTATTACTTTTTTTACTGGGTCCGTTTCCAGTGGCTTGGCGCCTTTAGAAAACTTCACGTTTTGTAAAATCTGTGGCACCGGGTCAAAGGCATGGGCAAGCTCGCTCATGGCCTTGCCTTCCGACTTCAAGACAGCCAACACCTGCAAGGCCGCCATCAAACCATCGCCTGTTGTGGCGAAGTCTGAGAATACGATATGGCCTGATTGCTCGCCGCCCACGTTATAGCCCCCTGCCCGCATTTTCTCGACCACGTAGCGGTCGCCTACGGCGGCTCGCTCAAGGGAGATGCCTAGGCTTTTAAGGTGGCGCTCAAGGCCAAGGTTAGACATCACGGTTGCCACAAGCGTGTTTTTACTGAGCCGGTCGTTGGCTTTCCAGGATTTTGCGACAATGGCCATCAACTGGTCGCCGTCGATCCGTTTGCCCTTTTCATCGACCATGATGATGCGGTCGGCATCGCCGTCGAGGGCAATGCCTAGATCGGCCTCTGTATCCAAAACGGTCTGCTGTAAAAGCTTGGTATCGGTTGCGCCGCAGCCCTGATTAATGTTGAGCCCCGAAGGTGTAACCCCCATGGGGATTACATCCGCCTGCAGTTCCCACAGTACTTGCGGTGCGACGCGGTAGGCCGCACCGTGGGCGCAGTCAACGACAATACGCAGACCAGCAAGGTTTTGACCACGGGGGAATGTGCCTTTGATAAACTCGATATAGCGGCCGCTGGCATCATCGAGCCGGCTGGCGCGGCCGAGGTCCGAGGGCTCTGCTGCCTGCAGCTCAGGCGCGTCGATTTTTGCTTCAATCGCGATTTCGAGCTCATCCGATAGCTTGTAGCCGTCTGCCCCAAAGAGTTTGATCCCGTTATCCTCGTGTGGATTATGGGAGGCCGATATCATGACCCCCAAATCGGCCCTGAGGCTGCGCGTTAGCATTGCAACAGCTGGCGTTGGCATGGGGCCCAGCAGCACTACATCCATGCCCATGGCTAGAAACCCCGAGGCCATTGCCTGCTCCAGCATGTAGCAGGAGAGGCGTGTGTCTTTGCCTATCACAACGCGGTTGTGAGGTTCGCCCACGGCGGCACGAAGGTTGGAAGCAGCGGCTTTGGCAACCTTAAGCGCGACCTCTGCGGTCATGGGGTGGGTGTTGGCGCGGCCTCTAATGCCGTCGGTACCGAAATATTTGCGTGTCATGGGGAAGCATCATAGCGGAGTTATGGTTTTCCGCAAAATGGCACGTTTGTGGCAGGTTTACGGATTCCATATTGGGGAGAGTTTACACATGGTTTCCATACGCTCTTTCAGGCACCATTTTATGAAGGTGAGGTGGAAAAACGGACGATACAGTTTTTCTTCAAATCGATCGGCCACTTCTTTGAATGGCGATTCTGCGGCGGTCTCTGACCCGTTTGCTTTGACTGGGTAGCGAAGATGCCTGATATCCGAGCTTACATCGCCGATGATCTCTTTGAAGTCGACCAGATCCTGTAGCACGGCAAGCCTGTCGGATGCTGATTGCGGATCGGCTTTCAGGAGACGGCGGCGGAGGTCGGACAGTTTATCCAAAACATCTCTTCCAAGCCCTTCAGCCTCGTAAATCTGGGGCAGATGGGAATCGATGGTGACGACGTTAGCCCGCAGTACTTTTTTGGCGTGCGCGAGATAATCATCGATCATGGGCGTGTTTTTTTCAGCCATGTCAACGAGGCGTCTGGTTTCAGCCCTCTGATATTTAATCTCCCTGATGATTTCGCTTGTGGCCACAAATGCCATCATCCCCGCTGTCATTAGCCAAAGCGCCTTGAGTGGGCTCATGCGTCGCGGGGGAGTTGCCACCGGCCTTCTTTGTATAGCCTTTGGCGCGATTTGCGGAGTTGGTTGTGCAGCGGCACGTTGCTTGGCTGCCGGGCGCTGAGTGCGCTTACTGCCTGAAGTCGGGCGGCCTGATTTCAACGATCCCATGGCTAGTAATACCCTAGTGGGCGCCAGCCAGGCCCGAATGTGCCGGACATCTGGAGGCGCGGATCAAGTTTTTCGACTTTGTCACGATAAGAGGATAGGAATGCTTTTAGCGTGCCAGCGAGTTCGTCGTGAAAAACGCTGTCCGGATACTGGTAATTGAATACGTGTTTTGTCAGTTCCCATCTCTTGAAATAGTCGTTTGCGTAGCGCGTTGTTTCGGCAAAATAGCTTGCAGCCAAGTTATCTATCGCGTCATGGAAGGCTAGAAGCGTTTCCAGCTTTTGTTCAACTGGCGCATCGCCGCGAGCTTCCAATAGTTTTTCATACGCCTTTTGGGCTTTTGGCAGGCCATAGCCAGATCCGAGATAAGGCTCCAGCCGTGCCAATACATCCTGAATGCCTGTCTCTTCGGCATTTGTGGCCATGCGCGTGTGTAATGCCGTGATTTCGGCAGCGCGGCTTTGAGCGTAACGGACGAGCGCTAGTTTTTGTTTCTGTTCGCGCTGTGTCAGTGGGTCGCCAGCCGGGGTGCGGTAGACAACAGCGCCCGCGGCCTCCGGTGCTGGCTTTGGCATTTTACTGTCAATGATTGCAACTGCAGATAGATAGATTGCGAGCAAACTTGCGCCTGCCAGCCCCCATCGCAAATCCTTGCGATCTTGCCTCTTCCAGTGATTTTCCCTGTCTTCGCGGCTCCAGATCGTATTGTCTCTAGGTCTTCTTGCGGGCGGTACTGCTTTTGGGCGCGGTTGTTGAGCCAATGGCGCTTTTTGTGCAGCTGTTGTCGCATGCTTTGGCGCGGCTGGTTTTGATGCCGCAGCCCTTTGCCTTCTTGGAGATACCCCTGACTTTAACGAGCCCACGGCTTACCTATAAATAAAGTTATGAAAATATATAGGTTTTACGTGTTGGGTGCAACTTATTGTGGCGTGTGTTTCAGCCAATCTGGGGACTGCATCTCCAGGAGGCGGCTTAGGGTGCGCTGAAACTCAAAGCCATGGCTATCGCCGCTGTACAATTTATCGGGCGTTGTGGCGGCCCTTGCGACGAAGACGCGCTTTAAGTCATAGAGGGTATCGATGAGGGTCATGAACCGGCGGAGTTCGTTCCGGTTTTCCTCCGCCATTCTAGGTATATTATCAACAAAAACAGCGTGATAGGTGTTACCGAGGGCTAGATAATCGACGGCGCCCCTCGCCTCGCGGCAGAGGGTGTCAAACTCGATCCATGCATGCCTGCCATCGGTTCTTGTGATGGGCAATTTACGCCCTTCAATCGCCAAGGTATCGGCGCTTATTTTGTTTGTGCCCGCGA
Source organism: Pseudomonadota bacterium (assembly GCA_009926935.1). Taxonomy (GTDB): domain Bacteria; phylum Pseudomonadota; class Alphaproteobacteria; order Micavibrionales; family UBA1664; genus UBA6145. Next base: position 18,450 of record RFNZ01000014.1, on the reverse strand, counting down.
GTGTTTCAAACAAGGTCGCCATCTGGCCCCAGCTTTGGTCCCCCAAGGGGCAGAACCACGTTCCGCGTTCGGATAGGGCGCGCACGCGGTAATCCGTTGGGCTATCGAGAAAGACCACATCCATATTGGCCTTCAGGAGGTCGATGAAGGGTAAAAAGCGGCTGCGTTGCAGACCGTCTTTGTAAAGGTCGTCGGGCTTGTAGTTGCTGGTGGCGACAACGGCCACGCCCGCGCCCATCAGCTTTTCAAAAAGCGGCCCCAAAATCATGGCGTCGGCAATATCGTTTACGTGGAGTTCGTCAAAGCACAGCAAATCGGTTTCGGAGGCGATTCCTTTTGCGACCTCGCCTATAAAATCATCGGTCTCCTGCCCATCGTCGCGCAGTTTTTTGAGGCGGGCGTGGATTTCGAGCATGAAGGCATGGAAATGGACCCGGCGTACGCGCGCGGTACCCGCCTCGCGCACCAGCATATCCATCAGCATGGTTTTGCCGCGTCCGACGCCGCCATACATGTAAAGGCTACGGATTGTTTTGGCGGTGTGGCGTTTTTTAAGAAGGTCTATGACCGATTTTGGCGCGGCTTTCCGGTTGTTGAAGCGGTCGAGAAAGTCATCCATCGCCCTAATCGCGTCTTCCTGTGCGGGGTCACGCGTGACTTCGCCTGCGGTCACCTTGGCGTGATACGCATAGGCGATGCTCATAGAAATTCGTCCTTGGCGGCTTCGGCTTTTGCGGCTTCGATGCGCCTAATCAGAAAAATCGACAGCTCGTAAAGCAGATAGAGCGGGACTGCCAAAAGGGTTTGCGAAAGCACATCGGGCGGGGTTAAGGCCGCCCCCACCACAAAGGCTACAATCAGCATATACTTGCGCTTTGAAATAAGGGTTTCCGAACCGATGATCCCTGCCCTTGCCAGCAGCATCAGCAATACGGGCAACTGGAAGCAAAGCCCGAAGGCAAAGACAAGCGAGACGATGAGGTTTAGATAATCCGCAATGCGCGCTTCCAGCTGGATTGGTAATACGGTTTCCGTGGCTGTCGTCTGGAACCCTAAAAAGAACTGCCAGGCCAGCGGCATCACGTAAAAATAAACAAGCGCCCCGCCCAACACGAAAAGAACCGGCGTTGCGATAAAGAACGGCAAAAACGCCTTACGTTCGGTTTTATAGAGGCCGGGTGCCAGAAACATCCAGATTTGCGAGAGGATAACCGGCATCGTGATGAACAGGGCCGAAAGAAAGGAAAGCTTGAGCGTGGTCGTAAACGCCTCGGTCAGGCTTGTGTAAATAAGACGCTGCGTGCCGCTATGCCCCATGGTTTCTGCGAGCGGCGCAATCAGCCACGAGAAAATTATATCGTGGTAGTAATAACAGACACCCGTGACTGCCGCGAGCGCGAGAATACAGGCAATCAGCCGTTCGCGCAGCTCGACGATATGCCCCAAGACTTCGGTTTTATCCTCGGTCAGCGGGGCTTGTTGCGGGGGGTTGAGTGGTTGGTCCGTCATTTTTCTTTTCGAGGTCTTCCGGGATTTCGACTGTTTTTTCGGGCAGGTCTTGTTCAGGGGGCGGGATTAAATCCATCAGGTGTTCGTCGGCCTCGCTCTCGTCAAATTCATGCGGGTCGCGGGCGGGTGTTTTGGGGTTTGGTTTGGCAACCGCTTTGCCGCTGACCTCCGCTTTTTCCATGAATTCTTCAAACTGGCTGGACAGTGCATAGCGCATATACCGGAAGCGGCGCATGATTTTACCGGCGTTGTACATGATGTTCGGTATGTCTTCAGGGCCGAAGACAAACAGGGCAATGACGCCCACCAAAAGCAGCTCGGTCCAGCCTATGTCGAACATGGCTTTGGCTTATTCCGCTTTTTGTTTTTCGGCGGGTTTTGTCTCGTCTTCTTCGTTGAGACCTTTTTTGAAGTTTTTGACGCCCTTTGCCAGATCGCCCATGACAGCCGGCAGTTTGCCCGCGCCAAATACAATCAGCACGACCAGCACGACCAGTAGAATTTCACCAAAACCGAAGGACATCAGATACCTGCCTTTTTAAACAATGATTTGCCATCCTGAGCCTTTGGGCGAAGGATCTCCTTAAAGTGGCATGAGATTCCTCGCTTTCGCTCGGAATGACAAGATAAAATTAAGCGGCCTCAGTTTCTTCTTGGTCTTCAGTTGACCCTGCGGCATCCGCCTCGCCATCCTCGTCGAACAGGTCGGCGGTGACGGCTACAGCCGGACGGCGGTCCAGAAGGCCTGCGGCCTTCAAATCATCCAATCCGGGCAGGTCGACTATAGACTCTAGGCCGAAATGGTCAAGAAAAGCGGGTGTGGTAACCCATGTTAAGGGGCGGCCCGGTGTTTCGCGGCGACGACCGGGTTTTATCCAGCCCGTTTCCAAAAGCATATCGATGGTGCCTTTGGATGTGGCAACCCCCCTTACCCCTTCGATTTCAACGCGGGTGAGTGGCTGGTGGTAGGCAATGACGGCCAGTGTTTCCATTGCGGCCCTTGAGAGTTTGCGTTCTTCCACGCGAAGGGTTGCCAGATTTTCGGCAAGGTCAGGTGCTGTTCTAAAGGCCCAGCCTGTCTCGGTTTCCTCCAGCTGAATGCCGCGGCCGTCGTAATCCTGCCTGATGCGGGCGAGCGTTGCATGGACAGCCACGCCATCCAGATGCGGTACGAAGGCGTGCAGCTTATCGACATTAAGGGGTTCGCGGCTGGCGAACAAAGCAGCCTCAAGGGTGCGCAAATCGCGCAGGTCATCGGTTTCAGGCGTCATTGGCGGCCTCCTGTTTTGAATCGCGGATACGGATGTAGATGGGGGCAAACAACCCATCCTGCTGGATGTTAATTCTCTCTTGCTTGGCCATTTCAAGGGCGGCCGTGAGGGTTGAAGCCAGCGCGGATTTTGTGTTGAGCGTCGCGTCGTCTTCATTGGGCATGAAGGCATCGAGCGCTTTCCAGAGCTCATTCCACTGGTTTTGCGGCATGTGGCCTATCATGTTGGCAAGGCGCATGGTTGCCTCGTCCATGTTCATGAGCGGCCATGTTTTGATTTCGTATTTCGCGGGGTTGGCGCGGCGCGTAATGGCGCCGTAGGCATCCAGAATATCATAAAGGTTTGCCTGCCATTCGATGCGCACGGGTGCTTGCCCCGCAAAGCCGGCCATACCGACCGGCAGGCGGTTTTGGCCAAGGCGCGGGCGGGCGAAGAGTTCCTTTGCCACTTTTTGCATGGCCTCCAAGCGTTCGAGCTGGAAGGCCAGTGCCTCCGCCAGTGCCTCGCCTGTCAGTTCTTCTTCCACATCGCCCGACGGAATAGACGGCAGAAGCAATTTTGATTTGAGATAGGCAAGCCACGCCGCCATCACCAAATAATCGGCCGCGAGTTCAATTTTAAGCGACCTTACTTTTTCAACGAAGGCCAGATACTGGTTCGCGAGCGCCAGAATGGAGATTTGCCGCAAATCCACTTTTTGGTCACGGGCCATGGTGAGCAGCAGGTCGATTGGGCCTTCATAGCCATCGAGCTGGACGATGAGCGCATCCGCCTTTGTTTCATTGGCGTTGCGTTCTGGGTCTTCTTCAAATGGGATGGGCGATGATTCCATTATGGAATTTTTAGCAGTCCTGTATTGACCCCGCCATGCCTCAGAACGGTATGTCCACAGGGATTATCGGGTGGCTTGCCAGCTTTGAAGCCGTTTTTGTGTGTCTTCACGCATTGGCGGCAGAGTTTCCATGGTTTTGGCGCGTTCGGGCACGGTGCCGTGGCAATGCAGGGCCAAATCGCAACCGGCTTTTACGGCGAGTGCCGAACGGGTAGCTACATCGCCCCATGGTTTCAGGGCATCCATAAACAGGTCGTCGGTCAGCAAAAGCCCTTCAAAGCCAATTTCAGCCCTGATGATGTTTTGGATGATGGTTGGGGAGAGCGTTGCCGGTAGTTCAGGGTCGAGCTGCGTGTAAATGACATGCGCTGTCATGCCCCAGATTGTGTTGTTGTCGATGGCTTTGGCCACTTCCTTGAACGGTAGAAAGTCGGAATGCGATAAAACTTCGTGCGATGCTGAAACACGCGGCAATTCAAAATGGGAGTCGACAACGGCGCGGCCATGGCCCGGCATGTGTTTCATGACGGGAGTTACACCGCAGGCAATGGCCGTTTGGCAGGTTTCAATACCGCGCGTGGCGACTAGTTTCGCGTCGCTGCCAAAAGAACGGTCGTTGATGGCCATGACCTTGTTGTCATCCGGCACGACATCGAGGACCGGAATACAATTGACATCAATGCCCATGCCGACCTGAACATCCGCCAAGCCCCTGACGCAGGCGTTTAAGGTTTCGGTGCTTTGGCCGTAGGTTCTGGGTGGCGGGAAATCCGGCCAGTGGGGTGGCCGCAGGCGTTGCACGCGCCCGCCTTCCTGATCAATTAGCACGGGTGCATGCCAACCAACACTTGAGCGCAGGTCGTTGACAAGGGCGCTGACCTGCACCGGATTGTCGCAATTTTTTTTGAACAGGATGAAGCCCGCGGGTGACGCATCTTTAAAAAATGCTTTTTCGTCTGCATCGAGCGTTAGGCCCGTGCATCCAAAAATAATCGGGCTTAGTTTAGCGCCGGATAACAAGGCAGCCCCCTGAAGGGTTTATGGCACGCAAGGCCGCGCAGCGTTTGCCCGCTTCATCGCGGCTCATGGGGCCGGCCTGTATGCGAACAAAAGTGCCTTTGCCCGTAATCTCCGCTTCGGGGAAGCTGGGCGTAAGCCCTGCGAGCACCTGTCCGTAACGCCCTTGCAGTTGGCGCCATGTGCCCTGCATATCTGATCCCTTGGGTGCACTTGAAAGCTGGATGTAATAGGTACCGGTGCTTGCGGGCGGTGTCGTCACAGGTTTGATGGGGTAAACATCGTCAGCCACGGGCGCTTTGGGTTTTGGTGCGGCTTCAGCGGCTTTTTCAGCCATGGCGACGGGGTTAAACGCCTCGTCCTCCTGCTGTTTTGGTTTTTGAGGCTCAGCTTTGGGTTTTGGTTTTTCTTCAACCAATTTTTTTTCGGTCACAGGTTTTGTCGTGGGCCGGACTAGTATCTTTTCTTCAGCCTCCAATGCCTGAGCCGAAATGTTATCGGCTTGTACAGGTGGTGCCTCAGCCAAGACGTCCTCTATCTCAGCTTCAGGTTCAGCGGGCGGGGTTTGGGGTGGTTCAGCCTTTTTAGGTTCGGTCGCCTGCTTTTCAGGTTTAGGCGCATCTTCCTGCTTATGTTCTGCTGTTACCTCCGGTGCAATTCCTGAAAAATACTGGTTTTCACCTTCTTGAGCTTGAGGTGCGGATTCATCCGATTTTGTTTCGTCAAACAGGCTTTCGGTTTTGCGCGGGGCTTCTTTGGGTAGAGAAAATCCGGTTCTGAAACCGGCGAACTCCGTATTGGTTTTTGGCTCATCTTCGGGCGGGGTTATGTTTTCCATCGAGGGGTCTTTGGCATCTTCCGTGCCCATGGCGGCAAACACCGTGCTGTCGGCATTCGGGATGATTTCTCCCTCCATACCTTCTTCCGGCGGAACTTTGGCGGGATTTGCATCTGCTTTTATGAGAGGCAAACCGCCAGCGCCAACGGATGCCGATATGCCGGGCCCCGTACCATAGGACCATACGAGGCCGCCAATGACAGCCAAAATGACAACGACAAGGGTTATGGTGCGCAGGCGCATATTTTTACGCTGCCTCCATCTCTACATCCGAGCGCAGTTCGTCGAGTGGTTTTACGCCTATGACGTTGAGGCTCGATGCGATTGTAAGAGCAACACCGCGGACAAGGGCAATACGTGCCATGGAGAGCGGCTTATTGCCCTCTATCAGGAATCTCAACGTTGCGTCATCACGCCCGCGGTTCCACCAGCCGTGAAAGGCTGCGGCGACATCTTGGGTAAAGTACGCAACACGGTGTGGCTCCTCGGCCAATGCTGCTTGCTCTACTACACGCGGCCATGTGGATATGAGTTTGATCAGCGCCATCTCCTCAGGGCGTTCAAGCGGCGATAAATCGGTTTTCGCAAGCGAGGCATCGCTGATATCGCCGAACATTTCGCGCGCGTGTTTGAGTACCGAGCAGCAACGGGCGTGCGCGTATTGCACGTAGAAGTACGGATTATCTTTGGATTGCTCCGTCACCTTTGCGTAGTCAAACTCAAGGGTTTGCCCAGCTTCACGCGTGAGCATGATGAAGCGCATAACCCCTGCCCCTACGCGGTCCAGCATATCGCGCAATGTAATGAAAGTGCCTGCGCGTTTGGACATTTTAACCGGCTGGCCGTTGTCGGTTACGGTCACGATCGATACCAGCGGCAAATCAAGTGTGGCGCGGCCTTGTGTTATGGCCTTCACGGCAGCCTTGGCGCGTTTGACATACCCGCCGTGGTCAGCCCCCACGACGTTGATCAGCGTATCAAAGCCCATTTTGTGCATGTGGTAGTAATGCGCGATATCGTTTGCGAAATACGTTGTGCTGCCATCTGATTTTTTCATCGGGCGGTCGACGTCATCGCCGAAGTCGGTTGACTTGAAGAGGGTTTGCTCGCGCGGCTCCCAATCCTCCGGCGTTTTGCCTTTGGGGGCCTCCAGCACACCTTCGTAGATAAGCCCCAGTGATGTCAGCTGCTGCATAGCCTTTTCAACGGCGCCGCTTGCCAGAATGGCCGCCTCTGAAATAAAGATATCGTGCCTTACGCCCAGTTCTCCTAAGTCGATTTTAATTTCGTTCATCAGGTATTCGATAGCGAAGTCACGGACTGTTTTGCGGTCATCCCATGTTTTGTGTTTTTCAAGATATGCCTTTGCAACGTCTTTTAAATATTCACCGGGGTAGCAGCCTTGCGGGATTTCACCGATATTTTCGCCTGCGGCTTCACGGATACGGAGGATAACGCTATCCGTCAGCACTTCCACCTGCTTGCCTGCATCGTTTGTGTAATATTCCTTTTGTACGGCATAGCCTGCCTTGGCCATCAAATTGGCTACGGCATCGCCAAAAATGGCACCGCGGGCGTGACCAACCGTGAGTGGCCCCGTGGGGTTTGCTGATACGTACTCGACATTCACTTTATGGCCGCGGCCAATTGTACCATCCCCGAATTTTTCTGGCCCAGTTTGTAGGGCGTGCGCCAACACTGATTTAAATGCCTCAGGCTTGAGGGTGAGGTTGATAAAGCCCGGCCCTGCGATTTCGACCTTCGTTATAATCGGTAATTTTTTGAATCCATCCAGCAACGCCTCAGCGACGGTGCGTGGCGGTTTGCCTACTGCCTTCGATAAAATCATCGCGGCGTTTGTCGCCATGTCGCCGTGGCTGGCATCGCGGGGAGGTTCCACCGTAATGCGGCTTAGCAGGGCCTCGTCAACGTTTGGGAAAACACTGTGGACAACCCTGTGGATAGATGCACGTAGTTCGTTGAATATATTCATTTATTTCATCCGTACTTTAATGTGTCATACAGGCCGAAAATGCGCTCGTGTTCGACTATCGCCATCCGGTCCGTCATGCCTGAAATATAGTCTGCAACCGTGCGGGCGCGGGTAACCGTATCGCCGATTTTCGGCAGGCGTGCCTGCCATTCATCGGGCATTGAAACAGGGTCATCCATAAACTGTTTGAACAGGTCGCCCAAAATACGCTCCGCCTTCGCACGCATCCGGCGCACGGTGTAGTGGTGGTACATGCGCGGCATCAAAAATGCGCGTAAGGCCTTTACGTTTTCAGCCATCGGTTTTGAAAAGCCTACGAGGCATAGGCCGCATTTGCGTACGTCTTCCAAGCTTTTTGGGTTGACCGTTTTCAGCCTTGCGCGGCTTTCTTCCAGTACATCGGTAACTAGGCGGCCATAGATTTCGCGCACGACATCATGGATGCGCCTTGAACCCGTAAGGTCAGGCCAGCGGGTGCGACGGTCGTTTAAAATATTTTTCAATAGCGGCACTGCGGCCGCAATATCATCAAGCGTGAAAAGGCCTTCAAACAGCCCGTCTTCAATATCGTGGCTGTTATAGGCTATGTCGTCTGCGATGGCGGCTACCTGCGCCTCGACAGTCGGCCATGTATCCAGCCGTAAATCCCAGTCTTTCTGCACAAGTGTCAGCGTATGCGGCAATGGTTTGTTCTGCAGCGGGCCGTTGTGCTTAACGATCCCTTCCAGTGTTTCCCAGCTGAGGTTCAGGCCGTTCCATTCTGGGTAGCGTTCCTCAAGCGCGGTCACTATACGCAACGACTGGTCGTTGTGCTCAAACCCGCCGAAATCCCTCATGCATTCAACCAGTTTGTCTTCCCCCATGTGGGCGAAGGGTGGATGGCCCAGATCATGTGCCAAAGCCACGGCCTCAGCCAGATCTTCATTTACCAGCAGGGCACGGGCCAGAGTACGGGCGATTTGAGCGACTTCGAGGGTATGGGTCAGGCGTGTTCTGAAATGGTCGCCCTCGTGGCTAACAAACACTTGCGTCTTATGCTTCAGGCGGCGGAAGGCCGATGAATGGATAACGCGGTCGCGATCGCGCTGAAAAATCGTGCGTACGGCGCTTTCCGGCTCTGCCTTGAGGCGCCCTTTGGACATATCGGGGCGGCAGGCATAGGCGGCCAGAGGTAGGGCACAGTAGTTATAGTCGTTGTTTTGTTCAGCTTGAGTCATGATTTCTGCAGAATAACGTCATGCTAAGGTCTTGAAAACCTTTTAATCCACGCGCATCTTGTAGATATGGATTTATCTCTTACCGACGCCGCTGCCGACCGCATCAAAGTCCTTTGTCTTGAAAACAAGGCCGCCATGGTGCGCCTTACCGTTGACGGGGGCGGGTGTTCAGGTTTCCAGTATGTTTTCGGCTTTGCCAAGGGCGCCAATCTTGAAGACACGGTTATCGAGCATAATGGCGCAAAACTGGTTGTCGACGGTGTATCCTTGCCGCTCATTGCAGGGTCTGTCGTTGACTACGTGGACGGGTTATCGGGCGCGCATTTTAAGGTCATTAACCCCAAAGCCACGGCATCCTGCGGGTGTGGTACGTCATTCTCCCTATGAAAATCGGCAGCTGGAACGTTAATTCCGTGCGGCAGCGTTTGCCGAACCTGCTTACCTATCTTGAATCCGCCAAGCCTGATGTCTTGTGCCTTCAGGAACTCAAATGTCAGGACGAACAATTCCCCGTCATGGAAATAAAAGCGGCGGGGTATGAGGCCCTTGTTGTTGGCCAGAAAAGCTATAATGGCGTTGCGGTCTTGTCCAAGGCCCCTGCGCGCATGGTTTTAAACACTCTAGGTGACGATCAGGCACGGTATCTGGAGGTTGATGTTAGCGGTATCCGCGTCATCAACATTTACGCACCGAACGGTAACCCTTTGGGCACCGAAAAGTTTACCTACAAGCTGGATTGGCTGGCGCGGCTTGAGGCGCGCTTGAGAGCTTTATTGCTTGATGAGGTACCGTTTTTGATATGCGGTGATTTTAACATCATTCCTGAGGCTTTGGATGCTCATAACCCTGCTGCGTGGGCTGGTGATGCCTTGTTTCAGCCTGAAAGCCGTGCCTTGTATCGGCGCTTTTTGAATTTGGGTTTGACCGATGCCTTCCGCATGTTTGAAACGGGCGGCGAGCATTACACATTCTGGGATTATCAGGCGGCGGCGTGGGCTAAAAATGACGGCGTCCGCATCGATCATTTTTTACTTTCTCCGCAGCTGGCGGATAAGTGTGATGCCTGCGCGATTGATAAAGACGAGCGCGGGCGGGAAAACCCGTCAGACCACGTGCCGATTTACATCAGCTTGGGTTGAAGAAGGTGTCCCACATTGTTTTTGGTTTATGGACACGCACTGGCGGTTGGTATGCATCCGCCTTAACGGCTACTAGCCAAGGCAGAACTTCAGGTTTTTTTGCCGCAGGTTTATGAACGCGTGCCGTTGCGGCTTTTATGGGTTTCTGCTCAGTGGTAACGATTTTTACATCAGACCAGCCGGCTTGTGCCGTCTCTGCCTGCGCAATTCTTCTGGCTTCTCTCTTATCTGCATCGAGTTCAGCAAAAACGTTGCATCCTGCGGGGTAGCGAGCCTCCGTACCTGCCGGGAACGGAAGGCCGGCGCGTTCAAACGATGCGCAAGGGTAGGTGATGGTAAATCTTGGCTCTGAAATCTCAAAGGCGTCTAGCTTGGGGTGTGCCGAGAGTGCAATTACTTTTGACGGAGGTGTTTTTGTTTCCGCAGCTGAAACTATTGTGCGTGCGTATAGCCAGCTGCCTTCATTTGTCACAACCCTGTATTCTCCGCCCGCCCCGAATAATGCTGCAAGCTGTCTCTTTTCTATCGGCAGTTTATAGTCGGGGATGGCTGTGCCGCTGCAGTTTAGCCATACGCGGCTAGTTGAGGCCCCTGGGATGCCGGCCATCCCTAATTCTACTTTTTCTGCCGTGCATGCACGGGTGACATCAGGGCCGCTGAAAAAATTGGGCACTATGATCCAGGCAGCGTAGAGCGCAAAGGCCGTAAGGGCGTATCGTTTCATGCCGTTTGTTTAGGCGTATTCGTATTTTATGTCAACTTTAGCTTTCTGAAAATTCAAGTGTAAGCCCGTCATAGGCGGGTTCGTAGCCTTTGGGCAGTTTTGCCAAGGTTTCAGCATAATCGACCCGGGGGGTTAGGTGGGTGAGGATAACACGTGCGGCCCCTACCCTATCGTTCCAGGCTTTGACCATGTCGAAATTGGCATGGACGACGGTAAAGTCCGACCCAAACTGCGCGCAATCGACAATCCATGTTTGGATGCCTTTAAGGGTTTCAAAGGCGGCGTCATCCAAACCAGAGACATCCGTGGAATACGCAAAGTCACCGAAGCGGAAGCCGAGCGAGCGGCCGTTGGTGCCGTGCTTTTGCCAAAAAGGAATGACGGGCACGCCCAAAATATCAAGCGGTTTGCCGTAGTGGTCATGGGCAAAAACATGCGGGGTTACGACCTGATCGTAAACGCCGTCGGCTGAGGCGATGAAGATATGCGCGAAGCGGGATTGAAGTTCCTGCATCGTTCCGTCATCCGCCCAAATCGGCACTTTTTGTTTGGCTAAAATACTGACATAGCGCAGCTCGTCGATGCCGTTGGTGTGGTCGGAATGGCCGTGCGTATAAAGCACCGCGTCGATTTTTTTGATGCCGCATTTGATGGTTTGTTCGCGGAAATCGGGGCCAGTATCGATGACAATCGTTTTGCCGTTTTGTTCGATGGCAATCGATGCCCGCATACGTCGGTTTTTGGGATTGCTGGGGTCGCACGCGCCCCAGTGGTTGGTGACGAGCGGCACGCCGCCCGAACCGCCGCAGCCTAGTATTTTTACTGTTCCCATGTATCCCGCGCCTTTGTGAAGAGGTTGAAGAAATTGGAAGCTGTAATGTCACCGATTTCATCACGGGTTTTGCCAAGCACATCAGCCAAGCAATTTGCTGTGTGGAGCACAAGCGCGGGTTCGTTGATGTTTTTGCGGTGCGGTTCGGGGGCCAGATACGGCGCATCGGTTTCGATGAGGATTTTATCGAGCGGAACGGTTTTCGCGATATCGCGCAAAGCATCCGCATTTTTAAACGTGACGATGCCCGAGAAAGAAATATAAAAGCCCAAATCAAGCGCTTCAGCGGCCATTTGCGCGCCACTGGAAAAACAGTGCATGACGCCGCGCAGCTTACCGCCCTGACCTTCTTCGCGAATGATTTTGATGATGTCGGCATCCGCGTCGCGGGCGTGAACGACGATGGGCAAATCGGCTTCAAGGCAGGCGTGGATGTGCTTGCGGAAAGATGCCGCTTGATCATCGGGCGTGGAGAAATTGTAAAAAAAATCGAGACCACTTTCACCAATGCCCACCACCTTTGGGTGCGCCGTAAGCGCCACAATATCCGCCACAGAAAACGCTTTCTCGGACTCCTTTGAGGCATCGTGCGGGTGGGTGCCGATGGTGCACCAGACGTTTTTGTTTTTGTCTGCGATTTGCTTCAAAACCGGCGGTTCTTCCGCCATGCGGCAGCAGATGGTGACCATGCCCGAAACCCCTGCCCCGTTGGCGCGGGCCACAAGCGCATCCGCATCGCCCAGCGGGGCGATTTTGGGCGAATTGAGGTGGCAGTGGGAATCGATGAATAAAGCCATGCCGCCTTTTTAACGGCTTCGCGCGATGAATAAAAGTATTATGCGCCTTGTTATTGCGCCAAAGGGGGCTAGGTGATGGAGACGGATGAATTTGTTCACCCGTAAACGTAAGGATTACCATCATGAGCAATACACCAGCCCCTGCTGCAAAACCTGCAGCCGATGAAGCAAAAGTTGTGGCCCCAGCGGCGAACCAACCTGCTTCTGACAAGCCCGCTGAAAAAACAGTGGCTTCAAAATAGGCTTGATTGCCACGTTCAAAGAGAGCCCTTCGCAAGAGGGGCTTTTTTGTTGAAAGGCTTTCAAGAAGGCGCGCTGACGGGCCAAAAGGCGTTTGAGCCGCGTGAAATTGTGGGTCACGGCGTTGATTTGGCACGTTTTTTTGACCTACTCAGTTTGTTTTTCTTTTTTTTATTAGCGGCGGGGTTTGGTGGTGTTTTGAGTGTGTGGCGCATTTGGGTATTATAGGATTTAATGCCTATATTGGCCAGATTTTCTTTAAAATTGATGTTTCATGATTTATCATGATAAAATCAAACCATGACCGAAACGAACAAACAGAAATTCGCAACACAAGTAAACGCCGAGTTACTGGCCGCCTTACGCAAGCTGGCCGAGGATGAAGGCCGCCAAGTGCAGGCCCTTGTGGACGAAGCGTTTCTGGACCTCATAGAAAAACGCCGTATGCAACGCCCTCGCCCGCATGTGATGGCCGCTTACCAAGGCAGCCTTGCGCCGTTTGACGCGCTTTATAAAAAACTGGCTGAATGACGGCGTATCTGACGATCGTCGAGGTACTGGCCATCCATGCCGACCAGATTGCACGATATGGCGGCAGTGACGGCGTGCGCGATATGGGGCAGCTTGAAGCGGCCCTTTTCAGGCCGCAAACGGGGTATTATGCCGATGTGGTGGCTGAGGCCGCCGCGCTCTGGGAAAGCCTATCCCAAAACCACCCGTTTATTGATGGCAACAAACGCACCGCCTTTGCCGTGACCTACACATTTTTGGCGATTAACGGATGGGCCATGACGGCCGATGCCAAAACCATCATGGCGTTTTTGATGCCTTTGTATGAAGGCAGTGCGATTGATTTTGAGAAGCTGGATGCGTGGCTGAGGGTGAATACGAAGAAGGTTTGAACAACTTTGAAGTTGTTCCGCGCACTTTAATTCAGCTTGACGTTGCCGCCCAATAATAGGATTATTGTCCTTGTATACGCCACAGTTGCGCCTTTAGCGCCTGTGGCTTTTTTGTTTTCAGCCAAGGAACGCTCATGACCATCAAAATCAGCCAGCCTGTTGCGGCTAATGGCGCCGCGCAGGATTTTGACGTGCGCCAAATCAAGAAAGCACTGAACCGCCTAGGGTATTACCAGCCCTTTGAGAAAACAGGTATCACGGGCATACCGGATGCGCCGATGTTTTCAGCACTCAAGGCTTTTCAGAAAGATCGTGGCCTGAACGCAACGGGCGTTGTGCGGCCTGACGACGAAACAGAAGCAGCACTGAACGAAGCCAATTCACAGTCAAAGGACGGCCAATACATCTGGCGCACTGTTGGCGATGATAAAGTACGCGCCGAACATGCGGCCTTAAGCGGCACCATCCGTAAATGGAGCGACGCGCCAGACCCAGGTGATGATTATAATTGCAGGTGTTGGGCGGAAGAGATTGACCAGATAGATGATCCGCCTATACAGCCTGTTTATCCTGAGTTGTTGCTTGTTCCTTTGTTACGTTTAGGAAGGTTGTATAATGTTTGGAAACTATGGTCTCAATCAAAAGACCCTGAGTGGACTCTCGGAGGCAAAAAATCAGCAACCCGCTGGGGAAATCAACTCAGAAACAGGAATTGGACACCTGAACAAATTACAAAAACGATCAAGAACGGAGTTAAATACCCGGCACCAAACAAGGTCAACACAGGTAATACAGCCACACGATACGAGTATGACGGCCGTTTTGTTGTAAAAGATGACCAGACGAATGAAATTCTACAAGTAAGCGGACCGAAATTTGAACCCAACAAACTTCCATGAGGGCCTAATGAAAAAAATCGAAGTTTATGTAACACTGCTTGAAGAAGGCACTGACACTATCCGTGCCACAGATGCTGTTGATATGGGGAATGGCACTTTCAAACTTCTTCCAACACCAAGCTACGACCCCGAAGATGAAATTTGGGAGTTTCTGCCAGGGTCTATCGTAAAAATAAAACAAGCCCATGATTTTCATGGAAGGCCTGTATTATTGGCTTTTGAAAAAGTAGGGTAGGCACTTCATCGCCAGACGGCGTGAACCCAATAGTTGTCAAAGCTACAGATTTATTAGGTACTGTTTATCAGATTATGGATGTCTGGAAGACTGAGATTACAGGCACGATCAAGAAGTAAGCGAAGCTAACAAACCATGGGATGTAAAATTTGATACAGGGTCGCGACTGGCCATTGGGCTGCTAAGAAAACCCCCAATACGCAGATTTTACACCCTATTACCCCCAAAGCTAACGTAACTGCAAAGAGGGCGAATATTGCTACAAACACATTGCTTGTAATCTCGTATTTCAGGTTTTTTAAAATCGGCCTTTCCCATTGCCTGTATACGCAACGCCAGACAAATTCCCACAAGCCGATGTATAAAACGGCTATCAAAACCATATTAAGAACATCAAGCGAGGTATCGATCCAGCAAGTACCTGATACTGCAAGCCTTGGATTTTCGATTACGCGGAGGTGTTTTATGTACGCACTTAGCGCACCGCCAAGAGCGGCTAGAAACAGAAGCCTTCCTGATTTTATGATGGTTTTTGTATCTGGCTTTACCGAAAAAATAACAATCGGCACAAGAATGGCCCATGCAGTAATCCCGTAATCAATGAGAAGATTTGCCAGCATGGCTTCATACTAGCCTGATTTTACGGAGGCTCAATGAGGTTGGTAGTTTCTTTATATTATTTCTTATCAGGCAGCCTTTTGAGTCTCGAGGCGGGGGAATACGCCTTGGGGTTCGGGGAGTTGGGTGCCAACGAGTAGTGTGTTTTGAGTGTTGAGTGCTGAGAAGCCCCGATTGTCGGCAGGAACCGCCACTTGATCGAGTAGTTTTTGGCTGCTGGCGGGCACGAAGGGTTGGACGATGAGGCCTAGGCAGCGAATGACCTCAGCGAGCACATAAAGCACTGTGGCCATTCTTGCTGGGTTTTCCTTCTTCAGCTTCCATGGGGCTTGAACATCCACGTATAAATTCGCGGCGTTTACGACATCCCAGATGGCATCGAGCGCCTTGTGGAATTTGAAGGCCGCAAGCTCGGTGCGGACGGCTTTCAGCATTGTGTTTTGCGCGGCATCGAGGAGTTTTTTATCGTCATCGGTAAATGCCTCTGGCTGCGGCACCTTGCCTTCACAGTTTTTGGCGATTTGGCTCAGCGTGCGTTGCGCCAAGTTGCCAAGGCCGTTGGCGAGGTCTGCATTGATGCGGCTCACGACTTGATCGTGGCTGAAATCGCCATCATTACCAAACGGTACATCGCGCAAGAGGGCAAAGCGCGCGCCGTCTACGCCGTAGCGGCTTATCATGTCATCGGGCGCGATTACGTTGCCGACGGATTTTGACATTTTTTGGCCCTCAACTGTCCACCAGCCGTGCGCGAAAACGCGGGTCGGGATTTTTACATCGGCGGCCATGAGGAAGGCGGGCCAGTACACGCAGTGGAAGCGGATGATTTCCTTGCCGACCACGTGGATGATTTCACCGCCGTTGTTCTTCCAATACGCGTTGTACAGCGCGTCATTTGGCTGGCCGTAGCCGAGGGCGGTAATGTAATTCGCGAGCGCGTCTATCCAGACATACATGATGTGCTTGTCATCGGATGGGACTTTGATGCCCCAATCGAAGGTGGTGCGGGAAATACTCAGGTCCTTGAGGCCCTGTTTTACAAAGGCCATGACCTCGTTTTTGCGGGCCTCGGGCTGGATGAAATCAGGGTTCGCGGCGTAGTAGGCGAGGAGCTTGTCGCCGTATTCGCTAAGCTTAAAAAAGTAGCTTTCTTCCTCCATCCAGGTGCATTCGGCACCGGATGCGATGGCGTAGCGTTTGTCGCCTTTTAGCTCGGTTTCGTCTTCCTGATAATAGGCTTCGTCACGCACGGCGTACCAGCCAGCGTAGGTGTTTTTGTATATCGCGCCGGAGGCTACGAGTTTGGACCAGAGCGCTTGGGCGCCGGTTTTGTGGCGGGCCTCAGTCGTGCGGATAAAATCATCATTCGTGATGTTCAGCGTGGGCAGGATGGCCTTGAAGGTTGCGGCGACTTTGTCGGTGAAGGCCTGTGGCTCTACCCCCGCTGTGCGGGCTGCTTGCATGACCTTGATGCCGTGTTCATCGGTGCCGGTTAGAAACCGTACATCGTAGCCATCGAGGCGTTTGAAGCGTGCCATCACATCGCACGCGATGGTCGTGTAGGCGTGGCCCAAATGCGGCTCGCCGTTCACGTAGTAAATGGGCGTGGTGATGTAGAATGGTTTTTTGTTTTCCATGTTTTATCCAGTTTTTTTTACCGCTAAGAGCGCTAAGGAACTCTAAGTTACGCTAAGAAAAAAATCTACTTAGCGCGCTTAGCGGTGAGATTCTTTTTGTAATATTCTCAAGGCCCCCAAGGCCATGTGCCGCCTATCCAAGTTTCCGTTGTCGCATGCCGCGCGGTGGCGTTCAAGCGCATCGAGGGTATCGAGCGCGCGTTTGATGGCAGCGTTATCGTTGGCGGCAGCGGCCTTTTTGGCTGTATCACGCAGAGCCCACGCGGTGACATCGAGCATGCCCGCCAGCGGATCAGGCGTGGATTTGACCGCGAGGCGCTCGGCCAGCAGCCACAAATCGGCATCCGGTGTTTGGGCGAGGCTGTCCATCAACGACAGGCTTTCACGGATGGCGGCCATGCCCCCTTGGTCCAGCAGTAGCATAGCGCGGCCCGGGGCATTGCCCGATATGCGGCCTAGAAGTTCGGTATCGGCTGCAGACAAATCAGGCCGGTATTTGCGCATGAGGGTTGTGAAGGCAGCGGCATCCAGCGGGGGTACGTTGATAAGCCGCGAGCGGGAGCGGATGGTGGGGATAAGCGCGCCTGCGGCCTGCGTGACGAGTATTAGCAGGGCTTTGGGCGGTGGTTCCTCCAATATTTTCAACAGTGCGTTTTGGGCGTTGCGGTTAAGGGTTTCTGCCTCGTCAATCACCACCACGCGCCAGCCGCCATCGGAGGCTGTACGCCTTAGGAAATTGGGTACATCCCGCGCGGTTTCGACCACTATCTCATTTTGGAGCTGGCCCGTTTTTTCGTTCACAACGCGGCCTATGCTCATCAGGTCAGGGTGGCCGCTGGCTGCGACCTTTGAAAACACAGGGTGAGAAGCCGCGATGTGTAGGCTTGTGGGCGTGGGCGCAGCGCCGAACATGTCATCCCCACTTGGGGCGGGTGTAGCTAAAAGGAAGCGTGCAAGGCGGTAGGCGAGCGTCGCCTTCCCCACCCCCTGCGGCCCTGCAAATATAATGGTGTGGGGCATGGTGCCGCCCTGCCACCAGCCAATGAGGTGTTTTTCAATAGCTTCATGGGCGACAAGATCGGGGTTGGCGCGCGGCTCAGGGGCCAGCGGCGGCGCGCCCGTGGATTTATCCTCAGCGGCGTCGAATTCGTCCTGCTCAATATCGTCGTCAAAAAGGGACATGGGCGGAGTGTAGAACACTGCTTAGATTACGAAAAGGCTAAAAGACCTATCAGGTTAATTTCTGACGGGATTTCAAAAATTTAACAAGAAGGATGAGGTTACCAAGGCTGATGACCACGCCGAACCACTTTAAAATTTGGTAGGGCACTTGGTCGAACTTTGTCACGCGGCTGATTGTTGGGTCTTCCGGCAGATAGGTGACTGTGGCTTTGCGGGTCTCGATGGCCACGCTGTAGGCGGCTCCATCGACATAGAATTCCTTGGTGATTGGTGCGTGATTTGGAGGTTGATATTCCACAACAAGGTGCGACCATGTTCCGGCCTTCGTGCTCGATGTCTTGAATTCATCGATCACTTTTCCCTCAATAACAGCGTTTCTTTGGTCTAATAGAAGGTCCGTTCTCTCGTTTTTCCATCCGAACCACATCAGAAAAAAACCAATCGCCAGCAAGGCAGCAATACACAAAACGGGTGCCAGCTTTTTATTGGCCATGGAACTGTTAAGGCGCGGAGGTGCGGAATGGCGAGGCATCCACGGTTGAACCGCCTACAAGCGTCGTCTCGCCGC
>RFNZ01000013.1 GCA_009926935.1 Pseudomonadota bacterium | reverse complement strand
GTCGTTCGAGCCGAACCGCGGCGCGTACATCCCGGTCCGCAGCCCGCAGCCAGAACGGCACCTCGACTGGGACGCGGTTCTTCCGCTGGTTCGGCCGTTGCTCGAGGATCCGTCGCAGCCGTCGGCGTTGATGGCGGTGATGAACCCTGCGCTCTGGAGGCACACTGCGCTATGTCCGGCCGCTGGGATATCGTAAACGAAGCCGTGCGCAAAACGTTTCAGAGCATCACGCTCGACGACATGATGAAAATGCACAAGAAGGCCGCATAAAATGGCCGCGACCGCAGAAACAGTTAAGCAGGTCCAGATGATGGCGGGAACCTACACGGCAGGGTTCACGACAGAAATCGAAATGGAATACGCCCCAAAAGGCCTCAACGAAGATATCATCCGCCTGATATCAAAAAAGAAGAACGAGCCTGAATGGCTGCTGGATTACCGCCTGAAGGCTTATAAGCACTGGCAGTCCATGCCCGAGCCGGATTGGGCGAAACTCAAAATCGTCCCGATTGATTATCAGGATGCACACTACTACGCAGCCCCAAGTAAGCCTGCTCCAAAATCGCTCGATGAAGTCGATCCAAAACTACTGGAGATGTATGAAAAACTGGGTATCCCCTTAAAGGAACGCGAGATACTGGCAGGTGTGGCTGTGGACGCCGTATTAGACAGCGTATCTGTTGCGACCACCTTCAAAGCCAAGCTGGAGGAGGTAGGAGTCATTTTCTGCTCAATCTCCGAGGCCGTACAGCGCTGCCCCGATTTGGTAAAAAAATATCTGGGTTCCGTCGTGCCTTACACGGATAACAAACACGCCTGCCTCAACGCCGCTGTGTTTACCGATGGGTCTTTTGTTTACATCCCACCGGGCGTGCGCTGCCCGATGGAGCTCTCGACGTATTTCCGCATCAACGCCAAAAACACAGGGCAATTCGAGCGCACGCTGATTATTTGCGACAAAGGCGCCTATGTCTCGTATCTGGAGGGCTGTACGGCCCCCGCACGCGATGAAAACCAGATGCACGCGGCTGTAGTCGAGCTCATCGCTCATGATGATGCCGAAATCAAATACTCCACTGTCCAAAACTGGTATCCGGGTGATGAAAACGGCGTAGGTGGTATTTATAACTTCGTTACCAAGCGTGCGTTGTGCGAGGGCAAAAACAGCCGCGTTTCATGGACACAAGTCGAAACAGGTTCAGCGATTACCTGGAAGTACCCAAGCTGTATTTTAAAAGGCGAGGGCTCACAGGGTGAGTTTTACTCGGTTGCCATCACAAATGGGCACCAGCAGGCCGATACCGGCACCAAAATGATCCACTTGGGCGCCAACACGCGCTCGCGCATCATCGCCAAAACCATTTCGGCAGGTAAGTCAGATTCAACCTATCGCGGCGCAGTCAAAATCATGCCGAAGGCTAAGGGTGCACGCAACTTCACGCAGTGCGACAGCCTATTGATTGGCGATCAGTGTGGTGCTCACACCGTGCCCTATATCGAAAGCAAGAATGCGTCTGCGGCACTGGAGCACGAAGCCACGACCAGCAAAATATCGGAAGATCAGTTGTTTTATTGCCAGCAGCGCGGCCTCTCGCCTGAAGCCGCAGTGGCTCTCATTGTCAACGGCTTCTGCCGCGAAGTGCTTCAACACCTGCCCATGGAATTCGCGGTCGAAGCTCAAAAACTGGTTGGTATCAGCTTGGAAGGAAGTGTGGGATGAGCGAAACACTACTGCTGGTCATTGGTCTTATCGGCGCGGCTTGCCCCGTCACGATGTATTACTTGCTGGAGCAAGAGAAAGTTGATCCAAAAGGCCTGCTTTTCTTTGGCGTCAATGGCATTGGCTCCGTCCTTATCATAATCGCCTCGGTTGGTGAGTTTGACTGGGGCGATATCGGCGCGGTTGCCATGGAGACAGCGTGGCTGGTCATCTCGGTCATGGGCATTTGGAAAGTTTTTTCTCTCAATCGAAAACAAAAGGAGTCTAAACATGGATAAGTTTCAACCTCTCGACGTGCAGGAAATCAAGCTGGCAGATCGTGTTGTTGTAAAAATTCAGTATTTCCTGAACAACGAGTTGAACGTGTACCAATTTGTGGGCCATATCGCCATCAATACCTCGTCCAGCTTCACGTCTGAAAAGTTCGTGTCCGAAGAATTGTATACAAGCCGCGATTATGCCGAGGCCGCCGCTCTAAAAAAAGTGGACGAACTCAAAGTCAAATACAACATCAAATAGGTCACCATGTTCGCGATTAAAAACCTGCACGCCGGCATTGAAGGCAAGGAAATCCTGAAAGGCATCAACTTGACGCTCGAAGCAGGTAAGGTCCATGCCATCATGGGCCCCAACGGCTCCGGCAAATCTACTTTGTCTTATGTTCTTTCAGGGCGGGAAGATTACGAGGTAACAGCAGGCACAGTCACACTCGAAGGCCGCGATATGCTGGGCATGGCCCCGGAGGAACGGGCGGCAGCCGGCCTCTTTTTGGCATTCCAATACCCCATTGAAATTCCAGGCGTACAGACAACCACATTTCTTAAAACAGCCGTCAATGCTGTGCGCAAAGCGCGTGGTGAGCCTGAACTTGATCCTGTGACCTTTCTCAAAACCCTGAAAGCCAAGGCCGAACAGCTGGGCGTGAAGGATGAAATGCTCAAACGGCCTCTCAATGTCGGTTTTTCCGGCGGTGAAAAAAAGCGCATGGAAATTTTGCAGATGGCAATGCTTGAGCCTCGCGTGGCCATTCTGGATGAAACGGATTCAGGGCTCGATATAGACGCCCTTAAAATTGTGGCCGAAGGTGTGAATGCGCTACGTGATGCAGGCCGCACCTTCCTTGTTATCACGCATTATCAGCGCCTACTGGATTACATTACGCCCGATGTAGTGCATGTTTTAAGCGGCGGCAAAATTGTCAAAACGGGCGGCCCTGATTTGGCGAAGGAACTGGAATCAACAGGTTACGCAGGCTACGGGAATGCAGCCTAAATACACCCCAGAAAACGTATCGCCGTTTCTCGCGCAGGTATCTGATGCCGCGCCGTGGCGCGAGGCTGCGCTCAAACAGCTAAAAGTGCGAGGTCTGCCAACACCAAAGCTTGAGCGCTGGAAATACACAAACATTGCCGCGCTGGCGCAATCGGGTGCCAAAGCGGCTGAAAAAACACCAATTGGCACTAACCCCGTGGCATTGCCGTGGCTGCTGCAAACCAGTCGCAAATTTGTATTTGTGAACGGCCACATGGTTCTGGGTGACCAGCGCCTGAAGATCACGAGCGAAAACTTTGACGATGCTCCTGCCGTGCATTTTAACGATACGATGCTCTGGTCCCTCAACACCGCGCTTGCGGTCGATGGCCCGAATATCAACATCCTTGAAGACGGCGCGGTATTCGAAATCATCCACCTTGGGCAAAACGCCGAAAGCCCGTTACTGGCAAGTCCCCGCAGTGCCGTCCGCGTAGCAACCAACGTTAGTGCAACTGTCATTGAGCAATATCTGCCCGTGGGCGATGCTCCAGTTTACACCAACCATGCAATGCAAATTAACCTGAAATCAGGCGCAAAACTCAATCACGTGCGTATCCAGTTTGAAGGCGCAAATCGTAGGGTGCTTACATCAACGCATGCAAAAGTCGCAAAAGACGCGTCATATAACGCATCTTTCCTCAATATTGGGGCAGGGTTATCTCGTCAGGAATATTGGGTAGAGCTTGATGAGGCAGGCGCTTACGCCGCCATCAAAGGCGCACAACTCATGGCAGGCCGGCAGTTAATGGATACAACAATACAGATTGACCATAAAGCCCCCCATTGCGCCTCAAACCAGACAATCCGTAACGTCTTGGCGGGGGAAGCCGTGGGTGTGTTTCAGGGCAAAATCTATGTGCACCAGCCAGCGCAAAAAACCGATGGGTACCAGTTGTGCAACACGCTGATGCTCTCTGACAGAGCCGCGATGAATACCAAGCCCGAACTTGAAATCTATGCCGACGATGTGAAGTGCTCTCACGGCACAACCACAGGCAAACTCGATGAAGCGCCGCTCTTTTATATTCGTTCCCGCGGCATCCCCGAGGCCGAGGCGCGTCGTATGATACTTTTGGCATTCATAGGTGACTTATACGAAGCCCAGCCTGAATATATCGCCGATGCTTTAAACAAACACGTGGAAGGGTGGCTCGACTATGCCTCAATCCATGCTTAAATCCGTAACCGGTCCGGCTGACTGGCGCGCCCAGTTTCCAGCCCTCCAAGGGCAAATGAACGGCCGCCCGTTGGCTTTTCTGGATTCAGCCGCCAGTGCCCAAAAGCCGCAGGCCGTGCTTGATAAAGTCATGGGCACGCTGTCTGGCTACTACGCCAATATCCACCGCGGCCTTTACGAATATTCGCAACGCACGACAGCCGAATTTGAAGCCGTGCGCGGCAAGATGGCAAAATTCCTGAACGCGAAATCACAAAACGAAATTGTATTTACAAGCAACTCGACTGACGCAATTAACTTAGTCGCTCACGCATGGGGCCTGCATTACCTGCACGCCGATGACGAAGTCATTCTGACCGAGATGGAACACCACGCGGGCATCGTGCCATGGCACTTGCTGCGTGATCTTACGGGCATCGTCATCAAATACATACCTGTAACGCAGGAAGGCGAACTGGACCTTTCAAAGCTCGAAAGCCTTCTCACAAAAAAAACGCGCCTTGTCAGCTTCGTGCATATTTCCAACGCCCTTGGTACGGTCAACCCAGCAGAACAAATCGTGGCGCAGGTCCGCGCCTACAACCCCGATATAAAAATTCTCATCGATGGCTCTCAATCCGCCGTGCACATGCCGGTTGATGTCCAAAAACTTGGTTGCGATTGGTTTGTCTGCACGGGGCACAAACTTTATGGGCCTACGGGCGTAGGCGTGTTGTGGGGCAGAGGTGAAACCCTTCTCAAAATGCCACCTTACAAAGGCGGCGGCGACATGATTGAACGTGTAACCCTGCAAGGCATCAAATATCGTGAACCACCCCAACGGTTTGAAGCCGGTACGCCCCCGATTGTCGAAGTGATAGGCCTCGGCGCCGCCATCGATTTCATGGAAAGTATCGGGTGGGATGCGATAACAGCCCATGAACACGCGCTTTCCGAGCAGCTTTTCAAACGCCTCTCAGCGCGCAAGGATTTGCGCATTATCGGTACATCCCCCAATCGCGCTGGCATTGTCTCGTTTCTCATGCATGGCGCGGCGTCCGCCGATGTCGGCATGATACTCGATAAATGCGGCGTGGCCGTGCGCACGGGCCACCATTGCTGCCAGCCTTTGCTTGGTGTCTTCGGTATCGAAGGTACCATCAGGGCCTCTCTGGCCTTGTATAGCAATGAAAGCGATATAGATTCATTGGAAGAAGCGCTTGATAAAGCCGGGAAGATGCTCGCATGAAAGCCGTCGCCGATACCGAAATGATGAAAAAAGCGCTCGACCGCGACTGGGATCCAATGTCCGAGCCGCCAAACACCGAATGCCCGAAGGATCATAAACTATGGCCGCAAATGCGCGCAGCTTTGTGCGATGTCTATGACCCTGAAATTCCGGTCAGCATCTACGAACTGGGGCTGCTTTATAAAATTGTCGTGACCGATAGCGACGGCGTATCCGATGTGTACGTGGAAATGACACTCACATCCCCCAACTGCCCGGTGGCGCAGGATATGCCGGGCATGGTGCAGGGGGCCATTATGCCCGTGCGCGGCGTGGGGGAGGTAAAGGTAGAAATTGTTTTCGACCCGCCATGGGATAAATCCATGATGTCCGAAACCGCAAAGCTGCAATTGAATATGTTTTAACACTGTCATCCCTGCGTAGGCAGGGATCCACGGTCGGGAATAGCTGATGAGTGGATTCCAGCCTCCGCTGGAATGACGAGAGGAAAAGTAAGAATAGTGAAAACATTAATCACCATATCGCCCGATGCAGCGGCGTTTTTGGCCCCAAAGCTTACGGGGGCGGCGGGCCTGCGTGTGACCATCAACAAAAAAGGCTGTGCTGGCGGTGAATACGAATTTGCGCCCATGAAAGAGGCTGAAATTACCTCCGCCTTCGACTGTGTCGAGGACGCAGGCATAAAAATATACTTCGAGAAAAAATATCTGCTTGCATTGATGGGTGCCGAACTAGTGCTGACTCAAGATCAATTCAACAAGCGGCTCGATTTCAAAAACCCGAACGAAGTATCACGCTGCGGCTGCGGCGAAAGCGTGCAGCTGCCCTCAACCTGAAGCTTGCAGGCGCAAGCCGTCTCTAAAACCGTGTTGTCCCTGCCACATGGCAAACTCAGGTACAACTTCCGTGGTTCTTTTTGAGCCAAGGATCGGAAGTTTAACGTTGTCCAAAAAGTCGCGACGCACGGCAAGGGTATGTGAATCAACTTCCGGTAAGTTACCTAGTCGGTCCAGCGCCCATTTCGGTTGATCCGAAAACCAGCACTCAATAAGGTTCAAAAGCGCAAAAGGTTTGTTCTGTTCAATGATCTCCAAAGGATGGCCATTTTTGTAAATGCCATTGGAAGTCATGGCGAGGCCAACATTCGGTGCTGATGCAAACGCATCATGCGTGGTTTTTAAACGCACCCTGTCCAGAAGCGGCTGGATTTCGGCCTTTAGCGCCTGAACTCTTTTTGCGCTTACGCCGACGGTTCTAAAGGTCGCGGCTGCAATAGGCAGCCCTGTAATGGTCATGAGCGTGCGCATGGTCTGAACAAGCTCATTCTCAAGTTTCGCTGCGGTGCTATCAACAGTAACGCCAAGCATCACGCCAATCTGGTGCCCATTGTTATGCAGCTCTGCAATCGCCTCATGTGTTCTTGGGTCATCAAGCCTGTAAGAAGGGGAGTTGGCTTCAAAAAAGAAAGTGCCGCGGATCAGTTGTTGCGGTTGGGCAGTTGTGCCTGCTTGGGCAATTGTCTCTGCAATCTTCACGGCTTGGGAAGGCGAAAAACACACAGGCACGGCAATCGTAGCCATCTTGGAATCTGCGGAGGCAGATCTTGGCGCCATGCTGGCGACATTGTCAAAGCTGCCAAACATATAACCGGCTGAGACAAAGCTTCTCAAAACTTCCTGCAATCTCCCAAACGTGAATTCACGGGGGTGCCATAGATCTTCCGGCGCAGGATGTTCAAATCCTGCCTGAGCGCAAAAACTCCTATTTGGACGGCTGGGCATACACACTCCTCGTTTTTTCGTAATATAAAAATAACCCTACATAAAAACAAAACGGCCCCGCAAGGAGCCGTTTTTTATGGGCTATGCAAAAAAGTTATCGCGCTTGCAGTGTGTTCGCAAAATGCGCTGCTTGAGGGGGGAACATATCCTGAGATAGCGGTGTCTCTCTCGAAAGCAAAAGGGCTTTCGCATAAGCCTCATCCGTAGTGGTTTGGCCAACAACTTCTCTAAGATCTCTTGGGTTTACCATCTTCTATATTTGTCGGGATCAAGCCGACAACCCTCTCACACTTGTTCTTTATTCTTCTTTTTTTCCCTCGGGCTCAGCCTGTTTAAGGGCATATGCCTCATATAAAGAACGGTAACCCATACGGTCAAATTCGTCAAGTATTTCCAATAATCCTGTATTTTGGACAAGCTCGTAGACAACAATAGTCTGATAAAGGGAAGAATCTGTTGATTTTTCAACAAGTTGCCTTGAAAAACGCTCCCTCCCTACCTGAACGCTCGGTGTGGGGATACTACCATCAACCTCTTGATATGCCTTACGAATTGCGCCTGCAAGGTGGATCACGGCGCGGGCAGGTGGCATACTCTGCCCCGCAGGGCAGCTGATGTAAATGGCTGAATTTTCAGGCAAATATCCAAAATCCTTCTTATTGCGCAAAACGTGCATTTCAAGCTTTTTGGTATCTGCATATGTCAAAAGCTCGCGCCCGAAATGCGATTTTGCTAACAGCTTTTTTGCGGCATCGAGAATCTCGGCCTCGTTTTCATGCCTGAAAGTCCCCTGCGGGCCGGATGTGCCCTTGGGCTTCAGCGCCTTGTTCAGCTTTGCGATCAGGTCAGACATATCAGTGCACCCCGCCTGCGGCCATCAGCATCGCATGGTTGGATATTTCAATCTGCCCGTCAGGCTGCACGGTGAGTGTGGCCCTAAGCAGCACGCCTGCAAAATACATGACCGCATGGACCAGAAAAACGTCATTCTCGCGGTCATATTCTACAACCGGGTCGGCATGGTGTTTTTTGACCTGTATCTGCTGATCAAGGCTGAGTGAGCTCATGAAGGGCAGGGCGTTAGGGTCGCGGACCAGAAAAATATCGCCCTCTTCTGTCGTCACATGTGAAAAGAAAAAATCAACATAGTCGATGACGTTCTGGTCATTGAGCACCAGTGCCCCGCGCGCGGAAACCCTGTTGAGAGGGTCCGGCGATCCATCAAGCAGATAAAAACTGCTGCCATCCGATAGAAAATCAAGCGTGAAGGATGGCAGGGTCGCGTAATTGGTCAAACGCACAAGGTTGAACCCGCGATAAAAAGACAAAACGGCGGCAGTCGCTTCGCTGGTAGATTTAGAGAACAAGACACCATCAGGTGTCTCAGACACCCGTTGAATAATTTTTGCTGTCTCGGTGCGCTCGAGTTTTTGCCAGTTCATAGAGATTCCAGAATCACTCTTGGCAATTTACCACAAACGCAACCAATCTGCACCCATACTCTCGTCGTATGGGTATTTACGAAATAGCTTCAAGCGCAGGCCAAAATACATCCTGCGGCGTTTTGGCTTTCAGGGCATCAACGGTCAAAATCTGCCGCCAGCGGCGGGCACCACGCTTACCGGCATTCAATCCGACCATGTGCCGCGTGATGCTATGGAGCGGTGTGCCGTGCATCTCCCGTTGCGCCTGCGCATACGCAATCATCTTCTCGATAAGGGTCTGTAAGGGTAGGGCTGTTGTACCGTGCAGGGCTTCCTCAACTTCGGTCAGTATGTGCGGGTTCTGGTACGCGGCGCGGCCAAGCATCACACCGTCAAATGTATCGAGATGCGAAAGCGTGTCATGCACCGTTGTGACACCGCCATTCAAAACAAAATTGAGGCCGGCAAAATCACGTTTCAGGTCTCGAACAAGCGCATAATCAAGTGGCGGTACTTCACGGTTTTCGCGCGGTGACAGGCCCTTCAGCCATGCCTTGCGTGCGTGAATGACGAAAGTATCGCAACCGCCCGCGTGCACCTTTTCAACAAAGGTCCATAGCCCTTGGCGCGGTTCCATGTCATCAATCCCGATGCGGCATTTAACGGTGATAGGGAGGGGTGTGGCAGCCCGCATCGCCGCCACGCAGTCGCGCACAAGTTCTGGCTCGGCCATGAGGCATGCACCAAACGCACCTTTTTGCACCCGTTCCGATGGGCACCCGCAATTGAGATTGATTTCATCATATCCGTACTCAGTTGCCATCTTGGCGCAGGCAGCAAGGTCGTCAGGCTCGCTGCCGCCCAGTTGTAGGACCACGGGGTGCTCGCTGGGGTCAAACCTCAAATGGCGGTCAACATCGCCATGCAACAACGCGCCCGTCGTTACCATTTCTGTGTAAAGCAGGGCATTGGGCGCTAAGAGACGGTGGAAGTACCGGCAATGCCGGTCCGTCCAGTCCATCATGGGGGCGACTGACACCCTATTCTTGCTTACCTTGCCCATATTCCTGTAAAACATCCCGTCATGTTGAAACGCCCCGTATTTACCCTTTTTGTTCTGCTGGTGTCACTGTTTTTGGCAACATCTGCCCAGGCTGTCGATACCGGCACCGGCGCGGGTGTCGAGCTGGGTACCGTAACAGGCATGCCTTTGCCACGTTTTGTCTCGCTGCGCTCCGATACGGTTTATGTGCGCGCAGGTCCCGGCATGCGCTTTCCCGTCAAGTGGGCATATCAGCGCCGCGGCTATCCCCTGCAAGTGGTGCAGGAATTCGACACATGGCGCAAAATAAAAGATGCCGAGGGTGATGAGGGCTGGGTCCACCAATCGCTGCTCTCTGGCAACCGGCACGTGCTTGTGCAAGGTACCGAAGTTATCACCATCTATAAAAAACCGGATAGCGATGCCCGCCCCGTAGCGCAGCTAGAGCCTGGCGTTGTTGCAAAACTGACCGAATGCGAGGATACTTGGTGTGAAGTGTCCGTAAGCGGTTATGACGGATGGCTGTTGAAGTCTTCGTTATGGGGCGTTTACGAACACGAGGAATCGGAGTAATCCTGATTCATAATAAATCGCTAAGTGAATCGAATCGCCTTTCCGAATCAATACCTTCCCCGAGTAGATCCAAACATCACATGCTCAATCGTTCGCTGTCATCTTACATCGATATAGCCCAGTCCTTTTATGGTCAGGCCTGCGACATGTGTCAGGAAGGGCGCAGTATAAATCTGCTGCGTCTGATCAACGTATGGGGCGGCGCTCTTGCGGAATGTTTGCTCGATTACGACGCACCGGAAAAAGCGGCCGAGGATTGTCTGGCCGAGATAGGTATTACCATCACGCCGGATGTCTGGATGGCGCCTTCGCCACGCTCCGCAAGCGCCTGTGAAATCGATATTGAACTGGGCCGCACCCTTTCACGCCTGTATCTGGGTGAGGGGATTGAATGGTCTTTTGTCGCCCGCAACGCCTTCACCGAAGTTGGTCGCGGCCTGCGCCAGATTGCCGGTGCCGACGATGCCTGCGATGCTTTGATGGCAGAATCCTTGCGTATGGCAGTACGCTATGAGCTTGGCGCACATGGTATCTGCGACCGTACGATTGATGTCAAAATTTCAGGCCAGCGCTGGTCTGTCGCTGACTGCATTTTAGCGCTCTCGGCGCTTGCCGGTTCCCATCAGGCACGCCTCATGATGGATGCAGGCATCAGCAACCACGCATCACTTGAAAAAGCGCTCGATGACCTGATGCGCGTGATGATGGAAGAAGCCGTGCGCCACGGCGTACCGGGTGAGGTCAATTTGCTTCACGGTATTCCGGCAAACGATACAAAATCGTCTATCCATGCCGATCTCATTCGCTCTATCGAGCCTTTGGCATTGACGGTCCTTGAAGAACTCCACGTACTCGACCGCACCAATCAGGCAATAGCCTTGGCCAAAGCGGCAGGCCGCATGGTGGCTGTTGCCGCCGCTGGCGAAGCCCCGGACATCGAACACGTGGTCGCAAGGCCACTGGCCTTAACCGCCATGATGGGCGGCTTCAGGGCCGCCGTATAAATAAAATCAGAAAAATTAAGGCGCTCTGTATTGCAGCGCTTGATAAGTCTGCGTCAGCGGCTCATCGATCGCTTGTATGATGTATCGTGGGAGTGGCGTTTTAATCCAGGGCAAAACATCCGTTTCGTCTGATTTGCAGTCCTGAGTATCGTTGTTGGGTTTAAGTCTCCAGCGGCTCATGGCCTGTATGACTTTTCGCAGGGCAATAAGATCATTTTTTTGTACCGCCTCAACCCATTGGATGCTTCCGGCGTCGCCTAAAAGCGTTCTGGCGCCGCCAATTGCGGCGTAGCCAAGTTTTGCATCTTTGCGTTTAAGCGAGATATCAAAAAGACGCGTAAGCATATCAAGTGTCATCAGATCCGATGCGTGCTGCATGCGTGCATAAACCGAGCAGCCTTCTTCCGTGTTACCGCTATCAAGCCAAGCTCTCACGACACCGTTTTTGTAATGTCTCCAGTGCGTGTACTCGTTTGAGAGCATCGCCATCATCTGTACAACGCGGTAAAGACCAAGGCTCGGTTTTAGGTTTGGCGGTAAATCGGCAACCAGTGCCGCGTGGCGCGCTTTATCCTGCAAGCGCCATTTTTGAAAATCATTGATTACGGTATGCCCGGACACTGAATTGAAATAAGCGTAGGCATTACGCCCGAGAGGCTGCTCGGGAAACCGCGATATATAAAAAAGGCTCTGCTTGAAATAATCCTGATAATGCGGGCCAAGTGCCACAAGGGCACGGACAGCCATATCGAACACGGTTTCCGTTGTAAGCTCATCACTTTCAAGTGCCGGGTCCGCAAGGCAGGCGCTGATATTTCCGGTGCAGTCAATCTTTGCAAGGCTTCCATCTGGAATAAGCATCGTAGTGGGCGGATCATTGAAGGAGGGCAAACCGTCATCAAGCGTAACAGCCCCATGCTTCGCCCCGCAGCCAGCTAAAACAAGCGCTGCGAGCACAATTCCAAGCCTGTGCTTTTTTCTGTTCATGGGCCGCAGAGTAAAGGCAAATATTAATTATGTCAAATATTTGAACATCGAAACGGACCCGCCTGATATCAACAGAATGAGCCACCATTTTTAAGGTGAAAACAAAGATTTCAGGCTTGTTCAAGGTATCGCTGCATCCTATAACGGGTGACCAAACAAGAGGATACGTAATGTCGCAACTGGCTCCAAAAGACCATGGTTTCGTGCCGAAGTCGTTTTACACCCGCGATGAGCTTATAGCCTGCGGCGAGGGTAAGCTTTTCGGCCCCGGCAATGCCAAATTGCCTGTGCCGCCTATGCTGATGTTTGACCGCATTGCCGAAATTTCGCTTGAAGGTGGTCTGCACGGCAAAGGCTTTGTGCGGGCTGAGCTTGATGTAAAACCAGATCTCTGGTTCTTTTCGTGCCACTTTATTGGTGATCCCGTGATGCCCGGCTGCTTGGGGCTTGATGCGCTTTGGCAGCTCCTTGGGTTTTATCTCGGCTGGACGGGCGCGCCCGGTTCAGGCCGCGCACTTGGATTGGGCGAACTCAAGTTTACGGGGCAGGTTCTGCCTGAAACTAAAAAGGTTGAATACATCGTCGATATCAAACGCCTCATCAACCGCAAGCTGGTGCTGGGCATCGGCGATGGCCGCGTGGTGGCTGATGGTAAAACGATTTACGAGGCAACGGATTTGCGCGTCGGCCTCTTTGATAACCCAAGGTCATTGTAAGGATATTCACCGCTAAGACGCTAAGAGCGCTAAGAAGTTTTTATTTTAAGAATTCTTTTCTTAGCGTGCTTAGCGCCTTAGCGGTAAAAATAGCTTTTTTAAGAAAGAGAGTTTTTATGCCTAAACTCACACTCGATTACGACTTTCATTTCCCGCAGCTCAAACCCCAGTTTTCACCGGAGCTTCGTAAAAACCTGCGCCGCGTGGTCGTTACGGGCCTCGGCATTGTCTCGTGCATTGGCGTGGGGCAGGCGGCTGTGTTGGATAGCCTGATGGAAGGCAAATCCGGCCTGTCCTTCGCACAGGAATACGCGGATTTAAATTTCCGCTCCCATGTTCACGGTAAACCCGTGATCGACCTTGATGCCTTGGTAGATCGCCGCGTCCGCCGCTTTATGGGCGATGGCGCCGCCTATAACTACGTAGCGATGCAGGAGGCAATCGCCGACGCAGGTCTTGAAACCAAAGATGTTTCAAACGAGCGCACGGGCATTGTCATGGGTTCCGGTGGCCCGAGCACCGTCAACCTGCTGGCCGCGCACGATGCGACGCGCGAAGGTAAAGGCCCCAAAAAAATGGGCCCGCTCATGGTGCCTCGTACCATGTCGTCCACCAACTCAGCCACGCTCGCCACGCCATTTGAAATCAAGGGCGTCAACTATTCCATTTCGTCCGCCTGCGCCACATCCGCGCATTGCATCGGCAACGGGGTTGAACTCATCCAGATGGGCAAGCAGGACATCGTATTCGCCGGCGGGGGGGAGGAAGTGCACTGGTCCATGACCTGCATGTTCGATGCCATGGGCGCGCTGTCTTCCAAGTACAACGCAACCCCTGAAAAAGCCTCCCGTGCTTACGATGCCAACCGGGATGGATTTGTCATAGCGGGTGGTGCGGGGGTTCTGGTGCTTGAAAGCCTCGATCACGCTCTTGCGCGTGGTGCCAAAATTTACGGCGAGGTCACTGGCTACGGCGCCACGTCGGATGGATACGACATGGTCGCCCCGTCGGGCGAAGGTGCCAAACGCTGCATGGAACAGGCACTGGCAACGGTACCCACGGGCATCAGCTACATCAACACCCACGGGACCTCAACGCCCGTCGGCGATACTAAGGAACTTGAGGCTATAAAAGCCACATTTTCAGAATTGAAACAAGATGTTCCTGCGTTTTCTTCAACTAAATCATTAACAGGACATTCGCTGGGTGCCACAGGCGTGCAGGAAGCTATCTACAGCCTGTTGATGATGAAGAACAACTTCATCACGGCAAGCGCGAATATCGAGGCTTTGGACCCCGCCGCAGAAGGCATGCCGGTTGTGCAAAAACGTCTGGATAACGTGAAACACAGCACGGTCCTCTCAAACTCCTTTGGCTTCGGCGGCACCAACGCCACCTTGGCCTTATCCGTGTTCGAGGGGTAAGGGGCCATGACCAACCAGACCAGCAACCTGATGCCCCCCTTGCTGATGAGCGGCAAACGCGGCCTGATTATGGGCGTCGCGAATGACTCCTCCATCGCATGGGGCATCGCCCAATCCTTGAAGGCCCATGGCGCTGAACTCGCTTTCACCTATCTGGGTGATCCTATTCTCAAGCGCCTGAGCCCTCTCGCCAAGGAAATCGGCTCAAACATCCTCATCCCTTGCGATGTCTCGGATGAGGCGGGGATAGATGCCGCGTTCAAACAGCTCGGGGCAGTCTGGCCAACCATCGATTTCGTGGTTCATTCCTTGGCCTACTCGGATAAAAACGAACTGAAGGGCCGGTTCATCGATACCACACTGGCCAACTTCCAGCAGACGATGCAAATCTCGGCCTACTCGTTTACCTCGGTCCTGCGTCGTGCAGCCCCTATGATGCCAAATGGCGGCGCCGCCCTCACGCTTACGTATTATGGCGCTGAGAAAGTGATGCCTAACTACAACGTCATGGGCGTGGCCAAAGCAGCGCTCGAGGCCTCAGTGCGGTATCTCGCGGCCGATGTCGGCCCGCAAAACATCCGCGTCAACGCGCTTTCGGCAGGGCCGATGCGCACCCTTGCAGGGTCCGCCATCGGCGGTGCCCGCGCCACTTACAAAGCCGCAATTGAAACCTCGCCGCTCAAACGCCCCATGTCGCTGGATGACATCGGCGGGGCAGGGCTCTATCTGCTCTCCCCGCTCTCCAGCGGCGTCACGGGCGAAATCCACTACGTCGACGGCGGCTACAACGTCATGGGTATGAAAAAGCCTGAAGCCAGTGGTGGCGAGGAGTAAAAACCGTCATACTCCGCGTAGGCGGGGTATCCACCGTGCCTCAAGTTTAGAACTAGAATAATTTTGCCATGGATTACCCGCCTTCGCGGGTAATGACATATCGGAATAGCTATTCGATTAAGAGAAAATTCTATCAATCAGTTTTCTGATGTTAGGCATTCTTAACTCAAGTTCTCCGCCAGCCAGATTAAAATTTTGAGCCCAAATAGCTGCCACAATGGCCGTTACGTTTTCTTTTGTTAACTCTTCATGTGATAAAGCAGCAATTGCTGTCGTTATTTCTTGGGCCTCCGAAGAATACTCATCATCTGGGGCACCAAAATTTATATAGCCTTCAATGTCTTCTTGCACCAATAGTGCATTGATTTCTGTGTATGTGGTCTTAGCGTTCATAACCCTATCAATCACATCAATGTTCTATATGCAAAAACATCCATCCTAAGCGGGTTTTTTTACCGCTAGCAAAACGGGCTCGTTCTCATCTGTTAGGATGGTTTCTCCTATCACAATTGAATTTGGTAGAAATTCCCAAGTTTCATCCTCTGGGTCATAGTTTGGCGTTGGCAAAAGTTGGTATAGATTTTTTTCTAATACAATAGCTTTTGTGGGCCGGATGGTGGGCGTACCCTCATCTAAAAGAGTGACGTATATCTGAATGGTTTTTTGCACGGTCATTTTTACGAACTCTACAGTTTTGCCAATAAAATTTCTGCACGCTCTGGGCTAAGGGTACCTTCAAGATCAGGGTTTGCAAGCTCATGGAGTATGGCCGAAATGGTATCGGCCTCGTCTGCGGGGTAATCGACATCCTCGAGCAGTTCCAGAAAGTCAGCCCATTGATAAATGGCATCGGCGGTGAGATCGCCGGCAGCATAGCGTGATAAAACGCTACGAAGAATGGTTTTATCTAAAAGCGCCGTCTGGCCAACGAAATCCCAACTGTAATCGGACATCTGCTTGATGAGAGGCGTCACATCCGTTTCAAGTCTCAAAATTTTTGTAAGAATGAAAATTCTTTCATCATCTTTTGTCACGTTACTTATCTCCCAGCAGTTTTGATTTTAGGGGTTTTGCTGGGCGATGTGGCTGTATCTAATCTTGTCACGGGCATAAAAGACAAGATTTCTGAGGTGGCAAGGCTCAATGCCTCGTCCTCGAAATCCCCTCAATCACATCGGGCGTGTCGGAAAACACGCCGTCCACGCCCCAGCTATAAAGGGTTTTGGCGCGTGCAGGGTCGTTGATGGTGTAGGCAAAGGTTTTGTAGCCTTCATCGATAAACGCCTCCACCATCTCGCGGTTGAAATCGGGCAGGTTGCCATTGAAGTTGACCGCAAACACCTCAAGGTGTTTGGCTAGGTCAGGCCAGTTCTTCAAAACCTCATCCATCAAAAGCCCGCGCTTCCAGTCGGGTGATATTTCAAGGCAAGTCTCTAAAGAAACATGCTGGAAGCTGGAGATAAGCAGCTTCTCTCCGTCATCCCAGATGCGCGATAGGTAATCAAGCGCAACCTCCGCCGTTTCAACCTCGCGGCCGGGGCAGGGCTTGATTTCAAGGTTGAGGCCAAGCTCATGTTCCAAAATCACATCAATCGCTTCCTCAAGCGTCGGTATTTTGACGCCTGCAAAACTATCCGCATACCACGACCCCGCCTCAAGCGATTGCAAGTCACGGAACAACGTATCGGCCATATTGCCCGATCCGTTTGTACACCGGTCCAATGTTTCGTCATGGAAAATCACGGGCACGTTGTCCTTCGTCAGCTTCACATCCAGCTCTACCCACGGGCAGCCAAGCTCGGCCGCAACCTTAATGGACTCAAGCGTGTTTTCAGGCGCATACCCGCACGCGCCTTTCATACCAATAATGCGCGGAATATTTTTCAATGCCATTCCCCTTTGAAGGTTTTGAGTAGCGTTACCATTTTCTCAGGGTAATCCGTGATAATCCCCTCCAACATATCCAGCATGCCCGCTTCATGCAGTTGGCATAGGCTGTTGTAAAGGCTGTGGTCATCGGCGGGCAGCATATCGGGGTAATACCACCAAACGAAAACTTTGATATGCGGGGCCTTGGCGCGGATGGTTTCAAACACTTCAAGCCGCATATCAATGACATTGAGGCACAGATAATCCGGCGCAATCGTTTTAAACGCATCGCTGTCCAAAGCCGCGAGAGAGAAGGGCGTATACTCACCGCGCTCCTGCGGCAGCCAAGGGTACATAGGCGCTTTGCGCGTGTTGCTAGGCTCATACAGCATGCCGTATTTGAATTGCGGGAAGGCGGCCTTACCCGCCGCAAGCTCATAATGGTTAAACGAGCTAAAGAAAAACTGCTCTGCCTTAACGGCGCCCTTCGCTGTAGCTTCCAATATTTGCTGGGCTACAAGTGGCAGGGCTTTCGGGGCCTTGATCTCCATGTTCACGGTAAAATCCGGCCCCGCTTTTTGAATAACGGGTAACAAATCGCCAAAGCGCGGGATACGGTGCCCGTCGATAAGGGTGATTTGCTCAATCTCGGCCGCTGTCATTTCATCGATACGCCGGCCTGCCACAAACTTTTTGGATTCCTCGCTCAGGCGTATCCCCAGCTCGTAATGCGCACGGCTGCCGGTAAAGTAAGTGTCATGAATGATAAAAACCTGATTGTCCTTGGATAAAACGGCGTCTGTTTCTACCCCGTCCGCATAGCGGATGACGCGCTCAAACCCCGCAATCGTGTTTTCGTAAACACCCTCTTTGCGCGAGAGGCGGTGGCCCAGAACCTTCGGAGTTTTCATATTTTACCCAATCTTAAAGATTTTCGTATTCAATACGGGAAGCGAAGCGTTTCGCAAGGGAGATTTGTATGAATATTCTGCCAAAATGGCTTAGCCGCCTTATTTTCGGTGAAGCCGCAAACGATACAAGAACGCCACCAGCTCCTCCAGAAGCGGCAGCAACATCTGTGACACCGATCTACAGACCAGGCCCTGACTGGACACCAGATGAAGTCAGGCACTTTGAACTCGTAGGCAGGCACCCAACCAGCGTCACTCATCGCGAACGGGAAAAAGAGGCGCTGGCTGCGGCAAAAGCTCAGTTTGATGAAATTAAACCGGATAATGGGGGCGTCACGCTGAGTGCAATGGAAATGACCTCAGAAGTAGGCGGAATCAAACCTCTATTCGTAAACATTGATGGGTTGATAGTGGGTGCAGGGGGAAGGCCGGTGCATGTAGCAAACCTGTACGAGCATGATTTCCGTACTCCGTCACGCATAGTTGTTGATCGTGCTGAAAAGGCAGGGCGCATGCTCATAGGTCAGAATTCAATTGTGGTCTACGATAACGATGGTTCAGTCTATCTTGGTTCAAGATATGAGAACGTGCAGGGCGCCAGGATTGACTTGGCCGCACAACTTGAACGTGTTGGCTATCGTCCATACAGCAAAAGCGGCCCAGAGGTAGATATAGATTCACCTGACCATAAAGTGGCAGACCCTCTCGAGGTTCTCTTAGAAAAAGACTTTTTTGTAATTTCAAAAATGCAGAGCCGTTTTCGTGATCCAGATGGCGAGTCATGGCTGCCAAACCATGCTTTCCACACCGAAATGATGACTAAACTCGGCCGTCAGCCATTATCTGAAACAGCCTTCACTGAAGCTGCTAAGTTTAGAGGGTTAAGCGCAAGAGAGCTTAAAATTCCCCCTCGCGGGAGCGAACCCGGCGGTACAGGCGGCCCAGGCAGCTAATGAAAAAGCCTGCAAAGCCACGCAGTTGGTTGTGCCGTGCCTTCAGCAGCTGCTGGGGGCCAGATGAGGAAGCACGAAGGCGAAACGCAGCAGATGAATTGATAGCGGGCGCTCGATCGGCATTTGAAATCAATCGTCGTACCCTTCCTGGCATTAAAGATCTTGCGGGATTTAGGAATTATTGCGAGCTTGCAGAAAATTTGTTTTTAGCGGATGCGCGCGATCCTAATGCGCGCGGCCTTTTTATCCCGCCTTATGATAGCCCGGAAGCCACATCCGGCAGGGCCGAAAAACTCTCAAGCTATGCAGTTGGGCCAACATGCATCGCCGTAATCGATAATACGGGCGAGATGTATCTGACATCGCTTTGGGCCATGGATTCTCGCGGCACTGGCATTCCTATGGAGAAAGTTTTACAGGGCCACGGCTTTGAAAAGGGTGGGTGGGTAAATCCTGTATCGGAGTTTCACGTACCACTCACACGCCAGCCTCGTGATAACCTTGCTCGATACAATACAAAAATGCATGCGCGTTTTCAGTCGCTCTTTGGAAGACAACCTCTACCGCTTCAACAGTTACGGGCTATTGCCGGAGATAGGCGCGCTAAAACCAGAGATCACGCGCGTTAAAAAACCCCGCCAACGCGGGGTTTTTTCTTTCGTATTCTAAGGCCCGTTGAGAGCCCATACATTACGCTGCTTGTTCGTCGTCAGCCGACTTTTTAGGCTGTTCGATCTCTTTGCCCGTCGCTTGGTCAACGCGCTTCATCGACAACTTAACCTTGCCGCGCTCGTCGAAACCGATGAGCTTCACTTTAACGGTGTCGCCTTCCTTGACGATGTCGGTCGTTTTGTTGACGCGCTGTGGGGCGAGTTCCGAGATGTGTACAAGGCCGTCTTTCGAACCCATGAAGTTGACAAACGCGCCAAAATCAGCGGTTTTAACAACCTTACCGGTGTAGATTTTGCCAAGTTCAGGCTCCTCGGTAATACCACGGATCATGTTGAGCGCCTTTTCAATCGCTTCAGCTTCAACGGCTGAAACCTTGATCGTGCCGTCATCTTCGATGTCAACCTTGGCACCCGATTTTTCACAGATGTCACGGATGACCTTACCGCCCGTACCGATAACCTCGCGGATTTTATCGGTCGGGATTTTCATGACCGTCATTTTTGGGGCTGTTGAGGATACTTCTTGGCGTGCGCCTTTAAGCGCTTTTGCCATCTCGCCAAGGATATGCATGCGGCCACCTTTGGCTTGGGCCAAAGCAACCTTCATGATTTCCTCAGTGATCGAGGTGATTTTCAGATCCATTTGGAGCGATGTGATACCAGCCTCGGTACCGGCAACTTTAAAGTCCATGTCGCCAAGGTGGTCTTCATCGCCAAGGATGTCGGAGAGTACGGCAAATTTATCGCCTTCCTTGATGAGACCCATAGCGATACCGGCTGTAGGTCTGCCAAGTGGCACGCCTGCATCCATAAGCGCCAAGGATGAGCCGCAAACGGTTGCCATTGATGATGAGCCGTTGGATTCCGTAATCTCCGATACAACGCGGAGCGTGTACGGGAATTCGTCAGCCTTTGGAAGCATCGGGTTGATGGCGCGCCATGCAAGCTTGCCGTGGCCGATTTCGCGGCGGCCGGGGCTGCCCATACGGCCCGTTTCCCCAACGGAGTAGGGAGGGAAGTTGTAGTGCAGAAGGAAACGCTCGCGGTATTCGCCTTCAAGCGCGTCAATAATCTGCTCGTCCTGGCCCGTACCAAGCGTGGCCACCACAAGCGCCTGTGTTTCGCCGCGCGTAAACAGGGCCGAGCCGTGCGTACGTGGCAGAATGCCGACTTCGGCCACAATCGGGCGGATGTCAACGGTTGTACGGCCATCAATACGCTTGCCGGTATCAAGGATACCCCAGCGTACGATCTCGGCTTCAAGCTTGTGCATTTGTGCGCCAACAACCTCTTTCGAGAATTGCTCATTCGCAAACTTGGCTTCTGCGGCGTCGCGTACGGCGCCAACGGCGGCGTAACGTTCTTGCTTGACCGTGTGGCCGTAAGCTTTACGGAGATCAGCCTCAAGCGCCTTTTTCATTGCGGCATAAAGGTCTTTGATCTCCTGCTTCACTTCCGGCACATCCCATGGGTCCTTCGCGGCCATTTCGGCAAACTCGATGATGCCGTTGATAACAGGCTGGAAAGCCTTCCAGCCGGCCATAACAGCGCCAAGCATGACGTCTTCCGAGAGTTCCTTGGCTTCCGATTCAACCATCAGAACGCCTTCGTTCGTACCAGCGACAACAAGGTCAAGCTGCGTTTCTTCCTGCTCTGCCAGCGTCGGGTTTACAACGTACTGGCCACCGATATAGGCAACGCGCGCAGCGCCGATCGGGCCCATGAAAGGCAGGCCTGAGATGCAAAGCGCAGCTGAGCAACCAACCATGGCAACAATGTCAGGCGAGTTGACCATGTCGTGCGCAACCGTTGTTGCCACAACCTGTACTTCGTTGAGGAATTCGTCTGGGAAAAGCGGGCGGATAGGGCGGTCGATGAGGCGGCTTGTAAGGGTCTCATGCTCCGTCGGTCTGCCTTCGCGCTTGTGGAAAGAGCCGGGGATACGGCCTGTCGCAAAGTACTTCTCTTGGTAGTTGACGGTAAGCGGAAAGAAGTCCTGCCCGTCTTTTACTTTTTTGGCACCAACAACGGTGCAAAGCACGGTCGTGCCGCCCATGGTGGCCATTACAGCGCCGTCAGCTTGGCGAGCGACTTTACCGGTTTCAAGTACGAGCTTTTTGCCCGCAAAATCAATTTCCTTACGGAAGACTTTAAACATTGTAGTTCCTTTCGAATGTATTTTTATGCAGACGCACCCCCGCCAGCGGCAGGGTTCAATACGTCAGGATTTGGGAGGGGGATGTCCTCGGTATCGGTGGACGGGGAAGGGTACTTCTAACAGGGAGGAGTTGGTAAGCAACTCCGACCATACAAATACACTTACCTGTCGACCAATATCTGGCCCCTTTTCAAACCAGCGAGAGAATGGCACGGTAGGGTCCTAAAGTCAAACAACAAGCTTATATGGAGAATAAGATATGACCCAAGGAGCAGCAAAAGATTTTGATGGTATTTATGCTCAGCTGACAGCAGACGCAGGTGCGCGTGATAGAGTCCTTGGTAGAAGAGCAGCTATAGCTTCAGCTTCTTTTATTCGTGCTGCAAGAACAGAGGCAAATAAAACGTTAGCTGGGTTAGCGGCAGAGACGGGTATTTCTGAAGATCATCTAAAAAAACTCGAAAAAGCAGAAGAGATAGCCGATGTACTAACTCTAATGAAAGTGGCCCAAGCTTGCGGTGGTCGTCAGTTAAGATTGGTATTTGTATAACAGTTAGAAATTGAAGGTATTCATGCCAGCCAAACTCGTTATCATGCGTCACGGCGAAAGCCTCTGGAACAAGGAAAACCGCTTCACGGGCTTCAAGGATGTACCGCTCACCCCAAAGGGCGAGGAAGAAGCCATTGAAGGCGGCGATAAAATGGAGGACGCGGGGCTGGAATTCGACGCCGTGTTCACCTCAACGCTTGAGCGCGCCATTTACACAACCGAGCTTGCCCTCAACCAGCGCCGCAGCGGTTTCATCATGCATGACGATCTACGCGAACGCGATTACGGCGACCTTACGGGCCTCAACAAGGCCGAAACCGCGAAACAATACGGCGAGGAACAGGTCAAAATCTGGCGCAGGTCTTACGACGTACCGCCACCCAATGGCGAAAGCCTGAAGGATGTCGTCAACCGCGTCCGCAACTACTACGACCGCAAAATCAAACCGCTGATTGGCGAAGGTAAAACGGTGTTTATCGGTGCCCACGGTAACACGCTGCGCGCGATGCTGATTATCCTTGGTGTTAGAACACCCGAGAACATCAACGAGGCCGAAATTCCAACCGGCAAACCATTGGTGTTTGATTTCGACGCAAGCGGCAAAGTGGCTAAGGAATATTACCTCTAATAACCATTGGTATTAACCCTTATATCACCACACGATGGCTGGGTTTTAAACAGGCCTTAATAGCTTGTAAAATTTTAGATATTTGCCTTTTTGGCGCCTTGTTTTTACGGCAAAATGAAAGGGAGGATCAGATAGAGAAAGGATTTCCATG
The DNA here is from genome assembly GCA_009926935.1 of Pseudomonadota bacterium. Classification (GTDB taxonomy): domain Bacteria; phylum Pseudomonadota; class Alphaproteobacteria; order Micavibrionales; family UBA1664; genus UBA6145. Next base: position 31,184 of record RFNZ01000013.1, on the reverse strand, counting down.
ACCCGATCAAAAACTCTTTTCGCAGCACTGCTCGCAACAGTTTTCTTCTCGCCTCTGGCCTTTGCGCTGGAGGGCACGGCCCCAGAACCTCAAAGCAATCAAATCGTGTTTCAAAACACCGGCGTTGATGCCGAACGCAAGGCTTATCTCGATATAAACCCTGATGTAACTGAGGCTATGGCCGCAGGCACCGTAAAGCCCGAGGATATAGGCATCGCCACCCGCGATCTGAATAAAGACGGCAAAGACGAGGTTTTGGTTTATGTCCGTTCGTCCTTCTTCTGCGGAACTCTGGGATGCCGTTTTTCTATCAATGAATTCTCGGATGGGTCGATGAACCCGCTCAGCGATATCCTGACCGTGCATGAAAACATCACCTATGCGGATACCGAGCATAACGGCTATCAGGACATCGTTATAGACCCGGGGAATGGCAAGCCTCTTGTCTGGGCCTATGACAGCAGCATGTCCAAATACAACCCTGTAGGCGAAGACGGGAAGGGCATAGACCCAAGTCTGCAATATCAAGGCAACCCCGTTACGGGCGAGAGTGCGCCGATCATCGACAAGCCCGCAGGACGCCAGACGCAGGAACAGCGCGACAAAAATCAGGAATCCGATAGTGACGTAAAATTCTAGTAAGCAAAAAATCAAGGGCCTCGAAAGAGGCCCTTTTTGCATAGCTTAGCTTTTTAGGTTACTCACCCAAATACTTGGCTTCCTTTAAATCGCCCGTATCTTCATCAAATGTTAGGCGTACAAGCTCGGCGCGGCTTGCGTCAAATAGCGTAATCTCCGTAATCTGGGCCTTAAGCTCGCGGCTTGTCAGGCTCGCTTTTTTCGGCAAGGTTCTGACCTCAGCAAAAATGCGCGTAGTACCGCCATAGCCAGGAATCTTTTTTGCCGTCTCCGGATCAAAAGGCACGGACCTGAGGCGGCTCCCATTCGTAAACCTCACAAAAGGCTCAGGTAAATTGCCGCCAGCCTTCGTAGGGGATGCGGGGATGGATATATCCGCCGTAAACGGCTTGAAAACAAACGCCTGTCTTGCTTCCACATAAGGCCCAATTTCAAGGGTGATGGGGATGACAATCGTTTGTTCAAGGTCCGTCTCTTCAACGTTTTTTTCGATGGACTTCATGATCTCAGTTACATCTTCCGATGCAAAGTCAGGGAATTCCACCGCGTAGGATTTTGCAAAAATTTCGTAGCTCTTTGGCTTTGCCAGCTTCCAGTAGGCGTGAAGGACGGATGAATAATTATAAACCTGTTCATCCTTGGGCGCGTCCTGCGCCAAAACTGGCAGTGAGAAAACGGTGAGAGATGCAACGAGCAACAAGAGTAAACGCATGGCTTAGAACCCTTCCTGTGCGTTCTTGCTGTCTTCCTTCATTTCTTCTTGTTTGGCTGCCCGTGCTTCATCCATCGCTTTTTTAAGGGTCCGGTTATCACGGAAGGTTATCTTGACTAGGTGTGTGGTGGGGAAGGCGACCTGTAACAAAACACCCTGATGCAGGCTGTCATCGCCCGTGTTTTTGCAGACATCGGTATTTTTTGCGCCGCCACGTTCGCTGCAGGCAGCAGGTACGGACTCGCTTGATTTCAGCATCGGAACATCGCTGTAGAACATATAAAATTCTTCTTCGCGGCTGGGTTCTTCGCCGTAGCGCTTCTTGATTTTTTCCTTCCAGGTGGGCGTATCTTGTTCCGTATCGAAACGTTGCCTGAATTCAATCCAAAGCAGGCGGTTGGTGTTGTCTTTGGAATCAAGATAGGTCTCGAATTTTAGGCTGATGTCATCAATCTTGTTTTCATACTCGCCGGTACCGCCCCGTGCGCCAAGGGTAATCCCCCCAAGGCTGCCCCATGATTGATAGGTGCCGACATAGCCCCGCTCTTCCAGTATCTTGATGGCTTCCTCAACCGGCATACCCATCTTCAGGCCCGCAACCGTGTATTCGTACATGTCGTCAGTGTCGTAAACTTTACCCGAAAACTCGCTGCCTTTGTTACCGCCCATCGCCGAGAAGAACCCCGCCATCCCATCTTTAGCCATGGCCGGCGACACAGGGACTGCCAAGGTAAGCGCAAGCACGAAAGAGGTGGTGAGCAAAAGCTTGGGCAAAACGGATTTAGACATCTTTTTCTCCATAGGGGTTATAAGACAATCGTAATGGAAACAGATTAAGATGCCCCAAACAATACAGCGAATTTATCAAAAAATACAGGGGGTTGCCAACATTTTGCCATAATTGAAGTTAGCGAGATGATGGCACCGCAACAGCCTTTTCGACATCCGCCATGCTGCGCTCAAACGCAGGGCATTTTTCAGGTATCTTTTGCGGCGTGGCCGCGCATCCAGCACATAGCAGCAAACATAAAAGCGGAATCAGTTTCATGGGTAAAACTGTATCAGGAAGTGCAGTCAGCAGGGCGTTTGTTTTTCGGGCGCAAGTTACAGGCGCGCCAATGGGCGGGGTCTTGCGCGTTCATGGCCCATAACCCTACGCCTGCCGTTTGGGCTGCTGTTTGGTCGCCATTGTAAAAAGCTTTGCTGTATTTTGGTGCGTCATAGGCCATGCCAAGGCGGGTCATTTCGGCTGCAATGTCGCGCCCGTTTACAAAGCATGTGCCAACAACACGTTTGTAGCTTTTGCCCTTGGCAGTGCAAGTGACGGTATTTGTACCGATAATAGCGGCAAGCGCCTCGCGGGCCATCATGCCACAGGGCATAACGGCACCATCTTTTTCACAGGTCTGCTTGAGCTCCACGGCATCAATGCCCCAGATACGGATGGATGTCTCTCCAATACGGATGGTGTCACCATCATGGACGGTGGCGCGGCCCTCAAGTGTGCCCGCATGGGCCTCTAAAGACACAAATAACAGGCAAGCGGCAAGGATCATCCTCATACCGCCAAATTTGCCATAAATAATATAAAGAACCCTTAATATCGCTGCAATTTTCATGCAACTATATTAACAATAGCTATAAATATATTCTCTTATAAGTTGTAGTACATACCCGTGCATTCAGACATCAAAAAACCCCGCCTTTTGGGCAGGGCTTCTAGAAATGTTACAGTCTTATTAAGCGTTAAGTCCCTTCGGTGTGCCCGCAACACCAGCAGCCGGGGTTGCTTCCTTGGGAAGTTTAAATCCGTCAGGGAAAGCGTTAGGGGTCATTCTTTGCAGTAAAAATCTATCAAGTGTCTCAAGGATCTTGTCAAAGCTTCGGGTCACCTGAAGTCTGGAATGATAGTCTTGGTCCGCGTCATTGGCAGGCGGCGGCAGCATGGCACGGTAAATGGTTTTTTCTGGCATGGACTTCGAGATCAGAAGTTCCACATCATATGAGTGGCCATGTATTTCCGTCCAGCGTATGCCGGTGCCGGAATCATAAGAGCAGTCACCACCTTCAGGTGAATTGAAGAATAGAAACGCCTGTTCTTCCCTGTCATTGAAAAAGCCAACTGTCGCCTCAACTTCCGTTTGCCCATCCAGAATGCCGCGGCGATCCATAACATAAAAGCGGTACGTACGGCCCTCGTCATCGGCGGGAACTTGAGAGAGCACGTCCATAACAGGTGCAAACTGGGCACGAGCCCGGTTTTTCAATTCTGCGACCGTTTCAGGAGTAACGCGGTCTTCGAAATCAGCATCATCTACAAAGACTGTATAGCGCGATTTAGGAACTTCAGTTGAAGGAGAAAAAAGTGCAAAGGCGCGGGAGGCAAGGCCGCGAAGGCTGGAAAAAGAAAGCATAGGAACACCTCAAAGTCTTTGTCTGAAAATTGTTATGACTGAGGCCGACAATATTAAAAATAAAAAATTTATGCAAATAAAAAACCCCGCCTCTTGGGCGGGGCCTTTATTTTGCTTCTTAACCGCGGAGGCCGAGTTTCTTGACGAGTGTCTCGTAAGCTTTCTCGTCTTTGCGCTTGATGTAGTCAAGCAGCGTACGGCGGTTGGAAACCATCTTCAGAAGACCACGGCGGGATGAAACATCCTTCTTGTGGATCTTCATGTGTTCGGTCAGTTCGTTGATACGGTCGGTGAGAAGGGCGATCTGCACTTCTGGTGAACCTGTATCTTTCGCACCGCGCTGGTGCGTTTTGATTACATCTGCCTTGCGGGCAACTGCTTTCGACATCGGACTCTCCTTTTGATCAGAGGTTGAACACACGCTCAGGGACCACAAAACCACCCTCAAGCCTCACCATCGCAACCGCTATGCCGCCGTATGAAACGGCAAGAAAAGGGCCAAGATGCACGCCATCAGGCAATCTCGAAGCATTGGCGCGGGATACAAAATCTATTCCCATGCCGCGCCTGAGCCTTGCTGTTTCCGCTTCGTCAACCGCCAGTGCCGGGATGTCGTCCAGCACGGTTTGGACAGGCTGCAAAACAGCTTTCGGGTCGGGTTGTACACCGCTCTGGCCAAACAAGTCCAGTGAAATCGAGGCAGAAAGGGTAAAAGGGCCAACGCGCGTGCGGGTCAGGCGGCTTATATAGCCACACACGCCAAGCGCCTCGGCCAGGTCGCGGGCAATTGCGCGCACGTAAGTACCCTTGCCGCATGTCATATGGAATCTCGCATGATCAAGCGCAGCTTCAAGTAGCGTTAGTTCGTAAATCTCAACATCGCGTGGCTTGATATCGGCAACCTCGCCGGCCCGTGCCAAATCATAGGCACGCTGGCCGTCGATTTTGATGGCCGAGTATTGCGGCGGTATCTGGCTGATGCGCCCAATAAAGCGGGGCAGGGCAGATTCAATCGCGGCCTTTGTTGGGCGTGCATCGTTGGTGGCTGTCACGGCGCCTTCGGCATCCTGTGTGGCGCGGTTTTCACCCCACGTAATCGTAAATTCGTATTCCTTGTCGGCGTCCATGGCATAGGCAACGGTCTTGGTGGCCTCGCCCAAGGCAATCGGCAATACGCCATCGGCAAGTGGGTCGAGCGTGCCGCCATGCCCTGCTTTTTCCGGGTGCCATGCGCGCTTAATCGCCCCAAGGGCAGGGGTAGACCCAATCCCGACCGGCTTATTGAGGTTCAGCCAGCCATCAATTTTGAATTTTGTTTTTTTTGTCATGAAGTTTTTTAACCACAGAGCACACAGCGATCACAGCGAGTTTAGAGCACAAATGTCGCTGTGCACGCTGTGTTCGCTGTGTTTAATTATTCATTCTCACCATGAATCTGTTTGATGATCCGTTCGATTTTCACGGCCTCGCCAAAGCTCTCATCAGCTTTGAAGGTCAGGCGCGGCGTGAATTTCATTTTCATCTGTCGCGCAATTTCCCGCTGGAAATAGAACGACTGGTCGTTAAGCGCCTCGACTATGGCCTTAAGGTTGTATCCGCCAAGCGGCATTACAAACACGGTCGCATTTTTAAGGTCTGGGGCAATCCGCGCTTCTGTCACCGTAATAAGCCCTGAGTCAATAAGTGCAGGGTCATCAAACCCGCCACGTTGCAAAGTGGTCGAAATAACATGGCGCAATTCCTCGCCAACCTTTAATTGTCTTTGCCCTTTAGGCTGTTTCGACTTGTGCTTCATTTTGGTTTTTTAAGCAACCGAACGCTGTTCGGAAATCACATCAAAGCACTCGATGACATCATTAGCGCGAATGTCTTCGTAGTTTTCAAAGGCCATACCGCACTCGGTACCTTCTTTGACTTCCTTGACTTCATCCTTGAAGCGCTTGAGTGTTTTAAGCTTGCCCTCATGGATAACCACGTTGTCGCGCAGCAGGCGTACTTTGGCGCCGCGCTTGACGTAGCCGTTCGTAACAAAGCAACCGGCGATTTTGCCGACCTTCGTGATGTTGAACACTTCGCGGATTTCGGCATTCCCAATAAATTCTTCGCGGATGGTGGGGCTGAGCATACCGCTCATTAAGGCCTTCACATCGTCAATCACGTTGTAAATGATCGAGAAGTAGCGGATATCGACGCCGTTTTTCGCGGCAAGGTCACGGGCTTGGCTGTTGGCACGCACGTTAAATCCGATGATGAGCGCCTTCGAGCCGGATGCGAGCGATACATCGCTCTCCGTAATCCCGCCAACACCTGAATGCAGGACGTTGATTTCGAGTTCAGCGTTATCGTCACCAATTTTGCGCAAGGAGCCTGCAATAGCTTCAACCGATCCATGCACGTCGCCTTTAATGATAACGGGCAGGGTGGTTTTGCCGCCTTCTTTGGCTTGCGCGAACATCTGTTCGATCGTTTGGCCACGCATGCTGGAGATCTGTACCTCGCGCTTTTTGCGCTGGCGGTATTCGGAAATTTCGCGGGCTTTGGCTTCGTTTTCAACGACGACAAAATCATCACCGGCATCAGGCGTGCCGGTAAGGCCGATAATTTCAACAGGCTGGCCGGGCACGGCTTCTTTAATTTGCTTGCCTTGGTCATTCATGATGACGCGCACGCGGCCCCACTCGGCACCCGTCACAAAAATATCGCCGCCTTTAAGCGTGCCTTTGCTGACGAGCACCGTGGCAACCGACCCGCGGCCAGTTTCCATACGGGCTTCAACAACCGTACCAACGGCGCGGCGGTTCGGGTTGGCCTTAAGATCGAGCACTTCCGATTGCAGCAGGATCGCTTCTTCAAGCTTATCAAGGCCGATACGTTTTTTGGCGGAAACCTCAACAACAAGCGTATCACCGCCCATGTCTTCAACGATGATTTCGTGTTGCAGAAGGTCCTGCTTCACACGCATCGGGTTTGCATCCGGCAGGTCAACTTTGTTGATCGCAACAATGATAGGTACCTTGGCAGCTTTGGCGTGGTTAAGTGCTTCAATCGTTTGCGGCATGATGCCGTCATTGGCGGCAACAACAAGCACCACAATGTCGGTAATGTTGGCACCGCGGGCGCGCATTTCGCTGAACGCTGCGTGGCCGGGCGTATCAAGGAACGTGATTTTCTGGCCCGATGGCGCCGTAATCTGATACGCGCCGATATGCTGGGTAATGCCGCCGGCTTCGCCAGCTACAACGTTGGTTGAGCGCAGGGCATCAAGCAGTGATGTTTTACCATGGTCAACGTGGCCCATAATGGTCACGACAGGCGGGCGGTTGACGAGCATATCGTCAGTATCGGTATCGCCTTCCATGCCGGTCTCAACATCGCCCTCGGCCACGCGCTTGACCTTGTGGCCAAACTCGGCAGCAATCAGTTCTGCTGTATCGGCGTCGATGGATTGCGTGATGGTCGCCATCACGCCCATTTTCATGAGCGACTTGATAACGTTCCCCGAGCGTTCAGCCATACGGTTGGCAAGTTCTTGCACCGTGATGGTTTCGGGCAGAATAACTTCCCGCACGACTTTCTTGCTTGGGTCAAAAGCTTCGACATGCTTGTTCTTCTGCTTCATCCGCGCACGGCGGACCGAGGCAAGCGAACGCCCGCCGTCTTGTTCAAAATCTTCGGTAAGGGCCTGCGTAACCGTCAGGCGGTTATGGGCGCGCCATTCATCGTCGCGGGTTTTCTTGGCCGTGGCTTCGCCGCCTTTGCGCTCCATCGCCTTTTTCATGCGGTCGCGGTAGCTCTCACTGCCGTCGTCCTCGCCTACTGGCGGGGTAGCTCCTACAAAGTCCCGGTTGGTCTGGGACCTGACGATCTTGCTTGCAGCTTCCTGACGCTTGGATACAGCGTCCTGACGACCGCGCTCGATGGTTTTGGCCTGTTCAAGTTCAGCCGCACGGATTTTTTCAAGCTCTTCCAGTTCTTTCTGGCGGGCGGTCTTAACCGGCTCCATCGCAGCAGGCCCGATTTCGGAGGAATCATGCTTCGGCTGGGCAGGCTCTTTGTCTTTGCTGGCAAGCGCCTCTTTAAGGGCACGGGCACGGGCCTCGCGCTCACCTTCTGAAAGGGCTTTTGTACCGGCCTCATCTGTTTTTTCGGCATTGGGGCCACGCTGACGACGGACCTCAACGGCAACAGCCTTCGTACGCCCGCCAGAGAAACTCTGGCGCACCTGTCCGGCTGCACTGCCGCTCGTACCTATGGACGACGAGGCGACGTTACTCTTCAGGCTTAAAGTTTTGCCCGAAAGTGTCAGTTTGCCGCTTTTGTTGTCGCTGTCTTGTGCGTTGCTCATGCCAATCTTTCCAATAACGCTATGCGGTATACACCTTTATTCCCAAAAGTGAAAGCTTTTCTGCCCTTTCCGGCCCCTTCTCTCCGGGTATGGAGAGAGAGGGTCAGAAGAAGGTTTTAAGCCGCCGCTTCCTCGCTGGCTGGCGTTTCTGCGCCAAACCAGTGCGCACGCGCCGCCATAATAAGGCGGTTGGCCTGCGCTTCGTTCATTTTGTCGGCACCAAGTATTTCAACAAGCTCGTCGCCGGCAAGGTCAGCCAAGTCTTCCTTGGACTTAACGCCTTTTTCCGCAAGCTTGACGATGGTTTCAAGGTCAAGCCCCTCAAATCCGATGATGTCATCGGAAATGCCAAGGGCTTTTTTCTTCTCGTCAAATTCACGGGCCTTTGCATCAAGCCAGTTTTGGGCGCGCTGTTGCAGTTCAGCAGCCACGTCTTGGTCAAAGCCTTCGATAGAGATGAGTTCGTCGATTTTGCTCTCGGCAATCTCTTCCACTTTCTTGAAGCCTTCGGCCACAAGCAGGTGAGCGATAACGTCATCAACATCAAGCGCCTGCGTAAAGAGGGCCGTGCGCGTGCGCGTTTCTTCCGCGCGGCGTTCGGATTCCTCGGCTTCCGTCAGGATATCGATGTCGAGGCCTGTGAGTATGGATGCAAGGCGCACGTTCTGTCCGCGGCGGCCAATTGCGAGGCTGAGCTGCTCATCAGGCACAACCACATCAATACGGCCTTCTTCTTCATCCAAAACCACCTTGGCAACTTCAGCAGGCGCAAGCGCGTTCACGATGAATGTCGCGATATCTGGTGACCAAGGCACGATGTCGATTTTCTCGCCCTGAAGTTCCTGCACAACGGCCTGAACGCGTGAGCCGCGCATACCAACACAAGCGCCCACGGGGTCGATCGAGTGGTCGCGGGTGTAAACGGCGATCTTGGCGCGGCTGCCAGGGTCACGGGCCACGGCTTTGATTTCAATGAGGCCGTCGTAAATTTCAGGCACTTCCTGCTTGAAGAGTGCTGCCATGAAACCGGGGTGCGTACGCGACAAAAATACCTGTGGGCCGCGGGCTTCCTTGCGAACGTCATAGATGTAGCAGCGTACGCGATCATTGGGTTTAAAGTGCTCGCGTGGCACGCACTCGTCGCGGCGCAGCACAGCTTCGCCCTTGCCAAGATCAATGGTCACGTTGCCGTATTCCACGCGCTTGACGGCGCCTGAAATAATCTCGCCAACACGGTCTTTGAATTCCTCAAACTGCTGCTCGCGCTCGGCATCGCGCACTTTCTGGATGATAACCTGTTTTGCGGTCTGGGCGGCAATACGGCCAAAATCGATGGGTGGCAGATCGTCGATCAAAACATCGCCAACAGCGGCATCAGGCTTGATACGCTTTGCTTGTGCGACTGTCAGCTCAGAGCCTTCGTTCTCGATCGTTTCAACAACCATCCGGTAACGCTTGAGGTTGATTGCACCTGTTTTACGGTCAACAGTGCAGCGTATATCCTGATCATAGCCGTATTTTGAGCGGCCGGCTTTCTGGATAGCCTCTTCCATCGCCTGAACGACGATTTCTTTATCGATATGCTTTTCGCGGGCAACTGTGTCCGCAACGTGTAGAATTTCCATGGTTTTATGCCTCCGTGGGTTGGTAATCGGTAAGGTTGATAGGTTTCGGGAATAATCCTTTTTTTACGGCAGCCAATAGCGCGTCGTCGGCTACAAGACGGGCAGATGCCACATCCCCCATGCCAAGTTGCAATTCGCGTTTCTGGTCGTCGCGTAAAACAAAGCTTTGGGCGTCGGCTTCAATGATCGTGCCGCGCATGCGTTTTTGCCCATCGGGCAGGGGCCGTCTGAATTCTACTTTTACGTCGTAGCCCTTGAACCGGATGAAATCGGCAATATGCGTCATGGGTCGATCAAGGCCGGCGGATCCTACTTCAAGGCGATACGCGCCGCCTTTCATCGCGTCTTCAACATCAAGCAGTGCCGAGACTTCGCGGCTGATCTGGCTGCATGTATCCATGGTAAGCGGCGCACCGTCGCTGCGCTCAAGAAAAACCTCGAGTGCATTGCCCTTACCTGCTTGGCTTCCACCCACCCGCACATGCACAAGGCGGCAGCCATGCGAGGCCGCTACAGGCTCGATGATAGGCGCAAACCGGCCTTCAGGGTCTTGTAATGTGGGTCTTTTGAGTTCCATGTCTCTTTGGCAACAAAAAAGGCGGGCTTCTTAGGGCCCACCCGGTCAAGTACTTACTTTCAGGATGAAGGGTATTTAGCCCCTCTCAGCCCATTTTGCAAGTCTTTTTTGCCGCCATGCTAAACGGGGCTGCTGAACGAAATCCAGAGCGTAACAAAACCCACAATAGCAAGCGCAAGGATAGGGAACAGGAAGGCGATGCTATTTTTAAGCCCTGTTTTTTGCGAGACAACCATAAACTTGGAAAAAATACTGCCCAAAAGGGCGCCCATAATGGCAACCCCCGCCGTCCAGTTATCGATGGTCATATCCTGCACCATGCTGGATGCAACAGAAACCACGGCGGCAGCCGAGCTCACGATGCCCGATAAAAACGCAGCCAGCACAAAGGCGTCATTACCCAGATAGTGTGTAACCATGGTCATGAAAACGATAAGTACGGCAAGAACACCCGAAAACTTAAAGATGAAGGTCAGTGGCAAGGCACGCTGTGTGATCTTGAAGCTCTGGGTTACGCTGTCATCTTTCAGGGAAATAAACGCGTAGGCGCTGAAAGATGCAAACAATACCAGCACGGATATCAGCGGAAAAAGAAACTCGGCAAAAAGCGCATAGCCAAGCGCCAGCCGCAAAATCAGAACATCCTTCAATATAGAACCTGTGTTGGCCGCGACAAAACCAAGGAATATTTGCTCCTTGGTCAGGGCTTCCTGCCCTTTGCCGTCATTATTGCGCAAAAGCATCAGAATGGTCGCAAGCGATGAAACAAGCCCGCCCAGAAATGTCGCAATCAAAAGGCCGTTACGCCCGTGCAGATACTTTGTTACAAAATGCGCGACAAAGCTCATGATACTGACCATCACGACAACCTTCCAAAGCGCGGCCACCATAACCGGCTTATAGGTCACACTGGCAGCGCCGCCGATCATGTCGATCAGCGGTATTGGCAGCTTGGCATCAGGCGGGATAAGCGGGGTGATGCTGATGGCAATAGCAATCAGAACGGCGAAATCGATAATCTCTTGTTTGTCGATGGTCCTGACAAACTGGTAGATACGCACCTTGAGACCAAGCACAAGCAACACGACAAATAGGATAGTGGCTACAACCCAGAAAGGTGCGCCAAAGTTTGGCAGTGCCGCGACAAGGTAGGTGAAGGGCAGGGCTAAAAGCGTTGTCATGCCGACGGTTTTCTCGGTTACCCGTACGTTGCGGATAACGAAAATCGTCAACGTGAAAAGGATGATGGTAATAAAAGTAGCCACCCAGGCGAGCGGTACGGTCTTATAAAAAAGGCTCGAAACAAAGGAGAGGGCCGCGACAAGGATAAAATCCCGCATGCCGGCCATCTTCCATTCCTCGCGCACGTTGACGGTGCGTTCCATGCCCATTGTCAGACCGACGGCAATCGCCAAGGCAAAGTTGAGAAAGAGATTGCCAAAATCGGCAGTGGCGACATCGATCATAGGAGCATCCTTTGAATAATCCTATGATTCTAAGGGATTTTCCGTCTACTCGCAATCAACCTTACGGAAGGTAAGGTACACTTGGCTGCGGCCGGCCACGGCACCTTTACCCTCATACCGCGTGGTAAGCCAGCCTTCGGGCGGTGTCTGCCAGTCGGCTTTGCATTTGGCGGTCCATTCAAATTTGCTGTGTCGCAGCGTCTGCTCCAGCATCCATTCGGCCAGTGACTGGTGGTCGGTTGTCAGGATAAGTAGCGCGCCGGGCTTCATGATACGCCACAGAGTATCAAGGCTTTCCTGCTGGATAACGCGGCGGCGGTGGTGCCGCTTTTTTGGCCACGGGTCGGAATTAAGTAGATAAACGCGGTCGATGGATGCATCGGGCAATGCTGCCATCAATGGCTGCGCGATATCATTCCAGATGCGGATGTTTTTTAAATCATCATTTGCGACAAGCTTGCAGAAATTCGAAACACCATTGATGAAAGGCTCACAGCCAATGAAGCCCGTGTTGGGAAATTCGTGGTGCCAGTGTGCGAGGGCGTCGCCATTGCCGAAGCCAATTTCAAGCCACACTTTTTCAGGCGTGAACGGGAAGTCGAGCGCAGCCTCGGGCGACTCTATCGCAATCTGCGGCAACACCTTTTCAAGGGCCGTCTGACGGGCAGGGCGCAAGGGTCGCGCCTTGCGCCTGCCGTAAAACTGGGCCTTCGGGGGTTCGCCGCTTACAGCGCTTTCTTCAGTGCTTCTGCCAGATCGCATTTTTCCCACGAAAAACTGCCATCGGCTTCAGGCGCGCGGCCAAAATGTCCGTAGGACGATGTCTTCTTGTAAATGGGTTTGTTCAGCTGCAGATGTGTACGGATACCTCGTGGTGAGAGGTCCATCGTCTTGCTGATGGCTTTCACGAGTTCCATTTCATCCACTTCGCCCGTGCCGTGCGTGTTCACGTAAACCGACAAAGGCTTCGAGACGCCGATGGCATAAGAAAGCTGGATGGTGCAGCGGTCAGCAAATCCTGCCGATACAATGTTTTTGGCAAGGTAGCGCGCGGCATAAGCGGCCGAGCGGTCCACTTTCGTGGGGTCTTTGCCTGAGAAAGCGCCGCCGCCATGCGGGGCTGCGCCGCCGTACGTGTCGACGATGATTTTACGGCCTGTAAGGCCGCAGTCGCCGTCAGGGCCGCCAATAACAAAACGGCCCGTTGGGTTTACGTAGAACTCAGCCTCGTCGCACATCCAGCCGTCAGGCAACACATCCATCACATAAGGACGGACGATTTCTTTCACGTCTTTTTGCGAAAGGCCGTCAGCATGCTGTGTCGATACGACAACCGATGTCGCGCGCACGGGCTTGCCGTCGCGGTACTCAAGGGATACTTGCGACTTGGCATCAGGCCCCAGCATCGAAAGCTTGCCGGAGTGACGGTCTTCAGCCAGCAGACGCAGGATTTTATGCGAGTAAAAAATAGGCGCGGGCATCAGCTCGTCCGTTTCGCGGCAGGCGTAACCGAACATGATACCTTGGTCACCGGCACCTTCATCCTTGGCGCCCGCGGCATCAACGCCTTGCGCAATGTCAGCCGATTGCTGGTGCAAGAGGTACTGCACATTCATGGTCTTCCAGTGGAAACCTTGCTGCTCGTAACCGATTTCCTTAACGGCATTGCGTGCGGTCTCGATGATTTTTTCTTTAGTCACGCTGGCAGGGCCGCGGCATTCGCCGGCTATGATCAGCGTGTCGGTTGTGGCGAGGGTCTCGCAGGCCACGCGGGCTTGTGGGTCGGCTGCCAGAAACAGGTCAACAACGGCATCCGAAACACGGTCGCAGACTTTGTCTGGGTGACCTTCGGCGACGGACTCGCTTGCGAAGATGAAGTCTTTAAGTTCTGAAGTTTGCGTGAGAGGGGTGTTCATGATTTTAGGCCGAGCCATCATGGTAAATCCTAACAGTGAGTTTTCGAGATTATTTCTGGGCCGAGATTGCCCCTTTTGGGGGGATGCCGTCAACCCAAAAAAGCTTTACTTATTTCCCTTGGCGCTTTGCTCAGCCATCTGGCGGACGATCCTCTGGATGCTTTTGCGCATCTCCTCATCCGTAATTTCGTAGTAATACTTCAAAAGCTGAACGCTTTCTTTCTTAAGCATCACGTCGTCGTTTAGTGATGTCTGCGATACGTCCGAAACCATAAGCGCTTTCGGCGTTTTTTCGCCAATATCGCCAATACCTGCAAAAAAGTAACTGACGGGCACACCTAAAACCTTGCTGAAATCGATCAAGCGCGAGGCGCTGATTTTGTTGGTGCCGTGCTCGTATTTCTGGATTTGCTGGAAAGTCATACCAACGGCGTCGCCAAGCATCTGCTGGGAGAAACCCAAAAAAGTACGGCGCTGCCGAAGACGCAGGCCAAAGATCTTGTCGCGGCTGCCCGCGCTGTCTTTTGTTTTACGTGTATCTGTGCGTGCGGCCATGGCCATACGATCTTACCTAATTCATACGAAAGATTTGAATCTTCTACTTACACCCAAATGTAGCCAACGCATACATCCGTGGGTAACAACTACACTACCTATATGTAAGAATTATGACCGCTGTCAAATTCCTTTGCGATAAAAGTGTGTAAAAATGCCGCACCCCAACAGGATCAATATAAAAAATAAAGCTTCTTTGGTGATCGTATAAACCGTAGGCGAAGAGGCGGTTTTAGGTAAAGCGCTCAACACATACCCCTGCTCAAGATAAGGCAGTTTTTGAACGACTCTTCCATAAGCGTCAATCATCGCGGATATACCCGTCGTAGCGGAGCGCGCAATCGGTTTGCCCTGCTCAATGGCCCTAAAGCGGGTCATGGTCAGGTGTTGATAAGGCCCTGGCGTATCGCCATACCATCCGTCATTGGATGTGTTGATGAGCCACTCGGCACCTTCGCTGGCACCATACCAGGGGTAAACAGCTTCAAAGCAGATCATGGCCGCATAAGGTGGCACTATCTCGGATTGTAAAACTTTCGGCCCTGTACCCCATTGGAAACCGGCAAAACCAACCACAGGCGTGAGATTGAAAGTCTGTTCCATGGGTAAAAACTCGCCAAATGGCACCAGATGGTGTTTGTCGTAGAGTGTCTCAAGCGACACTTTGTTTTCTTTGATGACGAGGCCCGAGATACTGTTGAAGTAGCGGGGGCGGGCGGTTACGGGGTCTTTGCCGTCTTCGCGCCAAATACCGCTGATCAGTGTTGTTTTATAGGGCAGGGGCGAAAGCGTATCGACAATCGCCTTGGGTGCGGCAGGCACGCCAAAAAGCAGCGATTCATCAATCGATGTTTCGGGCCACACAAAAGCGACGGACTTGTAAGGCCCATCGGTGCCAATCTCCGCAATCGCTTTTTCCATGATCCTTATGTGGCGCATAAAGTGGCCAAGCGCTTGTGTGGCCTCCCACTTTTCATCCTGCGAGAGATTGGGTTGAACAATCACAATCCCCACATCATCACGCAGCTCGGTCGGGTGGCTTGCAAGGCGTATCGCGCCGTAAGCAAAATAAACGGCAAAGCTCGCGATTGCCGTGATACCCAGTGCGTAGCGCAGTTTTTTATGCGCAAACGCCTGCCATACCAGCAAGGGTGAGGCCATCCAAAAAATAGTAAGCGCCGTCACAAAATACGCGCCGCCAAGGCTGGCGCCCTGCATAAGGGCATCGCTAAAACCCCATGTGTAACCAAACAGGTTCCAGGGAAAACCGGTCAGGTTGAAAGCGCGTCCATACTCCGCAAGCGCAAGGAGGGTCAGCCACAAAAAGCTGCGGGCAAGGGTTTGTGGTTTTGATAGGCGCACGGTAATCCAACCCGCGATAAACCAGCAGATGGAAAGCAAGAGAGGCAGGCCGAAAATGGCAAACCCCATAACCCACCAGTAATCCTCGATCTTGATCAGCAGAGCGTTGGCAATCCAGTAAAGTCCGAAAATGAAAAACCCCATCCCGAACCAAAAAGTACACCAGGCACCGCGCATGGGTTTTTCAATGCGGCTCATCGCGAGGGCCGCGGTGCAAAGTCCAAGCATCAAAAGCGGCCAGAAAAAAGTAGGCGCCATAGCCAGTGATGCCAGCGACCCTGCGATAAAGCAGCTCAGCTTTGGCCTTGTATGGATGAGGTCTTGAAACTTCTGCCACAACGCAGTCATGCGGCTTTTTCCTCTTTATCGGGTGTGGAGGGCAGGTTGCGGATGCGCAGGCGGTTGATACGCCGCGGGTCTGCCTCGATAATCTCAAACTCGATGCCCGAGGCATGGGCCAAGACCTCTCCGCGGGCGGGAACGCGGCCGGCAAGCGTCACAACAAGCCCCGCAAGTGTATCAACCGTTTCGCGTTCTTCCTGGCTTAAAACTTTGCCAAAGCGGTTTTCAAAGGTTTCGATGTCAACGCGCCCGTCGGCGACCACTGTGCCATCGGTCTTTTCAACGATCACGCCTTCAAGCCCCGATTCATACTCGTCATCAATTTCGCCAACGATGGTTTCCACAATGTCATTGATCGTTACAAGCCCGTCAATGCCACCGTACTCGTCAACCACAAGTGCCATGTGCCTTTTCTGCTGGCGCATCATGAGCAGGAGGTCAAGCACCGGCATCGCGGGCGAGATTACGGGCACATCGCGCACAAGTTCCGAGAGCACAAAGCTCTCGCCCGTCGCAAGCTTTGAAAGAACGTCTTTTATATGGACAGTGCCCGTAACATCATCAAGGCTTTCGCGGTAAACGGGCAGGCGGCTCACCTGCTTTTCTGAAAGGAGCGCCAAGATAGCATCCGGCTCCATGCTTTCCTCGATCCCGATGATATCGGCCCGCGGCACCATCACATCGAAAGCCCGCAGATCCTTGAGTTTCAGAACATTGGAAATCAGGATTTTTTGATGCAGGGCCGTCTGTTCGGATTCAGCATTGTCGTGATTTTCCGAGATAACCTCTGCCAAAGCCTCTTTGAGTTCGCGGTCTTCGCGGCTACCAAAAAGAAACTTCAGGACCCGAACCAGAAATCCTTCCGGGTTCTTGCCGGAGGCGGGGTTAGGGCGGATAGCAAGTGGTTTGGGGTGCGGGACATCAAAGGGTTCTTCCCCCGCATGTGGGTCAGGTGCGTTCATGGTGGGTTAATCTAAAGCCAAATCGCCGTTTTGGTAAGGGTCTTTGATGCCCATCGCAGCTAAAAGCCGTATTTCAAGGGTTTCCATCTCCTCGGCCTCGGTGTCATCGATATGGTCATAACCCAAAAGATGCAGGCTGCCGTGCAAAAGCAGATGGGTAAGATGATCGTCAAAACCGATACCAAGTTCGGCGGATTCCCGCATCAATGTTTCGTGCGCTACAATGACATCGCCAAGATGGATAGCGCCGTCCTCACCCACATCACCATCCGGAAAAGACAAAACGTTGGTCGGCTTGTCTTTCTGCCGCCAGTCTCGGTTCAAGGTCTGTATATGCGCATCATCCGTAAAAACAAAGGTAATATGGCCGTGAGCTAGGTCGCGTAAGGCATCGCACACGCGCCGCGCATAAACAAAAAGGGCGTCTTCGGCAGGCCATGCGCCCGCCTCAAGCACAACATCAAAGGAAACGGCTTCAGCCACCTTGCTTAAGCGTAAGGGCATGGCGGTCATAGGCAGTCACGATCCTGCCAACAAGGTCGCGCCTAACAACATCGCTGTTCTTAAAGGTCAGGACGCCAATATCCCTGTCATCCCGAAGCAGGCCCACGGCCTCCATAAGGCCCGATTTTACATTCGGCGGCAAATCAAGTTGCGAGGGGTCGCCCGTCACAAACATCTTTGAACCCTCACCAAGGCGGGTCAAAAACATTTTCATCTGCATGGAGGTCGTATTTTGTGCCTCATCAAGCAGTATGGCGGCATTGGCAAGTGTGCGGCCGCGCATAAAAGCGAGTGGCGCAATTTCAATGATGCCAGCCTCAATATGCTTTTCAACTTGGTCAGGCGTAAAAACCTCATAAAGCGCATCGTAAAGAGGGCGCAGATAAGGATCGACCTTGTCTTTCATGTCGCCGGGCAGGAAGCCGAGGCGTTCGCCCGCTTCAACAGCAGGTCGGGTCAGTACAAGGCGCTCAACCTGCCCGCTTTCAAGCAAGTAGGCTGCATACAGCGCGGCAAGATAAGTCTTGCCGGTACCTGCCGGCCCGATGCCAAACACAAGAGCCTTCTCGCGAAGCATCCGGATATAGTCGCTCTGCGCTGGCGTGCGCGCCGTAATCAATTTCTTGCGTGTGCGTATCTGTTCTGCGGGGCCGCCTGTGTGTTGGCTTAAAAGCCCGCGTACATAACCCTCATCAAGCACAATGGCTTTGTTGCGGGCAGCTTTGGAGATTTCGGTTAAAGCATCGCCGGCATGTTTGACGGCTGCAGAAGCGCCGCTGATCGAGAAACCCTCAGGGACAGTGCGAATGGTAACATCAAAACCATGTTCGATAATTTTGAGATAGGCATCTGCGGGTCCAACAATACGCTGGACGAGTCTACCGTCATCAATTGCCAATGTGGCTGTGGTGCTCTTGCTTTTCAACTCAGCTCTAACCATATCACAAAACTCCCTAAGTTTATATTATTATTATCGTTTTTAAGCTTTTCTTAATCACGCGGCCAGCACGGTTTCCCGTGTTGCTATGCGGCCTGAAAGGGCGGTCGCAGTGGCCTTTGTGACTTCGACAGGTACGATTTCTCCCAGAAGGCGCGCCTGTGCATCGACATGGATGGCTTGGTTGTAAGGGGTTCGCCCGTGCAATTGGCCATCACGGTTGCCCTTGCCGCTGAACATTACGGGCATGGTCTTGCCAACGCAAGTGCCATTAAAGGCCGTGTGCTGAGTTCTCAACAGCTCCTGCAAACGCGTCAGCCGCTCCGATTTGATTTCTTCGCGTATAAGCCCCTGCATAGTGGCGGCAGGTGTACCAGGGCGTGATGAGTATTTGAAGGAATACGATGCGGCAAAACCAACCGCGCGGATTAAATCCATCGTTTCTTCAAACTGGGCATCGCTCTCGCCGGGGAAGCCCACGATGAAGTCCGATGAAAACGCAATGTCTGGCCGCGCTTTTTTGAGGCGCTCGATAATATCCATGTACTCGGCTGCCGTATGCTTGCGGTTCATCGCCTTCAAAATCGCGTCCGATCCGCTTTGTACGGGCAGGTGCATGAAAGGCATTACCTTCGGCAAATCGCGGTGCGCATCGTAAAGGCGGTCATGCATGTCGCGCGGGTGCGATGTCATGTAACGTAATTGCTCAATCCCCGGGATGTCATGCAGCAGATACAATAGGTCACCGAGCGTCTCACCGTTCTGGCCGTGCCATGCATTCACGTTCTGGCCTAGCAGTGTAATATCTTTGGCGCCGCGGTCGGCCAAACGCTTGGCCTCATCGACAATAGCCGCAAGTGGGCGTGAAAATTCAGCCCCACGCGTATAGGGCACCACACAAAAGGTACAAAATTTATCGCAGCCTTCCTGTATCGATAAAAACGCGGCAGGCCCCACATCACCGCTTTCCGATGGCAGGTTGTCGAATTTGTTTTCAGCAGACAGCGACGTGTTGATGACGCGTTCGCCCGTGGCTTTCACAACCATCTCAGGCAACAGGTGGTAGGTCTGCGGGCCAAAGACCATGTCAACATAAGGGGCGCGCTTGGCGATAAACTCGCCTTCGGCTTGTGCGACGCAACCCGCAACAGCCACCAGCATTTTCTCGCCGCGTGCGGCTTTCTCGTTTTTCTGGTCGCGGATGCGCCCAAGGTCGGAGAACACTTTTTCAGTAGCCTTCTCGCGGATATGGCAGGTGTTCAAAATCACCATGTCGGCATCGTCCGCGCTGTCAACGGCCGCATACCCGAGCGGTGCCAGCACGTCAGCCATGCGGCGGCTGTCGTATTCGTTCATTTGGCAGCCCCATGTCTTGATATAGAGCTTCTTGGTGTTGGCAGCGGTCATAAGAGCGGTTAAAGCCTAAAAAACCTTGTTTGGGCAAGCAAAAACCGATACCCAATATGCCCATGCCAAACAATTCCCGTACCGTCCTTGTCCTGCACCCGCTGCTCGCGCCTGAAATGGCGAAGCTGGAAATGATGTTCCGCGTCGTGCGCCTATACAACGAGGCAGATCCCGAAAAAGCGCTTCAGACCATCAAAAACGATGTGGTTGCAATTGTATCCAATTTCGCAACGCCCGTGCGCCGCGGCCTGATTGAGGCACTGCCGAATTTGGAAATCGTGGCCCAATACGCCGTCGGCTACGACAACATTGACTTGGAAGCCGCAAAGGAGAGAGGCATCGCCGTCACCAACACGCCTGATGTTTTAACCGACGATACCGCCGATACCGCCGTGTCATTGCTCTTAGCGCTTTCCCGCCGCATCTGCGAGGCCGATATGTTCGTGCGGGTTGGCAAGTGGTCTTCGGGGTCTTTCCCGCTGGGCACGACGCCCAAGGGTAAAACGGTTGGCATAGTGGGTTTGGGCCGCATTGGCCGCGCCATCGCCAAGCGCCTTGTGGCATTCGATATGCGCGTGGTCTATCATGGCCGCAAACAAAAGGCAGAACTTGCCTGGCCTTTTTACAAAGACCTCGAAAAAATGGCCGCCGAAAGTGATTATCTGGTGCTGGCTTGTTCAGGTGGTCCTGAAACCCATCACATCATCAATGCAAAGGTGCTAGAGGCGCTGGGTCCTAAGGGCTACCTGATTAACATCGCGCGCGGATCAGTCGTGGATGAAGACGCACTGGTCGATGCCCTAGTGCACAAACGCATCGCGGGCGCGGGGCTAGATGTTTATGCGCGTGAGCCGCACGTACCCGATGCCCTTAAAACCATGGATAACGTTGTGCTCCTGCCGCACATTGCCTCAGCCACTCTCGAAACCCGCACGATTATGGGCGAAATCGTGCTGGCCAACCTTGAGGCGCATTTTTCTGGTAAAGCCTTAATTACTCGTGTAGTTTGAACGGGTTATTAAAGGATATTCACATGCGTATTCAAGTATTATGCACAGCTTTTGCACTCGTTATCCTCATGCCATCTTTGGCCTTGGCCAAATGCTACAATGCCGAGCAGCTGGAGGCCGAGCAGGGCCTGCGCATCCACTCCGAGCTCATGGTTATAGCCCTTAATTGCCAGCACCTCGCTGAAGGCCGGCAGCTCAACCACGAGTATGAAAATTTTACCCAGACCAACCTTGGTCTGATCAAGGGCTACGAAGACACGATGCGCGCTTTTTTCGCGAGTGAAGGCAAAACCGGCGAGCACGAGCTCAACGACTTCCGGACCAAGTTGGCCAACCGTATTGCAAGCGAGGCTGTCCGCCTTCAACCAAACGTCTTTTGCCGCGCTTACGGCAAGCGTATTACGCAGGCCAATAACATGCCCCGTGAAAAGCTGCGCAAATGGGCACAAACGGTTTTCCCAACCTACCCACTCACTCGCAGCATCTGCGATGGCGTTACCTACAAAACCCAGCAGGATAAATAATCTGGGTATAACAGCTCTTTGGGCCTAGCCCTGCGAGACCGCAAGGTTTCAACTCATTGAAATGCAAGTTGAAACGGAGCAGCCATGACCCTAACCAACCTAGACCAGACAATTGAATCCACCTTGAAACCCTTCGCCGATTGGGCATCAGGGCTCGTCTTTTATAAAATTCCTGTAGGTGGCGGCGCTGAAATTCCGTTCATCGTGGCGTGGCTTCTGGCTGGTGTGCTGTTCTGCACACTCTATTTTCGCTTCGTAAACATTCGCCATTTCAAGGACGGCTTTAAGTACCTCTGGCCCAAAAACTCCAACCCCAATGCCCCAGGTAGCTACACCTATTACGAGGCACTGGCGACCAACCTTTCAGGCACGGTCGGCCTTGGCAACATTGCAGGTGTGGCGGTGGGGCTTTCGGCTGGCGGCCCGGGCGCTGCCGTCTGGCTTTGCCTCATGGGGTTTATGGGCATGTCCGTCAAATTTGCCGAGGCAACACTTGCGGTCAAATACCGCACGCAACTGCATAACGGCGAGTATGTGGGCGGGCCCCAGTATTATCTGGCCGAAGGTCTCAAGCAAAAGGGCAAGGCGCAATTGGGCCGCATATTGGCGGTTATCTTTGCCGTATGCTGCATCGGCGGTAGCCTTGGCGGCGGCAACATGTTTCAGTCCAACCAGACCTTCAAACAGTTTGTAGAGGTTACAGGCGGTGCCGCTGGATGGTGGGCTGATAAAGGCTGGCTCTTTGGTTTGGTTCTCGCGGTGCTTGTAGGGCTGGTCATCATAGGCGGCCTCAAATCCATCGTGGCTGCTGCCTCCAAAATCACACCCATCATGGGCATTATCTATTTAACGGGCGGCCTTGTGGTCATTGGCATCAACTATGAACATATAGGTGATGGTATCGCTCTCATGTTCCGCGAGGCTTTTACCCCGGAAGCGGGCTTAGGTGCATTTTTAGGCGCTGTCATTTGGGGGGTTCGCAGGGCGATATTCTCGAACGAGGCCGGGCTAGGCACCGCAGGTATTATGCAGGCCGGCACAAAAACCGATCATCCGGTACCCGCAGGTTTCGTAGCCATGCTTGGTGCATTCTTCGATACGGTTGTCATCTGTATGGTAACGGCGCTGGTGCTCATTTTCTCAGGGGTGCTGCCTGAAACACGGACATCCGATGTAGCAGGGGTAGAGCTCACCTCGCAGGCATTCGCAACCGTCTTGCCATGGTTTCCCTATGTACTGGCGGTCACGGTATTCCTGTTTGCCTATTCAACCCTTATTACGTGGTTCTATTACGGCCTTAACAGCGCAAAGTACCTGATGGGCGATAGCCGTAAGGTCGATACGGGCTTCAAGGTGGTGTTTTTGGGGTGCGTTGTATTGGGCGCTGCCATGCAGCTCAGCACGGTTGTCGATATCGCGGATGTCATGTTCTTCATCATGGCTATCCCCAACCTGATTGGCATTTATATGCTGGCCGATGTCGTGAAGCACGAATACAGCGACTACATGCAACGCTCGAAAAAATAATGTGAATTAGCACTCATTCACAGCTTGTCCACAAAGCCGAATCAAGGTTGTGGATAATACGAATCATGCCTTTGATTCCAGCCTGATGCTCGCATAAGGTGCCTCATCTTCAATGCACATCCAAACGGGGCACCCATGACGCAGGAAACGGCAAAATCCGCCGCTGAGACGATTGTATCCACAGACAAATCCACCGATGAGTCCACAGTCAAAACGGTCATTGTCGCAAACGACGATACCGAGAAAACTGTGTCCCCGACCATCACATTTTCAGGCACGCCAGGCAGCCGCCGCATCCGCGTTGAAGGCTCGCTCGATGATCTGCATGCCGCCATCGGCTACAACCCCGATGCCGCTCCAACACAAATCTCCGACACCTCTCTCAAAGATGAGTTGCAGGAAGAAATTGACGAAATGCGCGCAAGCCTCCCATCTGAAGCGGTGCTGCCCGAGCTGCGCATCAGCCCCCTCATCATCGCATTGAAGGCGGGTAGTGCCGCCATCTCATCGGCATGGCTTACAGCCGCTGCCGTTTACGCATTCACGCAATATGCATCGGGCGCGCCTATGTCCCCGTCCGATGTCGCTGCCATCATTGCAGGGGCGCTTACCCCCGTCATGGTCCTTTGGATGGTCATTGGTAACGCCACCCGCGGTGCGGAAGTGCGTTTATACGCCCACGCCCTCCGCCGCGAACTTCAGGCGATTATCTTTCCATCGGAAGAACGCGCGCAACAGGTCGGTCACGACATCCAGCGTTTGACCCAACAAGCGGCTGAACTCGCGCTCGCTTCCAAAGCCACGCTTAAATCCGTCCACCGCGCCCGTCAGGGTCTGCGTAACGAGATGCGCGAATTCGCAACCCTCACCAGAAAAGCCGAACTGCACATCCAGTCGCTTACGGACTCTCTGCAAAACCGCTCAACATCTCTTCTTTCGCTGACCGATGAAATCGAACAGCGCGTCGCGACCATCGATGAAAAATCAAGGGCAGGGGCCGAGGCATGGGATAGTGCAACGCTCAGCATCCTTAACCGCGCCGGTGAAATTGAATCCGCGATGGGCAAAGGCACGGCCAAGATTTACGAAGCCGCCGAAAAAGCACAGGAAAAAGCGAAAGTCATTACAAAAACAGTCGAGGGCAGCTGCGATGGCCTGATGAACGCCGTTCAAACCGTGGCCGACCGTCTTTCAAATATCTCCGAGGAATTCTCGGGCCACACCGGCGGCCTCACCCGTGTGGTTGAAGATGTCACGCGCGAAGCCGCACGCTTGGCACAAATGGTTGAAGACCAAATCGAGGGCCTCGAGCACACAACCGCCCGTTCCGTCGAAGCCATGGCGTCATCTGCCATGACAATCGAACAACAACGCAGCGCCTTCGACAACGGCGCGGCCGAACTTATGAACCGCGCGCGCGATATTGCAAGCGCAGTATCAGGCTCAGTCACCATGTTGGAACAAGCAGCCGACACCGTCGTCGAAAAAACCGATGGCATCGAAGGCCGTCTTCAAAAGCAATCCATGCAGCTCACGCAAACAGTGGCCGGCATTGGTGCGCAAGCCGATAAAATCGAAGAAAAAGGCAAAGCCGCCGCGCACATATTGTCCGAAGCGGTTGATAGCGCTCTCGGCGGTGCCAACCGCATCGGCGATGCCATCCGCCGCGCCGTTGAATCCCTCAACGCTGCAACGGCTGAAGCCAAAAACCGTTCCGATACGCTTATCGATACAACACGCGATCACCTCGAGCGCCTCAATAATGCAGGCGCCGGCAACATGGAATCCGTGAAGGAAATGGTAGCTCTCCTTGAACGCAGCCGCGCCCAAATCGAAGCGGCCGCCCAGCTCGCCCACGATCAGGTCGATAAACTGACGGACGCGGTTGATATGCAATCCGAGAAAATCGGTGCAGCCACAACCACACTGGCCGAACGTGTCTCGACGGTCAGCCGTGCGATGGAAGAACCACTGCGCACCATCAGCATCGCCATCGCCGATGCCGATGGCCGCCACGAGCAAATCCAGACGACGCTCTCGCGCCGTGTGGCCGACTTGCAGGAGGCTTCCGAAAAAGCATCCGAAAGCGCCGAAAACATCCGCTCCATCCTGCGCGGTCAGGCTCAGGAAATCTCGGCCCTATCAGGCCAGGTTGCTGGTAACGCCCGCACGATTAACGAGCAGATGACCATCCAGCGCGATGAACTGAACGGCACCGTTCAGGCCGCAATCGAGCGTATCCGTACAGTCCGCGACGACCTCGACAGCACAGGCAAACGCCTGAAATCGATTGCCGCAGAAGCATCGGAAGACGTAACAAAACTGCAAACCTCGCTAACAGCCACGACGGAAGTCATGGCAGAAAACGCGAAGGAAGCCGTGATGACCCTGCAGGATATGGACAGCGATTTCGAATTCCGTTCAAAGCAGCTTGTTCTGAGGTCGGAGGATTCAACGACAGCCATTCAAGGTGTCTGCCGCTCTCTCGAAGACACGGTCGCAACCTTTACGCCGCTCTTTGAAGGCGTGCTCAGCCAGTCGCGCGATATGCAGTCGTCGCTCGAAAAACTGCGCACCACCTTTGATAACACCTCGGCCAGCAACCTCGATAGGCTGAAGCAAATCGGCGTCCTATTCGATGACCGCCTGATTAAGTTGCAGGAAGGTTCGCAAGCAGCGGCCAACGTCCTCAAATCATCCTCCGATCACTTGCGCGAACGTGTGGATGACATCGAAGGCGCAGCCAAATCAGCCTCCGATAAAATGCGCGTCATCTCCACATCCATGGAACGCCAGTCTTCCGACATCCATATTTTGACGGACCAGACATTGCTGAAAATCGAAGGCGTTCAAAAATCCATCAACGACCAGTTTCATGAACTGGCTGGGGCTGTGGGCCAGGCCCTTGCGCAAATGCAGGATGCCGGCACGGAGTTCCAGCGCCGCGCGGACGACATCAGCACGAACGCCGAAAAAATCGTCGGCAAGTTCGATGTGGCCGGCAACAAGGCGCGTGACGAGTCAGGTCGCCTTAACGATGCCGCAACCAAATCGGTCCAGTTGGCCGAAACGGTAGTGGCCAAGGTGCAAACGCAGTCCGAACTCCTGCTCAAGCAGACGATGGAAGCGTTGTCAGATCTGCGTAACATTGGCGAAAGCTTCTCGATCAAAGCGAAGGAAGTCTCAAGCCAGATGAAGGCATCGCTCGATACCTCCAAATCCTACGGCAACGACCTGCGTGCGCAGGTGGTGGCCATGGCCGACGCCTCAAGCAAAACGGCGGACGAAATTTCACGCGCCACCGCCCAAATCCAGAACCGCATTGCCGAAGTAGGCAAATCGGTTGGCGAGATCGTCCGCAAGGTCGAAATCTCGGGCGAGGGGATTTCCGAGCAAAGCGAAAAACTGGTTCAGGCTTCCGTCAAAGCCGTTTCCTCAGCCGAGGAAGCATCGCAAAGCTACGCCAAACAATCCAACCTGCTCTTCAAGGCATCGAAAGATGCGCTGGAGAATGCCGAGAAAATCCGTGCGGCCGAAATCCGCGCCCAACGCGAAACCTTCTTGTCATCCGCCCGCTTCATCATGGAAAGCCTGCACTCGTTGTCGGTCGACTTCGTGCGCATGCTGGAAGGCGAAGTGCCTGAAAAACTCTGGAAAGCCTATCAAAAAGGCGATCTGGCTGTGTTCACGCAGCGCCTTGTCGAAACGCTCGACAAAGTGCCGGTCGACAAGGTCCGCGAGAAATTTGCTGGTGACAGCGAATTCCGCAACTACGTCCAGCGCTACATCCGCCAGTTCGAGGAGATTTTCGATCAGGCCATGGACACCGACCGCGGTGATTTGCTGGGCTCGACCTTCATTGCCTCCGACATCGGCAAACTCTACCGCTTCCTCTGCCTCACGGCGGGGCGCGAGCCACGCAACCTCGGCGAAAAGAAAGCCGCATAAATCTACAAAACCCTCGCCAGTGCGGGGGTTCCTTTAAGGGGTAAACGATGATCAGAAAAAGCACAGTAGGCGCAGGTCTTTTATCCGTCATGCTGGTGTTACAAGGCTGTGCAGGTACAGGCACAGGTCAGGAAATGAGGCAGACCCATACCCATACAAGGACTGCCGCGAACGATGACGCTATCGCACGATGCGAGGCTGAAAGCGACGCGCCGGAGGAATGCGCCGAACATGCCGATATCGAACGTGAACTCAGGGCGTTAAAGGCAAGGCAGCCGCGCAACGTTGTCCGCTAGCTATTCTTATTTGCTCAAAGAAAACTGGATGACATGTGCCATCGCTCTTGAAAAATCGAGCGGACGGGAAACGCCATGTGACTGCCAGTGATAACGCAGGTTACCCCATGCGCCGTCAATAGTTCTCGAGCGAGTAGCTCTAGGCCAGTCACTCAGTTCAGAACCGTTTACAGAGGCATATTGCCCTTGGCAGCGCCAGAGTTCGACCTCTTGAATGGCACGACCGATGTTGTCATCAAAAGGTGATTGCAAATGATGTGATGTTTTTTGTCCGCAGACACGGAATATAGCTGACATCTTCCAAAAGATTGGGTCGTTGGCAGCGATACAGCCTCTTTTCAAACTATCGTCCCCTACACTAGTGCAGTGAATATCTTTTTCAGCAAGGATTTCGGCTTCGCTCAGCACCACAGGCTTATAGTCAACGGGGGCGGCAGGCCATACGGCTGCAAGCCCGCCCAAAGCGCCAGTGGCTATAACTGTACCTGCAATAAGCGTTTTTCTCATAGGCCACCCTTTAAATTCATTCTGGAAACTAGGGTATCGCAGGGTAGATAAGCAATTTTTATCGAAAAAATTTGCTTTTCCAGTCGCCGTATATTAATTTACATAATATAAAAACAGGTATTAATCATGGCATTAAAGAGATTTGCGGCTGGTATATTGGCGGCTTACATGGCTGGCGCAGCAGCGCTGAGCCCGCTGCACGCTCAAAATCTTCCTGCCGATGGCGCCCAGCAAACCGAGCAGCTGCCCGATGTCATCGACCCAGATACAGGCAAGGTCTATCCTCTTACCCCCGACCAAAAGCGGGTCCTGCAAGGTTTTGTTATAAAATGCGAGGATGATCTCATAAAAAAGGGCATGCCCGAAGACGTCGCGTCCGAGAGCTGCCAGCACGTGATCAACCAATACATCCGTGACCTCAAAAAAGCGCCTCCAGAGCAAAAGGGTCCGGGTGAGAACGAGCCGAGAAGGACTGTGCCCTCCGCCGCTCTCAGGCTTCTGAGTTGAAATTTAGTTAAAATCTAGCAAAAACAGGCAGTTGACACAATTCAAAGCTGTGTCACCATTAACCCCTCGCTAACCCAATTCAGGGCATCCTGAGGTCTATGGACGATATTCGCCTCTGCCAAGGTATTTCCGAGCTGTGTGATAGTTACACCGGCTACATCATTGACCAATGGGGCGTACTGCATGACGGCAACCGCCCATACGAGGGCGTGATCGAGGCGCTGACCGAGCTCAAAAACCGCAAAAAGCAAATCATTGTCCTCTCCAATTCCGGTAAGCGCGCCGAGGATAACGCCAAGCGCCTTCAAACCATCGGCTTCGATATGGGCCTGTTTGACCACATCATCACATCGGGCGAACTCACATGGCTTGGCCTCAAAAACCGCACGGCAGGCGTCTTTGAAGGTCTGGGCGACAAGTGCTACCTCATCTCCCGCGCGGGCGACACCAAACTGGTGGATGGCCTTGGCCTCACTCTGGTCGATAAAGCCGAGGATGCGACGTTTATATTGGTGAGCGGCGTCGATGACCCGCCCAAAGGCCGCACCGTGGCTGATCTTGAGCCCGTTCTGCGTGTAGGCGTTCAAAAACGCCTCAAAATGATCTGCGCAAACCCGGATTTACAGGCCCTTATCGGCACCAATACACATGCGGGTGCAGGTGCCGTGGCCAAAAGATACGAGGAGTTCGGCGGCATCGTCCGCTACATAGGCAAACCGTTCCCGCCCATTTTCCGCCACGCCCAGACATTGTTTAAAGATACGCTGCCCTCAACCACCGTGGTGATTGGCGATTCATTACCGCAGGACATCATGGGTGGCCTCAACTGCGGTCTTGATACCTGCCTTACAGCCACGGGCATTCATGCGGCTGCATTTAAAGGCGTAAAATCCGTTGGTGACTGCGCGAAGGTACTCAGGGTTCTGGGGGTCAATTTCGGCGTGCGTCCCAATTTCTGGATCCCGCGCCTGCACTGGGGCAAACCGTTGCTTGACCGTAAAAATAAGCGCCGTAAACTCAAGGCCTAAGGTCTAGGCCCCGGTTTTCTTGGCTGCTGCCCGATCTCATGCTCGGCCATAAAAGCATCAAGTTCCGGATCATCACTCATTAGAACAATACCAGGTTCTTCGTAGCAAAGTTTTTCATCCAGCGCTGCCTTAACGGCACCCGTGTCATCTGCGGCTTTAACTAGGCGAAAGTTTACACTTCCTTCAAAAACATCATCGTGACGTTTGGCGATAAGCGCATCAATTTGGTGCTTGCTATATGTTTTTGCGGGATCTTTAAATTTTAAAACGGTGAATTCATCACCAGGGTTTTCACCTTCGGCGCGAGGACGTTTTGCATAGACAAGATAGCTGTTCATACGTGGTAGATACCATAATAAAAAAGAAAAAAGCAAATTTTCAGTGAAGTTTTACTCAACTAATACCGTCACACTTCGTCTTATAACGTACTCTTTCGCATTCACGGTACGGGTCACCACAACTTCTCCGCTATAGGTACCGGCGCGCCAATAGGCATAGCCACGCTGGCGGCTGAAATTGATAAGCTGACGGTCTTTATCCTTGTCCATCACAAGCGTCTGCTGATGAAAAATCCGCCCGCGCCCGTCGGCCAAAGCCGTCTTGATTTTATCGCCCGCCTTAAGCCCAAGAACCATCCCCCAAAGGTTGATCGTGGCGGAGGAGGGGGCAATTTGCGCAAACCGCTCGGCTTTTCCAAGCGCGACATTCTGGCTTATTTGCGGGCCAATCGAAAAACCAAGATTTACAATGGCGGCGGGCTGATACGTTTTAAATGCCTCTGGTAGCTCGACGATGTTACGCGGTTTAAAGCCGCATCCTTCGGCAGGGCTGCCGCCCGTAATGGGATCGATATAAAAACCATTTTTCTGGATTGAAAAACCAAGCTGCGGCCACAGGGCAACGCCGGACTGTCCCGCAGCGCCAATCACTGTGCCTTTTTCAACAATGTCGCCGGTTTTGACTTTGATGCTCCCGCGCTTGAGGTGGCAGTAGGCGGTCGTCATACCCTGACCGTGGTCAATCACAACGCCGTTCCCGCAAACGGATGTGCCTTTTCTAATTTGCGATTTGGTTGAGGCAACGGTATCAGGCAAACCGTCTGTGGCATCTATCACGCGGCCCGCATCCGCAGCCACCGCAAAAAGGCCGAGCGTCAACGTCGCAACATCAGGTAAGCCGATCCGTAAAAAAGGGTCGCCTTCGCTGGCTGCGGGCCCGCAGGCATAGTCGCGGGCGGCATCCGGCATTTTGTCCATGTCTGGGTACCCAATGATAAAGCAGCCTTGCCCCGCGTCGCACACAAGCGGAAACATAAGAGGCTGAGCCACGGCGCGGGCAGCGCCAAAAGCCAGAAAAACAAGGAAAAAGAGAGTGGTAAATCTTTTCACGGTCACAATATTAACCTAATCTCCGGCTAGAGAGAAACCATGATCACACTGCTTGACCGCGCATCACGCCCGCTCGTGCGTCGTATCCTTACGACATACGTCAAACCCTATTGGAAATGGGTTGCGCAGGCGATGGTCTGGATGGTCGTGGCCGCAGGCATGAGCGCGATTTTCGCAGGCCTCGTTCAGCCGGTACTAGATGATGTGCTGATCAATCATAAAGAACATCTGGTTCTGCCGCTGGCTCTAGGCGTCATGATGTGCTTTCTGCTGCGCGGCTTGGCCACCTACATGCACACGGTCCTTATGAACAAGACGGGCCAGCACATCGTCTCCGATATTCAAAACAGCGTCTTTGGCCACCTGATGGGTCTCGATCTCGCTTACTTCCACAAACACGCCAGCGGCACGCTTCTCTCTCGTCTTACGTCTGATACAACCGTGATGCGGACGGCAGTAGCGGAAGGTTTGACCAACCTCGGCAAAAATACACTCACTCTTATTTTGCTCGTGGGCGTCATGTTCTGGCGCGATTGGGTTCTGGCGCTGGCCGTTTTTATCATCTTTCCTGTAACCGCCATCTTTGTCTCGCGCCTCGGCAAAAAACTGCGCAAGCTTTCAACCCGCACACAAGAGGGCATCGCGCAAATGTCCGCGCTCCTCACGCAAACTTTTCAGGGTATCCG
>RFNZ01000012.1 GCA_009926935.1 Pseudomonadota bacterium | reverse complement strand
CTATGATCGGCTGGGCCGCCGTGACCGGCAGCGTTGATCTTGCTGCGATCGTGCTGTTTTTGATCATCTTTTTCTGGACCCCGCCGCATTTCTGGGCGCTCGCGCTGTTTTCGAGCGATGACTACAAGCGCGCGGGTATACCCATGATGCCCTGCGTTGTCGGGCCTGAAGCCACAAAACGCCTGATGCTGGGGTATACAATCGTGCTCTTTCCTTTAGCGGTTGCGCCTTATTATCTGGGGGTTGCGGGTGTCGGTTATGCGATATCCGCCGCGGTTCTCGGGTTTCTTTTTATCGTTTCGGCGATCCGTGTCATGCAGGAAAAAGAGGGCTATCGTGCAGCCCGGCAAATGTTCGGCTACTCGATTTTTTATCTTTTCGCCATTTTCACAGCCCTCGTTCTGTTCTAGATAATAGGGCATGCCCCAAAGTGAACTCCATACCCGCCGCCGCGTAAAAAACTATGCCGTGCTTGCTGCCGTGCTTGGTTTTATTGCGATCGTTTTCCTTGTTACCATTCTCAGGATGTCGGTTACGTGATGCACAAACCCAATTGCGTTTTAATAACGGGTGCTACGGGTGATTTTGGCCGGGCCTTTGTTGACAGGTTTGCGGCGCTCGGCTGCAAGGTCATCGTTCATGGGCGTGATGCCAAAAAGGTTGCGGCGCTAGTGAGCGCGCTTTCAGTACCTGTCTATAGCCTTGTTTGCGACATGGCGGATCCAAAGGCAATCGAGACTGCCGTATGCGCGATCCCGCCCGAGTTTCAGGATATCGATGTGCTGGTCAATAATGCAGGTGGTGCTTTGGGGCTTGAAAAAGCGCATGAGAGCAACCTTGATGATTGGGATGCCATGATCGATATCAACGTGCGCGGGCTTGTGCACATGACGCGGCATATCCTGCCGCGCATGGTATCCGCCAAGCGCGGGCATATCATCAATATCGGGTCGACCGCCGGCAACTGGCCTTATCCCGGCGGGCATGTGTATTGTGCCTCAAAGGCGTTTGTCCGGCAGTTTTCGCTTGCGGTGCGGGCGGATTTACAGGGCACCTCCGTCAGGGTTACGAATATCGAGCCCGGCATGGTCGAGACGCAGTTTTCACTGGCCCGCTTTAAGGGTGATGCCGCGCGCGCTAAGGCGGTCTATGCCAATACTCATCCGCTTAGCCCTTCCGATATTGCGGAGGCTGTTGTGTGGTGCGCCACGCTGCCCGCGCATGTAAACGTGAATTCGATTGAAATCATGCCCACCACGCAAAGCTTTGGCCCACTTGCAGTCGAGCGATTTGCATGACCTCGCCGCAGGATGAGCTTATCCGCAAAAACCAGCGTGCTGGCCTTATCGTCCTTGCTGTTATTGTCGGTATGCTTTTGCTCAGCTTTGCCTCGGTTCCGCTTTATCGGCTTTTCTGTCAGGTAACGGGTTTTGGCGGTACGCCCAATATCGATCCCAATGCCGTCGCCGAAAAGGTTTTGGATCAGGTCATGACCATCCGGTTCAATGCCGACGTTGCGCAGGGGATGCCGTGGTCTTTTGTGGCGGATCATCCGTCTCTCACGATCAGGATCGGGGAGAAAGGTTTTACATCGTTCAAGGCTAAAAATCTGACGTCGCAACCCATTGAAGGTACAGCTATTTTTAATGTTTTGCCTGAGGGTGCGGGCAAGTATTTCCACAAAACCCAGTGCTTTTGCTTCGGGCGGCAGGCTCTGGCCGGAGGGCAGGAGGCCCACATGCCGATCGCCTTTTTCGTGGACCCCGAGATCGTGAACGACCCTAACCTAAAAGGTCTCAAGACAATTACTCTTTCGTACACGTTTTTTAAGGCCGACTCCAAGGCCCTTGAGAATGCCCTCCAAGACCTTTACAATTCGCCCGATTAGTACTCGAACAGCCCAAGGACAGACCATGGCCGATACCATTGAATACACATCCAGCGGAAAACCGCACCCGTACCACCTTGTTCGCCCCAGCGTGTGGCCGCTGGTGGGTTCGCTTGCGGCAGGTCTTATGGCCATTCTCATGGTTTATTTCATGCATAACGGCGATATGACCCTTATGGGTGTCAAAGTCGGTGTCTGGGGCCCAATTGTCGGTTTGTGTGCCGTTGTTACGGTCATGTATCTCTGGTGGAAAGATATCATTTTTGAAGCCGTTGCCGAAAAAGCGCATACGGAAGTGGCCAAGATCGGCTTCCGTTTCGGCATGATGCTGTTCATCGCTTCCGAGGTCATGTTCTTCGTTGCGTTTTTCTGGGGCTTTATCGGTGCTGCGCTCTATCCGCATGATGGCGTGTGGCCTCCTGCCGGTATCCATACTATCCCGCCTTTTGACCTGCCCTTGCTTATGACCATGATCCTGCTGCTCTCGGGATGCACTGTTACCTGGGCGCATCACGAGGTTATTGAGGGCAATACCAAAGAGGCGACGCGTGCGCTTGCTGTTACTGTCGGCCTTGGTGTTTCATTCCTGTTCTTTCAGGCGTATGAGTATGTCCATGCGCCGTTTGGTTTTAAGGACGGCATCTTCCCGTCAGCGTTCTTCATGGCGACGGGTTTCCACGGTTTCCACGTGCTCGTTGGTACGCTGTTTTTGGCGGTGTGCCTTTTTA
This sequence comes from Pseudomonadota bacterium, assembly GCA_009926935.1. Lineage (GTDB taxonomy): Bacteria > Pseudomonadota > Alphaproteobacteria > Micavibrionales > UBA1664 > UBA6145. The sequence continues at coordinate 58,215 of RFNZ01000012.1, read as the reverse complement.
GAAACATGAAGGGCCACTTCAAACCTGAGAGTCATTTTGGTTTTGAGGCTGCTGCGTGGTACTGGCACTTTGTTGACGTGGTTTGGCTCTTTCTCTTTGTTGCCGTTTACTACTGGGGCGGCGGCACGGCCGAGCATCATGAAGTCCACGGACTGATTTAATTGTTTATCACACCCACGCCTCTTGATGCGGGCTTACGCTGCGTGTGCCCGCGCTGTGGTCGCGGCTCTCTTTTTAAAAAGGGCCTCACACTCGAGATCGTCGAGGCATGCGATACCTGCCAGCTTGCGCTTGCCCGTAATGACAGCGGCGATGGCCCTGCTGTTTTTATGGTTTTTATATTGGGTTTTTTGCTTGTTCCTGCCGCGCTTCTTTTTGATGCGGTCTTTGAGCCGGCTCTATGGGTACATGCCGTTTTGTGGACGGCTGTTGCGCTCTGCATCTGCTTTTTTACGCTGCGCCCAATTAAAGCCTATGTCGTGGCCCTTCAGTTTAAGCACCGTCCGCAGAGCTGGGAGTAGCCCGCCATTCCGCCAAATAGATACAAGGCCGACATCCGGCGCTTTGAGCGCTGGTTCATAGCCCTGTCGGAATAGAGTCAGCATTTTTCTGGTCATAAAGGTTGATGGTTCCTGCCGGATCAGACGCTGGACATCTCGCCCGTAGCTTTTGCGCATGGCGATGCCAAGCCACATCATCGGCAGGTCCAGATCTTTGGCATACGGATAAATATAAGGGAACGTCATCTGCTTCCGTCTGACATTGGCATCCGTTATATCCGGATTGGCTATGATGGTCGCAAAGGCTGAATCCGCATCCCGGCCTACCACGTGTCCTGTGCCCACTTCGATGTCTCCACCGAAGGCCATGAAGATTTTTGCCCCTGAGTTTTCGACGCGGTTCTTCCATCCCTCGCGTTCGGTCAGCGGGCTTTGTGCATGGTAATAGGCCCACTCTGTCTCGCTTTGCAGGTTGGCGCTCTGGCCAAAATCCTCGGCAACATCCATTTCAAAGGCGGGTGTGTAATGCCTTGATGATGTCGAAGGTCTGCCGCGGATGTAGGAAGCAAAGACGATATCCGTCTCTCCGGTTTCCTCTAAAAAATCGCGCTTGTCCCGAAAATCAACGCAGTCGACCACAAAGTCGGGGCTTACCGGAACGCCTGACTCCATAAGATAGCGCAGAGCGAGGGCCAGCCTTACCGAGTCCTTATCTTTATGAAGACTATTGAAATCAATCGACCGTGTGCCGATAATCGTCACGTGTCTTAAAGCAAGATGCCTTTCCTGTCGTTTCAACTTGGCGCAGGACAGCGCTGCTTTATGGCGCAGTTCTTCTTCCGACCACACCAAAAGGTGTGGCGCGGTCACGAATTCAAAAGGCGGATCGGGCTGAGCCAACATGAAGCAGACTATGACAAGCGAACCCAGAGATTTCAAACCTTTATTCGCGGGCCTCGTTGTCTTGATTACCGTTGCGGTTTTTCTCAAGATGGGGTTCTGGCAACTTGAACGCCTTGAGTGGAAACAGGGCCTCATTGCGGGCGTCGAGGCCCAGAAATCAGTCGATGCTACACAGGTGCCACTGGCCCAAAAAGTGGACTCGGTGGTTTATAATCTCAACCGCGGCTATCTCACAGGCGTATGGCTTACAGAAAAAAATGTCAGGGTTGGCCCGCACCAGATGGACGGCGTGCTCGGGTACTGGATCGTCACGCCACTGATGCTCAATGACGGTACGGCGGTTATGGTTAACCGTGGTTGGGTGCCTGACAATATGACCATGATGATGATCGAGAGCTCGCCGCCTAGGGGTATCGTTACCATTACGGGGGCCTTGCGCGAGTCTGACCTTGAAGGGGCGATGATCGCTGATGACCCCAAAAACTGGCGCGCCCTCAATGTCGATGCCATTGCCAATACGCTGCGCATCCCCAATTTTGCGCCGCTTGCCCTGTTCATGGAAACCAGCACCCCGCCCGACGATTCAACATTGCGTCCGGCACCTGCGCTTACCAACATGCGTAACGAACATAAAAACTATGCCATCTTCTGGTTCGGGATGGCTGCGCTGACAGTCGTGTTGTTTGTATTGGCAGTCGTTGTGCCTAATCTTCAAGGAAAGCGTTCAGCTTCATAGCAAGGCCCATGGGGCCTTTTATTTTGAGCTTTCCTGTAAGATAAGCCACGTTGGGGTCCTTGGTGCCTGTCAGGAACCCGTTCAGAAGGTCTTTGGAGAGGATCAGTGTCAGTGCGGCCTCGCCATCTTCCATCTTTACGACGCCGGGGCGTTTGCTGGCATCGACATGGATGATGCCGTCCGCCCCGAGGTCGAATTTGACCGTGGCCCGGAATTCGGGATGGGATTTCATTTTTTCGCTGAATTTTGCGACGATCGGTTCAAGGGACATGGCATATCCTTTCTTGGTCAATCCTATCATGAAATGGTAAAAGCCTAGTTATGAGGTTTTTTGCATCCGCGAAGATCAATTTGACGCTCCATATCACCGGACGGAGGGCAGACGGGTATCACCTGCTGCAATCCGTGATGGCTCCTTGTGATATCGGCGATGTCATGCACATTGACCCTGCATCCTCCTACACGCTGAGTGTGGAGGGGCCGTTTTCATCCCATGCGCCTTTGGGCGAGGATAATCTCGTGACGCGTGCCATGCGTCTCATGGAAAGGCACGCAGGCCGGAATGCCGATATTTCCATCCGCCTTCGTAAAAACGTACCTGCTGGCGCGGGGCTTGGCGGCGGGTCTGCGGATGCGGCTGCTGCCATGCATGCCCTCAATGCGATCTGGGGGTCGCCTTATGATATCGATGCCCTGTGCGCGATGGGTCTTGAGATCGGGGCCGAGCTGCCCTTCATGCTGCGGGGCGTTGCGGCCATGGTCGAGGGGATCGGCGAGAAACAATCTCCGTTTGATGTGCCTTCCATGCCTGCGGTTGTCGTTTGGCCCGGCGTTGCGCTTGAAACAGGCGCGGTTTTCAAAGCGTATGCGGCAAGCCAGCGAAGTTTTTCGGAGGCGGCTCTTTCCGGTGACTGGATTTTGCGGGGCCGGAACGATTTACTGGAAGCGGCCCTTACTTTTACGCCGCTCATTGACAACACTCTTGAGGCACTGACGGCGTCTCACGGATGCCTGCTTGCACGCATGACAGGCTCGGGGTCATCGGTGTTCGGTATCTTTGAGGATATGGAAGCGGCCATGCACGGCGCTGCCAAAATTTCAGGCGCGAACCCCTCGTGGTGGGTACGCGCCTGTGTGATCAATCCCAAAAATTGATTCCGGTATCTAAGCTTCGTCTTTGATGGTGCTCTCTTTGAGGAGGCGCATCAGGATATCACCCGAGGGGCGGCCATCGGCATTCATATCCAGTCTCTTTTGATACTTCTTGATGGCATCGCCTGTTTTCGGGCTTAACGCGCCGTCTTCAGGGCCGTCGTAATATCCTCTACGTGCGAGCTGTTCCTGTATCTGGGCTACGAGAAGCTGATCGTCATCGGGGATCATCTCGGCCAGTTCCGGCATCAGCTTATCAAGTGTTTCCGATGTCGATACGGTGCCTGCGCCAGCGGCCGGTTCCACGTTTTCAGGTTTTGTCACAAGTTTGGAGAGTGATGTGCCGTCTGGCAGAAGCCCAGCTTTTTCCGCCGGTACGTTCATGCGCTTTGCGATTTGCTCCAATGCGTTCTTGGCTTCAAGGCTGCCGCCCTCGGCGCCAACGCGGTACCACATCATGGCCTGCTGGGGCTTGGGTTCGGACAGGAGTCCGTTTTCAAGGATGAGGCCAAGGTTGTAGGCGGCCTCGGTTATTCCGGCTAGTGATGCTTTCTGGAAGAAGCCCGCAGCCAGTTGCGGATTGTATTTGGTGCCGATGCCTTCGATGTAAGCGATGCCCAGATTGTATTGTGCTTCCGGGTGGCCTTTGAGGGCTGCAAGGCGGTACCAGTCGAGCGCGGTCTGGATGTCTTTTTCAACGCCGAGGCCCTGATGATGCAGAACGCCCAGATTGTAGGCCGCATTGGCAACACCGGCATCCGCCGCCTGATGGAACCAGTAGGCCGCGCGTTTGTAATCCTGTTTGACGCCGGAGCCTGCCGTGTAAAGGGCGGCCAAGTCATGCTGCGCTTCGGCTACGCCAGTGTAGGCCTTGTCCTGCAGTTCCTTCAGGCTTTCGCTCAGGGTTTCGTCTTTGGGCGGGGCTGATACGGGGGCTGTCGGCGCATCTGCGACCTGCGTTTCCGGTTTTGACTGGGGCAGAGGCTGGCCGTCAGCCGAAACTTTTGGTGTATCTGCGGTTTCGACTGCTGCGGGTGCGGGTTGCTCGAGTTTTTGGAGTGAGAGCTGGAGCGGCTGCAAGGTGCCGTTGGCAAGATCGACCTTGGCAAAGCTGCCGTCAGCCATTACGGCAATCTGCGTGTTTGTATCAAAGGATTTGCTGGCCATCCAGCCAAAGCCCAGCGCGGCCACAACCATAAGGGCTGCAACGCTGGCATTGAGTTTGAGAGGCTGCGACCACCAGGATGCTTTCGTGCCCTCGTCATCCAGAATGACGGTGCGGGCATCAGAACCTGAAAGATAGGATGATCTTGCAAGTGCGGGCAGGCCCGAATGCGCCTCGCCTGAGGCTGTCAGCATCGGCATGCCGGTTTTTTCGGCTAGTGTCTGGTCAGTCAGCAGGACCATGGCTTTTGACTGGAGGGCCGTTTGTGCCTCGGAGGCGACGGTCTCAAGGCGTTCCATGCGGCGCTGCATGCGGGTGCGCTTTTGCTCGTCCGCTTCCAGCTTACGCGTCAGTTTCAGTGTGTTTGCCTGTGCCTCGCGCAGTTTTTCCTCAAGGCGTTCGTGGCGGTTTTTAGATTGCTCGCTCTCGGATTTCTGTTCATCCATTTTGCGGCGGGTTTCGGCGAGTTCTTTTCTGTTTTCAAGCAGTTCGCGTTCCAGGCGCTGCTGCATGGCGCGTGTGTCCTCGACCAGTTTTTTCAGCACATCGCGTTCGGCTTCGGATTTGATGAGTTTGATGCCCAGTGTATCAAGGGCAGCTTTGATCTGGTCCGTACCGGATATCACGGGGGCGCTTGCGTTGCTGTTGCTGACCGGAAAGGGGCGTGCGCCGGCAGGTGATGCTGCGGGGGCCGACTTTGAATCTTTTGAAACCGGCGTGGTAATGGTGCTTGGTGTTGGACGCATGCCTGAGCCCTCTTTGATCGTCATGACGGTTGTCTTTTTCACGATGTTGCGGATATGAGGTTGTTTTTGCATATTTAAGTCACCGATGTCACTAAAAAAAAGGGCAGACTTATCCACAGGGGGCCTTGTTAACTTTTTTGCCTTTTCAAGAGACTTGCAAGTGCCGGGATTGGTCGTTATTGTCGCCACGCTTTACATACAGTTGGTTCTTTATAGTTGGGGCGTCGCCAAGCGGTAAGGCAGCGGTTTTTGGTACCGCCATTCCTAGGTTCGAATCCTAGCGCCCCAGCCAGTTTTTCCGTACTTTCATATCTAGGTCGAATATGGCCTAATAAAGTATGGGAAACGAAGCTAACCGACGTCCTTTAAAAGTTCGGGACTGGGGCATTATCCAGTCAACGGCGCGGCGTCTGAGCCGTCAAAATATCACACCCAATCACATCTCAGTTGCAAGCATTGCCTTTTCGGCATGGGCCGCATTTTTTCTTTTAAAAATTCCAACGGCAGATTTTTTTCAGCTGGTGCTTTTGGCGCTGGCCGTTACGTTTGGTGTTTTAGGCCGTGCGCTTTGCAACATTTTTGACGGTATGGTTGCTGTGGAGGGCGGTAAGTCCACCCCGTCTGGCGAACTGTTTAATGATATCCCAGATCGCATTTCCGACACGCTAATGTTGGTGGCAGCGGGTTATGCGGTAGGCGGCCCATGGGGAGAAATGCTTGGTTGGGCAGCAGCCTTGATGGCGATGGGGACAGCCTATGCCCGTACGCTCGGGCGATCCTTAGGCGCGCCTACGGATTTTCAAGGCCCTATGGCCAAAACACACCGTATGGTGGTGATTGTTGTGGCATGCCTAATCGCACCGTTTTGGTATACCGCGCTTCTGGCAGGGCTTGTTGTCATTATCATCGGCTGTGCCTTGACCATCTGGAACCGCGTTTTTGCGGCCTATCGCTATCTCGAGCGCGGGCCGCATGTTTAATTTTACTCTTAGCAATCCTGTTCACGCCTGCATCGCCGGTATTTTTGGTGTTTTGATTCTCGCCAGCGCAATCGTCTTTTGCATGCACAAAGGTGACAAGGAAGGCAAGCATAAAGAGCTGACGGCACGGGTAAAAAGCTGGTGGTTTATGATCGCCATTTTTTCAACGGCGATGCTGACAACGCCAATGGTTTCGATCTACTTTTTTGCATTTCTAAGTTTCCTTGCGTTTAAGGAATATATTTCGGTTATCCCCCTACGTCGTGCCGATCGGCGCTTGCTGTTCTGGGCGTATCTCACGATCCCGGTGCAGTATTTTTTTGTAGCCGATAATTGGTATGGGATGTTTATCGTTTTTATACCAGTCTGGGTGTTTTTCCTGATGCCGTTCAGACTTATTCTAGCGCAGCAAATGGAAGGATTTTTATCTTCCGTGGCCACCATCAGCTGGGGTTTGATGATCACCGTCTTCGCCGTGTCACACGCGGCGATGCTTATGCAGTTTCCCGCATTGGCGGAAAGCCCTGCTGGTGGAGCGGGCCTTGTGCTGTTCCTCATGGTTTTGAATCAAGGCAATGACGTCGCCCAGTATGTATGGGGAAAGTTCTTGGGAAAGCATAAGATTTTACCGCTGGTTAGCCCCAAAAAAACTTGGGAGGGTTTTTTAGGAGGTATGGTGACCACGGCATTGATCGCTGTTGTTTTGGCGCCTTTTCTTACCCCTTTTAATATGGGCTTTGCGCTTCTAGCTGGTGTAGGCATTGCAGCTGCCGGCTTTATCGGTGATGTTACATTTTCAGCATTAAAACGTGATATTGGTATTAAGGATACTGGCGCGCTGATCCCGGGGCATGGAGGCATTCTAGATCGAATAGATTCTTTAAGTCTAACGGCGCCCTTGTTCTTTCACTTTGTGCGATATTTTTATTATTGAGCGTGACTATGGCTTTAGCCCGTCAGATTTTTTACGTTTTTTTGATAAAGCCACTGCTTGTCCTGATGCTGGGCTTGAATGTACGGCATATGGATCGTCTGCCGGAGCGTGGGCCACATGTGATCGCTGCCAATCACAATTCGCATCTGGATGCGATGGTATTGGTGAGCCTGTTTCGCTGGAGCGATATTCCTAAAATTAAACTGGCGGCAGCTAAAGATTATTTTTGCCGCAATGCATTCATGACATGGTTTTCCTTGAACATTCTTGGCATTATTCCTATTGAAAGGCATGGCGGCGCAGATAACCCGTTGGCACCCGTTTTTCAGGCGCTTGATAAGGGCCATATCGTGGTTATTTTTCCTGAAGGGAGTCGTGGTGAACCAGAGCAACGCCAACCACTCAAATATGGTGTCGCAAAATTATTAGAAGCGATGCCAGAGATTGGTTTAACGCCTGTTTTTATGCATGGACTTGGCAAGTCATTGCCACGCGGCGAGGCATTGCTTGTACCATTCGTATGCGAAATCAATATTGGTGAAATGCTTCGCTGGGCAGGCGATCGTAAGCGTTTGATTACAAAGCTTGATGAAAGTTTTTCATCGCTTGATCAGGAGATCGCGCCAAAGCCTTGGAATTGAAGACCATCTTCTTTAGTCACTGGGAATGTTTAGTTTCTGACTGAAACCCCAGCCAATATAAAAGGCCCCTTTTGGGGCCTTTTATATCGGGTTTCAGCTGCCAGCCCTTGCCTACATCACGCTGTTGAAAAAGCGTGTCATGTCGTCCAGTGCCGGTGCGCGGCTGCTGCCCAGCCATGATAGTGCCCCGGCAATCCAGACATGGTCGACACCCTTATAGACACGGGTTTCAACATGCCCGCCTTTTTTCAGGATGGCTTTTTCAAGCTCGTGCACATTGAAAATGCCGACGGTCGTGTCATCGGCCCCGTGCAAAAGCAGCATGGGTGGCTGATGGCCGTCGATAAAATTGGGTACCTGCATCAGCTTATAGCGTGTGGGCGGGCCAAATATATCCTTGAGGTCTGCCTCCTCGGGCGTAAACGCGTAAGGCCCGGCAAGCCCTGCAAATGCTTTGATGATGTTTCGGTTTTTGCCCTGCGTTTTCAAGTATGAGGGGTCGGTTGCAACAAGGGCTGCGATATGTGCACCGGCCGAGTGCCCTGCCACGGCGATGCGTGAGGGGTCACCGCCGTAATTTGCGATATGATCGTATACCCATGCGACAGCTTTGGCGGCATCATCCACAAACGCAGGAAATTTGACGGCCGGGTACTGCCGGTAATCAGGAATAACGACGACAAAGCCCCTTTGTGTCAGCGCATGCGCTACGAAGGCGTATTCAGTCCGGCTGCCGCTTTGCCATTTGCCGCCGTAGTAAAAAATGACAACGGGGCTTGGTTTGTCTTGCGCCCGCGCCGGGGCGTAAATATCTAGTGCGAGATTGTTTGCTTCATCGAAAATAATATCTTTACTGGCCGTGATGTCGGACGAGAGATGTGCGGGGGCATTGGCTGCAAACAGGCCAAGCTTTGCGCAACCACCCAGAAAAACGGCAAGGCCGAATGCCATGACTATACGAAGAATTTTCATAGCCGCCTTGCAAGCGCGAAATACAAGCCGTCAGGCAAGATGCGCAGCAACTTCATGAAACATGTAAAAATTTTCGGGAAGTGGATTTCAAATGCGGTTCCCTGCAATCCATCGGCTATCGCGCGCGCTGCCTCTGCCGGTTCGATCATCATCGGCATGCGGAAATTGTTTTTTTCGGTCATGCGGGTACGTACAAAGCCAGGGCAGATCAGGCGTACATCGATGCCGTTACGGGCTTCTTCGGCACGCAGGGTCTCCGTGAAATTGATAAGCGCGGCCTTGCAGGCCGAGTACGGCTGCCCATTGGGTAGTCCTCTGTATCCGGCGACACTGGCGCAAAGCGCGATTAACCCGCCCGAGGCCCTCATGTGCGGGAGCAAGGTGCGCACGATATCGGCGGGTGCTGTAAAGTTGACTAACATCATTTGGCTTAAGTCATTTGCAGTCATCTCGCAAATGGGGCCGGGGCGGTATTCGCCTGCCATGTAAATCAGGCCATCAAGATTCTGTATCTTGCCAATCGCCTGCTGTACGGAATGGACGTCGGTCACATCCAGCGGCAATACGGTATGGTTGTCGTCAAGCTGTGCATTCAATGCCTCAAGTTTATCGGTGCTGCGTGCGCTCAAGATAAGCTTTGCACCGCGCTTGCCCAGTTCCAATGCCAGCGCCCGGCCTATGCCCTCGCTCGCGCCGATAATCCAGATATGCCTGCCTTTGAAATCCATCTATTGCTTCTGCATGAAAATAGTAAGATCTGCGACCGTAATACCGAATTTTTTGATGTATGAGCGGTTGATCAGCACGCCGTCATTCATCTGGAACATCCAGTCGTCAAAAACAACATCGTAAACTTTGCCGCCGACTGGCAATTCCATCACGTATTTCCAGCGCATGGCGCTGCCGCTCGCTTGGCCGACCGCTTTTTCCTTTACATCCGATGCGCTGCCTTCATAGCGGCCATCCGCCAGTTTCTTTATGGTCCAGACACGGCGTTGCGTGCGGCCATCGGAGTAGTAGGTGAAATCTTCCTCAAGCGTGCCTGTGTCGCCTGTCCAGCGGCCGATCATCTTTACATCAAAGCGTTCACGCACAAGGCCGGTACGGTCCTGTACCATGCCCCACGCCTTGATGGGCCCGTTGAAATAGGCTTCAGGCGAAAAGGCTGGTCCTGTATCAGCGTAGCGGTCAACGGTTGGCATGCATCCTCCTAGTGTTGCGGCAAGTAGTATGACTGCCAGCCATTTTATATTGAATTTTCTCATAGGTATCTCCCTTTGTCATGTCAGCCGCCGAGCAGGTTTTTCCGTAGCTCTGGCTCCTCTGCCTGCGGATTCAGCCATATACCAAAAAAATGCTTCTCGAATTCTTTATCATTGATTTTTCCGATCGGTTTGCCGTCGTTCAGAAAAACTACATTGCCCTTGCCGTTTGTTATGCCAGTGAGGGTCGTGCCCGGTTCGACATCCGGAAAAATCTTGGTCATGCGCTCATGCCATTGGGCCAGTTTGTATTCATTTTTGAATCCCTGTCGGCGCATGACAGAAGTTGCTTGGTCGGCAATTATCCTGCCGGGTATAGATTTGAGGTAGGTAAGGCTTAAGGCAAATGGCTTTTCCGCAACGTAGGTGCCCGACTGTGCATATAGCGTTACGTCATACACATCCCAAATGGCCATCTTTACGCGGTGTGTGCCTACCGTTCGTGCCTCTGGAACATACTGGCCGATATAATCCGCCCCGTGGGCAAGAGCTGAAAATCCAAGGAATGCCCATAAAGCAATAATGCTACGCATGGCACAGATCCGTTTGCATGACATTGATGCGGCCCGTGCGGAACCCCGCAATGCAGGCGGCCAAATAAAGCCGCCAGATGCGTATGAATTCTTCATCGAAGCCCAATCTGAGAACGCTGCTGCGCGCCGAATCAAAATTTTTCATCCATTGCTCGAGCGTTGTTGCGTAATCCTGCCCGAAAAAGAATCGGTCCGCCGTTTGCAGGCCCTTCTCGCGTGCGGCGGCTTCAAAACGCTCGGGTGAGGGCAGCATGCCACCCGGAAAAATAAAACTGCGGATCATATCGCCGCCTTTGCGGTATCGTTCGAAATGCGCTTCATCGATCGTGATGGTCTGGATGACGGCGCGTCCGCCTTTTTGCAGCAGTGATGCAACCTTGCCGAAATAGGTTGGCCAGTAGCGCTCACCCACGGCTTCAAACATCTCGATGGAGATGATGTGGTCAAAAACGCCTTTCTGATCACGATAATCCTCAAGCGCTATATGGGCTTTTTTGCCAAGTCTCTGCACAGAAAAATCATGCTGCTCGGTTGAAAGTGTAATGCCCTTGAGACCAAAATCGCCGCGATGTGCTGCCCGCTCGGCAAATCCACCCCATCCGCATCCGATTTCAAGAACGCTGCCGCTGTTGCGGCCAAGCTGGTCGATAATCCGGTCGTATTTGTTGTTCTGCGCTTGCAACAGCGTTTCATTTGGATTTTTGTAGATTGCCGATGAATAGGTCATCGTCTCGTCCAGCCACAGGCGATAAAACTCATTGCCAAGATCGTAATGGGCGTGGATGTTCCGGCGGCTGCCAGTTTTCGAATTGCGTTTGAAAAGATAGCTGATGCGCGCGCCTATCTGCATCAGTTTATTGCCGTGTAGGTAATCTTCGATGGCGTGGCCATTCGATAGCGCAAAAGACAAAAGCGATTGCAGATCGTCGCTATCCCACAATCCACTGCGATAGTCCTCGGCAAAACCAACATCGCCTTTCAGGATCAGGTTGGGCACAACGCTCCAGTCGCGCAGATGGAGTTTTGCCTGTGGGCCGGGCTTACGGCCACTAAAGCTGCGCTTGATACCGTCGGGGGTGACCAGTTCGATATGGCCGTACTCTATATTTTCGAGTTTGCGAAAAAAATTGTCTGCTGTGCGTTTGGCTAGCATGGTGAACCTCGTTATGACGCTCGATGATAGTGGGTATGCGGTTTCATGAGCCTTTCCCTTTCATTACATCTTTTTAATGTTTTCTGTAACAGTGAGATTTTGATCCATTTGCACCGGTTTGGGGATGTAGCGGATACCCTTTGCCAGTAATTTCAGAGCTTGCCAGTGTATCCGCGCAATGGCTGTCATCGTGACAAGAGGATGGCTAAAAAAGCGCTGCCTGATGGCCGAGGGTGTAAACTGGGCGAATGTCCCTGTTAGTGCCGTTAACAGCTGTTTTGAACCTGAGGCATCGTAAAAATCGATCCATACGCCAAAGGCCCTGTCCTGCACATTGAAGCGGAATTTGTATACGCCCTCGCGTGCCAAAAAGGGTGATACATGAAAAAGTTTTTTGCCTTCCAGCCAGTCGCCTTCCTCAATCGGGTGGTTATCCGCATGTGCGCATAAATAGCTGTGCCGTTCGCCGAATGTATTGTTTACTTCGCACAGAACGGCGCGCAAGGCGCCCTGCATATCGTGGCAAAGCCAGAAGCTGACGGGATTAAAAACATAACCGAAAACCCGCGGCATCGCGATCAGCGTCACGTTTGGTGCTATTCCGCCAAGGCCGTATTGATCCAGTATGGCGTTGATCCATGTTTGCAGGTTGCCGCCCTGTCTGTCGCCATGATCGCGGTTGTAAAACGATAAAAGCCCCGGCCGGTTGACCCTAAAAAAGAGCCCTGTATCCATGTTTTGCAATTGGTCTAGCGGGCAGGCGATGTAATAGATTCCGTAGACAAACTTATTTTCGCGCGGGAAGAGACGCGCATGCATGACCTTGCCGGTCAGGATTGATGGTACGTTTACAGCCACGGGATATCGGCGCCCAGTGCTGTTGCCGCGCGTACGGCCGAGAGTAGGCCGTCTTCATGGAAACCGTAGCGTAAATGCGCACCGCAAAACGAAACGCGGTTTTTTTCCTGTATGGCGGCTATGCGTGTCTGCGCGGCTACGGCTGCTTTGGTAAATACGGGATGCTCGAAAACATGTTCGTCGTAAATCAGATTTTGCGCGGGCCGACGGCCCGGATTGAGCGTTACGAACAATGGCTGTGACGCAGGCAGGGACTGAAGATTATTCATCCAGTATGTCAGCGAAACCGATGGATTGTCGTCCGCCTGCTTTTCTGAAAGATATATCCAGCTGGCCCATGCCTTGCGACGGCGTGGCATGAAGCTCTGGTCGCCATGCAGTATGGCCGTGTTTTTCTGATAGGTGAAGGCGCTCAGGATTTCCCTTTCCTGTGCGTCGGCGTCTTTCAGGATATGCAGTGCCTGATCGGCGTGGCAGGCGAATACGACATGGTCATAGAGCATCGTATCGCCTCTGGTATCACGCACGGCAATGCCGTTATCCTGCCTTTGTATTTCGGTCGCGCCGCAGCCGTAGCGTATCCGGCCTTCAAGAATTTGCGTCAGTTTTGCGACGTATGTCCGGCTGCCGCCTGCTACGGTATACCACTGCGGGTGGCTGTTTACGGTCAATAATCCGTGATTGTCAAAAAAGCGGATAAAACTGGATGCGGGAAAAGCCAGAATGGTTTCGACCGAGCAGCTCCAGATAGCGGCGCCCATCGCTTGCAGATAGTAGCGGCGGAACCAGTCACCCAGATTCATGTCGTCAAGGCATTCGCCCAGTGTCATGTCCGATTGCAGGTATCTGTTCGCACGCGCATTAAAACGCAGGATATCGGCAATCATTCCCAAAAACTGCGGGCGCAGCAGGTTTGTTTTTTGTGCGAACATGCCCTTGCTGCCATATTCGATATAGCCATTTTCTATACTGGCTCCGAACGACATATCGCTTTTGATTATCTCGACACCAAGGTGCCTGAACATGCCTGTCAGGTGCGGATAATTTTTTTTGTTGAAGACGATGAAGCCTGTATCGACGGGTGTGCCCGCGACTTCAAGTGTCCGGCTGTGGCCACCTGCACGCGCGTCCTTTTCGTATACGGTAACTTCATGTTTCTGGCGCAGCAGATATGCTGCCCCAAGGCCCGATATGCCAGTACCGATAATCGCGATTTTCATGCATAAACACTACAAGCAGAAGCTTTACCTGCCAATGGCTGCAACATTACCAAACTGTAACCTTAAAAATGTACCGTGACCATGAAGCCGGGGTTGAGGTTGCGGGTCTCGATCGTGTATCCGTGCAGCTGCGCAATGGCTGATACAAGGCTAAGGCCAAGGCCGGTACCGGGCAGGGTGCGGCTTTTTTCGGCACGATAAAACCTCTCGAAAATGCGGGTGAGATCTTCTTCCGGCACGCCGGGCCCCGTGTCGGATATTGTATAGGCATCGGAACCCAGTTGTATGTGTATGGTGCCGCCCTCAGGCGTGTACTTGATTGCGTTATCAAGCAGGTTCGCAAGCATCTGAAACAGAAGATCGCGGTCACCCTGCACTGCTTTTTCGTGTGTCTCGATCTTGAGGTTAATATTTTTCTCAAGTGCAAGCGGCTCGTATAGTTCGCATACATCCGTAACAATCTGGCCTAAAAGCACATTGCCAAACTGGCTTTTCTCGCGTCCGGTCTCGATGCGGGCAATCCTTAATAGGGCGGCGAAGGTCGATAAAATCTGCTCGGCCTCCGCCATCAGGTTTTCACAGATATGCCGGATTTGTGGGTTGTTTTGCAGGGCTTCCAGGTTTTGCAGGGTTTCAAGATTATTGCGCAGGCGCGTGAGCGGTGTTCGTAAGTCATGGGCTATATTGTTGGAGACCTGTCTGACACCCTGCATGAGCTGCTCGATACGGGCCAGCAGACGGTTCAGGATTTCAGCCATATAGCCGATATCGTCCCAACGGGCATCGATTTCGATGCGGCGGCTGAGATCGCCCGTGTCCATAATGGCATTTGCTGTCTTGGCGATTTCACCGGTACGCCGTACAACAAAAGCGCTGATGGCAAAGCTGGTCAGGGTAACCATGATCAGGAATACGATGGATATGCCGGCAAGCCAGCTCATCAGGCTATACTTTGCTGCCTGCTCGGTAACGTCCAGCCCCAGTGCCAAAACGCGACCGTCAGGCAGGGTATGCACACGCGCGGCAAAAAGGCGATCCCTCTCTGGAAGTTCAAACAGTATCGTACCCTCCTCAAGTACGGAAACCTTGTCCGGTATTGCCGGTATGTTGCCCGATATGCGTTTGCCTGCTTCGTCCGTCAAAAGATGGATACGCCCGCTTGCATCATAAGCCTCAAGGCCATGATCCAGCATGTTCTGCTTTTCCCAAGCCTGCATATTGATGGCATCGGTATCCAGAATCGTGCGCGTAATCGATACGTAAGAGGCACGATTGAAGTAGTAACCGAAATAGCTCAGGACCGTGACGCTCAGCCCCAGCAGCACCGTAAAAAACAGCGCCATCTTGAAACTCGAGCTGTTGTAATACCCTCTATGACGGGTCTTCAATGATGTAGCCTGCACCACGCACCGTCCTGATAAGATGGGTTTTATGGCCTGCATTGATTTTGGAGCGCAGGCGGCTGATATGTACGTCGATCACGTTTGTCTGCGGATCGAAATGGTAATCCCATACGTTTTCGAGAAGCATGGTTCTGGTTATAACCTGCCCCTTGTGGCGCAGAAGGTATTCCAGAAGGCGGAATTCGCGTGTCTGCAAGTCAATCGCCGTGCCCGCACGCGTCACTTTGCGTGCAAGCATATCCATGTGCAAATCGCCAGCTGAAAGCTGCGTTTTTTCGGAAAGGCCGGTTGTACGGCGTCCCAGTATTTCAATGCGCGCCAGAAGTTCCGAGAAGGCAAAAGGTTTGACAAGATAATCGTCGCCGCCGGAACGCAGGCCAAGCACGCGGTCATCTACTTCGCCCATCGCGCTTAAGATGAGAACAGGTGTCTGGTTGCCGCCTGCACGCAGTGTACGGATAAGCGCCAGCCCATCCAGCTGGGGGATCATGCGATCGATGATCATTGCGTCATAGCTGCCGGTGCTTGCGAGAAAAAGCCCTTCCTTGCCGTCAGGGGCGGTATCCACCACATGGCCGCTTTGTTTCAAGCCGTTTGCGATGTATTCGGAAACGCTGGATTCGTCTTCAATGACAAGGATGCGCATATTACTCTGGCGATTTTACATTTGGGCGGACTGTAACATAGAGGGTTTTGATTGACCAGATTCCACTCGCTCGGGTTTTGCATGCGATTGCCATTTTTAAATGGCCTCATGGGTAAATTTTTTGTTAGGCTGTTTTCATTCAACGGGCGCAATGCGCCCTTTTTTTATGCTCTGTCGCTGGTCGAATAAAAAAATGGAAAACGAACTGAGTAAGTCTGATTACTGTTTTAAATCAGCCTGTTATTCCCGCGTATTGTAAATAAAGCCGCTGGCTGCATAGGGGAAGCCGTAGGCGTTTACCTCGTTGTTCCAGAACCGGACGGATGTCCATGTGTTGTTCGGCGATACGTCTTCGACGCGGTGGGTCTGGTAGGTGACGCGGCGGCTCAGCCAGTCATTGCCCCAGTTGGTGTGGGTTACGTTGATTGTGCGCGGACCTAGCACTTCGGTCACAACGGCCAGATGCCCGTGCCTTAGTTTGTTTGTGCGCGATAGCACCAAAATAGCGCCCGGTGCCGGATAGTTTCCGCGCTTATAAACACCTTCGGCGCTGGCCCACCATGTATGGGCATCGCCGCGTAAATTGATGCCTGAAACGCGGCGGGCGTAGGGCACGCATTGTTCCTGCGTGAAGTGCCTATAGCCTGAGGCCTTGTCGTTGGAAAAACCGGTCAGGGTCGAGCAGCCCGAGAGGGTAAGCCCCAGCAAAACAATGGCTAAAACGGTCCCGAATTTCATGCTGTCTTTATAGCAGAAATTTATGCGGCAAGAAATGCCGCTTCCTGGTCTTCCAATTCCTTGGAAATGCGGGTGTAGGTTTTTTGAAGCTCGGCGGCTTTTTTGGGGTCGTTGTACAAAGCGGGGTCGGCCAGTTTAGCTTCCAGTTTTTCTTTTTCGGCGGTCAGGCGTTCGATGTCGGCTTCAATCTCGCCGGTGCTGCGTTTGGGTGTTGGTTTTGATTGTTTCTGCGGTTTGTCTTTTTTGTCGCGTTCCTGTCGTTTGGTGTTGCGCGCCGTTTGAATAATAAAGTCGCGGTAGTCTTCGAGGTCACCTTCAAAGTCGGCGACTTTGCTGTCATGGACAATCCAGAGCCTGTCGGCCACGCGCTCGACCATTGTTGGGTCGTGGCTGACAATCACAATCGCGCCTTCATAGTCGTTCAGTGCCTGCACCAATGCTTCGCGGGCGTCTATATCAAGGTGGTTTGTGGGTTCATCGAGCAGCAGCAAATGCGGGCCATCGAAGGACATAAAGGCGAATAACAGGCGTGCCTTTTCGCCGCCGCTCAGGGCTTTGATCTGGTTATCCGCCAAGTCGCGGCCAAAGCCGAAAGCGCCCAGTTTGGCCCTGACCACGTGTTCTTTTACGTCCGGGTTCTTTTTGGCCATCAATTCCCGCATCTCGCGGTAGGGGGTGGATTCCACATCGAGTTCTTCAGTCTGGTGCTGGGAAAAATAACCGATGCGCAGTTTGCTGGACCTGACAATATCGCCTTTCATGGCGCCCAGTTTGCCGGCGATGAGTTTCATGAGCGTCGATTTACCATTGCCGTTGGCACCCAGAAGCGCGATGCGGTCATCGAGATCGATGTTTTCATGGACGCGTTTTAAAATGGGGTTGCCTTCGGTGTAGCCAATATCGGCGTGGTTCACCGAAATCATGGGGGATGGAATTTTGCTATCCGGGTTCGGGAAGGTAAAGCGCACCGCGCGGTCGGCTATCACGGCGTCCACGATGTCCATTTTCTCGAGGGCTTTCATGCGGCTCTGGGCCTGTCGTGCTTTGCTGGCTTTTGCTTTAAAGCGGTCGACAAAGCTTTGCATGTGGGCGCGCTGGGCTTGCTGCTTTTCGTGCATTTTTTGCTGGAGGCCGAGGCGCATCGCCCGTTCGCGCTCAAAGGTATCGTAATTGCCTGTGTAAAGGGTTAGGTCGCCTTTATCGACGTGGATCACATGGTCGATGCATTTATTCAACATATCGCGGTCATGCGAAATAATGAGCAGCGTATGCGGGTAATTTGAAAGGTAATTTTCAAGCCACATGATGGCTTCGAGATCAAGGTGGTTTGTCGGTTCATCGAGCAGCAAAACTTCAGGCTCGACAAACAGGGCGGCCGCGAGCGCGACGCGCATGCGCCACCCGCCGGAGAATGACGAAAAAGGCTCGGTTAGCTGGTGTTCCTTGAAGCCAAGGCCGGTCAGTAGCGTCGCTGCCTTAGCGGGGGCTGCGTAAGCGTCCATATCGCCCAGCTTTTCATAGATCTCGCCAAGTTTATTGGGGTCTTGTTCGGTCTCGGATGCTTTCCAGAGCGCGGCCATTTCCTCGTTCGCGGCTAAAACGATATCGATGAGTGCGGTGTCGGTTTCGGGGATGTCCTGGCGCACCATGCCCATGCGCTGGCGCAAGGTCATGCTGATGCTGCCGCCATCGGGCTTCAGGTCACCCGCGATGAGTTTGAAAAGCGTTGATTTGCCAGCGCCGTTTTGCCCTACAACGCCCACTTTCCAGCCATCCATGATGTTGATGCTGGAGTCTTTGATAATCGTGCGCGCGCCGATTTTATAGGAGAGGTTGGCAATGCTTAACATTTTGTAACTCGTTGTTTGGCAGTGCTTATGGCACAACCCTACCGAAAACAAAAGAAATGCGTTATATATGAGCGTCTTAACGCCCTACTTTTTGTGAGCCCTCATGAATACGTCCATGAAAATCGCGCTGGGAATGACGGTTTTAGCCGTTCTTTGGATGGTATCCGGCGTGTTTACCCCCAAAGACAAAGAGGTTGAACATACCGTCAAAAAGGCGGAGAGCGGGGTTTCGGCGCTTGTTTCAGTCAAGACGGAAGATCTGCGCGCGCAGGCTTATATCCCATCTGTCACCGTCAACGGTCGTACGGAGGCGTCGAAATCTGTCACGGTCAGGGCCGAAATTGACGGGCGCGTTCTGGAATTGCTGGTTGATCGCGGCAGTATCGTTAAAAAGGGCCAGGTTTTGGCACGGATTGATTTGCGTGACCGGCGAGAGCGCGTGACGGAGACCGAACAGAAGCTCAAACAGGCTGAGGTCGAGTATGAAGCCGCCAGCGTTTTGCAAAGCGAAGGGTTCAATTCAAAAATCAGGCTCGCGCAAAAAAAAGCGGAGCTTGAAACAGCAAGAGCCCAGCTCAAACTGGCGCGCACGGACCTTGCGAACACGGAAGTCAAAGCACCGTTTGATGGCATTGTGTCCGATCGCGCGATTGAAGCAGGTGATTACGTGAAGGGTGGAGATGCCTTGGCAACAGTCGTGACACTGAATCCTCTTAAAATCAGGGGGTATATGTCGGAGACCGATATCATTCATGCCAAGGTGGGTGCGGTTGCCAGCGTTACTTTGCCTGACAACAAGACACTTGAGGGGATTATTACTTTTGTAGCGCCTGTCGCTGAGGAGCGTTCGCGCACTTTTCCTGTTGAGCTAGAGGCGGCAAACGAGGCCGGTGTCATTGCGGGGCTTACGGCATCCATTTCCATCCCGCTTGAGGCGATGCCTGCGTATCAGATCAAATCGTCATCCTTGGCGCTGGATGACAAAGGGCGCGTTGGTATCAAGGCTGTGGGTACGGATAACGTCGTACAGTTTTTTCCTGTACGCGTGTTGTCTGATGCGGGCAGCACAATCTGGATTGGCGGCAGCCTCCCTGAAACCATGAGGCTGATCACTGTCGGGCAGGCGTTCGTGGCGGCAGGGCAATCTATCCAATGAGTTTTATTGAGGCATCACTCTCACGCACCCGCATGGTGATAGCCACCCTGCTCATGATTTTTGTGGCAGGCGCGGGTGCTTGGGTTTCCATCCCTAAAGAGTCGAACCCCGATATCAACATACCTATCATGTATGTATCGATGCATCTTGAGGGCATCGCCCCTGAGGATGCCGAGCGGCTTCTAGTAAGGCCCGTCGAGAAAGAGCTTGCGAGCATAGAAGGCGTCAAGGAAATGCGCTCATCCGGCTATCTCGGAGGTGCGTTTGTATTACTGGAGTTTGATGCGGGGTTTGATGCCGATCAGGCTCTTGAAGATGTCCAGAAAGCCGTTGATAAAGCCAAGGCCGAGATACCGGCTGAAGCCGATGAGCCCGAGGTTTCTGAAGTCAATTTCAGTCTTTTTCCGGTACTGGTAGTTACGCTTTCTGGTGAGGTGCCGGAGAGGACCCTTGTGCATCTCGCCCGCGATCTCAAGGACAGTGTGGAGGCCCTTGAACAGGTGCTTGAGGTTAACATTGCCGGTAACCGCGAGGATCAGGTCGAGGTTATCGTCGATCCGCTGAAAATCGAGTCTCTTGGTCTTAACGGTGCCGAGATCATCGAGTTTTTCAGGCGGTCCAACAAGCTGGTCGCCGCCGGCACCATGGATACGGGCAGCGGGCGATTTGCCGTAAAGGTGCCTGGGCTTTTTAGATCGGCGGACGAGCTACTGGATATGCCGGTCAAAACCGTCGGGGATGCGACCATCCGTATCCGCGATGTTGCGGAAATCCGGCGTACCTACAAAGACCCTGAAAATTTCGCGCGTATCAACGGGCAACCTGCGGTTGCGCTTAATGTCGTCAAACGCACGGGCGAGAATATCATCGATACCATTATGGCTGTCCGCACCATTGTTGAAACGGAAAAAGCGTTCTGGCCCAAAGGCGTTGCCGTCAATTACACGTTGGATCAGTCCAACGAGATCAAGGTCATGCTGAATGATCTTACCAACAACCTGCTTTCTGCGGTTATTCTGGTCATGATTGTGACCATCATGACGCTCGGCTTGCGGTCATCGCTGATTGTTGGGGTTTCCATACCTGGCTCGTTTTTGCTCGGGATCATGCTTTTGCAGGCCATGGGCCTTACCATCAACGTGGTTGTTCTGTTTTCACTTATCCTGACGGCGGGTATCGTGGTTGATGGCGCGACGGTCGTGATTGAATACGCGGACCGAAAAATGGCCGAAGGCCTCAATAAAAAGGAGGCCTATATACAGGCAGCCAGGCGCATGGGCTGGCCAATTACATCGTCTATTTTAACGACATTGGCTGCGTTTTTTCCGCTTTTGTTCTGGCCTGGGGTTTCAGGCGAGTTCATGAAATACATGCCTATTACCATTATTGCGGTTCTTGCCGCTTCGCTTGCGATGGCGCTTGTTTTTATACCTGTGATGGGTGGTTTGTTTGGCAAGGTCGGTGCCGGATCGGACGAAGAAAAAGCCGATCTCGCGCAGGCCGAGCACGGCGATGTGATGACCTTGAAAGGGTTTACTGGCGCGTATGTAAGGTTTTTGGATAAAGCCATACGCAGGCCCGTTCTGGTTGTGGTTTCGATGCTTGCGCTGCTTGTCGGTATACAGTGGTATTACGGTACGCATGGCAACGGTGTTGAGTTTTTTCCTGATATCGAGCCGGATTTTGCAACTGTTCTTGTGCATGGGCGCGGCAATCTTTCCGTTTACGAACAGGATTCGCTTGTGCGTGAGGTCGAGAGCCGTATTTTTGAAGTTAAGGGGATTGACCTTGTCTATACGCAGGCGGGCGGGCAGAACAAGCAGGGGTCCGAGGATGTGGCTGCTGATGTTATCGGACAGATAACCCTTGAACTGGCGCCGTGGCAGGAACGCCCGAAAGCGGATGCCGTGCTTGATGAGATACGCGCAAAAACATCCGACATAAAAGGTGTGCTGGTTGAAACGCGTAAAATGCAGGGCGGTCCGCCTACCGGTAAAGCCGTACAGATCGAGCTTTCATCGCGCGAGCCCGATGCCCTTGACGGGATGGTGGAAACCGTAAGAGCCGCCTTGGTCGAGCTTGGCGATTTCAGGGATATTGAGGATAGCCGCCCCTTACCGGGTATCGAGTGGGAACTGGTTGTAGACCGTACGCAGGCCGCCAAATTCAATGTGGATTTGGGCCTAATCGGCGATTACGTACGCATGGTGACGAATGGCCTCAAAATTGCGGAATACAGGCCGAATGATACCGATGACGAAGTCGACATGGTGATCCGGTATCCGGTTGATGCCCGCACGCTCGACAGGTTGGACCGCATACGTATCGTGACCAGCGAGGGCCCTGTGCCTATCAGCAATTTTGTAAAACGCGTACCAAAGCAGGCCGTGGGTACGATAAACCGCGTTGACCAAAGACGATCGATTTCCGTCAAGGCGGATTTGCCGCCCGAGATCAACACGTCTGAAAAAGTGGAGGCCATGAAAACATCCCGCGGGTGCGCGTTAATTTCAAAGGCGAAGACGCGGACCAGCGCGAAGCACAGGAATTTTTAGGCAAAGCGTTTCTGGGCGCGATGTTTTTGATTGCCATTATCCTGCTGACACAGTTCAACAGCGTTTATTCGACGATTCTTATTCTGTCGGCGGTTATAATGTCGACAATCGGGGTGTTTATCGGTCTTATCATTACAGGCCAGACCTTCGGAATTATCATGACGGGGGTTGGTGTTATTGCGCTCGCGGGGGTTATTGTATCCAACAACATCGTGCTTATTGATACCTTCGACCAGCTTTACAAACGCGAAGGAAAACCGCTTGTCGAAGCCATTTTGCGCACGGGCGCGATGCGGCTGCGCCCCGTGTTTTTGACACAGATAACAACGGTTTTGGGGCTTTTGCCGATGATGTTCCAAATGAACATCGATTTTCTTACCCGTGAAGTCAGCTACGGCGCGCCTTCAACGCAGTGGTGGGTGCAGTTATCGACCGCGATGGTTTTTGGCCTTACATTTGCAACGACACTGACGCTTGTATTTACGCCTTGCGCGCTCATGCTCAGGCATAAATGGAAGGACTACAAATGGTCGTGGCTGTGGCCTTGGCACAAGCGGAGTGGCGGAGAGCCCTGAGTGCACTCGCGGCACGTACCGTGCAATTCAAGATTCCAGTGATTAAGCGTGAAGCCTGCGGTTTTTGCTTTGTCGGCAATAGGCGCTGGCATGGTGCATAAATGCGCCTCCGCCACAGTACCGCAGCTGTCGCATATCATGAACTGCGATCCTTCGTGACGGTGGCCAATGCCACAGACCATATAGGCGTTCAGGCTTTCGATGCGGTGGATGAATCCGTGTTGCTGCAGGAATTCAAGGGCGCGGTAGGCCGTTGGAGGCTTCGGGTTGTTTATTTTTTTGGATAGCTGTGCCAGGACATCGTAGGCGCCTATGGGTTTTTTTGAAGCGGCGATGATTTCGAGGACCAGGCGGCGCGTATCGGTCAGGCGTGTGCCTGATGCTTCGCAAGATTTAAGCGCCGTGTTGATGAATTTCGTGCGTTCGTTTTTATTCATTTTGTGCCCATGGCCGTGAGCATAAGGCTGAGGTTATGCCGCATCATTTTAATATAGGTATCAGCGGGACCACCTGCTGCGGAGAGTGCGTCCGTATACAACGTGCCGCCGAGCGTTGCGCCGGTATCCGTTGCGATGCGGGTAATGAGTTTCGGGTCTGATAGATTTTCAAGGAAGACTGTTTTTATCTGCTCTTTTTTTATCTGATCCAGCAGTCTTGCTACCCCGGATGCGGAAGGGGACGCGTGCGCGCCAAGGCCCTCTGCAGCAATTATCGTTATGCCGTAAGCATTTTCGAAATACCCGAAGGCATCGTGACTTGTAATAATTTTACGCTTTTCAGAAGGGACCGACTGTATGGCGGTATGGATATCGCGGTCCAGCTTCTGGAGTTCCAGATCATATTGAGCAGCACGATCTACAAAGTACTGTGATTTCGCTGGTCTCAGGCTGCTTAATGTTGCCGCAATACTGGCAACGTAGTTACGCATATTGCTGACATCCTGCCATGCGTGAGGGTCAGAACCTTTGTGATCGTGGTCATGGCCGTGATCGTCATGTGATGATAAAGCCTTGATCTCTTTTGACAGGACCGTGATTTTTTTCTCTGCCGCAAGCCTTTCGATCCAGCCTTCAAAGCCGAGGCCGTTTATAAAAACGATATCGGCGTCAGCGAGTGACTTTGCATCGGAAGGGGTGGGCTCAAAAGCGTGTGCGTCGGTGTCGGGGCCGATAATGGTTGTAAGGGCTACTTCATCGCCACCGATTATTTTGACGACGTCACCAATGATACTGAAAGAGGCTACGGCTTTTAAAGGTGCATCCGCCGAATGGGCAGGCAGGGATAAAAGGAACGAGAGAGCGATAAGCAACATTTTTTTCATGATAAAGCGATATGTTATAATATAACTCTTGTCAATCTACTCGGCTTCCGCTTAGGGTATGGCATGTTTTTCTTAAGCCAAATGAAACGGCTCGCGGTTGCGGGTTTTCTATGCGGGATCGTCGTTCTTTTGACATTCTGGGCGGTGATGCCGTGAGCCATGCAGCCATTACTTTGCAAGACGTTTCCGTGCGTTATGGGCGCGTTGACGCTGTTCAGGATGTATCGGCCACGTTTATCGAGGGGTCGCTTACTGCGGTTGCGGGCCCTAATGGTGCCGGCAAAAGTACACTTTTAAAGGCGATGGCCGGTGTTTTAAAACCTACTAGCGGACAGATTATCGTTGATCCATGTTTTGTAGGGCGTGTTGCGTATCTGCCTCAGGCATCAAGCTTAAGACGGGATATGCCAATTTCCGTCCTTGAAGCCGTCTGTACTGGCTATTGGCCCCAGTTTGGTGAGCGGCTTGGTATTGGCGGTATCTGTGTAAACCGGGCGCGAGAGGCACTTGATGCCGTTGGCCTATCCGGTTTTGAGGGGCGTGCGCTTGCCGCGTTATCTGGCGGGCAATTTCAGAGGTTGTTATTTGCCAGGCTGATTTTGCAGGATGCAAAAATCCTTTTGCTGGATGAGCCGTTCACAGCCATTGACGGTGATACGACCGCAAAACTCATCAGCATCATTCTGGAGTGGCACAAGCAAGGCCGGACGATTGTCTGTGTATTGCATGATTTGCTATTGATCAGAAAGTATTTCCCGGAGTCATTCGTCCTTGCTGGAAAATGCATGGGCCGAGGGCATACCCATACCATGTTTGAACAAAAACTGCTCTCGTATGATCTCGATATGGCTGAGCTACAGACAGGTTATGAACCTCAACAAGTGTTGCATACCCATGACCATCTCTGAGCTCATTGTTCTGCCTTTTGCGGATTATGCGTTTATGAAACGGGCGCTTGCTGCCTGCCTTATTGTATCCATAGGTGGAGCGCCGCTTGGTTTTTTTATGAATTTACGGCACATGGCCTTACTGGGTGATGCCATGTCGCATGCGATATTACCTGGCGTTACCCTTGCTTTTCTGTTTTTTGGCCTTTCAGTACTGCCGATGACCGTAGCGGCGCTTGCCACGGGCCTGCTGGTAGCGCTTGCGGCCTTTACGCTCACACGTATCACTACACTTAAGGAAGACTCAAGCTTTACGCTGATTTACCTTGTGTGCCTTGCTTTTGGGGTTGTCATGATTTCCAGATCAGGCACCAATATCGATTTGATCCATATTTTGTTTGGTAACATCCTGGCGCTTGGTGACGGATCGCTGCTTCTGGCGGCAGGGGTCGCCTGTTTTTCCGTTGTGGCGGTGTGCCTTTTTTATCGAGGCTTTGTGATTGAATGCCTTGATACAGATTTTATGCGTGCATCAGGCGGCGGGCGAAATGTGCACGGGATGATTTTTTTTGTACTTGTCGTCCTTAACCTTGTGGCTTCCTTTCAGGTGCTTGGCACGCTTATGTCGCTTGGGCTTATGGTTTTGCCTGCCATAGCGGCCAGATTCTGGACGTGTCGGGTGGATACGGGAATCCTTGTTTCACTCGCAATTGCAGCCCTGTCATCGGTAAGCGGCCTTTTAATCTCGTACCATGCGGGGTTACCTGCGGGGCCATCTGTTGTGCTTGTTGTCGGGGCTTTTTGTATTGCTTCCATCGTGATTGGAAGGCACGGGAGCGTTCGCTCGTATCTTCTGAGATCATAAAGTTAGGCACTTTATGCGTTGCGCTGCACAATAAAAATAGCGTTTCCATGTGTATAAATAGAGTTTTATTGCTGCGCTTTTGGCTGGTACAGCCGCATGCTCAGGATAGAACAACGAGTGTGTATGCACGGTACTTTTGGTTCACTATCTAATGGTTCAGGCAATTGCGGGCAGAGGCTACGCGATTTTATTGCCTACTCCGATGCTCTGCTGAAATCTTTATCCGATCCTGTTTATGGGCCGATTGGCCAAGAGGCATTTGACCGTTTTGTTTCCACTGGGTGTGGTGAGCATACTGCCGCAGGCGACCCGTATTTTTTTGCTTGTTATACCCCTTTTAAAGGTCCGGGGACCCCAAGTGTCGTTAATACTATTTTTTATCACACGCATAACTTTGGCGTGCCCCGGCGTTATGAGGGGATGGCTATATCCAGGCATCATGAGATTGTTCATGCCTGTGCGTGGAACCATTGCGCGGCGCTTCACGCAAGCCCGTATAATGGTGCAACACAGATTGTGATGAGCCCTTGGGATTGGCTACGCATGGCTGAGCGAACTGAGCAGGACGCTATTGCCAAGCAAGGCTGGTTATCATCACTAGCGGCAAAAAATCATCCTGGATTTCGAGATTTTTCGCAGTGGGATCCCGTTTCGGCTGACATTTTTGATGAAGTTAGAGCACGTAGCCTTAACCTCGAAGAAACACTAAATGCTGTTGCGGCCCAGGCTATGGAGCGCGAAGGGAGTTTTCGATATCAAACAAACGAACCGACAAACTTCAGAGGGTATTATCGGAGCTATGCGCTTTGGCAGTACGAACATATGCTGGCCTTCCTTGAAAAATCAGGAATACGTCCGACATTTGTAAAACTTGAGCCACACCATCATACGGCTATGGGGCGTTCTTTCGGGCCGATTTTGCGTGTTGTGCCTTTGTCGGATTTATCTGCAAAGGATGCAGTCCATTTAATCCGTATCTGCGAAAAATTCCGTATCCCGCTTGAAAAAGATTTGCCGCATTTTGAAGATGCTTTGGCTGCCTGTGGCCTCACGCCAGAAAGTTTTCTAGCGCTTTCAAGGGGTGGCCCCCGCAAAGCAACTATCAGTGATGCGCCCCCCGTCGCTAAATCCTTGGCGATTGCCTGATTTCTGCTGTAAACTGGTTTCGTAACAAGGGCGCATTCCATGTGGTTTTTTGGCGGTAAAGACAAAGACAAAAAAAATAAGAAAAATGAAGCCAAAAAGGCGGAGCCTACGAAGCCTATGACCACGAAAGAGGCTAAAACCCAGCAAGTACTGGCACAAATGCGTGAGTTACGAGCCGAAATCGGTGAAGAGCAGCTTCAAGAGATTGTACGCAAGATCAAGCTGGATGATCTCAAAAAACAGATAAAAAGCGATATTGATAATAATCCGTACAAGCGCGAACGGCTTTTGGACGAGATCCGGTTTCAGGTGCATGACGCTGACCGAGACCCTACCAAAAAACACTAATATCTTTCAGATTTCTTCTGTTAAAATGGTAGCTGAACTTGCTTCGGAGACCGTCTGATGCCCAGCTACACAGCCCCGCTTGATAATATCCGTTTTATCCTGAACGACGTCTTGAAAGTGCATGACACGCTTTCACAACTGCCGGGGTATGAGGAAGCGACGCCGGAGACGGTCGATGCCATTCTGGAGGGGGCTGCGACTGTTTGCCAGGAGGTGCTCTTCCCCATCAATCAATCGGGCGATAAAGAAGGCTGTGTTTATAAAGACGGCACCGTGACCACGCCCAAAGGTTTTAAGGAAGCCTATAAAACCTTTATTGAAGGCGGGTGGACGGGGCTTGCGTGCGATCCCGCTTACGGCGGCATGGGTATGCCGCATGTTTTGAACTGTGTTTTTCAGGAGATGATTTGCTCCGCGAATATGTCGTTCGGGATGTATCCCGGCCTCAGTCTTGGTGCTTATGAGGCGATCCATCAATTTGGAACGGACGAGCAAAAGGCGATGTATCTGCCGAAGCTGGTATCTGGCGAATGGTCGGGCACGATGAACCTGACGGAGCCGCATTGCGGCACGGATTTAGGGCTTATCAAAACCAAGGCCGCGGATAACGGGGATGGTTCTTATGCGATTACGGGGCAGAAGATTTATATCTCGGCCGGTGAGCATGACCTTACATCAAACATTGTGCATTTGGTTTTGGCGCGGTTGCCTGATGCGCCGGAGGGCGTGAAAGGCATCTCGCTTTTTGTGGTGCCGAAGTTTTTGGTGAATGCGGATGGCAGTTTGGGCGCACGGAATGGGGCGCAGTGTGCATCGATTGAACACAAAATGGGTATTAAGGCGTCGGCCACGTGCGTGATGGTCTATGAAAACGCAAAAGGCTGGCTTGTTGGTGAGCCGCATAAGGGCCTTCGCGCCATGTTTGCGATGATGAACAATGCGCGTTTGGGCGTTGCGATGCAGGGGCTTGGGATTGCCGAAGTCGCGCAACAAAATGCGGTTGCCTACGCCAAAGACCGTTTGCAAATGCGCTCGCTGGACGGTGTGAAAGAGCCATCCAAACCAGCTGACCCGATTATCGTACACCCTGATGTGCGGCGCATGTTGCTGACGGGGAAGGCTTTTTGTGAGGGATCGCGGATGCTGTCCTACCTCGTCGGTCTCTCACTTGATATTGCCGATAAAGCACCGACGGAGGCCGAGCGGCAGGAGGCCGATGATTTTGTTGCGCTCATGACGCCGATTATCAAAGCCTACCAGACCGATATGGGGACGGCGGTTGCGAACCTTGCGATGCAGGTGCATGGCGGGATGGGCTATATTTGGGATACGGGCGTCGAGCAATATGCGCGGGATGCACGGATTGCCGAGATTTACGAGGGCACGAACGGCATTCAGGCGCTTGACCTTGTGGGCCGGAAAATGGGGCAGAGTTACGGGCGGCTCCTTCGCCGTTTCTTCCACCCTGTATCGACTTTTATCGAGGCCGAGATGGACAATGACGCGATGGCCGAATTTGTATTGCCGCTGACGAAGGCCGTTGCAAAATTGCAGCAGGCGACAGCGACAATTGCGCAAAAAGGCCTCAAAGACCCGCTAGAGGCAGGTGCTGCATCAAGTGATTATTTGCGGATGTTTGCCCTGACCGCGCTTGCGTTTTGCTGGGCGCGCATTGCAAAAGTTGCTTTAGAAAAATGTGAGACAGAGCCAAGCCGTAAAGATTTTTACGAGAGCAAACTTGCGACCGCGCGGTTTTACATGACGCGTATGCTACCTGAGTACGAGAGCCGTTTCAGGATGGTGATGGCAGGCAAAGCCCCGCTTATGGAGCTGCAAGCGGCTGGGTTTTAAGCCTTTCTTATCTATTTTTGTGTAAGTTTCTGATATGTGGAAAAATTACCGCAGGCTTAGCTATGCGTATTGGGAGGGACAAGGTGACCCGACCAAAACGCTAATTCCGGATTCAGTCATGGAGCCTTTTCTTGAAGGTGTTCTTCCTGCGCTTCCTTTTTTTGATCAAAAGGTAATCAAGGATCATCGTGATGTGCTCGTGGCCGCCAGTTTATGGCCTCAGAATGATTCTATCCAGTTTTCAAAGGACGTCTGGGAACATATTGGCGGAAAGGGAAGACGTGAACAACTAGATAGCATACTCCGTGAAAAGCCGTTGCGACACCTCCCGCAGGATCATCCTTTTTTTGGGCGCAGCGGAGGACATTGTGACGAGAATGGAATTAATTTTCACTTTGAAGGAACTTTGGATGATCCGATTTATCTAGCTCATGAAACAGGGCATCTGGTTGCTGATCATCAAGGTTCGGCTTCTAAAAATGTAGCTGAGTTGCAGGCTTATTTTTTACAAGAGGTAGCCTATGATTTGATGCTTACAAAACATCCTGAGTTGTCTAATGCAGTTCGGATTCATCGGCTTCAAGAATATGCTGTTTTGGGAAGACAGCTATATATGGCCGATCAGCTGGCTCAAAAAACCCGTCCCGATAACCGGGATGAAGATGGCACGGTATTTACAGCCCACCGACATGCGTTTGCCTGTGTAATGTCTTTGAAAATCTATAAAGTTTTTAAGGGAATGAGCACTCAGCAAAAAGAGCGTGCCCTTGGCGTATTGTTTGACAGTGGCTCAGGGGCATCGCTAGAAGATATTTTAGGGGCTTTTAGATTGCTTGATCATGCGAAGATTAAACAAACTGGGCAAGAATTTTCACAGTTTCTGTCGTCGGAAGCAGATTATTTTGGTTTTGACTTACACCGCCACGCGGTTACTCAGGTTAAAGGCCAGTTAGCAACGGTTAAACTCTAACTTTTAATGTGATCAATTTGGGTGAAGGCTATGTAGCCGGTTCCGGATGATCATGGCGGGCAAAGCCCCGCTTATGGAGCTGCAAGCGGCTGGGTTTTAATTTCAGTGGAGTTTTTTTTATAGTAAGACGCTTACATGAAATTAGATTTACAAAGCGAACAAGAGAGTATTTTGGAACTATTGATGTCCAAATCTTTTGGATCGCCCTTTTTGTATCTGCCAGAAAAATTGAAAGTTGGCAAAGACCTTAAGCTAGAGCAAGAGGCGGCTGATTTGGCTTGGGTTAATGATGATTTCGCAATGCTGTTTTATATGAAAAGCGGAAAGGCGTCGTTAAGAGCCAAGATTGAAAAAAATCTTAAAGAAGCTCTGAAGTATAAAAATAGATGGAATCGAGATTTACCAAACCTAAATTTTAGGGGTACTAATCGTTTTGGCGATAAGATCGAATGTAAGTATTCAGATATGAAGAAATTAGTTTATTTATCAGTTGTTTCTGATGAATGTGGCATTTTGCCAATTAATACGGATCATTGGAGCAGCAAAGAGATTTATCTAAACATACCAGAGGGGCTTATTAGAATAGTAGCTGATTTTAGTGGTTCTATGATTGATATGCTTTTTATTATTGATCAATTTATAAATTTTTTTCCTTATAAAATGATGTCAAAGCAGAAAGGATATCAAGAGCTTGTTCTTTTGGCTCATCAATACTTCTCAATCTCTTTGCAAAAGTTGAAAATAAATAATTTTGAAGATGGTTTCTTTATGCAAGCAATGCATAAGTATTTGGATTGTTTAAAAATGCCGCATACTACAGTTGGAATGACTCAAAACTCCGAAAGTCGTCGTGAAATAGCACGTGTTTTTGGTGATTTAATGCTTTTAGAATTCATGGACTTAACGTCATTTTCTTTTGAAACGATACAAAGATCTAATCCACCTAATTTTACTCATTGGGTCGTAGGAAAGATAAAATCTTACTATCACAGTTTTGTGGTGTGTACTGTCAATTTTGCTGCTGATAAAGGGTTTAAAGATTCTATAGATAAAGCCTTAGAAGCAGCTAAGGGAAAAGATGGGGAACCAGATTCTGTGCTTCTTGTTTATGGTGATATGGCTGGAATTAATGACTATCGAATTCCTATTTCTATTATGCTTCCTCGCGTGAGGGATAGTCGCCCTTCCCACGGACATATTCTGTTTAAAAGTATAGCTGAAAGTTTTTTAACGTAACTTTCTGTTCTTTTATAAGAATTCCAAAAATTATCTTAACTTTCAATATGATCCAAATCTTTTGAAAACGTCTCATCGATTTGGGTGAGGGCTAAGAAGGCCAAGGCCATGCATGCGGCGCCGACGATGAGGGCTGCGTAGGGAAGGTCCATATGGTTTTTGAGGGCGATGTAGCCGCCTGAGATGGGGATTGCTGAGGCTCTGAAAAAGTTTGTAATGGATGTGGCTGCGAGTGCGCGGACGTTGGTGCCGAATTGCTCTGCCGCGATCATAAAAAATACGGCGGCGTAGCCGCTTGATGCGCCAATCACGAATGTCATGAGTGCAAAGACGGATGTAGGCAAGCCCTGTGGCATCAAGAGATACGCCGTGCAGGTGACGGACATGAGGCCAAGGCCCAGTGCCACCACTTTTTTGCGGCTTTTGAGGGCTTGAGAAAGGATACCGCTAAAGAATCCGCCGACAGCAGCACCGGTATAAAACGCCATGACGGCGGTGGCACCGCCTAAGGGTGCGGTTGCGCCCAAGGCCTTTGTGAGTTCAGGTGCGAATGTCATGAAGATGACGATGCCAAAATAAAGCGGGATGCCGATGACGGAGCAGCTGATGTACTTCATCAGGCGTTCCTTGGGGAAGAGGAGGAGCCTGAGGCTTCCGCGCGGGATGTCTTTATCGGCTTTCAGGTTTTCAAACATGCCGGATTCAAACATTTTGACGCGCAGGACAAGAAGGCAGAGGCCCAGCACGCCGCCGATGATATAGGCCGTGCGCCAATCAAAATGCTGGGCTATGAAGCCCGCCACAATCGCGCCCGTGAGGCCAAAGGTTGCGATGAGGGTTGTGCCGAGGCCGCGATGTTCCTTCTTCATGGATTCGCTGACAAGGGTTACGGCCCCGCCGATCTCGCCCGCAAGGCCAAAGCCCGCGATAAAGCGCAACACTGCGTATTGATCGAGCGAGGTTACGAAGGCGTTGGCGAGGTTTGCGACTGAGTACAAAAGGATGGAGCCGAAGAGGACTGAAAGGCGGCCCTGTTTATCGCCGATCATGCCCCAGAGTAGCCCACCTAAAAGCATCCCCGCCATCTGGATGTTGAGGAGCATGACGCCTTTTGAGAAAATCTGGTCCTCAGGTATGCCGATTGCAAGAAGTGATGGTGTGCGGACAGTTGAGAAGAGGACGAGGTCATAGACATCGACGAAGTAGCCGAGAGCCGAGACGATAACAGCGAGCGAGAATAAACCGGAGGCGCCAAAGAGCGGGGTTTTTGGTGTGGTATTCATTGTCGTATTCCTTTTTACCGCTAAGACGCTAAGAGCGCCAAGGTTAATCTAGAGCCAGTCCTACTAATAATTACACGATTTCACTTACATCGTCATACCCCGCGAAGGCGGGGTATCCATTGTGCCAAAAGCTCAGTTATTGCCTTCTTTCCCATGGATTACCCGCCTTCGCGGGTAATGACGGGATGAAGGGGGAGAGCCACAGACAAGGTTGTAATTTCTAGTCGGCTTTGGATTTTTTAGCTTTTGGTTTGGCTTTGGCCTTTGGGGCGGCGGCTTTCTTTTTGCCTTTTGCGGCTGGTGCCATTTCCATCCGTTTTGTAATAACGGCAATCACTTCATCGAGCGTGATGGTTTTGACATCCGACCCTTTAGGGAGGGTTGCGTTGACCTTGCCCATTTTGGCGTAAGCGCCGTATTTGCCCTCGTAAAGCTCGATCGCCTCTTTTGTTTCAGGATGCACACCGACATCGCGGAGTTTGCCAGCACCGGCGCCACGTTTACCGCGTGTGGATGCCTGCGATAGCAGTTCAACCGCGCGGTTGATGCCGATGGTTAAAACATCATCGCCCGCCGGAATGCTTTTGAATGTATCGCCGTGTTTGAGATATGGCCCAAAGCGGCCAATGCCTGCCGTGATTTTGTTGCCGGTTTCAGGGTGCGTGCCGACAGGGCGCGGGAGAGCCAGAAGGCTCATTGCAACATCGAGTGTCACGTCATCGGGTGCTAGGCCGCGCGGGAGGCCCTGACGTTTTGGTTTGTCTTTACCCTCGGCCTCGCCCAGCTGCACGTAAACGCCGAATGGGCCTTTGCGGAGCGTGACTTGCTTACCGGTTGTGACATCGATACCCAAATCCTTGGGGCCGGCTTCAAGGCCGCTGAGCTCGCCATCTGCGACCATAAGGGGCGTTGTGTAGGAGCATTTTGGTTCGGCCTTATAGTTGGAGCAGCCGATAAACGCGCCGGATTTACCGAGGCGGAGACCGAGGCGGCCTTGGGCGCAGGCCGGGCAGACACGCGGGTCTTTGCCATCTTCACGGATGGGGAAGAAGTGGGGGCCTAGTTCGGCATCCAGATCATCGATGACTTGGGTGATTGTGAGGTCTTTGGTGCCAGCGACGGCTTTTGAGAAATCATCCCAGAAGCTGCGGAGCGCTTCCTTCCATTGCACGTGGCCATCGGAGATGGCGTCGAGTTCTTCCTCAAGGCCTGCCGTGAATTTGTAATCCACATACTTTGTAAAATATTTGGTGAGAAAGGTTGTGACGATGCGGCCGCGATCTTCGGGGATGAAGCGTTTTTGCTCGAGCCTTACGTAGTTGCGATCTTGCAGCACTTGAATGATGGAGGCGTAGGTTGATGGCCTTCCAATACCTTCTTCTTCCAGTTTTTTGACGAGTGTCGCCTCGGTATAACGGGGTGGCGGCTGGGTGAAGTGTTGTTCCGGCTTTACTTCGTTCAGGCCCAGAGCGTCGCCCATTTTGAGGGCGGGGAGGCGGCGGTTTTCGTCATTTTCGTCGTCGCTGTCATCGCGGCTTTCTTCATAGAGTTTGAGGAAGCCTTCAAATACGACAACCGAGCCCGTCGCGCGCAAAACCACATCATCGGTACCGTCCGAGATATCGACGGTTGTTTGATCCATGACCGCGCTTTCCATCTGGGAAGCTACCGCGCGTTTCCAGATGAGGTCGTATAATTTGAGTTCGGGCGTGGTCAGGTACTTCGCCACTTGTTCCGGTGTGCGGCGGGCGTTGGTTGGGCGTATTGCCTCGTGCGCTTCCTGTGCGTTTTTGGCTTTCGACTTATAAAGCCGTGGGGCATCGGGCACAAAGGCATCGCCAAAGGTATCTTTGATATGGCCGCGGAGTTGGGCCACAGCCTCGCCCGATAGCGTCGTGCCATCGGTACGCATATAGGTGATAAGGCCCACGGTTTCGCCGCCGATATCGACGCCTTCATATAATTTTTGCGCGGCGCGCATGGTTTCGGATGCGGACATGCCGAGCTTGCGCGAGGCTTCCATCTGCATCGTTGAAGTGATGAACGGTGCATAAGGATGGCGGCGGACCTGTTTTGCCTCGATATTCGTGACTTTAAGGCTTTTGGCCTCGATGCGTTTTTGGGCGGCCTTGGCGTCCGCCTCATTCGGGATATCAAATTTGCCGAGTTTGTTGCCAGACAAATGCGTGAGGCGGGCCATGAAGGGCGCGCCATCGGCGTTTTTCAATCTTGCCGCGATCGTCCAGTATTCTTCGGACACAAATTTTTCAATCTCGGATTCACGCTCGCAGATGAGGCGGAGGGCAACCGATTGCACGCGGCCAGCGGAGCGAGAACCTGGCAGTTTGCGCCACAAAACGGGCGAGATGGTAAAGCCCACGAGGTAATCGAGTGCACGGCGGGCAAGATATGCTTCAACAAGATTTTGATCGACAGCGCGCGGATGTTCGAACGCTTCCTTGATGGCAGATTTTGTAATCTCGTTAAATGTAACGCGGTGGACTTCCATGCCCTTGGTGTTCAGAATCTCGGCTAAGTGCCATGAAATCGCTTCCCCTTCACGGTCAGGGTCGGTGCAGAGGTAGAGGGCTTTTGCGCCTTTGAGGGCCTTTTTGATTTCCGAAACGGGCTTGCCTGCACGTTCGCCAAGCTCCCATGCCATTGCGAAATCATCGTCGGGTTTAACCGAGCCATCCTTAGCCGGTAAATCGCGGACATGGCCGAAAGAGGCTAGGACCGTATAGTCCGAACCCAGATATTTATTGATAGTCTTGGCCTTAGCCGGAGACTCGACGACGACGACGTTGTGACCGCTCATGGTCTTTGGGATTTACAGGAAGCCGCTGCTTCTGTCCATGCCCCCGTCCGAAAAGCTGAGAGACACACGGTTTTGGGGGTGCCTTGTCAGCCTGCCTGCCAGTTCAAGCTCGAGCAAGACGATCTGGATCAAGGGGGCTGAAATGCCACTTTCACGAATAATATCGTCAATTCCTATTGGTGTGCCGCTTAACAGATCGCTTACGATCTGGCGCGCTTCGTTCAAAATCTGCTCGTCCGGTTCTGCCATCGGGAAGGAAGTTTGTGTGTTTGCGACCTCTCTTACCACGCGCATGTCACGACGGCGCGTGAGGGCGTCCAGAATATCGGAAGCACCTGAGACAAGTGTTGCGCCATCACGGATGAGGCTATTGGGGCCACCTGCGCGCGGGTCAAACGGGTGACCGGGTACTGCAAAAACCTCGCGGCCTTGATCCGCGGCCATGGTTGCGGTTATGAGTGAGCCTGATTTTGCCGTGGCCTCTACAATCACAACGCCTTGGCTTAAGCCCGATATGATGCGGTTGCGGCGGGGGAAGTGCTGTGCCATTGGCTGTGTACCAAAAGCGTTTTCAGCGACGATGCAGCCCTTAAGCTCAATGCTTTCATAAAGAGATTTGTTTTCGGCCGGGTAAATGACATCTATGCCGCCTGCCGTGACAGCGATGGTACCTGTGGCGAGCGAAGCGCTGTGGGCGGCTGTATCAATGCCGCGGGCAAGGCCGGATATGACAGTAAGATTTGCGCGACCAAGATCAGAAGCAACGGTTTCAGCAAAGCGGCGGCCCTGAAG
Organism: Pseudomonadota bacterium; assembly: GCA_009926935.1. GTDB lineage: Bacteria > Pseudomonadota > Alphaproteobacteria > Micavibrionales > UBA1664 > UBA6145. Next base: position 22,020 of record RFNZ01000012.1, on the reverse strand, counting down.
AGAGGCGTTGCGCGAGCCTACAATCGCTATCCCCGCTTTTTTCAAGAGCGAGGCATCTCCCAATACGGATAAAACCATTGGTGCGTCTTCGATTGCGGCCAGTTGTTCCGGGTAGCCATCATCGCCCCAGACAATCAGTGTTGCTTTGCGGGCGCTGAGTTTTGCCAGCTCATCCTCGGCCATGGATTTTGAGAAAGGTTGCAGAGGTTTTGTACGCCCGCCGCGTTTGGACATATCGGGCAGGGCCTCCAAAGCACGCTCGGCTGTGCTGAAGCGTTCCAGCAGGCGTTTGAAGGTGATGGGGCCTATGCCATCGGTGCGGGCAAGGCGCAGGCGCGCCAGACGTTCAGTTGCTGAAAGGGTCATTTTTTCTCTCTATCTTGTCATTCTGAACGAAGTGAAGAATCTCATGCTATTTCTTTGAGATCCTTCGCCTTCGGCTCAAGATGACATTCAATTTTTCTTTTTGCCTATCTTGGGTTCTTCGCCTTTTAGTAGGCGTTTAATGTTTTCACGGTGTTTCCACCATGAGATAAGGGCCATGGTGCCGATGAGCCACGACCATTTGGGTGTATAAAAATAGGCCGTATAAAAAGGGGCAGCTGCGAGGGCAATAAGGGCCGAAAGCGACGAGTAACGCGTGATTGCAGCGGTTGCGAGCCATGTGAGGCAACTGGCAATGCCTGCCCACGGCGCAAATGCCAGAAGGATGCCGAGCGTGGTTGCCACGCCCTTGCCGCCCTTGAATTTCAGCCAGACAGGATACAGGTGCCCAAGGAAGCTACCCAAGGCCGCGCCCATCATGGCCTGTAGCCCGAATTGAGATGCTATGAGAACGGCGATTGCGCCTTTGCCGCCATCGAGCAGCAGGGTTGCGAGTGCAAGATCTTTACGGCCCGTACGCAAGACGTTTGTCGCACCAATGTTGCCGGAGCCGATGGTGCGGATATCGCCCAAGCCCGCCAGTTTGGTGATAACAAGGCCAAAGGGAACTGAGCCGATCAGATAACCGAGCGTGATGCTTATGACGGCTGTCAGCGTCAAATGCTGAGAGATCAGGTTTTCCATGGGACTACTGTGACCCGCTTTTCTTTTTGGTCAAGTCTTTGGTTTTTTCTGCCGTTGGATCGCCGTTTTCGAACAGTATACGGCGTAGGATACCTGGTGTCAGTACTGAAAGCGGGTTGACGCTTACCTCCGGGTTTGAGCCTTGGCCTTTCATAGTGTAGGTCGCGGCAAAAATGCCGCTGCCCTTGTCGCCACCTGTCAGGATGTCGCCAATCAAGGGGATGCTTGAGATGAGACCGTTGATCTCCGACATGGGGATTGCTGTACCCTGAATGGCTATCGTGTCGTTTGCCGTGCTGGCCTCTCCTTCAAAAGTCAGGCCGAGTGATGACCCTGAAGTGCGTCCATCCTTAAACTGGATGACGGGTCCGCCTGCGCGGTTCAGCCAAAATATCTCCGATTCAGCGCGTGCAAATTTTAGGCCCGTGTCTTGTGCCAGAATATTGAGAAGGCCCGGCAACGATAAAAGATTGACGAGTTTCGCAAGCATGGGAGCTTTTACGACCGAGAAGTTTTCGATGACCAAAAGCCCTTTCATGTCACCCGGTGCGCCGCCCTCTATCGGGGTTCCCTCCACTTTTATATTGCCGTTTCTTACCCGTTCCGTAATGCCAAGGGCAGCTAGGGCCGCACCTGCGTTTGGTGATTCCAGAAGCATCGAGTCCATGCCGTAGCGAAGCTTGACGGTAGCCCCCGCGGCCGTGGCATCCAGCCTAGCTGTTGCCATCGAGCCATCCGGGTTTCCGACAAAGGCGGCGTTTACTGACTCTAGCGGCAGGTCGGATACAAAGAGTTTATTTGTCTTGATGACGACATTGAAGGCTGTCGGTTTTTTGTCACTCGCATCGCCCTCTTTGTCACCCATGATCCAACGGGCATCAAAGCTGTGGCCTGTCACGCTCGCTTTTATATCGTGCTCGTTTTTCCAGGTAGCAATGATATCAGCCTGCGTGTCACCTAGTTTGAGGCCCGTGAGCGTGGCCGCAGCCAGAACCGGTTCGTTATTTGAATCGCGGGTAAAATCTATCTTGCCACTTTCAAGGGCTATGCCTTCTCCTTTAATAGAGAGTGTATCAAGGCTTTGGATATACCCTTTATCGAGTGACCCGGTTACGATTGCGCTTGCCTGCACGCCTTTTTGTTTGACCGTGTTAAAGGGGTTTCTGAGATCAATCGCCGCATCGGTTATGTTGGCATCCACGCTCAGAGTGCTAACGCCATCTGGTTTTGTCAGCATTGAAATCGTGGCGGGGATAATGCCCTCAACGCGCGTTTCAAGCGGGCCTATGAAACGTTGCCGTATGGATTTATCGGTTGAAATATCGGCTTCAAGTTTTGCCGAAAATGCATCTGCGGGTGTTGCTGAAAAGAGTTCGTGCCAGGTCAGTGTAGCTGGCCTTCCCTCAATTGTGCCGGAGCCATCAATTTTAAAATGATTTTCGCTGGCCTCGAGATTGAACTCTTTTCCTGCCAATGTCATGCCTTTAACGGCATTTGGCATAGAGAGGTCATAGAGTTTTGCCGTTGCCTTTACCTTTACATCTTCAACGCGCATATCCTTTGTTGTGGGGAAGGTTGAAAACACGACGACATCCGCCGTGCCTTTTGCCTTCGTACCGTCGATATCGACCTTCCGGCGATATGAGATGGGTTCTTTTTCAAGGAACTTAAAGACATCTGCAATCGGGCCATTGAGCGTGAGATCGAGGTCAGCCTTGCCAGTGCCTGCGGTAATCAGATCATCAAAATAGAGGCGGCCTTTTGATATTTTCAGCTTGCCCGCTTTGGCCTGATTAATATCGAGCGTAAGCGATAAACCTTCGTATAAGCCTTTGCCTGTCGTATCGGATATTGGCAGCATGGGCGCACGGTAGTCGACGGTGACGCCTGTGAAATCGAAAGTGCCTTTTATGGTGCCGTTCATAATATCCCATTTGTAAGCCGGTTCCTCATCGGGCTCAGTGGCTGGCGGGGCTATTTTGTGACGAGTAGCCTCAAAAGGCACATCGACCCGTAGGTTTGCTATGCGACCTTTGTCCATACGGTCGACAAGCCAATGACGTGCACCGCTATCCCATACTTTTGGCCAGACGGCCGGAAGCGCATCGACAGCGACAACCGGGATGGCCGCGCGTAAATCACCCTTTAGTTTATCCCAACCTTTTTGTGCCGAAAGCGTGCCTGAAATTTTAAGCGTAATGCCTTTGACGGTAATCTCGGCATTATCCATCTGGATGGTTTGGGTTTTTGGATCAAAGCCGATATTGATATCGAAATTTGTCAGTTTCTGGTTTTCCAGACCCTCTCCGTAGTTGCGGGGCCAGAGCAGCATCCCGTCATCGCCTTTGAGTTTCAATTTCAGAAATTCGAGCCTGAAATCGTTGGAGAGCGCGATTTCGGCACGGCCCTGTACCATCATATCAATCATGGGTAAACCGCCCGCCCGCAGTACGCCGCCTATCAGCTTTCGCGTGTCGGCATTGTCTATGCGGATGCTAGAGCTCAGTTTCTTTTCCTCGCCGTCGAAGATAAAATCGATAGTGGCTTGCGAACCATCATTGATGCCTGTGAGCGCGGTTGTTACGTATCCGCCCAGTGATCTTTTGCCAAAGCCACGATCCTGCACGACCTCCATATCCACATCATCGAAGCGGCGGATAAGGGCATCTTTGCGATCTTCGAAAATGACGCGCATATCCGAAAGTGTAAGTCGCTCGATAGACGGTAGGTCTTTTACGATGTTGTCCATCCTGAGGGCGACGGACTGAGCCTTTTCTTTATCATTCTCGAGGCCGGTCATTGTGACCGCGCCGTCTTCTAGGCGAATGAGTTTTACGGACAGGTTCTGAACTTTTGCGTATTTGAAGTGCAGGTGCGCCAATAAAAGACGGCTGATCGAAATGCCGATTTCGATGTGTTTGATACCCATGAATTCGCCCTGAGGACCAAGCAGACGGACATTTTCCATCTGAAGGGCTATCGGGTCAGAGCGACCGCGCCATGAAAGCGTTAAAGACCCGATATCGAACCGCAGGCGTTCAGGATTGCCCATAATTTTTTCAAGAACGGGGATGATGCGCGCGCCATCGATAGGCCCTTGAGATAACTTTAAAGCCAAGGTTCCTGCCGACAAAACAGCGATAGCCACTACGCCCAATATTGTGCGGGCCACGTAACGGGCAAAACGCCGACGTGGAGAGCATTGCTTGAGTGGCTTGACTTCTTCGTTCATGTGTTCAGTTTCTTACTACCAACTTTAGAAAAAGGATACGATGCCATGACCCAGCTAGCCATTGGTGACAAAGCCCCTGATTTCAGCATGCCAGCCACAGGCGGGCAAACCGTTTCTGCCAAATCTCTTCAAGGTGCGCCTTATGTTTTGTACTTTTATCCCAAGGATGATACGCCGGGATGCACGACGGAAGCCTGTGATTTTCGAGATAACATCAAGCAATTTGAAAAACTTGGTGCGGCTATAGTAGGCGTTTCGAAGGACTCCGTGGCCTCACACGAGAAATTTGCAAAGAAATTTGACCTAAATTTCCCGTTGGCATCAGATAGCGACGGTGTTGTTTGTGCGGCTTTTGGCGTGTGGGTCGAAAAAAGCATGTACGGTAAAAAATATATGGGCATCGACCGATCGACGTTTTTGGTGGATGCACAGGGCCGTATTGCCGGTATTTGGCGTAAGGTCAAGGTAAGCGAACATGTGGCAGAAGTGACGGAGGCTTTACAGTTACTTGCCAAAAAGGCGGCTTAGCGCCGGTCTTTGAAGAAATTTTGAAGGAGTTTTGCGGCGGCGTCTTCATCGATGCCGCCGTAAATTTCAGGGGTGTGGTGCGTTGTGGGCTGGTTAAAGATGCGGGGGCCGTGTTCGACCCCGCCGCCTTTCGGATCGTAGGCTCCAAAGTATACGCGCCTGAGCCGCGCGCCCGCGATGGCGGCAGCGCACATGGCGCAGGGCTCGAGCGTGACGTAGAGGTCATGGTCGGGTAACCTGGGCGTGCTCAGCTGTTCGCAGCGCATACGGATAGCCAGAATTTCGGCATGGGCCGTTGGGTCGCAGTTGCCTTCAGTGAGATTATGGGCGCGGGCAACAACGGTACCCGTGCTGGAATCGACCAGAACTGCCCCTATCGGGACTTCTCCGGCCTCAATCGCCTTTACAGCCTCTTTCAACGCTTCGCGCATTGGGGTATTTTGTTCGCTCATGCCGTCAAGAGTAGCGGCTATAACGGCAAGGAACAACTCTCATGCGCGTGACAGGCGGCCAAGCCCGAGGACGCATCCTTAAAGTACCTGATACAGGAACTGTGAGGCCAACCACCGATAAAATGCGCCAACAGCTTTACAATATGCTGGCGCATAGCCCTTGGGCATTGCGGGCGGGTTTTTCACTACCCGGTGCTTATGTGCTTGATGTTTTTTGCGGAACAGGGGCACTTGGCATTGAGGCTATTTCAAGAGGGGCCGCACATTGTGTTTTTGTTGATCGCGACCGCTCTGTCCTTGAGGTGGCTCAGGCCAATAGCAAAGCCTGCCGATACGATGGGCAATCGCTTTTCATCAATAAGGACTGCAATATGATCGGCAAGCGACCTGATGCGATAGAGCCGCGCCAGTTATGCCTGCTGGACCCGCCTTATAACAAGGCGCTTGTGATACCGGCGCTTACGGCCATATTCGAGGGAGGGTGGCTTGCCCCGAATGCCCTTGTGGTGGCTGAAACCGAGAAAGGCTGGAGCGGCGACGCGCCGGATGTTTTTGAAAACGTGCTGGTGCGCCATGATGGCGAAAGCCAGCTTAATGTATGGTGGTTATCAACATGACAGGTGCGTACACAGATGCCGTATTGATGGGGCTTGTTGAGGCGGTTACGGAGTTTTTGCCCGTGTCCTCAACCGGACATCTTATTTTGGCGGGCGAGATTTTGGGCTTTCAGGGCCCTCCCGGAAGGGTTTTTGAGGTTGCGATCCAGCTTGGGTCTGTACTTGCGATCTGCGTTTTGTATTTCAAGCGTCTATGGGATGTCTTGATGGGGCTGAGGCATGATGCAGGGGCACGCCATTTTGCGATTGTCAGTGTGATTGCGTTTATACCTGCCGTTATAGCGGGCGTGCTTTTGCATGATGTCATTAAAACCGTTCTTTTCTCGCCAGTGGTTGTCTGCACCATGCTTTTTGTGGGTGGCTTTGCCATTTTGGCTATCGAGCGCTTGCAACGCGACAAGCCGCAATTCCATACGATCGAGGCGATACCCTACCGGACAGCCCTGATGATTGGCCTTGCCCAGTGTCTTGCGCTGGTGCCTGGGGTTTCGCGCTCTGGTGCTACCATCATGGGGGCATTGTGTTTTGGCGTTGACCGTAAAACGGCGGCTGAGTTTTCTTTCTTTCAGGCGATACCGCTTATGGCTGGGGCGGTTGCTTACGATCTCTGGAAAAACAAAGATACGCTAGACATGTCTGGCGCATCCATCATTGCGGTCGGGTTTGTGACGGCCTTTTTGGCGGCGCTTGTCGTGGTGCGCTGGATGCTCGGATTTGTAACCAAGCACGGGTTTGCGCCGTTTGCCTGGTACCGCATAGCGCTTGGGGCTATCGGGCTTTTTTACTTCCTGATTATTCGGTAGCCGATGCGCCACGCTTATCGCGGACGATGACCGCAAGCGCACCGATCATTTTATCCATCGGGTCTGCCATTTTGGTCGCGCTTTTGATGATTTTATCGACTGTTTCGCGCGCCTTTTCGATTGGCAGTTCGGGCTCCAGCGTTTTGTAGTCGGGCGATGCTTCAATGTTGGCGTAAAGATTTGCGAGTTCGGTACTCAACTGCGGGCCGAGGATATCGAGTTTATCGATATGTGAATCGTACACGGTGCGTGAGAGCGCCGGTTTTTCGTGGATGATGTCGCCCGCTCTTTGATATTTCGGCTTTTTGGATGGGTCACGCAGGCTCTTGAGCAGTTCCTCGTAGATGGTGAGGAACGCATCCAGTTTTGCGCGGTTGGTGTGCAACTCACCCTCAAGGGCGGATGCGATAACGTATTTCTCGCGCTCTTTTAGCTGGCGCTCGCGTTTTTGAGTGCCTGCCAATTGGTATTTCTGAAGGGCGATCAACTGCCTGAAACCAGAATGCATGATAAGAGCCATCATGAGGAAGCCCAGCATGGGTACAAGCAGTAGGCCGCCTGCAATTGCCCAGCTGGGGATGCCTGCGCCCAGAATGCCCGTCATATCAAAACCCGAGGATGTTGCTACGGTGGCCGAGGCAGCCATACCGCCCCAAAGGCCAAGATTTTGGGCCCGTGCGTTGCGCTCGGCACTCAGATATGCGTTTGCGAGATCGCTGCCGACGAGATCGGATCTTTTGGCGGAAACCATGCCGGTTGAAAGGAGGTGCAGCGCCAGATCACGTTCCTGCCCGCTTAGGCACTGGGCGCGAAGGGAACCGTTGGCAGGCGTGGACATGGGCATGCAGCGTATGGGCTTATCGCCGACAATGTCATCGAGGGCGATACGGGCCCGGGTGTTCTCCATGGTGCCGGGGGCTGTTAGGGCGTCTATCCCCCAGAGAGATATCATCATACCGCCGCCCGCTAGTGTTTTGGCATCGACGGCAAAGGCACTTACGGTAAAGGGCTTTGGCGTTACCTGCGCGTTCGCAGGTACCCCCCAGATCGATGCCGCCAAAACGGCCAAAACGAGCGCAAAACGAAACATAATAACCAAGTGTGTTTTTGACAGGAAATACTGCTGCCTGTAAGGTTATGGGGATAACTCCCTCACGTCAAAAGGAATTTAGGGATTATGAAACTTTCGTTTCGAGAACTCATGGACCGTCTTGGGGTAGGCAGAAACCTCTCTGCCTACGAAACCCAGCCGTGGGTCTATGTCGATGCGGAAGAGGGCATTACGGCTTCGGCTGAAGTGCGCGTGAGCGGTGACGGTGATGAAATCGAGGCCGAGCTCCAGTTCATGTACGACAATCCGCCTGCGGGCAAGGCACCTGTTGAGCAGGTCGTCTGGATGAAGATCAAGCCGCAGCTGAGGCTACAGGGGCTTTGGGCTACGACCGACCTTTGGGTGCGCCGCGAAAACTACGCCAACAAGGTTTACGGCTGGGAAGAAAAAGGCTGCAACTTTTTCAGAGCCTGCGTCCGCGAGCTTAAGGCGGAACGTTTGCCGGATATCGACCTTCTGATCTCCCGCGAGCTTGCAAGCCGCGAGGTTTTTGGCGGTGGTGCCGGCGAGGGATCCAACAAATCCCCGCAGATCAAAACCAACCAACTTCTCTACGACATGAAGAACCCTCATGCCCGCGGCTTCTAGCCGGCCTTTGCGGGAGGATATCATCCTTCTGCATGGCATTCTTAAAACCCCTTTTGAACTACTGCCCGCGGCACTCTATCTACGCAGCAAGGGGTATAGCGTTCATTTGCTCGGATATAGGACCAGTCAAGGTCATATCCACGAGATAGCTGAAAAAATCTGGCATGACATGAAATCCAAGCATTTGGATAATCCAGAGCTACGTCTGCATTTTGTGGCCCATTCCATGGGCGGACTTGTTGTACATGACATCATCAAAAATCATGTGCCCGAAAAACTGGGGCGTGTGGTTTTATGGGGTACGCCGTTGCAGGGATGCGAGTACGCCGATCGTCTTAACGAGTCAGGTTTCTGGGGACCTATTTATCGCTGGTTATGGGGCAGAGCCGGGCAGGATTTACAGGTTAAGACCGCTGATCCGGAGCGAGACCGTGTTATTTCCTACGAGGCAGGGGTTATAGCCGGAAGTGCTTCCATCAATCCTATGGCTCATTGGTTTCTCAAGGGGAGCGGTGCGCATGATGGGATTGTTCCCGTTGCAAGAACGAAGAGAACCGGCCTTGCTGACCACCTAATCCTGCCTCTTTCGCATACCGGATTACTTGTTTCACCCATCGTATTTCGGCAGACAGTCCATTTTTTACGAACGGGACGTTTTCTGCATCCTGTATGATTTTGCCTTTGAGTGCGGATTCCTGTAGGGTCACGGCCCATGAGCGTTACGACACACGGCAAGGCTTTTGCAGCCCCCAAGACAGATGCATCAGGGCGTATACCCTTGATCGGGCTTACGCTTCCGCAGATGCGCGAGGCTCTTGCGGTTCATGATGTACCTGCGTTTCGTGCAAAACAGGTTTGGCACTGGATCTATCAGCGCGGCGCCAGAAATTTTGATGCCATGGCCAATATTTCCAAGGATGTACGGGCGGTACTGGTTGCCAACTACTCCATTGACCGGCCTGAAGTCGTGACCGAACAGAGGTCGGAGGACGGAACCATCAAGTGGCTTTTAAAAATGTCCGACGGGCAGATGGTCGAGACGGTGTTTATCCCTGAAGACAGCCGCGGTACCCTTTGTATTTCAAGTCAGGTTGGATGCACGCTGACCTGTAAATTTTGTCATACGGGCACGCAGCCGCTTGTACGCAATCTCGGTATCCATGAAATACTGCAGCAAATCATGCATGCGCGGGATGTATTGCAGGAGTGGCCGTCATCCGCCCTTAAAAAGGATAATGGCGAAGAGGGGCGCGACCTTACAAACATTGTTCTGATGGGTATGGGCGAGCCCCTTTACAATTACGAAAACGTCTCGGCAGCCATGAAGATATGCATGGATGGAGAAGGGCTTTCTATCGGCAAGCGCCGGATTACGTTATCGACTTCCGGTGTTGTTCCGCTGATGCAGCGCTGCGGGGAGGAGCTGGGGGTCAACCTGGCTATTTCGCTGCATGCTACGCATGACGAGCAGCGCTCGGCTATCATGCCCATCAATAACAAGTACCCTTTAGCTGAACTAATGGAGGCATGCCGGACGTATCCTGGCCTATCCAATATGCGGCGGATCACTTTTGAGTATGTGATGCTTAAGGGTGTCAATGACAGTGACGATGATGCGCGCAGGCTTGTAACGCTTTTACAGGATATCCCTCACAAGGTTAACCTGATCCCGTTCAATAGCTGGCCGGAGAGCGGTTTTGAGTGCTCAAGCAACACGCGGATTGATAAATTTTCCAAAATCCTGATCGCGGCCGGTGCTACGGCTACCGTCCGCAAACCACGCGGGCGGGATATCCTTGCTGCCTGCGGACAGTTGAAATCCGAAAGCCAGCGCGCCAGAAAAACCGCCGAGGGTGGACAATAGTTAACGACAAGCGTAGGCTTTTTGTGAATTGATTCCTTGACGGGGGTTCCCTTCGGTCTTCACCCCTGCTACAACACGCAACGCAAATAACCATAAAAAGAAACTAACGAGTGGTGATTTTTTGGGCGGTCTCCTGACCCGTGTGTTGAAGTACGTTGTGTTCCGGCTTGCCATGCATAGCCGTCGGGCTCTTCTTTTTGTTCCTTACATTGTTTTGCATGTGGCGCGGGCTGGCGTTTTGCCTGTCAAAGACCGCCATGTCTATACACGTTCTGGCCGCCTGCGCCTGCGCTACCTTGCCATGATGGCTGTCGCGTTTCTGGGGCTTGCGGGGACCAACCTTTCGGTCGAGCCAAACCGCGGGATCGATATTGCCGCGGCAGAGGCTGCGATTACAGGCATGCCTCTTGTCGTAGCCGAGGCAAAACTTGCCCCCACACCTGTTTTTGAGACAATTGTCGTAGCCCCGCCCACGAAGCCCGTGCTGGCTCAGCCGGCGAGCTATAAGCGTGTTTTGAAGGTGCAGTCAGGTGATACGCTTTCGACCCTTATGCAGCATGCGGCCATAACCGGAGATTCATCCGAGGCCGTAAAAGCTTTGAAGGGGCATATAAACCCGAAGGATCTTAAAGCCGGGCAAAGCGTAACCCTGCACTACCAGTGGACCCCGGAAGACGGTGAGCGCTGGGCTGCCATGGAGTTTTCGCCGAGCCCGCTTACACGTGTTGTCTTGAAACAGGGCGCCGGCGGCGGGTTTAAGGTAGATAAGCTTGAGAAGCCGTTGAAGCCCGAAACACGGGCCGTGAAAACAAAAATCACATCGTCGCTGTATACGGATCTTAATCGCGCCGGCGTTCCGGATTCCATTATCGCCGAGTTTATCAAGGTCTACTCCTACAGCATCGACTTTGCCCGTGATATATGGGCCGGAGACAGTGTCGAAATTCTCTACGACGTTGCGCGCACCGATGACGGCGCTTTTGTGAAAGGCGAGAACATCCTTTATGCAACCCTTACGGTGCGCGGCAAACCCAATACAATCGTACGCTTCAACAATAACGGCGCGTTCGAATATTTTGATGGCAAGGGCGAGCCTGTCAGAAAAGCGCTTTTGCGCACACCTGTTGACGGCGCCCGCGTGACATCGGGCTTTGGTATGCGACGCCACCCCATACAAGGATATAATAAAATGCATAAAGGGGTTGATTTCGGCGCCCCGACTGGCACGCCTATCTTTGCGGCCGGGGATGGTGTTATTGCCCGTGCAGGCTGGTTTAGCGGTTACGGTAAATATGTATCCATCAAACACAACAATACCTATTCAACTGCTTATGGCCACATGAGCCAGATTGCGGTTAAACCGGGCCAGCGCGTTCGGCAAGGCCAGGTTATTGGCCGCGTGGGCAGCACCGGCAACTCAACCGGCCCGCATCTCCACTTTGAAGTGCTTAAGGGTGGCGCGCAGGTCAATCCCACCAAGGTTGCCAATCTTTCTGTCGGGAACAAACTCGTCGGTAAGCAACTGGCAAAATTCGAGGCTGTTTCACTTTCCGCCCGGCAGAGCGTACAGGCAATTGTGGGCGGTGCAGCAAAGCCTATGCTTGTGAGTGCCGAGGCATCTCGATAGCATTTTATATCAGTGATTCTTCCTGTTTTTTCTAGGACATAACCATGTCAAACGTGTTTTCTCTGCCTGCTGCCACGCCACTGCAAAAAACCCGTATCTGGATCATGACCGGGCAGCCTTTGACGGCCCAGATATTTCATTCCGATGCCGGGTTTTTGCGCATTGATACGTTCTCCGCGCTTGGCCCTGATCTGAGTATTGCGGGCTAAATTTGCTACTTACCATGGGTCTGTGTAATTTGATCCCTTACCAACAGACAGAGAGCGGAGTTTTTCATGGGAATTTTGGTTACTAAAGGTGATCTGGATGGTCCGGCAAAAGTACGTTCGTTTTTTCAAATTGCGATTGGAGCGAGCGATACTAGGGCTATAGGCGATGTGGCTGATACCATTATTCATTCCGGTGTGGATCTACCTGAATTAAGAATTCCCTCTGCACACCCTATGGCTTCGGTTGCTGAAAGGATTTTTAAAGAAAGAGGCGTCACGGGCACGCGCCTTGTGACGGTTTAATCAAGATACAGCACCAACAAAAAAGGCTCCGTAGAGGAGCCTTTTTTGTTATGTGGGTAGTGCCGCGTTAGGAGTTTACAGCGTCATCCAGTGCTTCAAGAGCGTCTTCTGAATCTTTGCCATCGACATCATCGTTGATGTTGAATTTGCGGATGGTGCCCTGATAGGCCGCAGCTGCATGATGACCGCAGTAAGGAACGCCCGGTACGGGACGCGCGCCGCAGAAGTGGAAGCCGGATTTTTTCGGGTCGCCCAGCGGCCAGCGGCATGTTTTTTCCGTGAGTTCCAGCATGGAAACGGATGTTGCTGATTTTTCGTACACGGGTTCCGAGATAAGAGCTGCAGCTGCCGGAGGCACGTGATGCGATTTTTCAATCTTTTTGGTGCTGATAGGTGAAATGCGGCCAGAAAGGCCAAGGCGGTGCGCCTTGCCGATAACCGCGTTGCGCGTGATGCCGCCGCCCAATTGATGGGCTATCTCGGCAGCTGTTTTACCGGCACCCCACATTTGCTTGAGAAGCCCGACGCGCTCGTCTGTCCACGTTTGTTTGGTCATGAAAATTCTTTTCCCCCAAAGCAATTAAGCTGGAGATCGTATCGCACTGGCGATGATCTGAAGTTGTTTTCAATTGCAGTGAACTGACACTAGCAAAGTCAGATTCGCTATCAAACGGGTCTTCGAGTCGGGCGTTCACTTATCCACATCGAAATGGAATCAGGCGTCAGGGTTGAGACCCATTTCGGAAATCACTTCACCGCGCTCATCCCATGAATCCTTGACTACAACATCCAGAAAAAGATGGATGCGCGTATCGAAAATCTGTTGCAGTTCCTCGCGTGTCAGACTGCCGACAAGCTTAAGCATTGCACCGGCTTTACCGATCACCATGCCTTTGTGACGTGCTTCGTTTGTAATGATCGTCTGACGGATTTCGATGCTGCCGTCCGCCCGTTTTTCAAAACTATCGGTCATTACATGAAGGCCGTAGGGGAGCTCTTCGTGAAGGCGGAGATAAAGCTTTTCGCGCGTGATCTCGGCCGCAAGTATGGCATCGGGCGTATCGGTTACGGTATCCGGATTATAGTGCATAGGGCCTTCCGGCAGCTGTTCGAAAATCCATTTTTCGAGACCTTCTATGCCGTCGTTCTTGATTGCGGCCACCATAAAGGTTGCGGCAAACGGATGAAACTTATTGAGGTCTGCCACCATTGGCAGAAGCTTTTTACGATCGATAAGATCGACTTTATTAAGGACCAGCGCGATCTTGCGTTTGTCGGCAGAGGGGATGCGCGAGACAATTTTTTTGACGGTTTCCAGGCAGTCTTTTCTGGCGGCATCGGCTACGACCGCCACTATATCGGCCTCGTCGCGGGCATCGTGGGCTGCTGCCACCATGGCGCGATCGAGGCGGCGGCGTGGTTTAAAAAGACCGGGCGTATCAATGAAAACCGCCTGCGCATCGTTTTTTGTGACTATTCCCAGTACCCTTGTGCGCGTTGTCTGAACCTTGGGGCTTACGATTGAGATTTTATCACCAATCAGTGCGTTCAGGAGGCAGGATTTTCCCGCATTTGGGGCGCCGATCAGGGCAATAAAACCGCAGCGCGTTGTCATGTTATATACCTAACTCATCGATAAGGGTCTGGGCTGCCGCTTTTTCAGCCGCCCGTTTGGAAGCGCCTTTAGCGGTGGCCGTTTTGCCGTTTATGGTTACGGTTACGGTGAAGTCGGGCGCGTGGTCCGGCCCGTCCCGCGCTATCAGGGCGTAGTCGGGCAATCCCATTCCCTGAGCCTGCGACCATTCCTGCAATGTGGTTTTTGGATCACGAGGCGGGGTTGCAAGCGCGCTTATTTCGTCAGCAAGCAAGGGTGCCAAGATTTTTCGGGCGGCATCGAGCCCGCCATCAAGATATACGGCGCCTATAACGGCTTCCATGATATCCGAAAGGATGTTGGTATTAACACGGCCGCCGCCGCTTTCCTCGGAATCCGAAATGACCATGGCTTTGCCGATGTCAATTGACCTTGCTGCCTTTGCGAGTGTTTCACCCCGAACGAGGGCGGTGTGGCGCTTGGAGAGCCCGCCCTCAGGTTCGTTCGGGAAAAGTTCGTACAGGCATTCGGCTACGATGAGCCCCAGCACGCGGTCACCTAAAAATTCGAGGCGCTGGTAGTCGGCCTCGCCGCCTGCGCTAGCATGCGTGAGTGCGGATTCCAGAAGGACTTCGTTCTTGAAGCTGTAGCCTAGCCTTTTCTGGAAGTCGTCACGCGATTTCATTCAACGGCCTTGAGGAGTCTTGTGTAACGTACGGTTGTGGGCCAACGCCAGAATTCCCAAAGTTTGGCGTTGCCATTGGTCGAGAAAAACAGGCGCTCGGCCTTGCCTACGAAATGATCATAAGGAACAAAACCCACGAGATCTTCAACGCGGCTGTCCTGCGAGTTGTCACGGTTGTCACCCATCATGAAGAAATGGCCTTCCGGCACTATGTATTCACGAGTGTTGTCAAGCGGGCCGTTATCGCCCTCTTCATAGATGATGTGTTTGACGCCGTTCGGGAGCGTTTCCTCAAACACCTGCATTTCGGTATCGGAGCCATCGGACTCGTGATCGATGATCATGCCCAGTGGCTCTCTTGGTATGAGTTTCTTGTTTATATAAAGACGGCCCCGCGTCATTTGGATGTGGTCACCGGGCAGCCCTACGACGCGTTTAATGTAATCAGTACGCGTGTTGGAGGGGAGTTTGAAAACAGCCACGTCGCCTTGCTGAGGCATGCTGCCTGCAACCCGGCCCTGAATGAGGGGCAAGCCAAAGGGTAGTGAATAGCGCGAGTATCCGTAAGAGTATTTGGAAACAAACAGGTAATCGCCAACCAGAAGGTTTGGTTTCATTGAGCCTGAAGGGATATTGAAAGGCTCAAACAAAAACGTACGGATGACGAGCGCTACGGCAATCGCCCAGAAGGCCGTTGAAAAAAGCTCCATCCACTCTTTTTCGGCGGATTTTTTAAATACGCTATCGCTGGTTTCTGAGGGGGATGTTGTTTCTTCGGCCATTTTTTTTCCTTAAGGGCGATATCCTTGGCGGTTTGGCCTCAGGCGTCAAGGCATTCTATGATGACGAGCGCTTTGGCGTAAGGGTATTCATCCCCCAAAGTTACGTGTATTTTTACTGTTTTGCCAGCCGGGGTCAGGGTTTGCAGCTGTTTTAGCGTGCCTTCGGCTAGTACCAGTGCCGGTGCGCCGGAAGGAGCGTTTACAACGCCGATCGATCTGAAGGAAACGCCCATGTTAAAGCCGGTTCCAAGGGCTTTTGCGCAGGCCTCCTTTGCGGCAAAGCGCTTGGCCAGAGTTGAGGCCGGTTCCCGGGCACTTTTGCGACGTGCGGCTTTTGCTTGTTCCTCAGGGGTAAAGCAGCGATCCATGAAGCGCTGCCCGTGGCGCTTCAGCGCTTTTTCAATGCGGCGGATATCGCAGGTATCTTCACCAATCCCGATGATCATGGTCGCACCTTTTGCCTATGTTGGCGAAAAAGATCGATCGCTTTTTTTGTTGCGAAATACGATAACGGCCAAACGGCCAGCATCAGCAAGATTGCTCCTGCTGTTGCGGGTATCATGAAGCCTTCTATGTTTTCCAGGGTTGTGGTGCTGCCTGCGTGAGCGGGGGTAATGTACAAGCCTGTCCACTGCAAAAAGTTTTTTCCGACCAAAAAATCAAACGAAAATATGATCGGTAGAATAATGGGTGGAAAAACGAGCGTACCTAAAACGGCGGCTACAGCGTTGGCCCTGATAACAAAAGCCATGGCGGCTGCAATAAGTGCGTGCGTGCCCAGAACAGGAAAAAACGAAGCCGTTATCCCGCAAGCAAAACCACGCGGCACTGCGTTTGATGCGACCGAGAGTCGCATGACACGCAGGGCTACATAACGAGCGGCGCGTTTCCACCCCATCGAGGGCCAGCATATTTCCTTGATATAAAAGGAAATATTGCGCTTTTTTTTGCTTTTAAACATGGTGCTACTATGCTTTAAAAACCGCTTCCGGTCAAAGTAGATATCTAAAATTTTTTATAACTTTAACAAGCTGTTAGGGCGCGTAGTCGTACGATGGAAGTCCGATACAACGTAGGAAAAGGACAACTGTCATGAAACGCAAATCAAAAAAACTCCCAGCCCGTCGACAGCGTAGCATCAAAGAAATCCAGATTCATGTAGCGCGACTGCTTGAGCGCAGCTACCTGCCTCTTGTGCCGCTTGGCATGCATTGATGGATTTGAAATAAAACAAAAAAGCGCCCTTTGGGGCGCTTTTTTTATCGCCCGCGTGCCCGTTCGACTGACAGGACGCAGGATGTGGCGCGCAGGGCTGCCACCACGTTGTTGAGGTGTTTTGTATCCTTCACGCCCACATCTACGAACATATCCCAGAAATCCGTCGAGCGGTTGGTGATTTTGAGGTTCGTAATATTGCCGCTGTTTTTTGCGATGACGGTCGAAAGCGTTGCTAGGGACCCTGGTTCATTTGTAATTGTGATGTTGAGGCGGCCTACCTGAGCCTCCTGCGTCTCCGATCCGTCGTTCCAAGATACGTCGAGCCAGCGTTCAGGTGTATCAGCGAAAGTTTCAAGGGTTTCACAATCAATCGTGTGAACGGCAACGCCTTTGCCTGTCGTTACGATGCCGACGATCCTGTCTCCCGGCAGGGGGTGGCAACAGCGCGCGTAGTGGACGGCCATGCCGGGGATAAGCCCTTTGATGGGGAGGGCCGTGCCGCTTTTTTTGGCTTTCTCAAAGGGGTCGCCGATCTGCGTTTTCTTTTGAGGGGCCTGAGGCTCGCTGCGGTGACTTGGGAAGAGGATTTTGAAAATCTCGCGTGCGGCCAGATTGCCCTGCCCGATGCCTACGAATACGTCGTCAAGATTTTCTGTTTTAAACTGGCCAACGATGGGCTGGAGGGCTTTATCGTTGTAATCGTAACCCTCGGCCTTAAAGATTTTCTGAATCATGGCGCGGCCAAGCTGAATAAACTGGTCACGTTGCTGGAGCCGTATAAAACGACGGATGTGTGATTTGGCTTTGCCGGTGACGACGAAGCGTTCCCATGTGGCGCTTGGGGTCTGGTTTTTTTGAGTCAGGATTTCGACCTGGTCACCGTTCTGCAATTTCGTGTTCAGCGGAGCAATACGGCCGTTGATTTTGCCGGAAACCGTACGGTCGCCGACGTTTGAGTGGATGGCGTATGCGAAATCTATCGGTGTTGCGCCGTTGGGCAGCTCGATCACGTCGCCCTTTGGCGTAAAGCAATACACCATGTCCTGAAACAGGGAGAGCTTTGTGTTTTCGAGGAAATCCTCGGGTTTTTTTTCAGCGTCCAGAATATCCAGAAGATCGCGCAGCCAGCGGAATTTTTTGACATCTTCAGTAGAAGGAGCGCGCCCGTTTTTATAGGCCCAGTGTGCGGCCACCCCTAAATCCGCCTCTTCGTGCATTTCTTTGGTACGGATCTGGATTTCGATGCGCTGGTTGTGAGGCCCCAGAACCGTTGTGTGAATGGACTTGTATCCGTTTGGTTTTGGGGTCGAGATATAATCCTTAAAACGCCCGGGCACGGTCGGAAAAGCCGAATGAATGACGCCAAGTACGTGGTAGCACTCGGCTACCGTCGAGACCACGACACGGAAAGCCATGATATCGGACAATTGTTCAAAGGCCACGTTTTTGCGCTGCATCTTTTTCCAGATGGAATAGCGCGTTTTTTCACGGCCCGTGATTTCGGCGTTGATACCGGCGTCTTTCAGCACCGCATTTAGGTTTGTAATGATGTCGCTGACGACATCACTGCCCTCGGATCTCAGGAAGGACAATCGGGCCGTAATACTCTCCCGCGCCTCCGGTTTGAGGTGGCCGAAGGATAAATCTTCAAGCTCCTCTTTAACGGCATGGATACCAATGCGTTCGGCCAGTGGGGCGTATATCTCCAAGGTTTCGGCTGCGATACGCTGACGTTTTTCGATTTTCTGGACATAGTGCAGCGTGCGCATGTTGTGCAGGCGATCTGCCAGTTTGACCAGAAGTACGCGGATATCCTCCGACATGGCCAGTACGAGTTTTCTGAAATTTTCAGCCTGTTTTCCCTCAACGGTTTTGCTCTCGATTTTCGAGAGTTTTGAAACACCGTCTACAAGCTGGGCGACATCGGCCCCGAAATTTTTTTCGACGTCTTCAAGTGTAGCGTCGGTATCTTCAACGGTATCGTGAAGTATGGCTGTCAGGACCGAGGCCATATCAAGATGCATATCCGCAAGAATGGCCGAAACTTCAACCGGATGGGTGTAATAGGGTTCGCCTGAGGAACGCGTCTGGCTTGCGTGCTTTGTTCTTGCGTATTCAATCGCCTTTTCAACGCGCTGTATTTCGGGCGCACCCATGTAACCCCTGAGTTTGTCGAGCAGGGCTTGCTCAACCTCGGGGACAATCGGTACCTGTTGCGGTTTTCCAGCGTCTGGTGCGTGGGTCTGTAGCATATCTTCGTAACAGTCTAACAAAACAAAAGGGCCGTAGGAAATCCTATCGGCCCTTTGTTACTATGAAACAGTTAAAAGGAGGTTATTCCTCGTCTTCGGAGATGCCGGCGAGGCTTTCGAGGTCATCGGCCTCGTCTTCATCGTCATCGGCGGTATCCATACCGGCTTCCATACCAAGATGGGCGCGATCGGCCAGAGCTTTTTCCTCGGCGTCCATGAGTTCGGCCAGATTTGGCTCGTCATCGTCGTTGAGGTGCACTTTCTGGTAAGACGTTGTGAGGTCTTCCTTCAGGGAGTCTTGCTGGACGGTTTTCTCAGCAATCTCACGCAAGGCTACGACCGGGTTTTTATCGTTGTCACGGTCGAGTGTAAGGGCTGCGCCTGTGCCGATCTGGCGGGCGCGCTGAGCTGCGAGCATAACGAGCTCGAAGCGGTTAGGAATTTCAAGGATGCAGTCTTCAACGGTTACGCGGGCCATTTTTGTCCTCGGTTTTGCGATTGATGCCGCATTTCTAGAGGCATCTATCGAAAAGGGCAAGCATTTTTGTGAGAAGGCTCGACAAATCAACGGGTTGCTTGTATCACCGCCTGATGTCACTCACGCTTCCCCAACCTGATTCCGATTGCAGCCTCTGCCCACGCCTATTGGCGTACCGGACAGCCAATCGCAAGGCTTTCCCTGATAAATTTAATGCGCCTGTGCCTTCGTTCGGGCCTTTGGATGCGTGGTTGCTGGTTGTGGGTATGGCGCCGGGGTTGAGAGGTGCCAATTTTACGGGGAGGCCTTTTACGGGCGACTGGGCTGGTGATTTACTTTACGGGACGCTGCTTAAGCTTGGCCTTGCGCGCGGAGAGTATCAGGAACGCCCGGATGACGGGCTGACCCTTATCGGCTGCCGGATTACCAATGTTGTGCGTTGTGTGCCACCTGAAAACAAACCGTTACCTGAGGAGGCCGCCTGTTGCAGACCCTTTTTGAAGGGAGAGTTTGAGGGGCTACCTCAGCTTAAGGTTTTGCTGGTTCAGGGGAAGATTGCCCATGATGCCGTGTTGCGGGCATTTGGTCTTAAGCTTTCGGCTTATCCCTTTGTACATGGGCGTGTTCATTTGTTGCCAAACGGTCTCAAGCTTGTCGATACGTATCACTGCTCGCGTTACAACACCAATACCGGTCGGCTGACTGAGGCGATGTTTGAAGAGGTGATGCGGGTTTGCATTTCTCTTAAGCCATAAAAAAACCTGCCATCTCGGCAGGTTTTTTTACATGGATGGTTTTTTATGCTGCGCGGATTTCCTGCAGGAAGTTTGAAACTTCCGTCTGCAGGACCTCGGACTGGCTCTTGAGATCGCTTGCGGCATCCAGAACCATGTTGGCGGATTGTCCGGTTTGAGCGGCGTTTTCCTGGACCTGGACAATAGAACTGGAAACCTGCTGTGTGCCGGTTGAAGCCTCGGTCACGTTGCGACCGATTTCGGCTGTTGCTGCGTTCTGTTCTTCAACCGCACCAGCCACTGATGTGGTCGCGCTGTCGATCTGCTGGACGTTGTCGATGATCTTCTGCATGGCTTGAACGGCATTGTTGATGGCGTCTTGAATGCGCGTGACGCGGGCGTCGATTTCCTCCGTCCTTTGTCCGGTTTCGTTTGCGAGTTTTTTAACTTCGTCAGCCACAACGGCAAAGCCTTTTCCGGCTTCGCCGGCCCTTGCGGCCTCGATTGTGGCGTTGAGGGCGAGGAGGTTTGTTTGATCGGCGATATCTTTGATGGTGCCGATAACCTCGCCAATGCCTTCGGCCAGACTTACCAGTTCCTGTACAGAGGCGCTTGTTGCCTGCGCATCCGCTGCCGCCATGTTTGCTTTTTTGGCTACGCTGTCGATCTGACGGGCGATCTCGGATGAAGAAGCCGCGAGTTCCTCGGCAGCTGAGGCTACCGTCTGGACGTTGCTATCGGCCTGCGTTGCAGAGGCTGCGACCATGGAGCTTATCTGCGCCGTTTGATCCGATGCCTTTTTCATCTGCTGGGCGGTCATAGTCATGCCTTCGGCGGCTGATGTCAGGGTGCGAATAACGCTACCGACCCGACTATCAAAGCTATTGGCCAGATTTTGCATGGCCTGACGTTTTTCGGCTTCGGCGCGGCGCTTTAGTTCTTCCTGCTCCGTGTTCATTTTTTCGATCTGTAGAGCGTTTTCCTTGAATGTATTAACTGTTTTGGCCATGGCACCAATTTCATCGCGCCTGTCCATCCCTTTGACTTCGACTGAATTATTGCCTGAAGCGAGGGTTTCCATTGTTTTAATCATGGCGTTGACCGGATTGATCAGCCATGTTTGTGTTTTAACAAGCGTGAACAACGTGACGAGAACGTTGAGGGCGGCGAATAGGATGAGCAGCTTGTTCATACGATCCTGAACTTCGATCGAACGTTGTTCAGATGCTTCGATTTCCGTCACGATGAGGTCGCTTAATGCTCCAAGGCTCTCTTCCAGAGCCTCAAATTTTTTCATGAAGGCACCGAACATGCCTTGAGCCTCCGTCGGGGTGGCCTCGGCTGCGGCTACGATTTTCGCGGCTTCTGAGAGATATTCCTTGAGTGGAGCATCAGCTGCGGCCAGTGCTTCCTTGATTTTTTCGTTTTTAACAAGTTCTGCGTTTGCCGTGATCAGCGTGGTCATATTTTCCGTGTGGTCTTTTAAATCGGCTGATGCGCTGCTAACTGTCTCGGCACTACCGTCAATGGCTCCTTTGAGAGCGAGCAACACGTCGCCGCGGATACCATCATGCATCATGTCCGTTTCGCTGTGGTTGGCGAGAACTTTGGAATTCAGGCTTTGTTCGGTGATCACATCACTTAATACATGTTTTGTCCAAAACGCGCAGGCGCCCATTGCTATAACCATGAGGAGGGAAAACAGACTGAGGAATACGATTTTCGTTCTAATCATCGAGGAGCCCTTTTTCTAAGAGTGCGTCAGAATGTCGCGCCTCCTCATATTGACGCAAATCACTTTTAAGAAAAAGTTAAATAATGACGCAGCAACGATTATGATTACCCAAGTATGCAAAAAGCCGCCCTAGGGCGGCT
>RFNZ01000011.1 GCA_009926935.1 Pseudomonadota bacterium | reverse complement strand
GTATTTCGAGAACCGCCTCGCAGAATATGTTCAGATATTTGAGAAGCGGAAGCGTAGAAATACACGTTTTGCAGGCCATTATGGGACGAATGTCAATAGAACCTAAGCTACGCGCTGTACAGGCGTGTGTGCGGCGGCAGGGGCACGCCCGCCTTCATAAGGGCCGCGTACGGCTGTCTCGGGATACGCGCGCCTCAAGATGTCGGCGGCACGTTGGGTTTCAAGCAGGACCGTGCGGCCCAAATGCCTGGTGTCAGGAACTTGGCTGGGGCCAACAACACGGCTCGAGTTTTCTAAAACATCTTCAAAATGAAACAGCTCGTCGGTCTCATCTCCGATTTCGTAAATCGAAGGATCAAGTCCGCGGATTATCACACCCTGTCTGATAATATCCCGTGCCTCTAGGGGGATGTCCTGCGAAAACCCAAGATAATGCTGGTTGAACACCGGTATGACAATGTGGCCCGAGGCGGCAAGGTAGGCAGTCGCGCTCTCGCTGAACTTGTGCCCTGCCTCCGTGTTTCCAATGACATGGTCATTCCCGCAGAAAAGAAAGCCTAAATCAGCGGATGTCTGTTTCATGTTCAGGCAGGTATTGATAGCCATGATGTAATTGCGGTCAGCCATGCCATTGGCCGAATATACGGGGATATCAAGGCTATCAGGCATTCCGCGGCGTCTGTGCACCACAAGCCTTCTTGTCTGCGGGTCATAGAGATCAAGGATCGCCTCGCCCGTGCGCTCATCTTCGATAAATGCGGCATCCACAAATTTTGTCGGCACGTTTTTTTCAAGCAGATAGGCATAAAAATCGCGGCGCGTGACCGGGGATTCTTCATGGGCACCAAAAGCCAGAATGGTTTTTATCTGCTCGTGTCCGGTTGTATCGTGGAGGGATAACCAGTCAAGCAAAGGGCGCGGGGTATTCAGTTGTTGAGAAAGCAGGACAGACTGCGTGTTGTGCCTCATCTCAAAATTCACGGCAATTTTTGCGTGATCGCCAAGGCTGCGGCGCGCGAGATCAAGCGTGGCTTTTCCGGCTACGACATGCGTCGGGATGTTGTGATTTTCTCCAAAAACGACGATAACTTTTTTGCCGAGCCTTCTTGCGATCGGCAGCATTTTTACGATTTGCGCGTACACCGCCAGCGCCACGGGCGTAACGTCCATGGGGTTTTGTCCGCAATAGGCATCGGCCCCGAAATGGGCGGGGAGGATCCCTGCGGCTTCAAAGCGTTGTCTAGCGAGCTGCATATCTGGTCACTTAGCACGGTTTAGTGCGTGTAGGATACCGAAAGAGCTAATAATATGCAAAATAATATTAATTCCCATGCTTCTCAAAATAGCGGGTGCAGGCTTCATCAAGTGCCACATGGATATCCGCCACATGGTCCACAACATTCCTGTTGCCTTCACCCATTAAAAGGATGGCCGACAATGTTTCGACATAAGCATTGATAACCTCAAGGGCATCATCATTGGTGTCATTGATATGCTCAAGAAAACGTATGAGGCGTGCAGCCACAGCCGTAACCAACGGATACCCGAACATGCCGCCATTGGCCTTGAGCTGCATGGCAGGGTAAAGCATCGTCGCAATCAGGGCCTCTTCATCCATGCGCCCGCGATTGGCCTTGGTGGTGCTCAGGCCCTCTTCAAGCGATTTTAGGTAACGCTGCCCGATCGGCAGAAAATCGACTTTCGTTTCCTCGATAATCTTCTGGGCTTTGACAATCAGTTTCTCATCAATACCGCCGCTCCCCACCTTTGCCTTGAGTGCGTTGGGCGGAAACAGGATTTCTGCTCGGCGTTTGCGATCGCGTGGATAGTCAATCATCGGATCAGGTCCTTAATGTCGTGGTCGCCCTCACGCCGCCATGGGCCTGCATAATTGGGGTCTTGCTTGCGCCTGCGGTCGGGGCCGAAAAAGTCCTCGCATCTGACAAATTGGCGCGGGCGTTCGATACATTGCGCGATACGCTTGTAAAGGTCCTTGGCCTCAAAAGGTTTGACCAGAAACTCGGTAACGCCGGCATCGCGGGCCTCCTCAACACGGCCCTTTTCTGAAAATCCGGTCATCAGGATGATAGGTACAAACGGGTTGGGTGATTTGGCTTCGGTCCTAATGGTTTTGGTCAGAATGATCCCGTCCATCGGCTTCATCATCCAGTCGGCAATCACAAAATCAGGGTTGTGCTTGCAGAAGCTGTCAAAACCCTCTTCGCCGTTTTTGGTCAAATACACGGTCGAGATGCCAAAAGTTTCAAGGATGGATTTCGCCATCAGCGCCATAGGCTGATTGTCTTCAACAATAAGAACGGAAACGCGGTCAAACTGATAAGGCATGAAACCATGAAGGGTGGTTGAAAAAACGAATACGGGAAATTATACAGATATGGAGTTAATTAGAAAGTGCTTAAGGGTGGCAAGGCCACCCCGCGAGCAACGGCGTAAGAAGGAAACTAAAAGTGGCAGGCCATTCCCACGCTAAAAACGTTGCGCGCCGCAAAGAGGCGCAAGGCAAAAAGAAAGCCAACTTGTTTGGCAAAGTCGCCCGTGAAATCACGGTTGCGGCAAAATCAGGCACCCCCGACCCGGCGATGAACCCCCGCCTGAGGCTCGCAATAGCCAAGGCCAAGGAGGTCAATATGCCCAATGACCGCATCAAGCGGGCCATTGAGCAGGGGACACCGGGCGCAGCCGACGGCAAGGACTATCAGGAAGCACGGTACGAGGGCTATGGCCCCGGCGGCGTCGCCGTGATTATCGAAGCGCTGACCGATAACAAAACCCGCACCGTGGGCGATGTCCGTCTGGCTTTCACAAAGTTTGGTGGCGCGCTGGGCGAGACTGGCTCGGTCGGGTTTATGTTTGAGCACGTGGGCGAGATTGTGATACCAGCGGCCAAAGCCACCGCCGACAGTATCTTTGAAGCGGCGGTCGAAGCAGGCGCGCAGAATGTCGAAAGCGATGACGCCTATCATGCGGTGTATACCGAGATTGCGGATTTCGCCGCCGTCCGCGAGAAAATGGAAGCGGCCTACGGCACACCTGAAAAATCAGGCCTCATCTGGAAACCGCTTAATCTCAATCCGCTCAGTGATTTTGATGCAGCCGAAAAACTCATGAAACTCATCGACTATCTCGATGAAAACGATGACGTTCAGCAGGTTTTCACAAACATGGATCTGCCTGAAGAAATCGCTTCAAGGCTGGAAGCGGCTTAGAAACGATCAAGTTCAACCGAAACGCGTTTTCCTCGCCGCGCCCGGATATGCGGGTAGCGTGTGCGACTCATATTAAAATGCGAACTTGCGGATTCAAGTCGGGCAACGGCAATACGCGCTTGTCTTCTTGCTTCCACGTCGCCCGAAGTCATGATCGTGTTTTGCAGCTGGGCACGCAAGCGGTCGGCATGGGCACCAAGTACACACTGGTCAGCAAAAAGCGCTTTGAGCGCATTTGGGCTATGGCCGGCATCGGGCTCAAGCTGCAGACACAGGTCAACAAAATCCTTAAGCGCCTGTGCGCGGGCCAGCATGATCGCGCTTGGCTTTGCTGGCGGTTCTTGCAAAAAAACGAGCTGCGCAAAAGTCGTAAGCATGGCGTTTAATTACGTTAAATCGATAGCGATTGTCAAAAACCCCGATATGGACGATCCTCGGGGGCATGGCACCCACTCGCATTCTTGGCATTGACCCTGGGCTCCTTCGCTGCGGCTGGGGGGTCATAGACTGCGACCAAAACCGCCTGTCCTTTGTCGCGGGGGGCGTCATAAGGCCTGCGGCCAAAGCCCCGATGGCCGAGCGTTTATGCGCCATCGATAGCGGCCTTACGGACGTGATTGCCGAATGGCACCCCGACGAAGCCGCAATAGAAGAAACCTTCTCAAACATGAACGCGGCCTCAACCCTTAAATTGGGAATGGCGCGGGGCGTCGCCTTTATAGCACCGGCGCGGGCAGGGCTTGTGGTTGCCGAATATGCGGCGAATGCCATCAAGAAATCGGTCGTAGGGGCAGGGCATGCTGGCAAAGAACAGGTACAAATGATGGTCAAGGTCCTGCTGCCCAAAGCGACGTTCGATCTGGCCGATACCGCCGATGCTTTGGCCGTGGCCATTTGTCATGCGCATCACCGTTCTAGGGTCAGGACCCATTGAATTCTATGAATTCAATGGGTCCTGACCCTAATATTGTTCTCTCTGCCTGATTATGCTCAAATCGAATCATGATCGGCAGGCTTAAAGGCAAAATTGACGATATTTCCGGCAACACGCTTGTCCTTGATGTGGGCGGCGTCGGGTACGTAGTCATGGCCGGTGCCCGCACCATGGGCGCAGTGGGCGTTGTGGGCGAGGCCGCAAGCCTCTACATCGAAACCATCGTCCGCGAGGACGCGATTACACTTTACGGCTTCGCCGATAAAGCCGAACAGCACTGGTTCAAAACCCTGACAACCGTGCAAGGCGTCGGCCCCAAGGTTGCTATATCCATTTTATCGGCCTGCACGCCCGATCAGCTGGCGCTGGCCATAGGTGCCAAAGACAGCGCTATTTTAACCCGCGCGGATGGCGTAGGCCCCAAACTCGCGCAACGCATCGTCATGGAGCTAAAGGACATAAAAATAGCGGCCCCTGTGTCCGATATATCGGTGGCCACCCCCACCAAAAAAGCAAAGATCGCCAACGATGCCGTGCTGCCCACAAACATGGCAGAAGACGCCGTATCCGCCCTTGTAAACCTTGGCTATGGCCGTTCGGAGGCGTATCAGGCTGTCAGCACCATCATGGCCAAAGGCGAAGCCGCTGATATTTCCAGCCTCATCACCCAGTCCCTAAAAGTGATGGCTGCATGAGTGTGTTTCACTGTCATTGCGAGGAAGGCATAAGCCCGACGCGGCAATCCAGAAGCGGTCTGTTTTCTTCGCATCTTCGCGCCTTCGCGGTAAAAAAATGACACTTCAACGATCAGAAGCCCTTTCAAAAGAGCGTATTGAAACCGACGAAGAACAGTTCCTTCGCCCGCAATTATTGTCCGAATTCACGGGCCAGAAGCAGCTTAAGGATAACCTCGCGGTTTTCATCGCCGCCGCAAAATCTCGTAAAGAGGCATTGGACCACGTGCTTCTCCACGGGCCTCCGGGCCTTGGTAAAACCACGCTCGCGCAAATCGTGGCGCGCGAACTCGGCGTCGGGTTCAAGGCCACTTCAGGCCCTGTTATTGCCCGCGCGGGTGATTTGGCGGCCATCCTCACGAACTTGCAGCCTTTTGACGTGCTGTTCATCGATGAAATCCACCGCCTCAACCCCGTCGTTGAAGAAATTCTCTACCCCGCTATGGAAGACGGCAAGCTGGACATCATGATTGGGGAGGGGCCAGCGGCACGCTCTGTCCAAATCGAGCTACCGCCGTTTACACTGGTCGCTGCCACCACGCGCTCAGGGCTCCTCACAACCCCCTTGCGCGAACGCTTTGGTATTCCCCTGCGCCTCGATTTCTACGACCACGCAGACCTCACAAAAATCGTCAAACGTGCGGCCAAAATTCTGGCGGCTCCTCTGGCCGATGACGGCGCATCCGAAATCGCGAGACGCGCGCGCGGCACACCGCGCATTGCAGGGCGTTTGGTAAGGCGCGTTCGTGACTTCGCGCTCGTCGATGGTCACGCCAGTGTTACATCCGCGGTCGCCGACAATGCCCTCAAACGCCTTGATATAGACGCCGCAGGGCTCGATGCGATGGACAGGCGGTATCTCTCGGTCATCATCAAACACTACGCAGGCGGGCCTGTGGGCGTTGAAACACTGGCGGCGACATTATCCGAAGAACGCGATGTGATAGAGGATGTCATCGAACCTTACTTAATCCAGCAAGGCCTTGTGCAGCGTACCCCGCGCGGCCGCTGCGTAACCGGTGGGGCTTACAAAGCCCTCGGCATCAACGCCCCGAAACAACCGAACAACGGCCTATTTGAGGAATGACATGAAAAAACTTCTGCTCGTGCTGCTTGCAACGATGGCCCTTGCTGGCTGCTGGGAAGATGAGAATTCGGTAGCAACATCTGAATCCGCCAACTACATGGGCGGCGGGATGGTGATGGCAAAAAGCGCGTCGCCTCAGGCCGCGATGGCGTATTCGGACGGCATGGTAGCGCAGGCAGCGCCGCCTTCCAGCATGGTTCTCGACCGCAGGAATATGGGCGACAAAAAAATCGCCGAAACCCATAACCTACAAATCGAAACAGAATTCGACCAGCTGCAAGCCCGCTATCAGCGTGACTTTGCAAAATGTGCCGAACTCGGATGCCAGGTGCTCAATTCCAACATCACTGCCGAGCAGGGCGGCAATTTATCCGCCCGCATTTCGCCTGATAAGCTGGGCGCGTTTCTTGATTTTCTGGCAACCGGCGAGGGGGAGATAAAAAACCACAACGTCTCGGCGGATGACTACACGATGGAATATTCAGATACCGTCGCCCAAACCGAAAACCTGCTGGCCCTGCGCGAGCGCCTACGTTCGCTTCTGGCCTCGCCAAAGGCGGAAAAGGTGGATGATATTCTGCGTATTGAGCAGGAGTTGAACAGAGTCCAAACCGAAATTGACCAGCGTTCCGCACGCCTTAAAATTCTTCAAAAAATGACAGCACTGGCAACCGTCAATATCGAATATGCGGTCAAATATCGTCCGGCTGAAATCAGGCCGTATGAACTTAATAACACCTGGAAAATAGCCGCCAACAAATTCATGCGCGGCATTGATGCAATGATCCAGTTCACAGGCGCAACGCTGCCGTGGGTGCCGGTGTTCTTCGTAGGTCTGTGGCTGATGGTGCGTGTCGTACGCTTTGCCTTTGGCAAAATCAACTTAAGGCTACCGTGGAAGCGTTAAGAGACAAGTCTGTAAGTACCAGAACGCTTATGTAGTTTGTTGCCATGTGCCCTTCTTATACAGCTACGGATAATATATGAAAAATGATAACAATTCATCAAAATCGCTGGAAACCATAGATATCCGCGTCTATTACGAGGATACGGATGCGGGGCGCGTGGTTTACTACGCCAACTACCTCAAATTTGCCGAAAGAGGCCGGACCGAATACCTGCGCGTCCACAACATCGAAAACAGTAAACTGGCTGAAGAGACAGGGGTTTTTGTGGTGGTGCGGCATCTGGAAGTAGATTATAGGGCAGCCGCCCGCCTCGATGATCTGTTGACGGTTGAAACACGCGTGGTTGACCTTGGAAAAGCCTCATTTACCATGCAACAGGATATAAAGCGCGGCGCAACGTTGCTCGTAACCCTCAAGGTCGTTCTGGCCTGCATGGGGCAAGACGGCAGGGCGGCGCGCATGCCGCAGGCTCTGCGCACAATTTTGGAAGGATAAAAAGGATATGGAACAAACGGAACTTGGCGCACGCGCCGTAGATAGTGTCGCCCTTGCTGGCAGCGTTGCACAGGATATGTCGATACTCGGTCTTTTTGCGCACGCCGATCTGGTAGGCAAGCTGGTGATTTTGATGCTGGTTTTTGCCTCGGTTTGGTCATGGGCGATAATTTTCGACAAAATCCGTACCATGAAGGCCACCAAACGCCGTGCCGACAAATTCGAGGAGGCGTTCTGGTCAGGCGAACCACTGGATAAGCTCTACGAGCGTGTGCGTCAGTCGCGGCCTGATCCCATCCTCAAAACTTTTCTCTCGGGCATGGAGGAATGGCGTCAGGGCATGGCGGATTCCAAAAACGCAACGGGCGACGGCCTCATGACCAACCTTCAGCAGCGTATCGAACGCTCGATGTCCGTCACCATTGGCCGCGAAATGGATAAACTGGAACGGAATATGACTTTCCTAGCCAACGTCGGCTCGGCCGCGCCTTTCGTAGGTCTCTTCGGCACCGTCTGGGGTATCATGCGCTCGTTTACAGCCATTGCAGGCGCCAAAAACGCATCTCTGGCCGTTGTGGCACCAGGTATTGCCGAGGCGTTGTTCGCAACAGCCATTGGCTTGGCTGCTGCTATCCCTGCGGTTATTTCCTACAACAAGTTTTCAAGTGACCTCAACCGCTACAACGACCGCCTTGAAAACTTCGCTGTCGAATTTTCGGCCATCTTGGGCCGCCACCTGACAAACAGGAAGTAAAAATGGCGTTCAAAGTTTCATCAGGCGGCAAGCGTGGGAGCCGCGGCAAACACAAAGTCGGGGCGGAGATCAACGTAACCCCGCTTGTCGATGTCATGCTCGTCCTGCTTGTCATCTTCATGGCAACGGCACCCATGCTCTCGGCAGGCGTCCCTGTCGACATCCCTGAATCCGAGGCAGGCCAGATCCACGAAGATGATCAAGGCCCGATCGAGGTTAGCCTCACGGGCACAGGCCAGATTTTCGTGGGCGAGACTCCCGTCAGCCGCGAAAGGCTGCTTGAGCTCCTGTCCGCAATGACCCGCGATAACCCGGACCGCCGCATTTTCCTGCGGGCCGATAAAGCCCTCAATTACGGGGAAGTGATGGCGACATTGGGCGCGCTCAACGCCGCGGGTTTTGGCAAAATCGCCCTCATAACCCAGCAGGGCGTAACCGCACCAAAATGAAAAAATCCCTACAAAAAGCCAAAATAGGCCATAATCTCCCGGTAGGGTAACGGCATGAACGCTGCAATTATGGCCGCACAATCACCGCACGAGCGCGATCCACGCGACGACATGAAGTCGCCGCTCGTGGCATCGCTTATCATGCATGCCTTTTTGGTGGCGCTGTTTTCCGGTGCGTTCTTCTTTTTCTCGAAACCCATCGAAATCCCTGAAGAGGCGATGGCCGTCGAAATCCTGAACGTCTCCGAAAAAGCCTCAAGCGACATCGATGCGCCGGTTGCCAAAAAAATGCCGAAGGAGCCTGAAAAGGTCTCCGATGAACCGCCGCCCATGCCAAAGGCAACAGAAACGCCAAAACCTCTAAAATCCGAGACGCCGCAAAAATCGGAGCGCGAAAAGATCGAGGAAGTCCGCCCGACGGAAAAACCAAAACCCGAAAAAAAGGCTGAGGTAGCCGAAAAGAAACCGGCTCCAAAGCCAGCCAAAGCGCCTGACAAAAAACCCGCCGAGGCCAAAAAGGAAAAACCCGAGGACAAGCCGAAGGAGGAGGAAGCAGAGCAGTTTTCCTCCGTCCTCAAAAACCTCGTGGGCGATGAAGAGGCACAGCCGACACCCGATAGCGTGGCGCGTGATACGCCTCGGCAGGCCCCGCAACTAACGGCTCCCGCACCCTTGGGCAGTAGCATTTCCATGTCCGAGATGGATGCCCTACGCGCGCAACTGGCAGGTTGCTGGGCAGTCATCCCCGGTGCACGGGATGCGCAGGATCTGGTGGTGGATGTCGAGGTCACGGTTACCGCCGCCAAAACCGTTCAGGATGCGCGGGTCGTAGACCAACTGCGCTATAACTCCGATACGTTTTTCAGGGCTGCGGCCGATAGCGCCTTAAGGGCGCTTCGCGCACCGGCATGTACGCCGCTCAGCCTCCCGGATGGCAAATACGATCAGTGGAAAACCATGACAGTTAGATTCGATCCCAAGGATATGTTCTAGAAATTTACAGAGTTGTCATTCCGGCGAAGGCCGGAATCCATAGAAAAGAAGGGCTGCTATACCTTTTTGATTTACGATGGATCCCTGCCTTCGCAGGGATGGCGGATTGTTTATAATGAGGTTCCTTAATGGAGATTCGACATGCGTAAGTTTTTAGGTCTGCTGTTTGTATTAATGGCTTTTATGGCCGAGCCCGCCTGTGCCGAGCTTAAAATCGCGGTCACGCAGGGCCGTGTCGAACCTATGCCGATAGCGCTGTCAGCCTTCACGGGCGATGGCAACAACGCCAGCATCGGCCAGCAGATGACCGATATCATCTCTCACAACCTTGAGGGCTCAGGTCTTTTCCGCCCGCTCAATCCCACATCGTTTATTCAGGATGCGCGCTCGGCCGCGCTCGATGGCCCCCGCTTTTCTGACTGGAAACCGCTTAATTCACAAGCGCTGGTAACGGGCGCGGTCACGGCAGCGCCGGATGGCCGTCTGCGTGTCGAATTCCGTTTGTGGGATGTGTTTGGCGAAGTGCAGGTGGACGGTATGGCCTACACTACAACCCCACAAAACTGGCGCCGCATCGCGCATATTATTTCAGACAGCATCTTTAAAAGACTAACGGGCGAGGAGGGGTATTTCGATACCCGCATCGTCTATATCGCCGAAAGCGGCCCGTTCAACGCCCGCGTCAAACGGCTCGCCATCATGGATCAGGACGGCGCAAATCACAGATATCTGACGGACGGCAGCTACATGGTGCTCACCCCGCGCTTCTCGCCAAGCTCGCAGGAAATTACGTATTTGGCCTACGTCAACGGCAAGCCGCGCGTGTATCTCTACAACATCGATACGGGCAGGCAGGAAGTCTTGGGCGATTTCCCGGGCATGAGCTTCGCGCCGAGGTTTTCGCCGGATGGCAATTCGGTTGTGATGTCACTTGCCAGCAACGGCAATACCGATATCTACCTCATGGATCTGCGTACGCGTCAGATAAGGCAGCTCACCAGCAATCCATCCATCGAGACGGGCGCAAGCTTTTCGCCGGATGGCCGCCGCATCGTCTTTGAATCCGACAGGTCAGGCAAGCAGCAGCTCTACACCATGAACGCCGATGGCTCCAACCAGCAGCGCATTACCTTTGCGGATGGTCGCTACGGCAATCCCGTCTGGTCGCCGCGCGGCGATCTTGTGGCCTTCACAAAAATGCAGGGCGGCAAGTTTTTCATCGGCGTTGTAAAGCCTGATGGTTCGGGCGAGCGCCTTATTGTTTCATCCTTCCACGTGGAAGGTCCAAGCTGGGCACCCAATGGCCGTTATCTGACCTACTTCAAAGAGAGCTCGGGCCGCAACGGCCGCTCGGCCAAAGCCTATAAAATCGACCTCACGGGCTATAACGAGCGCCAGCTCGAAGCCCCGGGCGATGCTTCTGACCCAGCCTGGTCCCCGCTTAATCCGTAACAAATCAGTATTGACATAAGTTGTGGCCACTCTTACGCTCCGCGCAACGAAAACGGATCGATATACGGCCATGCTCGGTAGAAAAAGCAAACCTAGAACACTACGCCAAGATTTTATAATCGTTGCTCTGTGTGGGGCGGCATTAGGCAGCATAGCAACTTTGCTTGTTACTCGTCCTGTCATCTACGAAATAGGGCATGTACAAGGTAGTGCATGTGCAATTAATGCAGAGTTCGAGCGCACGACACGTATTGAAGCTGCTGCCAAAAAATTTAATACCGAAACCGAATTAGATCAAGAACAATACAGTTTAGAGTATCATAGAGCATATCATGAGTATTCAAATAAAGTCTATGACTGCCAGATAGGTTCTCGTGGAGTAATAAATACGGTAGCGCGGCTGATTATTAGTTCCTTCTAATTTCGGTCTCTATATTTCTCCAAAACCGGCCTGAATTCATCGACAACCGATTGATACGTCTCGCGCTTGAAAGGTACGATCAGGTCGCATACGGCGGGCAGGGGCACCCATTTCCAGCTTGAAAATTCGGGGTGTACGCGGTCGTAGAGTGTAATATCTTTGTCTTCCCCCAAAAACTTCAGGGCAACCCAGCGCTGCTCTTGGCCTTTATAGCGCCCGCCCCAAAGCTTGCCCAAAAGATGATCGGGAAGTTCATAGGTCAGAACAGTGTCCGAGACGTATACAATCTCGGCCTTGTCGGTGCCCGTTTCTTCTTTCAGCTCACGCATGGCCGCGTGCTCGATGGTCTCGCCGTTATCGATACCGCCCTGCGGCATCTGCCATGCACCCTTGTGATCAAGGCGCTCGCCTACGAACACATGGCCCAGTCTGTTGAAGAGAACAATCCCGACGCACTGCCGATACGGTAACTTTTTTAATTCCTCAATGGCTTTCATGGCCTAGAGGATAGGCGTGCTGGCACACATAATCAAGGGCTGCAATCTGCCCTTATTATTGTTCTGAGCGCCCACAACAAAGGGCTGCGACTGCAGCCCCGCGAGCCAGAGCTGTTTAGGCGAATAGGATACCTATTCGCCGTGAAAAACTGCTCGGATGCGAGCGAAGCCCAAAGCGAGTGGACGAGCGGCGCGGCGTCTGAGCGCCCACAACTACGGCTTAAGACCTGTGAATTTGGATGCAGGCACAAGCCTGATGCCGTTGGCCGCAAGCCCTTCCACCCATTTGCCGACAATCTCAACCCCGATGGCGTTCGGATGGGTCACGACCACAATCGCCTCCTTAAGCTTGAGTATGGCGGGAACGGCGCTGGCAAGCGCAGCCTCTAGGGCTGCGGGCGGGGTCGAGCCGTCGATCACAATATCGGTCTTGAGGTACGCGCTGATCTTGGCTTCCGACTTCTGCACATAAAGCTCGGTCGCAACTTTGGCAGCCGTACCATCGAGAACCATTTTATTAAACGCAATGGCCTCAAGGGCAACATCACGCCATAAGTCGGGCTGTAGCGTGATATCGGCATCATTGGGTACAAAAATGCCAATGGCACCGCTACCCACGGCATCAAGCTGCTTCTTGATAAAATCGACGTTTTCTTTTTTGCTCAAGGCACCGCTAATAGCCAAAGGCCCTGGGTCAATACCGGCTTCAGTGCTCTGGGCAGATAAATTCACCCATATATCGCGCCCCGTATCCAGAAACGCTTTGGCCGTAGCCGCAGGGTCTGATCCATAGGGCGAAATAGCAAGCGTTGTCTCAACCGGCAAGGTTTTATCAATAGCTTCGGCAAGGCGGCGGTTAAGTCCTACATCCGTAATCAATAGGGCAACATCCGCAACAACAGGCACGGCGGGGGCAGGCGGCGGTGTTTCTTCGGTAGGCGGCGTTGCCTGCCTTTCGCGGGCTTCCTGCTCAGGTGGTTTCTCCTGCTCTGGATGCTCCTGTGTGACAACTTTGCTAACCGCTATGGCTAGCTCGGCATCAGCCGCTTTTTCAGGTACGGGCAGGGTAAACGCAAGTGCCGCAAACCCGAGAAGCGCAAAAAGGATGCCGCTTAAAAGCGGACGCTGCACCAAAAAGCGCGCACCCTTGGCAAACAGGGACGGGCCTTTTTGTGCATCATCGTCGTCATCATCCTCATCACGCATGGATGCAGCCTCACTGTCGCGGAGCAGGCGTGGCAGCCGGGTCATCAGGCGTTACCGCCTTGACAAGCTCGGGCGCACCAGCAGGTACAACGTTGCTTTTGTAAAGTGATATGCCGCGCAACAGGTCTATGCCACGCGCCAGCTGATAATCGTCAGCAAGCTCTGGGTGGTCGATGGAAATAGGCTTCTTGGCCTCTTCCGGTGTTTCGCCATCCTTTTTCTTGGAATCCTTTTCATCAGGCTTTGTGGGCTGCGGTGCTTCAGGCGCAGGTTTTTCGTCTTCGTGCTTTTTGCCGGCCTGTCCGTCAAGAGCACCGCGCAGATCCGCTTCACTGATCCCTTCGCTGCTCTCGAGGTTTTCAAGTTTAGATTGCGGAACAACGATATCAGGCTCGATGCCCTTAGCTTGGATCGATCTGCCGGATGGCGTGTAATACCGCGCCGTCGTAAGGCGGATAGCGGCATCATTGGGCAGCGAAATAATGGTCTGTACCGAACCCTTGCCAAAGGATTTTGTTCCAAGCAAAACAGCGCGGCGATGGTCTTGCAGCGCACCGGCAACAATCTCGGAAGCCGAGGCCGAACCACCGTTGATCAAGACCACAACAGGCAGGCCGTCGGCAAGGTCGCCTGCGGTCGCATTGTCGCGCTTGGTGTCGGTGTCGTTACGTCCGCGTGTGGATACGATCTCGCCCTTTTCAAGGAAAGCGTCTGCAACCGCAATCGCCTGGTCAAGCAGGCCGCCTGGGTTGTTTCGCAGGTCAACAACATACCCAAGCAGGTTTTTACCCGTCTGTTTCTTGATGTCTTCAAGTGCGACTCTGAGGCCGGGCTCCGTCTGGGCGTTAAAGGTCGTGATGCGGATATAACCAACATTATCGTAAACAGATGACCGGACGGATTTGATCCTGATCACATCACGCGTAATCGTAAATTTCAAAGGCTCGGCCACGCCCTCGCGGCGGACGGTGATGGTTATATCGGTCCCTACCTTGCCGCGCATTTTATCAACGGCTTCGTTAAGGCTAAGCCCGATCACCGGCTTGTTATCAAGATGCGTAATCATATCGCCGGACTTAACACCGGCCTTGAAAGCAGGCGTGTCATCGATAGGTGAGACAACTTTAACAAGTCCGTTTTCCATCGTGACTTCAATCCCGAGGCCGCCAAAGCTGCCGCGGGTCTGGACTTTCATATCCTCAAAACCCTCGTCATTGAGATAGCTGGAGTGCGGATCAAGGCTAGAAAGCATTCCGCCAATCGCATATTCAATCAGTTCTTTATCGGTTTTCTGGTCGACATACTGGGCACGCACGCGCTCAAACACCTCGCCAAAAACCTTCAGCATTTTATAGGTTTCTTCAGTATCCGCCTGTGCGGCAGGCTTGGTACCTTCATCGGCCGCGCGGGTCGGCGGCGAAAAAAGGGCAAAGCTGAAGGCAAAAAGGGAAAGGGCAATAAGTGTGCGCAAGGGCTTCATGAGACGTCCGAAAAAAGCCAAAGCCGGAAAGAACTACCCCAGCCCCGGGAGTTTGCGCGACGGGTTCACCGGATGCCCACCCTGCCGCAATTCATAATAGACTGTCTTGCGTACAGGGCTGGCGGACGGATTCGCGTCGCCTAAGTCTTCCAGTATAGCGATTGGTTCGCCTGAAACAATCGTCTGCCCCTCAGAAACATTGATTTTATCCAGACCCGCGATTAGGGAGTGGTAACCCCCCTTGTGCGCAATGATGACGATATTCCCGTAACCCCTGAAAGGGCCGGCATAGCGCACAATCCCGCCCATGGGGGCCACAACAAGGGATCCCGCGAGCGTCTCGATACTGATTCCGCTCGATTTTGCGCCAATTGTATCGCGCTGCCCGTATGCAACCCTGATAATCCCTGAGACAGGCATCTGTCCCTCATCATCAGGAAGGGCCGCAAAAAAAGCATCGGCCTTGGCACGGGCGGCATCACCCGTATCAAGCCCCGATAAAAAATCGCGTAAGGTGCGGGCGGCGCGGGCAAGTTCGGCTACTTTGCGGGCTTCTTCCACCCATGCGGTATCGTTTCCGGTCGCAGCCGAGCGCGCATCGAGAAGTCGGGTTAAATCGGCATGGCGTGTTCTAAGGTCTGCACGGACAGCCTTTGCCTGCGCCGATTTTTCGCTCAGTTCACGGCTCGTTTTTTCAAGGTCGGTCAGCAATCCGCCAAAGGCCTTAGCCTCAGCCTCAATAACCGGAAAACTAGCCGACAAAAGCATGGTCGTACGCGCTGCCTGCAAAGGCCCGCCGGGGCGTATGAGCACGGCCTCTCTTGGCGTGCGCCCCATGCGTGTCAGGGCCGATAATGTTGATGCCATGCGCGAGCGTCGTTCCGCATACTCAGCCTCCAGCTTGGTCTTTTTGCCTGAAAGCGATTCAAGATGGGCATCAAGCTCGCCTATGCGCCGCTCGATACCTCTGATAATCCCCGCAGCCCGCACAAGCTCGCCCTGCAGGCCCGCAAGCGTATCTTCATGGCTCTGGGCAAAGGCTGGGCCGGTTACGATACTAAGGCAGAAAAAAAGAAAGAGTACAAAACGCAAGCTCAGCCCTCCCTATGATACGGGTGGCCCGCCAAAATCTGCTTGGCGCGGTAAACCTGCTCCAAAAGCATGATGCGCGCGAGCATGTGGGGCCAGGTCAGCTTTCCAAAGGCCAGCAAAAGATTGGCGCGCTGCCTTACATCGTCGGTCAGCCCGTCCGCCCCGCCAATCACGACCTGCAAATGCGATTTTCCGGCGTTCATGGCGTTCTGGAGGGTGCTCGCAAACTCAAGGCTTGTCAGCGGCTTTCCGCGCTCGTCCAAAACAACCACAAAGGCATCGGCGTCGAGCAGTTTTAAAATCTGTCTGGCTTCGGAGTCTCGCCCGTCCTGCGTAAGCTCAAAAAGGGCAGGGGTGGGGCTAAGCCTTCCGGCATATTCGTCGTAAAGGGCACGTTGGGCACGGTCCTTCATTTTTCCAACGGCAATGACACTGGTCTTCATGCCGCGATGTTAGCGGGCATGCCAAAGTTGTGCAAAGGCTATTGGCTTATGCCGTGGCGGCAACCTTGCGTTTTCGTGGCGCGGGCTTGCGCGCGGCGGCGGGGGCTTTCGGCAGGGCCTCGTCGTCATACGCCCACATTTTTTCAAGATTATAAAAGCTGCGCACTTCATCGCGGAATAGATGGACAATAATATCCCCGCAATCTGTCAGCACCCAGTCGCCGTTTTCGCGGCCTTCATAGCGCGCATGGCGGCCCGAATGCTTATGAAGCGTGTCGCCTAAAAGTTCGCCAAGCGACGTAACGTGGCGAGAAGAGCGGCCAGTGGCCAAAATCATGTAGTCGGCGATGGCGGATTTGCCTTCAAGCGGGATAACGATAACGTCTTCGGCTTTATTGTCATCAAGGGTCGCAAGCAGCAGATCCTTGAGGGTATCAACAGGGGTTTTGATTTTAACGCCTGCGGGTTTTTTGCTGGCTATGTTCTATCTCCGTAAGGTTGGGGTTGAATAAAAAACCGCCCGACCACGATGCGTGGTTTGATGGGCGGTTGCGGCGGATGTGATAATTATCATCAACACCTCCAGTATACACCAGAGTCGTACTTTTCGGCAAAAAGGCTTTCCGGTCAGCGTTTTCTGCTCCTGATTTCGCTTGATGAAATATTGAGCGCTTTGCCCTGTAACATCCAGAAAACGCCGTTCTCATGCGGGTAGAGTGCGCGCGAAGTCGTTTTGGTGCGCTGCCGTATCTTGCGGCACTGGCGCAGGCGTTTACCTTTCACTTTGAGCGCCTGGGGCGGCCTGTCAAAAAACACGAAGGGTATCAGGCCCGGCAAATCGGCCCAGCGGTCCCATTGGTCAAAGGCGCAGGCATTATCCATGCCTGCAATCCACACAAACTGCGTACGCGGAAAAAGAACCTTAAGGCGGCGGATGGTGTCATAGGTGTAGCGCGTGTGGAGGCTGCCTTCGATATCGGTCGCAACCATGCGCGGGTGCTTTAAAAAGGATTGAGCGGCCATAACCCGCGCTTCAAAATCGGCAAGCGGGGTTTTTGTCTTGAGCGGATTACCGGGGCTTACAACCCACCATATTGCATGAAGCTTAAGGCGGATCAGCGCCTGCCGTGCAATATGCATGTGGCCGGCATGGGCCGGGTTGAACGAGCCGCCCAAAATCCCCACGCGCAACCCCTCCCACCGTGCGGCAGAAAGTTTATGGGGCGAGGGGGTGAAACAAGGCATTGAAGGCTTATTCTACCATTCGCGCGTAAACGTCAAAGCGATAATCACGCAGCCAGTTGCATCTTGGCAAGGTCACGCGCCGCCATGATTTCAGCGCGGGTCAAAATGCCTACACGGGGGCCGTACATAGCCTGCGCAATTCGTCTCAGTTCCTCTGTGCTTTTAGGTTTTAGGGCGTCATGTTCACGCCGTATGTCAATCGCATCAAGGCACACATACGGCTTAAAACCATAAGGCAGCAACGAATGCTTAAGCACCCAGTAAACGCAATTGCCGGCATAAACCCCGTACACGAGGGCGGCATGGCCCTTGCAGTCTTTCTTTTCTGGATTCAGGAGGTTGGTATAGGTCGCAATATCATTGTACTTGTCACGGATAAAGGTGCCGGTACGCACTCTTACGGCAATCTCCGCCTTCGGTTCATGTGAGTTGTGTCTTACAAGAATACGGCGGCTGACATCCTCGGCAATACCGTCTGATAGGCGCTCGGCTTCTTCATAAACAGGGGCCAAAAACGGCGTAAGGTAGCGCGCCTGCAAATCAACGCCAACCATAAACACTTTGCGCGCGGCAAAATGTGCTGCAAGTTTCTCAATATGCCCGGTTTTTGACATAACATAATATGCCAAAGGATAAGGCCAAAAATCAATAAATACAGATTAGATGCCCGAAAGCGATGAAACCGACTGGTCAACAAGGGCGCTGTGCCCCTTGGCATCAAGTCCTTTGCGGATAATCGTATCGGATGCGCTAAGCGCGATAGCCGCAGTCGCCGCACGCAACTCGGCCTCAGCAGCTTGTTCGATGCGGGTCAGGCGCTCAGCCAGTTGCTTTTCACGGCGCGCCAAAGTTTCGCGCAGGTCGTCTTCGGCCTTGGCGCGGATGGCCTCAGCCTGTGTTTTGGCGCGGGCTGATATCTCGGCGGCTTCCTTCATAGCGGATGCATGGCGGGCCTGATACTGGGCCAGCATGTCGGCGGCTTCAAGGCGCAGTTTGGAAGCAGCGTCGATCTCGTTGCGAATACTGTCGATTTTGGCATCAAGCTTGGCTAGAACCTGCTTCCAGCCGACACGGAAAAAAACAACCGCGAAAATGACGAAGGAGATTAAAACCCAGTTGGTTGCATTTTCAAGAAAAGCCATGGTGTTCTCCTATGCAGCCTTGGCCTTGCCGCGGGTGCCGTCAATAACGGCCTGTGCGGCAGACTTGTCGGTTTTAACGCCCGCAACACGTGCGGCAATGTCAACGGCAAGCTCTGCCGCTATGCTGTTCAACTCGGCTAGGGCGCGGGTGCGGTTGACGTCGATTTTCTTTTCTAGTGTCTCGATGGCGCTTTCTGCCTTGGCCTTGAAGGCGGCATCCTGCGTCTCGGAAAGGCGTTTTATATCAGCCTGTACCGAGGCGATTTGCTTTTGTGCGTCGCTCTGGGCTGCGGTTATCGCGGCCTCGTATTCGCTGCGCACACGCTCGACATCTGCCTTAAGCTGCTCTGCGGCACGCAGATCCTCGGCAACCTTGCTGGCGCGGTTCTCGATAACGGAACCGATGCGCGGCAATGTAACCTTGGAATACATGACGTACAAAAACACGAAAGTCAGAGCAAGCCAGAACAGCTGCTTCGGGAAAGTCGTGACATCAAATTGCGGCAATCCTGCCTTTTTAGCGTGGCCATCACCATGGGCGTCTGCCGCATGCGGGTCTCCGCCTGCGGCCATCGGCGCCACCATTGCCTCGGGGGCAATGGCCTGTCCATCAGGTGATATGGTCTGCAATACAGGCTGATTGGCTCCGTCGCTGATGAAAGGCAGCTCCGCGCCAACGGCACCTACAGGCGGTGCCGCGAGTGGTGCGGGTTGTGCCGTGGGCGTGACGCCTTGCTGTGCCATGGCAGGTGCGGCAGCCATTACGGCTAGCGCAGCACACAGCACAAGGGTTTCGCGGATCCTCAGCATCAGAGCCTTCCTGTCATCTCTCTAGGGAGATTAACCGAAAAGGATGATGAGCGAGATAACCAGCGCGAAAATAGCCAGAGCCTCGGTCAGGGCGAAGGTCAGGAAGAACTTCTTGTCCAGAAGTTCGGCAGCGCCCGGGTTGCGGCCAATCGCGTTGTTGTAGGACGAAAAGATGTGGCCAAGACCAATACCAACGCCGAACATCGGCAGAAGGGCAAGGGCGGCTGCAATCAATTTCGCGGCTTCGAGTTCCATTTTTTTACTTCCTTTTTCTACGGTTGAACTGTGTTGAAACTAGTGCATCTCCAACGCATCTTTAAGATAGATGCATGTGAGGATGGTAAATACATAGGCCTGCAAAAACGCGATCATGAATTCAAATGCAATCATGATCACGTTGAAAGCCATCGGTATGACAGATGCCACAATGCTGATGGACATAAGCGACACGCAAAAACCCGCAAAAACTTTGAGCACAAGGTGCCCCGCCATCATGTTCGCGAATAAACGCATGGAAAGCGTGATAGGGCGTGTGAGATAGGAAACGATCTCAAGCGGCACAACAATGAATTTAAGCGCAAGCGGTACGCCAGCCGGTGAAAAGAATTCAAAAAAGTGCAGGCCGTGGCGCGCAAAACCAAGCGCCGTGACAAACAGGAAAATGAAAACTGCAAGGCCGGCCGTTACAGCCAAATGGCTGGTGTAGGTGAAGGAATAAGGGATCATGCCAAGCATGTTGCCCATCAGCACTACCGAAAACAGCGTAAATACAAACGGAAAGTATTTCATGCCGTCATGGCCGCTATTGTCGCGCACCATGTTGGCGATGAAGGAGTAGGTGGATTCTGCAAAAACCTGTAGGCGCCCTGGCACCATCGAAGCGCGGCTCATGGCCATTGTCAGTACCGTGGTCGAAAGACCGGCAGCAACAACCATCCAAAGGGCGGAATTGGTGAAGGAAAGATCAATCCCCCCGATATTTAGGGGAATAATGTCTTGAATGACAAACTGATGGATAGGGTCAGCCACGGCTCTCTACAAAGGGTCGGGGTTGCTACAAAATTCGCCCCTTATTTAAGGGGCTCACCATCATTTGCCAAGGATTTCTTTTAATTGTCCTGAATTTTTTTTTCAGACGGAGGTGCATCCTGATTTTGCGTTAGTTTCCAAATATTTAGAAAACCTGCGCCAATGCCCAGTAAAAGCATGACAATCAAAAGCCACGGCTTGGTACCCAGCCAGCGGTCAAGGCCGTATCCAATAAGGGCCGCACCGACGGTAGCCCCCACAAGTTCGGTACCAGCCCGCATGCCAACCGACATGGCGCGCGAATCAGCCGTTGTTCCATCGCCCTTGGCGGGTTCGGTCTTGGCCTT
Organism: Pseudomonadota bacterium; assembly: GCA_009926935.1. GTDB lineage: Bacteria > Pseudomonadota > Alphaproteobacteria > Micavibrionales > UBA1664 > UBA6145. Next base: position 40,602 of record RFNZ01000011.1, on the reverse strand, counting down.
CAGGGCATCAATCTGTGCCTGAAGGGTTTTGAGCTTATCTTCGTCATTCGTCATTTTTCAAAACCTCGTCATGCCTGCAAAGGCAGGCATCCACTGTAAAAACAAGCAGGCTATATCCATTTTTCACCGTGGATCCCTGCCTTCGCAAGGATGAAGATAAAAATATCTATGCCGCCTTCGTATGGGCCAAAAGGTCGCCTTGCGCGGCCAAATTCACCGACACAAGCTGCGATATTCCGCGCTCGGCCATGGTTACGCCGTACAGGCGGTCCATGCGGGCCATCGTCATGCGGTGGTGCGTGATGATCAGGAAGCGCGTCGCGCACTGCGCGGACATTTCTTCAAGCAATCCGCACACGCGGTCCACGTTCGCGTCATCAAGCGGCGCGTCCACCTCATCCAGTACGCAAACAGGCGCTGGGTTCGCCAAGAACATCGCAAAAATCATGGAAAGCGCGGTCAGCGTTTGCTCCCCGCCCGATAGCAGCGAGAGCGACTGCAAGGATTTCCCGGGTGGCTGCGCAAAAATTTCGAGCCCGGCATCAAGCGGATCTTCTGAGTCAATCAGCTTCAGATAAGCCTCACCGCCACCAAACAGGCGTTTAAACAGGTGTTGGAAGTGGGTGTTAACAGCATCAAACGTCTTGATGATCCGCTCGCGTGCTTCGCCGTTCAGCATACCAATACCCTCGCGCAGGCGCTCAATGGCAGCGGTCAGGTCTGCTTTTTCGCTTTCAAGGCGGGCGGCTTCGGTCTCGGCTTCGCTAAGCTCCACATCGGCGCGCAGGTTGACAGCGCCCATATCTTCGCGCTCGCGGTTGAGAAAATCGCGCTCGGCACGCGCTTTGGACTGGCTCGGGATATTTTCAGCCCACTCGGACATCACACTGTTTTCAAGAGCCGACGGGCTGCACGAAAAACGCTCGGAGATATCGCTTGAGATGCGTTCCTGCTCGCCTTGCAGTGCCTGCACCGTCGCCTGAATAACGGCGCGGCGTTCACGCAACGTCACACCTTCTTCTTCAACGCGCTTGAGTTCGCTTGCAAGGGATTTGGCTTTGGCATCGGCAGTCGCAAAAATGTCCGACGCAGTATGTGCAGCCTCTTCGGCCTTGGCAATCCGGTCTAGGATGGCGCTTTTTGCCGTGCCTGATTCATCTTCAGCCACTTGGGGCGCTAGAGTGTTCTCGCGTGCAGCAAGCGCCGCAATACGGCCTGAAAGGCTTTGTGCCTGAGCATTAAAGCGCTGGATCTGGTCTGCGGTACGTGCGGCCTCGTTCTCAAGGCTTTGCAGTAACTGCTTGGCCTGAAGTGCGGCAGCCTTGATGGATTCAATCTGCGCCGAAAGCGCATCGCGGCGCACGCGGCGCTCTGTCAGAATTTCCTCTGCAGCGCGCAAGTCATTGGCGAGAGCGTCCTCGCTGTATCCCGCTTCAAGTTTGGCAAAATTATCTGTGGCTTTGGCAGATGCCTGTTTGGCAGCTTCAGCGCTGGCCTGCGCATCGGCAAATTGCCCTTCAAGCATGGCGCGTTTTGTTACGCGGTCATTGACAGCCTTGCGCAAGGCATCGGCACGGCGTTCCTGCTGCTGTATTCCGCTGGCAACATCACGCAGCTCGGCTTGCATGCGCGTAACTTCTGCCTGTGCCGTATCGCGTGAAACGATGTGTGCGGCAAGGTCAGCCTCTGCTTTGGCGATAGCAGGCTGGGCATCGCTAAGCGCCGTCTCGGCATCGCGCAACTGCGCACGCAGTGTAATGATCCTGCTTTCCGATGCCTCGGCTGCGGCGGTAACCGTAAGCCCGTCCCAACGCCACAAATGCCCGGTGCGGGTCACAAGTATTTGGCCGCGCTGCAAATGTGCGGCTGCCATTTGGCCTGCAGCTTCATCGGCGACAACACCGACTGACGACGCAAACGCCGCCAAATTAGCAGGCACGTCAATCAAGGTGCGTAAAGGGGTAACACCTTCCGGCCAATCGGCATCGGCAAAACTGTCGCCGTGGCCAAGCCATTGCTCTCTGGCTGCGCGCAGGGCCGCATCACCGGCGGCACAGGCAAGGGCACCGGCAAGCTCCGCCGGTACATCAAGTGAAAGAATGTGCGATTGCTCAAAACCTTCCGAAAGCCGCGCAAGGAGGTCCTTGAGGCTTTTAATCTCGCGTTCACGGGCGTTCCGGTCTTGCTGGATCGATGCAAGCGTTTCGCGGGCAGCACTGACGGCCGCGCGCAATTCTTCAGCGGCGTCTTGCTTGCCGCTGAGTGTCGCCTCAAGGGCCGTGCGCGTTATGACTGCCTCGGCAATGGCGGCAGTTACGTCCGCAAGTTCCTGTTCTTCGGCGCCTTGCTCTTTGGCAGCTTCGTACTGTGTGGCTATGGCTGCCAGTTTTTCAGCGGCCCGTACCATCTCGGCATCAGCGCGCGCGGCGGCAGCGCGGACTGATTCAAGTTGGGATTTAGCGCTGCGCATTTTATCCTGATGCGCAAGAACATCGTTTTCGCCGTGGCGGACAGCCTCGCTCGCAAAACCGAGGTCATTCTGAAGTTCCGAGAGGCCCTGAGGGTTATGGGCATCTTCGCCCGCAATTTTCGCAAGATCAGCGGCGATGATGGACGCACGCTCGTTCAGTGCCTCCCTCTGCTCGGTTGCAAGGCGCAGATCGGCCTCGGCCTCCTGCATCTGGCGTTTGATATCTGTATATTCGTGGGCGCGGTGCGCGGTTTCGCGCTCCAATTGCTCAAGCGCTTGGCGCATCAGTTGCAAGGCCGCGCGCGCTTCGGCGTCTTCCGTACGCAGGCTGTCAACAGCCGCGGCTGCCTCAAGGCTCTCGGTGTTGAGGGCTGCCGTTTTAAGCATCACTTCGCGCAACTGCGCTTCCGTGTCGTTAAAACGGTGCTCTTCTTTTTTCATCTTGTCGCGGGTCGAGCCCCATTCCTGCCATGCCAAAAGGGCTTCAAGTCTGCGGATACCGTCCGAAAGCTCGCGGTAGCGCGTGGCCTGCTTGGCCTGATTGCGCAGTGTATTGGCGCGGTTGCCAAGCTCGTTGATGACAAGATCAAGTTTGGACAAATTATCTTCGGCGGCTTTAAGGCGCAGCTCCGCCTCATGGCGGCGCGTGTAGAGCGAAGCAACACCGGCGGATTCCTCAAGCATCTGGCGGCGCTCGGTTGGCTTGGCCTGTATCAGCTGCGTGACGCGGCCCTGACTCACAAGAGCAGGCGAGTGCGCGCCCGTGAGTGCATCGGCAAAAAGCATCTGTACGTCACGGGCACGAACAACTTTTCCGTTGACCAGATATTGCGAGCCTTTGTCGCGTTCGATACGGCGCGTGACTTCAATTTGGGTCGAGCCGCCAAACGGATGCGGGGCCGAGCCGTCGCTGTTATCAAGCAACAGTGAAACTTCAGCAATCGAGCGCGCAGGGCGGGCGGATGTACCAGCAAAAATGACGTCTTCCATTTCGCCGCCACGCATGTGCTTCGCGCGGTTTTCTCCCATGACCCAGCGCAGGGCTTCAACGAGGTTGGATTTACCGCAACCGTTGGGGCCTACAATACCGTTGAGGCCATCCCCGATATCAAGCTCTGTCTTGTCAACGAAGGACTTGAAACCGCTAAGGCGTAGGCGCTGGATCTGGACCATGGACGTTCCGTCTTGAAAGTGTGTAGGGGAAAACCGTTACTCTTTATTGGCACCAAGCTCTTCAAGCATGCCGTCGATGGCCATCTTGAACTCGATGTAGGGGCGTGCGCCCGAGAGCACTTTTTTACCCTCGTTCAGCACAAACGTAGGCGTCGCATTCACTTGATACTTATTGACAGCTTCTTTCACGCCTTCGGAAAGAGCCTGCTCAACGCTGGTATCGGCAAGGCAGGCGCGGGCTTTGTCTTCAGGCAGGCCGGCCATGACCGCGTTCTGGATCAGCGCCTGCGGGTGGTTCGTCACCCACTGCTCGATGGATGAGAAAAGCAGGCTTACAAATCCATAGTACTTGTCATTGGGCATGCAACGCGCAACTTTGCTGGCATCCATGGCTTCTTGATTAAGCGGGAAGTCCATAAACACGATGCGCATTTTGCCTGTTTCTACGTATTCTTTGATCAGAAGTGGCAAAATTTCGGCATGGGCGTGAGCGCAATGCGGGCATGTCAGCGAGCTGAAATCATACATGGTAATCGGCGCTTCAAGTTTACCGACAGCTTTCGGAAATTTAGGGTCATTGCCCTCAACCACAACCTCAACGGGCGCGGCCGCAGGAACGCTCACAGGGCCCGCGTTGCTGGGCACGGGGGTCGCGACTTCGGTAGGTGCTGCCTCGGGGGCGGGCATTGTTTCAGGCATCGGGGCTTCGCCGGCGGCAGTTTCAATCTGGCCTTCGGTTACTTGGGCTTGCGCAAGATCGGCCTCGGCTTCAGACTGTGTCTGGCTTTTGAACCACCACGCCCCGGCACCACCTAGCGCCAGAAGAATGACTACGGGGATAACAAAAAGGGGTAATTTATTTTGCATGGGTTGCGTCCTTTAGTGTCAACAGCCTGTGGATAACTTTGAGATCACGACGGCGTGATACCCCGTACCTTCGGAAAACAGGCGCTTCCTGTCAAACGGGTGGCCTATGGCGCAGGCCAGTTATGCACACGTTTGTCAGGGTTTTCCCCATCTACTTGCACGGTGGCGGGTATGCAGGCACTATAAGCCGCTATGGCAATACATGATCAAGGCAAAACAAGGCCGCAAGGCGGTATGATAAGCTCGACACTGGGCGTACTTTCGCTCGTCAGCCGCTCGCAGATGGGCTGGTTTATCCTCATGCTTGTGGTGCTTGCAACATCGGCCATGATAACCTTGGCTTTTGGCCTCCTCTTAAAGGGGTTGGTTGACAAAGGCTTTTCAACGGGCGATGCCAGCCATCTCGATAAAACACTGGTCGTGATGTTGGGGATGGTCGTAGTCTTGGCCGTCGCCAGTTTTGCCAGATTGGCCATTTCCGGCTGGCTGTCCGAGCAAATCGTAGCCCGCCTTCGCCTCACGACATTCGCGCATCTCCTGACGCTCGACCCAGCTTTTTATCAGCGCAAAAACTCATCCGAGATAACTAGCTCGCTCACGGCCGATCTCACGACTATCTCGACTGTTGTTTCGTCGTCCTTGCCGTTGGTCGTCAGGCACTCTCTCATGGCACTGGGCGGCTTTGCGATGCTGGTTGCCACAAGCCCGCAACTGACGCTTTTGGTCATGGGTGCGTTGCCTCTTGTCGGCATTCCAGTTGTGCTGATAGGGCGTCTGGTCCGTAAAAAATCGCGCATGTCGCAAGAATGCGTAGGGGCCTTAGGTGGCATGGTCGGCGAGACTCTTGGCGCCATCCAGACCGTGCAAAGTTATACAGCCGAGAGCCGTTTTCAGGAAAAATTTCTGGAAGGAACGGCAGTCGCAGGCCGCGTAGCTATGCAGCAGGTATACAGTCGCTCGGCCATGGTATCTTCGATCATCTTTATACTTTTTGCCTCGCTATGCGCGGTCATGTGGGTAGGCGCAAGCGACGTCATGAAAGGCGAGATGACGGCAGGTGCGCTCACTTCCTTCGTGTTTTACGCAGGGGTCGTTGCAAGCGCTTTTGGTGTGCTGGGTGATATGGGCGCGGCGCTTTTCAGGGCAGCAGCCTCACTCGATCGTGTAAACGCCCTTCTTGCTGAAAAACCCGTGATAGCCGATACGCCAGGTGCAGACGCAAAACCTGTTTACGGCAATCTCGTGCTTGAAAACATAACGTTCCGGTATGGCGATGCAGCCAAGTCACCGGCGCTTGATGGCTTGACCATGTCGATAAAGGCAGGCCAGACGGTCGCAATCGTGGGCGATAGCGGTGCCGGCAAAACAACTATCTTCCAGCTTCTCATGCGCTTTTACGATCCGCAGGGCGGCCGCATTTTGATGGATGGAGAGGATATACGAGGTCTGTCTCTTCAAACCCTGCGTCACGCCATTGCCTATGTTCCGCAGGATAGCGCGCTGTTTTCAGGCAGCGTCCGCGAGAACATCCTTTTAGGCAGCCCTGATGCAACACAGGATATGATCGAGGCTGCCGCACGCGATGCACAGGCCCATGACTTCATCTTGGCACTCCCCGAGGGGTACGATACCCCGCTTGGCGAGCGCGGCATGAGGCTTTCAGGCGGGCAAAAGCAGCGCATCTGCCTCGCGCGCGCGCTTCTTAAAACTGCGCCTGTGCTTTTGCTGGATGAGGCAACGGCAGCTCTCGATACCGGCAACGAAAAAGCCATTCAGCACGCCGTACAGGCCCTGCACGGCAGGCGGACAGTTATCATCATTGCGCACCGCCTCTCAACGATCATGGAAGCTGACCGCATCTACGTCCTTCACAACGGTAAAATTCTGGAGGCAGGCACGCATACCGAACTCGTCGCCAAGGGCGGTGCCTATGCCCGTATGGTCGCGCACCAGTTCTCGCAGGTGGAAGACCGCGCGCGGCGCGAGTACCCCGATCTAACGGGCAGTATTCAGTAATTGGGGTTTCAGAATCTGGTCTTGCTTTGGCATGGCTTTGAAGATTTCGCGCACATCAAGCTGGGCATAAAGCTTCCTGCTTTGCCAATCGTTAGCGAATAGATAATCTTTTCTGGTATATGGGTTACCCTTAGTAAGCTCCATCATTCGTCCGCGCATCATGACAAGTGCTGGGCTTACCACAGCATGAAACCTTAAAACTTCCTCAGGTGAAGGCCCTACAAAAGGCTTTATGGCTGCAGGCATGTGTCTAGGCATATGTTCGCCAAAAGCCGACATATAGGGACGCTCAAGATCTGGTCCTTCAATAATCCATGTATCTGCCTCCGCATAATCAGGCTCAGACGGCAGGCCGCAACGCGCTATAGCCTCTCGCATAACTTTTACATCATTGTGGGGGAAGGGCCCGGTTTTCCTTCCGCATGTGACCGTATAACCTAACTCTGCCAACTGGCTGATCAGTGGTTTGTTTCCAAGATAGCCGCCAGTGCGCAAGAGTTCCGGTACACTTTTACCGGTTTTTTCAGAGAGGATATGAAGCATGGTACGCCCAAGATTATCCTCCTCGGTATACGTTTTTAGGCTCCATTCAACAGATTTTAGGAACCCCTCAGGCGCAAGATATTTCTCAAACTTGTTTTTGCTCTCTTCGTCAGAGAAAGGCATAAAGTCAAGCACGTCTTGAATAGTATTTGCCAAAACTTCCGACCAGTAACTCCCCTGATAAGCCTCTGGTACTGGGGTTCGCTCAAGGCACGCGTATGCAAGTGCAAGAATTACATGTGCTGCCTCATGTTCATCACGTTGCCTCGATTTGAAACCCCAGGCTTTTACATGATGCTCAATGGCCTCAGCCAGAGTCATGGCACGGCGCTTATGTTCAGGGCCTCTCCTTCTAACGGAGATGAAGTCCCTTATCTCGGTTTCCCTGCTTGGGACAGTCGAGGCAAACACACCTCTGATAGGCATAATAGGCGCAAAGAAATTACGCATGCGTAGTCTACCTGTTGTTCATTTGGTAATGATGCTAAGAATATGTTAAAAAGGTAGAAAAACCGTTAAGCTCTTACCTTTAAGGAAGTATTCAGTAATCCGTCATGTCTTTGCGCAGCGGCTGGATTTGGCTGTGCGGCCTGTGCCGCCTTGTAAACATCGCGCATGGTAATCTGTTCAAAAAACGCGGGCGTTCTGGCTGTCCGCTTGCGTAAGGAGTCACGCAATCTGAAGCCTTGTTTGCAACCGCGCGCAATACTCCAGATGTGCTCAAGCACAGGCTTAACCAATGCATGATGCGCCAAAATTTCGTCTTCAGACGGGCACGCAAAAGCGGGCACTTCAGACGGTAAGTGCCTTTTCAGTTCATCACCAAAGGCGGATGTGTATGGGCTTGGTATATCCGGTCCGTATACAACCCACACGCGCTCGCGCGAGTAATCTTTTTTAAGCGGCAAACGCAGCTTGCGGACAGCTCCGCAAAAATCGGCCTCGTATTCAGGCCAAAGGCCGATATTTCTCGAAATACCAGAACCCACGGCAACACCATATCCAAGCTCTCTTGCCCTATGGATCAGCTTGTCATCTGAAAACTGGTTTTCGCGTCGTATCTCCCACGCGCTCTGGCCTGTCTTAAGCGCGATCAGATGGCAAAGCGTGCATGTCAGGTTTTCGACGTCTTCAAATCGTTCAAACTGGGCACGGATCGTTGAGGTAAATTTCTGTGGGCAGATAGCCGCCTCAAAAGCCATACTATCTCCGCGGGCAATCAGATTAAGGGCGGTCTGGATAGGCAGCACGTCAATTTCCGCGGCATAAAGCCCTTGGTAGGATAACGGGGGAGGGCCCTCGGGTAGGCAACCATGGGCAATATGGCTCAAGACGGCTTTAATGCCATGCGCGCCTTCATGCTCCGGCAGCTCGTCGCTGGTAAAATTCCAGTTATGTTTGTGTAATGCAATGGCCTCGGCCAAGGTCATGGATCGTGGTCTCTGCCCATTGCCACGATCTTTGATAGCCAGCATTTCAATGACTTCGCCATGCGGCTCGCGGCTAGGCGCGTCTTCGCGGTGGCATACAGGCCGCCACCAGACAATTTCATTGCCGCCAATCATCAACGTTACGGGTGAGTACTCGGCCATAAGTCCCAAAGCTCCAAAAAAGCTGCAAACAAGATTATGAAAATATAATCAAGTGATTGTTTTTGCAACTTTTTTGAAAAGGCTGGGCATACCAGCTTCATTGGGGTCGCCCCAGTAGTAGCCCTCGGCGGGTATCTTCACTCTCGCTCGGACAATCCTGAGCGTGAGCTCAAAATGCGTAAAAACATGGCGCACGCTGGCACCTGTATCGGCAACGGCAGTAAAGCCTGCGGCATGAGGGGGGTATTCGGGCTCCAAGTTCCAATCACTCGTAGGTAAACCCGCCATGCCACCCAAAAGCCCCGAGGCAGGCCGTCTGTGTATGAGCACCTGCCCACGGTTTTCAACCCAGTAAACCCAGCCAACGCGCTTCGGTCTTGCTTTCTTGGATGCACGGCGTGGCAGTTCATTGTGTAGATTTTGTGCTTTTGCCATACATACGCCAGTCAAAGGGCAGGATACGCATTTGGGGTTCTGCGGCGTGCAAATAGTGGCACCCAAGTCCATAAAAGCCTGCGGCAAACCTGATGGGTCGGTATTTGCATCACTCAGGTAAATCCGTTCGGCAATTGCGCGGATTTCCGGTTTGGATGCAGGCAGCGGTGTTTCAATTGCAAAAAGCCGCGAGATCACACGGTCCACATTGCCATCAACAACACTGGCTTTTTGACCATAAGCAATAGCTCTGATGGCTCCCGCCGTATAATCCCCGATACCCGGAAGCGATTTAAGATCGTCGGGAAAAACACTGCCACTGGCTGCAACCGCCTTTGCACAGGCGTGGAGGTTTCGGGCACGGCTGTAATACCCGAGGCCCGCCCAGTCCCGCATGACATCCTCAAGTGGCGCCGCCGCAAGCGCCCTCACATCAGGATATTTCTCGGTAAATTTCAAAAAATACGGGATAACGGCCTGCACCGTCGTCTGTTGCAGCATGATTTCCGATAGCCACACACGGTAGGGGCTCACGCCATGCCGCCACGGCAAATCGCGCTTGTGGCGCGCGTACCAGCGTAAAAGTGGGGCAATGATGCTTTTGGCTTCCATAGTCAGGCCCACATCATGTAGCTTGCTCGCTATGTCAGGTCCAACCTTAATCGCACGTGTGGTACCCCGTATCTCCAAAAAGATACTGGGTAAGCACAAGTCATCAGCGCGCCTCTCTATGTCGCGCCTCATGGACAGCTGGGAGGAGATCATAGCCCCGGAGGACCCTCTGGCCATAAGGCCGGTGAGGGTAGGCTGGCGCAAAACCGATGCTGGCGGCGAGGGCACGCTGTATATCGCGGCGCCAAGCGCCCTTGCCACAAAACTCAAGTTTCAGGAATCCGTCATATCAGGGCGCATCAACCGCCTTTTTGGCTTGCCCGATAACGGGCGCATTACGCGTATTGCCATCAGCCACGATAAAGTGGAGGCCCCGCACGCAAGACCCAAAAGGCCAAAAAACGTGAGCCTTTCCCCCGAAACCGCGCAAACCCTTGAGGCAGTCGAAGACCCCGTCCTGCGCGAAAAGCTCTCAGGTCTCGCCAAAGCCATGGAAGCAGACAAACTTGCCTCAAGGCAATGAAACTGCTAACAATCGCCCGTTTTTAATCCTTCCAAGGTGAAGTCATGGCAAAAGTAAACTCGATTACCCTTCGTGCTGGCCACGTCATTGAACACAACAACAAAATCATGGTCGTGATGAAGCACGAAATCATGCAGATGCAGCAGCGCTCTGGCACCATCCAGCTTGATCTGCGCGATATCCGCTCCGGCAACAAAGACAGTATCCGCTTCAAAACTGGCGATATGGTCGAGCGCGTGCAGCTTGAGCAGCGCGACTATACCTACCTCTTCAACGACGGCGAGAATTACACGTTCATGGACGTCAATACCTACGAACAGGTCATGGTCAGCGCCGATATTCTGGGCGATGCCGCACCCTTCCTTCAGGAAGGCATGAAAGTCCAGATCGAGTTCTACGAGACAGAGGCGCTCAATGCCGAGCTGCCCGCAACAGTCGTCTGCACGATCACCGAGACCGAACCTGTGGTTAAAGGCCAAACGGCTGCATCCTCCTACAAACCGGCCATTCTCGATAACGGCGTGCGTATCATGGTGCCACCGCACATTGACTCTGGTACAAAGGTCGTCGTCAAAACCGAAAACGGCGAATACGTCGAACGCTACAAGGAATAAGGATTTTTTATTATGGCCCTGATGCCGCCTCTCGTCACTGTGATGGTCAAGGCGGCTGAAGCCGCCGCCAAGTCGCTTGCTCGCGATTTTGGTGAATGCGAGCAGCTTCAGGTCAGTAAAAAAGGCCCATCAAACTTTGTAACCGCCGCCGATAAAAAAGCCGAGAAGTCGATTCATTACGTCTTGGCCAAAACCCGCCCTGATTTCGGTTTCCTGATGGAAGAGGGCGGCGTGATCGAGGGCAAAGACCCGTCGCGCAAGTTTATTGTCGACCCTCTGGACGGCACAAACAACTTTCTCCACGGCGTGCCGCACTGGTGCATAACCATCGCAGCCGAGGTTGAGGGCGAGGTTACGGACGGCATTATCTTCGATGTCGTCCGCAACGAAATGTTCTGGGCTTCAAAAGGTTTGGGCGCATTTATCCGCAACCGTAAAATTCGCGTATCCTCGCGCACCAACCTTGAAGACAGTCTGGTGGGCACCGGCACGCCCGCCAAGGGTCGTGGTGACCACGAGCTTTTTGCCCGCGACATAAAACGCATATTGCCTGCAGTTTCAGGTATGCGTCGCATGGGCTCGGCCGCCCTTGATCTGGCTTACGTGGCTGCTGGTCGCTTCGATGCCTATTGGGAACGTGAAATCCAGCCCTGGGATGTAGCGGCAGGCGCGCTTATCGTGCGTGAGGCTGGCGGTATAGTGACCGAAGTCAGTGGTGGAAAAAACGTGGTTTATGGCGGTACCATCTTGGCAGCCAATCCCCCCGTGTATCAGGATATGCTCGGCTTTTTGAAATAAGCTAGAGCGCTATCCTTCCCGAATGCAAAAGATAGAAAAACCACTTTTGAGTTTTTTGATGGCGCTTGCTCTTGTGGCGGCACCTTATGCATGGGCGCAGGATAAACAGGCCCCGACACCTGCAAAAGCACCACCCCGTGTGCCTTTTACCGCCTTCCGTACAAAGCCGATCCTCGATTTCAAAACCGAGGAAGCGCAAAAGCAGGGCAGCTCTCTCATCGTGCAGGATACGCCCGATAAAAAGAAAAAAACGCCCGCCCGCAGGGTCCAGATACGCGAGGCCGATTCACCGGCAGCCCTTGTTAAAATCCGCCCGATCGAAAAACCGGTGCTCGACGCCCGTGATATAGCAACCCCTCCAAAACGCGTGCAGGAGGATATTCTTTTTTCTCCGCGCATAGACGCCCCGTTGGTAGCCGCTTCCCAGCCGCTGCGTATTATCAAGGGCGGTATTCCCATCCCCCCGCGCAAGCCGGGCATGATGTCCACAAACGACAGCGGCAACTTTGACATCATCGAGCGTGTACTGGCCGAGCCCGCTGATCCCGCCCCGCGCCCGCCAGTGCCCCAGCCTGAGGTGACGGAACTTCCGGTAACGCCGCCCGTACCTAACCAGACGGTAAATATTATCCGCCTGCCTGAATCAAAACCGATAGTTTCGAGCGTCCGTATCCGTGACGGCAACCGTTTTAGCGCCCATAGCCGCATGTCGGGCTCCTTGGGTGGCGGCGATACGGATACAGCGGGCACCAAAACCGCAGCCGTAACAAGCACGCGCAGTATACGTTCTCTCGGCCTGCCTGATGACATGCAGGATCTTCGTCTCGGTCCGCTCAAGCAAGGTAAGGGCGTCTCACCCGTGTTGATGCCGGGTCAAAAAGTAACGATGGCCGCCCCCGATGATAAACGGGTGGACTCTCGCGGCATTCCAAACGAGGTCATTGTCTTTTTTCAGGAAAACTCTTCCGATCTGGAGGTAGGGCAGATGGATATCGTCACTAACGATGCCATTAACGTGCTCAAATCGCGCTCCGAGCTATCTCTTGAAATCATAGGGTATGCCGAACCCCAACAGGGCGGCAGCGATGCAACAAAGCGTCTGGCTCTTGCAAGGGCTCTTATTATACAGAAACACCTTACAAAAGCAGGGATAAGCCTGAGCCGCTTGACGGTAGAGGCTAAAGGAGACAAGACTCCCATTGAACCACGTGACCGCGTGGAAATGTTCTTTGATCGTTAGGTGCATGAAAAAGTTTTATCTGGCTGCCATTACACTACTTGCACTCCTTGGGCCCGCTTCCGCCACCGAGGAGGCAGGCACAAACGTCAAATACGCACCGGTAAGCCTTGAAAGCCTCTCCGATGTCTTGTTCCGCAAGGGTATTCTCAAAACCGATGACTCGGCAGCGGTTGAGGAGTACATCCGCATCCACGAGTGCGGCCTCTACGAAAAATACATATCGGATGATTTCGCCTGGAACCGCATCCGCGAGGCCTATGCCCGCGAGTTGCAGGTAAGCCTGCCAACACTGCCCGATGGGCTCGAAATTACATCCGCAATCTCGCTCGACCAATACAACATGGGCACGAACGAGTTCGATGTGGCCCTAAAAAACCAGATGGACCGTACGGGCATCATCTCCGTGCTTGAAAGCGAGGGCGGCAGCCTCGCTCCATGTCGTTCCGAGGATAGGGTCAATTTCGTACCCCGCGTTCATCCGCTAAGCGTCAATGTGAAACTCGATGTACCGGTCACATTCAAAACACTCCCCATGTCACGCGCCGAGGCCGATAGACTTGTCGCAAAAATGAAAGACCGCCCCTACGAAAATGAAGAAGACCGTAGGGCCGTAACTCTCGTTATGCGTGTCCGCCTCACAAGTGTTGATCCTCTTTCCAGCGTAACGGATCCCATGCGCCGCACGGTTCTGGGCTTGCTGGACGACTTTCGGGTTTATGACGGGCCTGACAAAAAACAGCTTCTCTTCAGGCGGGATTACCAAACCCAGCGGGAGAAAACCCAGAAGCAAAAGCAATAACTCTAAACAGTAATCCCATCTCATCTGGGGCAAGTAATCTCTCGACACCAGATTGAAGCGCAGGCGTATCAAGCATTTTAAGCCTCAATCTAATGCCAAGTGACTCCAGAAAATCTTTCTGGGTCACGCTGCCAAAAACAGTGCAGCCGCATTTTTCGGCCACTTGGCGCAGGCGGTAAAAGTCCACATGGCTTGTGAGGTCCGCGTGGCCGATATTCTCGAGAACACCGCAAAACGTATGCTTGTAAACGGCTTGCAGGGTATCACCTGTGGAATTGGGCGTGTCGTGGCCGTAATCAATCGCAAGCATAAGCCCGCCTTGCGATTTGATCCGCTCCGCAAGCGCTCCCGCAAATGCGTCGCGTATGGGCGCGTGTTCATATACATCGTCATGCTTACTGCCAACGGGCATAGCTGCACCAAGTCCAAATAACAACTCCCCTCGCGCATCAAGCCCTATAACGCGCTCACGGCCATTTACAACCTGCTGTATCGGCAGCGCGTCAAAAAACTCGTTGGCTACCATCAAAAGCGGCCTGTCTGTCGGCAATGTTTCATGACTGTCATGCCAGTTTGGTTTGTAAACCTTCAGCATTGCTGCCTGCTTTTCGCGTAGCACGGGGCTCATTTCAACCAAATGCAATCTCATACGGTCATGAAACGCGGGGATATTCTTGGTTGCTCTCAAAAGGTCAGCCATCAAAGTGCCGCGCCCAGGCCCAAATTCGACAAGATCAAAATCAGGCGCACCCGCACGCAGCCAAGCATCCGCAAGGCAAAGCCCCAGCATTTCGCCAAACAGCTGCGATATTTCAGGCGCGGTCGTAAAATCGCCTGGCGCGCCTAACGGGTCGCGGGTCATGTAATACCCAAAGCGCGGGTGAGCGAGCACCATCCCCATAAACGTTTCGATCGTCATGGGCCCATGCGTGCGGATATGTGATTTTATGACGCTTTCAAGCGTGTCCATCGAATAACAATCCAGATACCGGCCAGCAGCAGCGGCAGGCTCAGTAATTGCCCCATGGTAAGGCCGCCGGCAATAAAACCGATCTGCGCATCAGGCTCGCGTACAAGCTCAACCGCCATGCGCGCAAGCGAGTAGCCGATCAGAAAGACGCCTGAGAGTAACCCCTCACGGCTCCAGGCATCGCGCTTGCGTGCCAGCACATAAAGCACAATAAACAGCACAAGCCCTTCCAGTGCGGCCTCGTAAAGCTGGCTGGGGTGGCGGGGCAGGGGCCCACCATTGGGGAAAATCACACCCCACGGCGCCGTTGTAACGCGCCCGTAAAGCTCACCGTTTACAAAGTTGGCAATACGCCCAAAAAATAGGCCAATCGGTGTTGCAACGGCCGCAACATCGGTCACCGTTAAAAACGAAAGCTTGTTACGTCGTGCCCAGATGGCAATCGCAATCAGCACGCCCACGAAACCCCCATGGAAAGACATTCCGCCCTGCCACAGTTTAAAAACATCCAAGGGATTATGCAGATAAAGGATGGAGTTATAAAAAAGCACATACCCCAACCGCCCGCCCAGAATGACGCCGACAATCATCCATGTCAGAAGATCGTCAAGCATAGGTGCCTTAACGGGGGATAGGCCACCATAGCGCTTCAAAAGAAAAGCGGCATAAACCCACCCGCCCACAAAACCTGTCAGGTAAGCAAGCGCATACCAGTGAATTTGTATGGGCCCCAGGGCAAAGGCAACGGGGTCGATATCAGGGAAGTTCATGGGAAACCCTTTTAGCGCGAAGTTATACCAAGAGAAAGCGATTATTGTCTTTTTAGTCTTGGTATTATTTTTATTGCAGGCAGTCTTTGGGGTGGTGATTTTACAGCCGAACCAAGATTATTTGCCGCATCGCTTTTATAAAATTGTGCAAGCGCAAGAGCGCGTTTGTAAGTATAAGGATAGAACGTCGCATATCCGGCAACTCGAAGCTGGAACAAGCGGCGTGCATCCACGGGAAAATCAGCAGATAAATATCGTTGGGACAACAGTATTTCAGCAGCAATAACAAGTACGCTCGCGTCAAAGTTAAACTTAGCACCTTCAGAAGACGTGAGAAACGACTGAAACGGATGTCCTCCAGATGATTCAACTTTTCTAGGGATTCTCTTAAGACTGTTTATGATCTGATCAATCAGCAAATCACCCTGAGTCTTTGTTATGCTATGCATTGTTCTAATATATTCAACATCAGGTAAAGCTCTCCCGTAAAGTACAGCCTCAATGGCAAGTGCACTATGCCCAGGGGTACTTTCAGATGCTGCTGTCGCCAGAGCGTATGTTCGCATGTACGAATTTGGGTAGAGTTTTTCAACGAGATGGATGGCGTAAACTTCGGCGTCTGCTTCCTCATGGGGGTGCCCCAGCATACCCGCAGGTTTTTTCAGAGTGTCTTTTTGATCACAATGCCTAACTTCATGAGCAGCAGTCGCAAGTTTTATTTCGTCTAGTGAAAGTTTTTCTGGTGCTTCAAATCCAATCCCTAAATAATCGCGCCGGTCACTAACGATTTTTTCATTTCGTATGCCGCGAAGCGAAACTTTGCAATCTCCGCTATGTTTTCTTGCAAAACTGCCTAAATCACCATCACCTGAAATGTTGGTACTATAGAATGGATAGGCATGCAGTATTGATTGAACAGGAACATCAGGTTTCAAAACATAAATTCTGTCCCGTAGCGCAGGAGAGATGTGGCTAAGGAGACGCTTGTCTATGCCTATCTGCTCCACATGTTCTGGCAGCGTATGTCTAAATTGCTGATCCACAATTTGGTTTACACCGTAAAGGCTAATCAAAAGATAGGTCGAATAATTAGCCACGCTTCGTAAACTTTCAAAAACACCGCGCCGCACGGCCTGCGCATAGGTGCGTCTCAGGCGTGGAGGGGGCGCTGATAAATGAGGCTCTTCTGCCAAGTGCATGGCCAGGATATTACATAAATATGTAAATCTATTCAACTTCCTCAGGCTTTTCCACGCCCCTTGATAGGCAGAAGCATCGATCTCTGGTTCTTATTGGCGCTAAACAGGGTTTTGCGGGCCGTTTCCCTGAATTCATCGATAACAATGCGCCTGCCACCGCGCTCGATATGCCAGAAACTCCAGCCGTTCATGCTTGGCGCGTCCATCACCTCAGCGCCAAGTTTATGGATGGATTTATGCGTACCGTCCGGTGCCATCAAAAGCCCGTCGGCGCAAATGGTCGCCTCAAACCGGCCCATTTTGTCGGTAACGCGCTCACCCGCTTTTAAAATGCCAGCCTCAATCACTTGTAAAAGGCTCACGCGTGGCTTCTCGCGTTTGGCGGCAAACGGCACAAAACCGTCTGGCCCTGTTTCAGGCGCTACCAGCTTGATACGGGCTTTGGCGGCGCTTATATACGTATCTTCACGTTCAATACCAATAAAGTGGCGCCCGAGTTTCTTGGCAACCGCGCCCGTGGTGCCCGTTCCAAAAAACGGGTCCAAAATAACATCACCATCACGCGTGCTCGATAAAACAACCCGCTTCAAAAGTTCTTCAGGTTTTTGGGTTGAGTGCACTTTATCGTCGTCCGCGCCCTTCAGGCGTTCGTCGCCACTGCAAATAGGGATGAACCAGTCATCCGAGCGCATTTGCACGCCGTCGTTTTGTTCTTTTAAAAATTCATAATGGAAGGTTGGGCGGCTGTCTTTGGATTTGCTGGCCCAAATCAGGGTTTCATGGGCATTGGTAAAGCGCGTGCCCCTAAAGTTGGGCATCGGGTTCGCCTTGCGCCAGATAATGTCATTGTTAATCCAGAAACCGGCATCCTGCAGCGCGGTGCCAACACGAAAGATATTGTGATAGCTGCCAATCACCCAAATGGCGCCGTCTTTCTTTAAAATGCGGCGGGCTTCAAAAAGCCACGCGCGGGTAAAACGGTCATAGGCTTCAAGGCTTTCAAACTGGTCCCAGTGGTCCGTCACGGCGTCCACATGGCTGTTGTCGGGGCGTTTCAAATCGCCACCCAGTTGCATGTTGTAAGGCGGGTCTGCAAATATCAGATCAATCGAATTATCAGGAAGGTTTCTCATGACGCTGATGCAATCACCCTTCATGATGGTGTCGGTAATATCGGCAACATTTAGAAGTGCTGGCGCGGCAAGTTTCAGCGCAGTTTTTTTCATTGAGTCCCCCAGTAGATTCGGATGAATCCTAAAGGCCACAAAGTGATTCGTTCGTCAAGTCAATTCATTAAAAGAGTCAATGGAATCAATACGATTCAGCAAGTTTATGAGTCAAATCAATGGTTTGACTCTCTTGACTTCAGGTTTTCATATCTATAGGAGTTGTGTCGCATAAAGGAGAGGCAAAAATGCGAACTGGAATTGAACGCGTAGTCGATAATATTTTTGGTGGCCCGCAAGAATGGCTGAGAGATAAAAATCTCCATCTGAGTCCTCTTTTCAAAGCCGCTGTTAGCTATAAAGTTTTCACTACCGCGTTTGATGAAGAAGTGCGCATTAAATCCCTGCTTCGTCGCCAAGATATACGCCTGCCCAAAAAACCAGATATTCCCGAATTCGAACTGTATACGCATGACGATACGGCAAAGGCACTTGGCGCATTCAAAGACAAAGCAACAGTTACGCTCCTCATCGATCACTCGGGTTCGCAGCGCGGCGGGGCTGGCACAGCCAATCTGATTTTGGCAGGCGCTGTCGCACAGGAACTTAGCGATTTCGGTATCGTTACCGAGGTGCTAGGCTACACGACAAAAGCTTGGAAAGGTGGGCAGGCCCGTGAAGAATGGCTCAAGGCGGGCAGGCCCAGCAATCCTGGTCGCCTGAATGACCTGCGTCACATCATTTATAAAAGCCGTTATGACGGCGACAACGAATACCAAACGTTAATGAACAAATGTATATCCCTCTCGATAAGTGGCCGTGCGCCTGAGGCTCCACCTGAAACCCATGCATTTGAGAGAATTCTACGCGAGAATATTGATGGTGAAGCCATCGCATGGGCGCACCGCCGCCTTTTGAGCCGCCCAAACGACACAAGGCTGATTGTTGTGCTCTCCGATGAATCGCCGGTTGATGATTCAACGGTCTCGGTTAACTTCAGCAATATTCTCCATGATCATGCTGACACGGTCATCAAAATCATCCAGCAGCACAGCCCCATTGGCATCATGTCGGCCGTGCAGGATGACCAGATAAGCCGCAATAACAGGCTTCTGCCTTATGAAACAAGGCACATCGTGCCTGATTTCACGCCGCAAGCGCCTACAATGATAACATGCGCGGTTGCCGAATTGTTGGAAGGTATTGCCGATAAATTACACGATACGAAACGCCGCGCTAACAACAGAATGCACTATTCAAAACACCGCCGATTAGTCAAGGCCTAGTTCTTTGAGGCATTTCACCGGCCCAAAACTGCGTCTGTGGTGCACGCAAGGGCCGTGGGCTGATAGCGCTTCAAGGTGGTCGGGTGTGGGGTAGCCCATGTTGCGGTCCCACCCATATTGCGGGTACTCCTTCGCCATGGCGCGCATCATGTGGTCACGCGTCACCTTGGCGAGGACCGATGCACAGGCAATCGACCAGCTTTTATCATCACCCTTCACAACAGGAACGCATGCAAAGTTTTCAAGCCCGCGCGGCTTGTGGTTGCCATCCACCAGCAGCGTCTTGGCGTCTACGTTAAAAGCCATGTGCATCGCGTCTACCGCACGCCCCATCGCTAAAAACGTGGCCTGTAAAATATTGATGGCATCGATTTCATCGGGCGTGGCGATAGCTATCCCAAAGGCGCAGTGCCGCGTAATTTCGGTAAACATCGCCTCACGCTGATAAGCTGTCATCTTCTTGCTGTCGCGTACGCCCTTCAAAAAAGGAAATTCTTCGGGGATGTACACGCAGGCAGCTACCACGGGGCCTGCAAGGGGGCCGCGCCCCGCTTCGTCAATCCCGCAAACGGGGCCTGCATATTGCTGTTCTAGAAATAAATTGGGCACTATCTAATCCTTGAGTGACTTCGAAACAATCTCATAAACGCCAGCAGAACGCTGGCCTGAAGCATCCAGTATGCTTTGAAGCGCGGCTTTGGCAAAGGGGTGAAGTTTTGCATCGAATGCGCGCCACCCCTTGAACGGCCCAAGAATCCGCGCAGCAAGCTGTTCATTGATGGCATCCATCTTCAAAACGTATTCAGCCAAAAGGCGGTAGCCTTCGCCCGTCGGTTCGTGGAACCACGCAAGGTTGCCGCCAAAGCCAGCAATCCCAAACAGCGACCGTGCACGGTTCGGGTTGGTGAGGGTGTAATCAGGGTGCGCCGCCAGCCTGCGCACATCCGCAATCACGCTTTTGCGGTTGGCCGATGCCTGTATCGCAAACCAGCGGTCGATAACCAGCGGGTAGTCCTTAAAGCGGGCATAAAAATCGGCAAGCAACGCCTCGCGTGCAGGGTGCTCCAGTGATTTGACGGCGGCCAATGCCCCCAAACGCTCGGTCATCGTAGGGGCGCTGTCATACTGCGCCTGCGCCAGCTTTGCGCCTGTATCGGCATCGCCAGCCGTCAAGTATCCAAGCACAATGTTACGCAAGGCGCGGCGGGCAATGGCGGCTTCATCAAACTCAAAGCCCTGTGTTTTCGGTGCACAGGCCGTGTAAACATCGATCAGTTGTTTGGATAGCTGCTGGCCTATAAGGGCGCCTAGGTGGTCGCGCACGGCCTGTATCCCTTGCGGGTCAGCGGGTTTAAAGGTTTCCGTGAGTACGCCGTCATCGGGCAGGGCCAGCATTTCAGCGAGCAACCCGCGATTGGTGTCTTTCAGGTTTTCAATGAGGTTAGAGAGTGCTTCTATTGTCATCCCGAGCTTAAGCGAGGGATCTGCCATCAACGTGCCCAGATCTCTCACTTCGTTCGAGATGACATTTTTTTTATAAGCATCAAGGCACCTTTCAAACGCCTTTAAATACAGCGTTTGCCCCGCTTCCCACTTGTTCACGCCGTCGCTGTCATGCACCATCAAAAAGCGAAGTTGCGCCTCACTCAAATTCGTGACGAGGTTCACAGGCGCTGAAAAATTGCGCAATATACTCGGCACCACATGCGCATCGCCCACGTTTTCAAAAATGAATTCCTGCGACACGTTACTCAATTCTAGAACATAAGAAGATTGTCGTCCCTGCGAAGGCAGGGACCCACCGTGTCTAAAATCGGATATTTGCTTTTCTTTACCCTGGATCCCTGCCTTCGCAGGGATGACATTGGTTATTTCAACATCCTGCCCATTCCCACCCACCAAACCCACTTTCACGGGTATCAGCATGGGCTTACCGCCATAAGGCACGTCTTGGCTCAGGCTCAGCACATACTGTTTTTTAGCAGCGTCATAGCGGCCTTCGGCCTTTACTGTTGGCGTGCCCGCTTGGTCATACCAGTGCCTGAATTGGCTTTTCAAATCCCGGCCCGATGCATCTTCCATGCACTTCAAAAAGTCTTCAATCGTGGCGGCTTGCCCGTCATGGCGGTCAAAATACAAATCAGTCGCCCGACGGTATGTGGCATCACCCAGCAGCGTTTTATACATCCCAATCACTTCGCCGCCTTTTTCGTAGACGGTGAGGGTATAGAAGTTGTTGATCTCCATATATTCCTTTGGCTGCACGGGGTGCGCCATCGAGCCTGCGTCTTCCACAAACTGGTGGCCCTTGAGGGTGCGTACCTCGCCAATGCGCTCGACTTCATAGTTAAAGGTATCTTTGCCGTATTGGTTTTCACGGAAAACCGTAAACCCTTCCTTGAGGGATAGCTGAAACCAGTCGCGGCAAGTCACGCGGTTGCCCGACCAGTTGTGGAAGTATTCATGCGCAATCACGCGGTCGATATTGATGTATTCGCTATCAGTCGTGAGGTCAGGGCGCGATAGCACAAGCTTCGTGTTAAAAATATTAAGGCCCTTGTTCTCCATCGCCCCCATATTGAAGTCATGGACAGCCACTATGTTGAACACATCAAGGTCGTATTCGCGGCCATACGTGTCTTCATCCCACTTCATGGCGCGTTTGAGGGCGTCCATCGCAAAGGCGCACTGGTCGGCATCTGGCTTACGGGTATAAATCCCAAGCTCAACCTCGCGGCCATTCATGGTTTTAAAGGTGCTTTTTTCGGCGGCCACAAGGTTTGCAACCACAAGCGCAAAAAGGTAGCAAGGTTTTGGGTGCGGGTCGTGCCACACGGCAAAATGCCTGCCACCTGCCATATCGCCAACTTCTTTCAAATTCCCGTTTGAAAGCAGCGACGGAAATTTCGCCTTCTCCGCCTCAACCCTGACCGTAAAAATTGTCAGCACATCCGGCCGGTCGGGGAAGGGGGTGATGCGCCTGAAATCTTCCGCCTCGCACTGCGTTGAATACAAATCCCGCGCCTCATTGGCATAAAACCCCGCACAGCTTTTGTTATCTTCAGGCACGATCGAATTTTCGATTTCCAGCACAAACTCAGGTTTTACAGCCGTAATGGTCAGCGTCTCGCCCTCGGTCGTATATGCAATTTCAGCCCCGTCGAGCCTCATCGCTTTGATGTCCATATCCTTATAATTCAGCACCAGCGGCGCGGGCGCAGCCTTGGCCTTAAAGCGCAAAACGCTTTTAACATCTGTCCGGCCATCAAAAACCTTGATGTCCAGATCCGCTTTTAAAAGCTGGTAAGGGTAGGGGGTGTAATCGGCAAGGCGTGTGGTCTGCATGCGCCGAATTCTATCGTGAAAAGCGAGGCCCTGCTACCCCTTCGCATCCTTGGCCATGGAAACCGTATCGGCAATATCTTTCAGCAGCTTTTCCATACCCATACCGGCCACGGCTGAAATAACATGCGCTTTCTTCTTTGTCTTTTTAGTGAATGTCTTGGCCACGTCTTCAGCAAGCTCCATACCCAGCGCATCTGCCTTGTTAAGGGCAATGATTTCGGGTTTTTTATATAGCCCGCCGCCATAGGCTTTCAACTCGTTTCTAAGCATTTTGTAGGCGGCTGCAGGGTCGTCTTGGGTCACGTCAATAATGTGTAGCAGCAGGCTCGTGCGCTCAACATGGCCCAAAAACCGCGTGCCAAGGCCATGCCCTTCAGAGGCCCCTTCAATCAGGCCCGGAATATCGGCAATTACAAATTCGCGGCCCGATGTTTTAACAACCCCAAGGTTTGGGTGGAGGGTTGTAAACGGATAATCCGCAATCTTGGGCTTGGCTGATGTCACGCGCGATAAAAAGGTCGATTTACCGGCATTGGGCATGCCAAGCAAACCAACATCCGCAATCAGCTTCAGGCGGAGCCACAGGCCAATTTCATCAGACCCGGGCCAGCCAGGCAGCTTCTTGCGCGGGGCCTGGTTCGTGGCTGTTTTATAATGGGCGTTGCCAAAGCCGCCATCGCCGCCTTTTAAAAAGACGATGCGTTGGCCGGGCTCAGTCATATCAAGCAATACGGTTTCTTGGTCCTCGCTCAAAATCTCGGTCCCGACCGGGATTTTGATCACAAGGTCAGGCGCGCCCGCGCCAGATCGGTTGCGGCCCATGCCGTGATTGCCGTTCTTGGCGCGGAAGTGCTGGGTATAACGGAAGTCGATAAGGGTGTTCACGTCTTTGACGCATTCAAAAATAATATCGCCGCCTTTGCCACCGTCGCCGCCGTCAGGACCGCCAAATTCAACGAATTTTTCGCGGTGAAACGCCACGCAGCCATCGCCGCCGTCACCGCTCTTTACGTATATTTTGGCTTCATCAAGAAATTTCATGCGCCCTTTTAACCTGTTTGTAACAGAAAGAGCAAATACTCATACGGCATAGCTTTTTCATGGCTTCGCCACAGAAAACGCATACGAATCAAGGATGATGGTTATATGGAACAGGTTTTCGTCTTTCTTTATCCGATGGTAGGCTTGATCTCGCTGGCCGGGTACATGCCGCAAATCATCAAGCTGGCCCGTGCCACCTCGGCCGATGACAAAATCGCATTGTCCTCTTGGTATATGTGGCTGGTCACATACACAATTTCAATTGGCTACGGCGCCTTCCACCTCAAGGATTGGCTTTTCTGCGCAACCATGGCCGTTGGCTTGGCCTCCGCTCTCGTGGTCGTAGGGCTTGTGCTTTATAACCGCCACTATCGGTTTAAATTGAAACCGCAACTAGCTCCCGCCGCCGAATAAGAAAAGGCCCCTCAAAAAGGGGCCTTCAATATTTGTCTGCACTCTGGATGCTTATTCAGCGGCAGCCGCTTCTTCAACAACCGAGATGGTCTGACGGCCAAGGCGGCCTGTCTTAAAGGTCACGATGCCGTCGCGTGTCGCAAAAATCGTGTGGTCTTTGCCCATGCCTACGCCCATACCGGGCCAGAACTGTGTGCCACGCTGGCGTACGATGATGTTACCGGCAACGGCAAACTGGCCGCCGTAAACCTTCACGCCAAGGCGCTGTGAATGGGAATCGCGACCGTTTCTGGTAGAGCCGCCTGCTTTTTTGGTTGCCATGGGTAATTCTCCTTAACCTTTAATGTCCGTAATTTCCAGCACGGTGCGGTGCTGCATGTGGCCTTTTTTGCGGCGGTAGTTATGACGACGCTTTTTCTTGAAGATGATAACCTTGTCATCGCGGTCATGCTCAACCACTTTTGCGGTCACGGCAGCGCCGGAAACGAAGGGTGCGCCCACTTTGTCGCCAACCATGACAACTTCAGACAAAGTAACCGTTTTACCGGCTTCCGTCTCAAGCTTTTCAACGCGGATTTTGTCACCTTTGGTGACGCGGTATTGCTTACCGCCTGTTTTCACGACTGCGTGCATGGCATTTCCTTCAAAAAATCTGTTTAATAGGCGCGGAATATACTGATAGCCCGCGCCCTGTCAAGAAAATTACATGTTCTGAAAACATTGCCTCCCGGCCCCACTTGTCCTAAATATGTCCAAAATTAAGACTAAACAGGTACTGATATGCAGAAAAAGTTACACCACGGCCTTGATAATCAAAGGATCACCATAAGCGGTAAGCCCACAGACATCATCATGTTTGAGACCCCGTCACCGGCCTCCATAATCTTTGTACTGCCTGAGGGTATGGGCAGCGGTGCTGGCCGCACGGTCACGTTTACCGATTGGCAAAAGGCCGTGCATCCATGCCCGACAGCCTTCCAGCTTCTGGCTCAGCAGCGCGGGGCGTTGGTACAGCAGGTTGTTGTTGGCTCCAACCCAAAGGACCCAACCCGCGATATGATAACCGTCACGCTTCATAACCCGGACCTATGGCGCGATCCGGCAACTTTGCGCACGGTTCAGACAGTTATCTGGGGCCACGTAGCGGCAAGGCTTAAAGGCTCTCCAAATCCGCTGGTCAACTTCGAGTCACTGGAAGCCGAGAAAAACTTTCCCCAGCTGGTCGCGTCGTTTAAGGCTGCGGGCGATCCGCCTTCAGTGGCCGAGCACAAGGCTGTCATAGCTGTCTACAATACAGCCACCGTTGGTACGCATGGCGGCAAAATCCAATACGTAGGGTACGATGCGAAGCGCAGGCGTTTAAGTGTTTATTTTGATTCGGCCTGCAGCAACTGCCAGAGCACCGATAGCACGCGTCGCGGGCTTGAGGCGCAGTTTGCCAAGATATTCGCGGCAAGGGGCATCAGCGCAGAAGTCTGCTCAATCGAGCTGGTAACTCAAAAACCAAAAGGCATGCATAACGCTTAGGCAACTTTTGGTCTGACCTCAGCTTTTATATCAGCGGGCTTAAGCCCCATCAGCGCATCCATCTTGGCAATCGCGGCATCAGTGAGTGCTGAGCACGCAGCACAGTTAAACCCCTTGGTGCAGTTGGGGCAGGGGCCTTTGGCGGCTTCTTTTTCTTTTTTTGCTTCCTTGGCATCCGGCTTTGTCATGCTGCTGGCAGCCTTCGCAACAGGGCTTTCAGCGCGCGTGTTCAAAACAGGTGCTTTGGCGGCGGGCATAAACTCGGCGGGCTGGCTTGCCCTGATAACAAAGGGCGCGGCAGGCGGTATGATAGCGGGCGGCACAACATCCACGGCTCTCGCAAGCACGCTCAAAGTAGATACGGGTGGCAGAACCGCGGGGGCGGAAGGCAAGGCGGGTTGCGGCGCTTTTGTCTGCATGACCGCGGCTTCAATCTGGGCCTGCGCCACAACAAGCATGGGCTTGGCTTCAGGTGGGATGGCGCGGGTCATTCCAAGAGCCTGCAAATTATCGGCAGCCGCCTGTAAGGTGCCAGCCCTCAAAACGGGTGAGGATACGCTCGTTTGCTCTATAGCTCTCGTGGCAAGCGTAATAGTTGGTAGGATCGGGCTTTGTGGCGGCAGGGCCGGGATAACGGTTTTTTCAATACTCTGTACCAGCGCTTTTACGGCAACAGGCTGGGCAGAAACCGATTCCAAAACAGGCTGCGTCAATGCCACGCGCACCTGTACGGCGGCAGCCGGGGGTAAAACGCGGTCCATCACGGGTAAAAATTCGGGCGTTGCTAAAACGCGGCTCAGGGTTGCAACGGCTTCCTTGATGGCGGGCGGCGCCTCTTTGGTAAGGGTCAGATGCACGGCTTCGCGCACGCTCATATCGGCGACCTTGGCAGCGACGGATAAAGCCTCGATTGCGCGCGCTGCCTGTATGGGCACAGCGGCAGGTCCCGCAACATCGTTGGCCGTGCGCGCGACAAGAGCCGGCGGCATGTGACGGATGATGGTTTCAACAACCGATGTTACTTGCCTTGCCTGAAGATCTGTCTTGATCGCCTCAACGCTTCTTGTGACTTCAGCTTTTACAGCGGGCGCGGCTTTAAGGCTTGGCACAAGCGCAATCAGGGTTTCGGTTTTAAGGGCAAGCGCCGCCGCCAAAGGCGCGGCCTGAGGCGTGTCTGCGGCATTCGTAAGTGCGGCCTTGATCGTTTTGATCTCGGCAACGAGGTTCGCGAGTGTTTTTATGGCCTCTGCCTGTGGCCCTTTTGCTTCTATCGCTTCAACGGCCGCGCTAATGGCGGCAGGGCTGCCGCCAAACGCCTGCATCAAAGGCATATCCGCCAAAAGCGATTGGGCGCGCGCATCGGCAATATCAAGTGCACAAACTTGAAGCAGGAAACCCTTCTTCGTACCAAGATTAAGGTACTTCAACATATCGGTAGGTGTGCCCGCGCCGCCGGACCAGCCGGGCCGTAGCTTTTTGTGATTGCCTTCAAAGTCGCCGCCAACGGCGGCTTCAACGCCATACCACTTAACAAAAGTCTGCATGTTTGCGCGGGCGGCTTCGGGTATTTTTCCGTCACCTATATAATCAAGCGCAATTTCCTGAAACCGCTGGCCTGATTTTTGTGCAGCCTCCGCCACGACAAAAGAGACGTCGTCCAATACCGGCGTCACATTCACATGTGCGGGGAAATACGAAGTCACCTGCGCGGCAATATCGCCCATCGTATCAATGACAAGGCCGCGAGCCATAAAGGCAGCACCTGCAGGTGTACGGGCGCACCATTCAAGCATGCGCGTAACCGCAGCCCTCAGTGGTGCATCCATGGCACCTTCGGAGAGTTTTATGTCCGGTACATCGGAAAGGATGGAGAGTTTTTCAGCCAGCATCATAAACAGAACCAATTAGGTCCTGTATAGGAGAGAGTCTCAATAGTTGCAAATGATTTTCATCTTTTGTACATCGGGGCTATCCACAACTGCTTTTACAATTTCATTCCAGTGCCAAGATTTCACCACAATTAAAAGTTAACGTTGAAAGTGAGGGGCAGTACGTGACGTACAGTGCCCAATGAAACCCAGATAAAAGCCGCGATATTGCGGTTTTTGTATATCAACGAGTACTAGAAAGGTCACACCAATGAAAAAGTTCCTTATGATCGCTGCCCTCGCAGCCGTATTTGCAGCCCCAGCCTTCGCCGAAGACGCGGCTCCTGCTGCTCCTGAAGCCGCTCCTGCCGTAGAAGCACCAGCTGTTGATCCAGCTGCTGCCGCTAAAGAAGCCTGCACAACCGAAACCAACGAAAAAGTAAAACTGCCAGAAAACGCTGGCGACGCTGAAAAAGCTCAGTGGGATGCTGCTTTCGCTGAGTGCCTCAAAGGCAAAGGCGTTGAAGAAGCTCCGGCTGCTGATGCCGCTCCTGCCGCTGAAGGCGAAGCTGCACCTGCCGCTGAAGCCCCAGCTGCCACTGAAGAAGGCCACGCTGAAGGCGAAGCCCACGCAGACGAAGCCGCTGAATAATAATATCTAGCAATAGATATAAGATAGCCCGCCAGCACCCCCGCTGGCGGGTTTTTTGCTGCGTCGTTGCCAAAATCAATGCGGCAGAATGTCACTCTGCATCGCACAACATATTAATATCATTATCATATTTAAGGTTTCCTTGAATCGGCGCACACTCTTCTCACCTTGTCTTGAAAGGAGAGGGAAACATGAAAAAACTTTTATCGCAGTCAAAACTGATGGGGCTTGGGGCCCTCATGCTTGCGTGTATGCCAACGGCTGCACACGCGGCTGAAATTAATTCAGGCGATACAGCCTGGATGCTTATGTCCTCCGCTTTGGTTCTTTTAATGACGCCGGGTCTGGCGTTTTTTTATGCCGGTATGGTTCGCGGCAAAAACGTCGTCTCGACACTGGCACAAAACATGATTGCCGTCGCAGTCATAGGCCTAGTCTGGGTGATAGTAGGTTTTTCTCTGGCTTTCGTGGGTGATGTCAACAACCTGATCGGCGATACATCGGCCATGATGTTAGCTGGCGTCGGGCAGGAGGCTTCAGGCACCATGACAATCCCTTACAACCTCTTCATGGTCTACCAGATGATGTTCGCCATCATTACGCCTGCCCTGATGACAGGCGCATTCGCTGAGCGCGTCAACTTCAAGGCATGGATATTGATTGCCGTCCTCTGGTCGCTGGCCGTCTATTCACCTGTGGCCCACTGGGTCTGGGGTGGTGGCTGGCTTGCCGACAAAGGTGCTCAAGATTTCGCAGGCGGCTTCGTCGTTCACATGACGGCGGGCTTCTCGGCACTTGTTGCAGCCATCATGTTTGGCAAACGCTCGAGCATGGTTTCCAAACCCTACGATACGGGTATGGTTGTCCTTGGTACGGCGCTCCTCTGGTTCGGCTGGTTCGGCTTTAACGCCGGTTCGGCTGTAGCAGCCAACGGCTTGGCTGCACACGCATTCGTCACCACCTTCATTGCATCGGCTGTAGCCATGCTCGCTTGGATGCTGGTCGACAACTGCAAGGACGGCAAACCAACCATCATGGGCGGTTGCATCGGTATTGTGGCGGGTTTGGTCGCCATTACGCCGGCAGCAGGCTTTGTGACAACCGGTTCAGCCATGATCATCGGCCTTCTGGCTGGCGTTCTTTGCAACCTTGTTGCTCGCTTCATCAAAGGCAAAGTCGGCATTGATGACACTCTCGATGTTTTCGCCTGCCACGGTATCGGCGGCACCATCGGCGTGCTTTCGGTCGGTGTATTCGGCTCGGCTGCAGTTGGCGGTGCGGATGGCATCCTCAACGGCGCTTCAGCTCTTCTTAATGCCCAGATGTTCGGCGTATTGGCTGTTGCTATCTACTCGATGGTCGCAACCTTCGTCATCATCAAGGTCGTCGGTATCTTCGTGCCCGTCCGCGTAACGGACGCCGAAGAGTCGGAAGGTCTGGACAGCAGCCAGCACGGCGAAAAAATCAGCCACTGCTGCGACTAATGAAATCCGGATCAACGAAAAAGCCGCCTTCGGGCGGCTTTTTTATTACTTTTTCACGATCTTCTTTTTATTGGTGCGGCTGAAACCTTTAAGCACGCGCTGTACGCGGGCAATCAAATCTTCGGGTGCGAAGGGCTTTACGATGTAATCGTCAACCCCAAGGGCAAGGCTCTCCGAAACTTCCGCGGCGAGCGTACTGCCCGTCAGCATGATAACCGGTATCTGGGAAGTAAGGGCGTCCTTATTGAGGTGCCCAATAGCCTGATTACCGCTCATGATCGGCATGTTACGGTCGATAATGATGATATCCGGCCTGTCTTTACGGGCCTTGGTTAGCCCTTCGCCGCCGTCCTTGGCGGTTGAGCACAACATGCCCGCCTTGGTCAGCACGGTCGCCGCCAGCTCAAGAATAACCTCGTCATCATCAACAATGAGGACCCGGGGCTTATTAGTCGTAATTGCCATGGTAGGTATCCTAGCAAAATCATAGACTTCTGCTACCCTGTTCCTGGAAAAAACGACATGCACGAACAAAATATCCCCACCAAACCACCCGAAAAGAAGTTTCCGCTATGGTTCATGGCGTATGTATTTTTGGCGCTATTTAACATCGTGACGGTTGTCGGCAGCGTCTATCTCAGCCATACGATCGTAGAAATTTACAAAAAAACCGTTGAAACGGACGCGATCTGGAGCGCAAAGCAGGACGCTCTGGTCGATATTCTTTCAAAAGTGCTGGCACTAAACGTACCGGGCAACGATATCTTCCAATCCAAAGACGCAAAGCAGGAGCGGGGCCGTTTCGATGCGGCACTATCGGCGCTCAATGCCTCCATTACCCTCTTTGAATCAAGGATGCGGGCTGAGATTCCCGCAGAACAGCAAACGGATATAGCGCGTGAACTTCAGGTTGTGCGCGCGGGCATCGATAAAATGGTGGGCGCAGGCCGCTCCGTTTTTGCTTTTTTTGAAAATGGTCAGGAGGAAGCGGCAGCAGCCCACATGGCCGCTATGGACAATTACAGCAAGGATACAGCGCAACATGTGATATTGGCGCTCGATGCCGTCGATACGCAGCAGGCCCGCATACTTCAAGCGGATATAAAGCAGCTTGAAAATTTGCGCCGCATCGAGGCAGTGTTCGGGGCCCTGATTTTGCTGATGATCATGGCAACAGCAGTTTACGGCCTGCGCATGTTAAACCAGCGCCGTACATTGGAAGAATCTCAGGAAAAACTGTTGTTGTCCGCCGAGGAAGACCGCGCAAAACTCAGCGCCATTTTGGATACGGCAGGCGATGCCATCATCACCATCGATACAAAAGGCGAAATTCTCTCGTTCAACACCGCAGCCGAATGGATATTCGGCTACGCCGAAGCGGAAATACGTGGCCAGAATGTATCGGTGCTCATGCCGCAGCCGCACCGCGACAGGCACGATGCCTATATCGGCAAATATCTCGATACCGGCAAAGGCGAAATTATCAATACCAGCCGGGAGGAGTACGCGCTCCACAAATCAGGCCGCACCTTCCCGATCGAGCTCTCGGTGACCGAAATAAAACTGGCCGGTGGCAGCCGCCTGTTTACAGCCTTTATAAGGGATATAACCGACAGGAAAAAATCAGAGCTGAGTATCCAAAAATATACGGACGAGCTGGAACAACAGGCGAGAGCCCTCGAAATTGCCAAAGGTCAGGCCGAGCGGGCCACCCGCATGAAATCGGAATTTTTGGCGAATATGAGCCACGAAATCCGTACCCCGATGAACGGTATCATCGGTATGGCAAGTCTCCTGTCCGATACGCAGCTTGGAAGCCGCCAGCGCCACTTCCTTGATACCATTAAAAGCTCGGCCGATGGACTGCTCCAGATTATCAACGACATTCTCGATTTCTCTAAAATCGAGGCAGGCCGTATCGAGCTCGACCCCATCCCCATCGATATGCGGGCCCTCGTGGCAGATGTCGTAAGTCTGCTGGCTTCAGCACCGGCGGAGGGGGATGTCAAAATCCTGTACACCTACGCGCCGGATGCGCCTCGCTACGTGGTGGGTGACCCTGTGCGCATCAGGCAGGTTTTTGTAAATTTGATAGGCAATGCTCGTAAATTCACGAAATCCGGAAGTGTCACGACGGAAATCGAAGGCGAAAAACTATCTGATGGCCGTATACGTTTCATGGCAAAAGTCATTGATACAGGCATAGGCATTCCGGCTGACAAACTAGAGTATATCTTCGATAAATTTTCGCAGGCTGATGCATCGACAACGCGCAAATTCGGCGGCACAGGTTTGGGCCTCGCCATCTGTCGTAAAATTGTCGAGATGATGGACGGCAAAATTTTCGCAACCAGCGTGATGGGGCAGGGCTCAACCTTCCACTTCTCAATTATTCTGGATGAATGCCGCGATGCAAACGATATCGCAGCGCTCAAAGGCGAGGCTGAGAAGGCAGGCACCCGCCCACAATCCAAGCCGCATTATCAGGGTGTGAGCGTCTTGTTGGTCGAGGATAATCTCGTCAATCAGGAGGTCGCGTCCACAATGCTGAATGATTATGGTTGTACTGTCGATACAGCCGAAAACGGCCTGATAGCCGTCGGGAAAGCGACAAAAAATACATACGATCTTATTTTCATGGATTTGCAAATGCCCGAACTCGATGGTCTGGAAGCCACGGCAAAAATTAGGCAGGCAGGTATCATTACGCCCATTGTGGCGTTTACTGCAAACGCCATGAAGGGTGATGATGAAAAGTGTTTGGCCGCAGGCATGAACGACTACATGTCAAAACCGGTGCAGGTCGCCGTGCTGGAGGCAAAACTCAGGCAATGGCTGCCGGCTGAAAAAATGGTGGCTTATAGCAGCCTGCCTCAGGTAGCCGCGCCCGAAAAAACAATCAACGAGTCTTTGAACGCCATCGATATGGGTACATACGCCAAACTCAAGGATATGATGGGCGACAGGTTCTCCATCCTGCTCGAAAAATTCGTCCACACATCAACGGGCTATATCGCTGATGCCCGCAGCGCATTTCTCGATGGCGATGCAGGCAAGCTCGCCAGCTGCGTACATCCGCTTAAATCTTCAAGTGCAAGCCTCGGGTTTGTGGGGCTGGCCAACATCGCCCGCGATCTGGAGGTAGCCGCCCGCGACCTCGAAAAATTATCAGAGCCCGTTCTGACACTCGCGCAACAAATTACCGACCTCGAAGCTGCGCATAAACACGTCATGGCCTTTATTGCCAGCAGAAAAAGTAATCATTGAAAACATGGCGGATGGGGTGAGATTCGAACTCCCCGCGCGCGTTGCGCGCATCAATCAGTCGTGAGTATCGAAAACATGGCGGATGGGGTGAGATTCGAACTCACGAACCCCGTGAAGGGTCGCAAGTTTTCGAGATTTTTTCCCAATAAAGAAGCTCTATAACTCATGGTTTGAATTTGGCAGAATACAGATTGGCCCAAATTTAGGTACGTTAAAAAGGCTGTCAGCAGCTTTGAAAAAGAGTCCTTGCACAACATGTAGGCGCTCATTGATCGTGTCCCAGGGATGGTCGCGAGTAGTTACTAACCACGCAGCGCGTAGGGCGCTTATCGACAGTATCTCGCATCGACAAGCCAATGCCTTTAACTTACGCTAAGCCTGACTCCAATCGGCAAAGAGCCAGCTAAGCTGGCCTATTTATAGAAATTGAATCGCTTCTTCTCATCTGGGCTCTTCTTGGGTAGCTCACTACAGGACGTACTCTTGCACTCTGAAGTCCCGAATTGATCCCGCCACTCACAGGATTGAAGGAGAGCCTGCTATCTCTGAAGCGAGTGATATCGGGGGAAGGTGTGCCAATGATAACGGTTTTGCTGGCATCAACATTCACCCAATAGAACCCGCTAGAAAATCCTTTAAATACTTCTTTTAGTTCCGGATCGGCATAGAGCGGACTGTCTGGGTCGAACAGAGTTTCTTGATACGCTGCGTGGATTGCCTCCCACTCGCTGAGTGTTGGGTAGCGAGCATTTGCATCTGAGATGAGGTCATTGTCGTAGTGTTGGTAACGATAGATTCTTTCCGGTCTATCAGGGACTCTCCTGGTTCCGAAGTAGCCATCTGGAACGTCCTTCTCAGTACCTGGTTCGACCTCGTAAAGATCATGCGGGCACAAGAGGAAGGGAGTAAAGTCAGGCTCGGCAGTCTCGAAATAGCGCCAGCCCCTATACTGATCACTAGCGTGAGGGTAGAAAATACTGCCTAACTTGGGTCTGCCCGCGGGTCTTTCCCTTGGTGCTATACCTTCACCATTAGGACGTGCGCTAACTGATCTGCTATCAATCATGGGTCACCTTCTCAAGGTTTGTTATTATGATAAATTCTATAAACTATTAGCCTACATCATTTTCAAAATGCAACTTTTTTGGGTGTGGCTCTAAGCGCGCTGCAAGGACGTGCGCGAGACGACCGGTTGTTCGATTCCGTATCGCCTGCTCCTGACCCAAAATCAAAGGGGTCAGAGTAGATTGACTTAATGTATCGGATAAAAAGATGGCTAGGCGTGAACGTATAGTGCTTGAAGGTGTGCCCTGCCACATCACGCAGCGGGGCAACAATCGCGCGGTGATTTTCTTTAAGGAAGATGATTATTTACAATACAAGGAGTACATGCAGGATGCATCGGAGCGCTTCGGCTGTGCCACCCATGCCTACTGCTTGATGACAAATCATGTGCACATCCTTGTAACGCCGCGCATGAATGTCAGTTTATCCAAAATGATGCAGACTCTGGGTCGCAATTACGCCCATTACATCAATAAAAAGTATGGACGTACGGGCACTCTGTGGGAGGTGCGCTTCAAGGCATCGCTGATCGATGCTAATACGTATTTGTTATGTTGCATGCGATATATCGAAAAAAATCCAGTCCGTGCCCGCATGGTAAGTAAGCTCGAGAACTACCCTTGGTCTAGCTATCACACCAACGGCCTGAACAAAGCGGATAATCTGATCACGCCCCATTTGCTTTATCTGTCTTTGGGTAAGGATCGCCAGAAATCCTACCGCGCCTTATTCAGGCTGAGTGAAGGTGCTGAGTTCTGTGATATACGGGCAGCTAGCCTTGGCAGTTGGGCGCTAGGCAGCAAAGAGTTCATTGAAAGCCTCGAGAAGCGTAGTGGCATTCACGCTACCCCTAAATCGCGTGGCGGCGACCATAAAAGCAAAGAATTTAGAAAAAGCCGTTAAGAAATATGGCGGATGGGGTGAGATTCGAACTCACGAACCCCGTGAAGGGTCGCTAGTTTTCAAGACTAGTGCCATCAACCGCTCGGCCACCCATCCGTCTTTGCGATGAACTCGCGAACGCTTTATAATCAACACCATGACCTTTGTCTTGTCAAAAGTACTGTTTTTCGTCTTGGCCCCACTCAACGTGGCTATCTTGCTGCTTACGGGCGCTATGCTGGCCATTTACAAGTGCCGCAACAGGCTGGCGCAGCGTCTTGGTATTGCAGGCTGGCTTGTACTGGTAGTCTTTGGGGTACTGCCCACGGGCCAGCACATTCTGCATAACCTAGAAGCCCGCGCCCCGATGCCAACCGAACTCCCCCGCAAGGTGGATGGTATCATCCTTCTCGGCGGGTTTATCGATACCGATATGGGCACATTACGCGGTATCCCGCAGTTGGAAGCCTCGGCGGATAGGCTTTTTGCCTTCACCGATATGGCTCAGCGCTACCCTTATGCCAAACTTATTTTTACCTCGGGTATTGGCAAGCTCGAGCAAACAGGCACACCGGAAGGCCAGTTGATAAAACCGATGCTAGAGAGGATGCGCGCCTACACACGCACGCGCCTTGTCATCGAGGACAAATCCAAAAACACATGGGAAAACGCAACCCTAACAAAAGAGCTTCTAAAACCGAAACCAGGCCAAACCTGGCTTCTTATAACATCCGCCTGGCACATGCCGCGCGCCCTTGGCGTTTTTAGGGCGGCAGGGTGGGATGGGGTGATCGGCGTCCCGTCCGATTATCTAACTCAGCCCGGCGATAATGTGCCCTTCAAAGCCAACTTTCTTAACAATCTCAACCTAGCCAACACAGCCATCCGCGAAGTCGCGGGTACGATGTTCTACGCGCTGATG
This sequence comes from Pseudomonadota bacterium, assembly GCA_009926935.1. GTDB lineage: Bacteria > Pseudomonadota > Alphaproteobacteria > Micavibrionales > UBA1664 > UBA6145. The sequence continues at coordinate 5,062 of RFNZ01000011.1, read as the reverse complement.
GGGAGGTGGGTATCAGATAAGCAGGCTGCGCTTCTACTTAACCGCGAAGCCGCCAGCCTGCCTAATAGCAGCAATCTCGGCTCTGGTAAAACGAACGCTAATTGAGCAGCGTGTATTAGCAGCACCGGCGCAGCGTAGTTCGCCACGCGCTTGTAAATCTGCCAATGTAAACAAGGGTACGATGGTCTTGACAGAGGCAGGTTTCGGGTTCTCATGACGCGCGAAAGTAGGTGTCGTGAGGTCCGCAACAGCCGTCCTTACAAAAAGGACGTCAGTAAACTTCATGGCCGTTTGGGCGGCCGGGTCAGTTAGCTCAAATTCATGCCACTCATTTTCTCCGATACAAACCCCTTGCCTAGAGCCTTGGGTGGCGAGCGGCTCTATGGTGTCCACTTTCGCGGCCTTATTAAGTTCAACCATGACAACAGGGCTAACGGAAAGGCCAGTACATGGGCGTTTTGCAGCCTCCGCTGCCAAAGCCGCTTGTCGGGCTTGCTCAACATCAGAGCGTAAAGAGTTAATTCGGCTTCCGATGGCCTCAATCATCGAGTCAACGGCGTATTTTTGCCAGCCATCGCCAGTATTTTTTATCTTCTCAATGCCAGGCAAAATAGCGGATAATTCAGCAAGTGAGGCATTGGCATTAACTTGAAAACCGGGTTCTTGCTTGCCTTTTCCTCCTGCGCCACATTTTTCTGTAGAGACCGCTTTAAATGTACCAATTTTTTGGTACTGCTTCACAAAAGGTAATTGGTTGAGAAAGCTAACCTGATCCATAACTCTGGCCGTATCCGCAGCCGTCGCGTTACACGCTGCATCGGCAGGTGTAGTTGCCGGCGAGGAGGGCTGTAAGAACAAGGGCGCGCGTAGTAGACATTTGACCTCTCAATAATCTCAAATTTGAAAAAACTTAACATAATCATATTATCAAAGCAACTTATAAAATAGCGGGGAGTATCAAAGAATATTGCTGTTTTTTGTTTGCCGGATGCTAAAAGAAGGAATGCGCCATGTCGTTTTAGTAATAGTCTTTTTATTGTCAGCAACGCCAGCGCTGGCCGATGAGGCGGGGTTTCCTTACTGGCTTCAGGGCTTCAAACAGCGCGCCGCCTATGAGGGCCTCTCCCAAACATTTCTTAATAGGACCCTCGCGGGCGTCGAGTATCTCCCCCGCGTGATCGAGCTCGACCGCAAGCAGCCCGAGCATAAAATCACATTCACCAAGTACAAAAAAAACGTGATCACAACCCAGCGTATCGAGCAGGGGCAGGCGCTCATGCGTACCCATGCCCACCTGCTCGCTCAGGTGGAATCCCGCTTTGGCGTTCCGCGCCAGTACATCGTGGCTCTCTGGGGTATCGAGACTAGCTACGGCAAAGTCACCGGCGGTTTTGATGTTGTAAGCTCTCTCGCCACGCTGGCTTATGAAGGGCGTCGGTCCGAGTTTTTCGAAAAAGAGCTGATAGGCGCCTTACGTATTTTGCAGGCAGGTCACACCGGTACACAAACCCTGTCTGGTTCATGGGCAGGGGCCATGGGGCAGTGCCAGTTTATGCCCTCCAGCTATCACAAATACGCCGTCGATGGCGATGGGGATGGCGATACGGATATCTGGAATTCCTTGCCGGATGTCTTTGCATCGATGGCTAATTATCTCCGCACCGAGGGCTGGAACCCCGATATACGCTGGGGTCGCGCTGTAAGCCTTCGGCATGACTTGCCAGAAACCTATTATGGCCGGGATAATATGCGCCCGCTCTCCGAGTGGCGTCAGCGCGGCGTTCAGCTACCCGGTGGCGGGGCACTGCCAATGCCATCCGATGGCAGCAACCCAAAAGCCGCTTTAGTGGCACCGGATGGCCCCGGTTCTCAAACGTTCTTGGTATATGAAAACTATAACGTGATAATGCACTGGAATAGATCCACATATTTTGCTACGAGCGTGGGCTTACTTGCAGATGCGCTTGCACCTGCGAGATAATACTAGGGTCAACAACTCTTAGGTGTCTGAGTGAAAAAGCGCATCCTTGCGCTCACGATGTTGGTAGCAATGCTTGGCCTCACAGCCTGTGCATCAAATGATACCAGCGTCGGGCGCTTCAAGGTCGGCAAACCGTACACCATCAACGGCCGCACCTATTACCCGGAAGAGAATTACACACACACCGAGACCGGACTCGCATCCTGGTATGGTCCGGGATTCCACGGTAAAAAAACCGCCAATGGCGAGCGGTTCGATGAAAACGAGTTCACAGCGGCTCACAAAACACTTCAGCTGCCGTCTCTCGTGCGCGTGACCAATCTTGATAACGGTCGCTCGGTGGTCGTAAGGGTTACGGACCGCGGCCCGTTCCACGGTAACCGGATCATCGATGTCTCAAAAGGCGCAGCCGAGGCACTTGATTTCAGGAGAGCCGGTACGGCTAGGGTCATGATTCAGGTTCTTGGGCCCGAAAGTCAGGCATTGGCCGAAGCGGCCCGCCGCAAAATCGATACAAGAGGCGCTGAAATCGCAGTAAACGAGACAGGTATGCTCGATGAGCGTTTTGCCGCCTTCTATCCAAGCGAGTTTGCCAAGGCCGAGCCTCAAAACATAAGGCTTGCCAGCAATGACCACTACCAAATGTCCGATGCCGGTATAGAAACAGTCCGCCCGCCTTACGAGCCCGCATCACCAGTCGAACAAGCCATAGCCTGGAACCCGTCGCCACAGCCTACGATTCCGCCAATCGACACAATTGCGCCTGCCGCAGGCCCAGAGTACGCGGCGGATGGCACACCGTACCCGCCTTCCATGCCCCCGCAGCGTCGGGATGATACAATGCGCGAGCCGGTCATAACCCGCACGCGTTCCGATAACTTCCGCCATCCGGATATCCCTCTGGCTACCCTGGATACGGCAAGCGTTGCGCCAAAGCCTGTCTACAGGCCAGCATCCATAAGGCCGACAGCCGTTTACGTTCAGGCAGGCGCATTTACATCTCAGTCCAATGCTCAAAAAGCGGCACAGGCGGTGGCACCCTACGGCCCGCATAAAATCATTGAGGCGAGGTTGGGAGGGCAGCCCTACTATAGGCTGAGGATAGGTCCATTCGAGAGTGTTGAAAAAGCAGACGCGCTCGTGAATACTCTCCAGCGGCAAGGTCGTCAGGCCTCGATCGTCATCTCGGAAAACTGACGAAAAACATTCACCAATAGGAAAAAATAAATGCGCCGCGTATGGTTCGGTCTCGCTCTGGTTTTGTCTCTCGTAATTTCCCCGCTTATGGCTAGCGCAGCCATGGATACATCGGCTAAAGCCGCGTATATCATCGATGCCACCACGGGCGCGATCCTGCTTGAAAAAAATTCTGAGCAGCGCATTCCAACGGCCTCGATGTCAAAAATCATGACGATGGCCGTCGTTTTTCAGGCCATCAAGGATGGCCAGCTGAGCCTAGGCAGCACGCTTCCCGTGTCCGAAAAAGCCTGGAAGATGGAAGGCTCGAAAATGTTTATCGAGGTCGGTAAGCAAATTCCGGTCGAGGATCTCATTAAGGGCGTCATCGTCCAGTCCGGTAACGATGCGACGGTTGTGTTGGCTGAAGGTGTCGCTGAATCGGAGGAACGCTTTGCCGGAATGATGAATGACCGTGCCCGCCTTTACGATCTCAAAGGCACCAACTTCATGAACGCAAGCGGTATGCCAGACCCCAATCACTACTCAACCCCGCGTGATCTGGCAGTACTCGCATGGCACCTCATCAACGACTATCCGGAAGAGTACAAGTATTACTCCATCCCCGAATTTTCCTACAACAACATCACCCAGCAAAACCGCAACCCCCTTTTGGGTAAGGTCGAGGGTGCGGACGGCGTCAAAACCGGCCATACGGCAGAGGCGGGTTATTGCCTCATAGGCTCCGCCGTTCGCGGCGGGCGGCGCGTGATCATGGTTGTGGCTGGCCTGCCTTCAGCCGAGGAACGCGAAAAAGAGAGTATCCGCCTCATGAACTGGGCGCTCGATAGCTTCAAAATCGGCCGCCTCCTTAAAACAGGGCAGGCTCTTGGTGAGGCACCTGTCGTCTACGGTAAGTCAGATACCGTAACATTGACCGCTGGTAAGGATGCCGTGGCCACTATCCCCGCAACACTCTCCGCAAGCGATCTTTCGATAAAAATCCGCTACATGTCCCCGCTTGTCGCACCTATCAAGGTGGGCCAGCAGGTCGGCACTGTCGTTGTATCCGGCCCAGGCATCGCCCCGCAGGAATACCCGATGGTGGCAGGGCAGACAGTTGACCAGAAGGGCTTTATCGGGCTTACATTCGATAAAATCATTCAGGCAGCCAAAAATAAGTGACCAAGGGCTTATTCATCACACTGGAAGGCGGGGAGGGTGGCGGCAAGTCCACCCAGTCCCGTAAGCTTAAAGAGTATCTTGAGCAAAAAGGCCGCGAGGTTGTACTCACGCGCGAGCCCGGCGGTACGCCGGAGGCCGAAAAAATCCGCGCCCTGTTCATGGATAGTAACGGCACGTGGTCGCCGGTGGCCGAATGCATGTTACTATTCGCTGCCCGCGCCATGCATGTGCGGGACTGTATTAAGCCCGCACTCGATGCTGGCAAAATCGTGATCTGCGACCGCTTTACTGATAGCACGCGCGCCTACCAAGGTTATGCAGGCGGCATGGATAAAGCTGTGCTGGAACAACTTAAAACAATCGCGATTGGTGACTTCGAGCCCGATATAACATTCATTCTCGATTTGCCCGCCAATATAGGCTTGGGTCGCGCCGCGGGCCGCCTTGCCAAATCCGGCGGCGTGCAGGATAGGCTTGAAGGCAAGGCACTCGCATTCCACGAAGCATTACGCCAAGGCTTCCTCGACATCGCCGCCAAAAACCCATCCCGATGCCGCGTCATCGATGCCACACAATCCATCGACCAAGTTTTTCAAGACATCTGCAAGCACATTTAGGGCTGCCCCTTATCCCGTCATTCCGACGAAAGCCGGAATCCATGATAAAGGAAGTTCGACGGTCGTTTTTTTACCGCTAAGGGCGCTAAGATTCACTAAGGAC
>RFNZ01000002.1 GCA_009926935.1 Pseudomonadota bacterium | reverse complement strand
CCGTGGATCCCCGCCTTCGCGGGGATGACGAAAATAGGGCACTTATATTTGTGATTGGCTATATCAGTTTTTGCTGCTCAAGCCTTGTTTGAGCACTTGCTGGATTTCCTGTGCTTCACGCGCGCGCTGAATTTCAACGGCGCGGGTGGCCGTGGCTGCAGGCAGGCCGATATGGGTCAGGAGCTCGTGCGCTACGTGGAGTGAGCCTTCAATTACATCGGGTATGGTTGCGGTTGCGCCCAGCTTATAAAGCTCGGCTGCGTGAGCGGCATCCCGTGCGCGGGCAACGATGGGCAGTTTCGGCGCGATTGATTTTACGGCTTCGACGACTTTCATCGCCTCCTCCGTTTTGTCAATGAGTACGCAGACCGCAAGGGCACGGGTAAGCCCCGCTTTTTGTAGGGCGTCCGGCAAGGTTGCATCTCCTTTTAAGATGGGGATGCGGTTGTCGGAAAATTTTTCAGGCTCGTAGTCTATGGCAACGGCAGGAATTTGCTGCTGCTCAAGAATATCGCCCAGCACGTGCCCCATACGACCGTACCCTGCAAGCACCACATGGTTATCCATCGCGTCGGCCATGGCGGCATCAGGGCCGTAAACCGACTGGTCGGGACCATCGATGGCGAGGCGCATGCGGTAAGCCACTTTGGCTACAAGCGGGGTTGCCATCATGCTGAGCGAGGTCACGATCAGCATGAACTGCGCGACATCGGCGGACATAAGATCTTTTTTGGTGGCAAGTGCCAGAAGGACAAATGCGAATTCACCCGCTTGACCCAGAAGCAACCCGAGCTCGATGGCGCGACCCTTGGTGATTTTAAACAGGCGCGCCAATGCGTAAATGACGCCCGCTTTGATGGCAAAAAGGCCAATGACCGATGCAGGAATCCAGAATGGTTCCGCCAGAACCGCGCGCAGGTCAACGCCCATACCGACCGACATGAAAAAGAGCCCCATGAGCAGGCCTTTAAAAGGCTCGATTGTTAGCTCAACGCTGTGTCTGTACTCGGTTTCGGCAAGAAGCAGGCCCGCCAAAAAGGCACCCAGAGCCATTGAAAGGCCAACGGCCTCGGCCCCCGCTGAAATGCTGAAAACGGACAGGAGGGTTGCCGCCATAAACAGTTCTTTGTTGCGGCTTTTACCGACCATGTTGAATACGGGCCGCAAGACCAGCCTGCCAATGATGATAATACCAATGACGGCGGTGGCCGCTGACCAGAGTGCCTTGCCCAAGTGGGAGAGGGCGGACGCATCAACCAGCCCGCCCCTCAGATCGAGTGCGGCAAAGCCAAGTATGAAGAGCAGGAGGATAACGCTTAGATCCTGAAACAGCAGTATTGCAAAGCTGTTGCGCCCAACGACGCTGCCCATGCGCCGGTTTTCGGACAATATCTGCATGACGATGGCTGTTGACGACAGGGCAAAGCCCAAGCCCAGAAGCATTGCTGTTTCCGGTTTGTTGCCGAAGAAATAGGCGATGGTGCCGATGATGAGCGCAGAAATGATGACCTGCAAGCTACCGAAGCCAAAGACTTTTTTGCGCATGCTGTTCAGACGCTCGAACGAGAGCTCGAGACCGATCATGAAAAGAAGGAAGACGATGCCTATCTCGGCCAGAGCATGGACGCCTTTTGACTCCGTAATGACGATGGCGCCGATGGGCGGCCAGAGTTTGGCCAGCAAACCCGCGCCATACGGCCCCAGTAGCAGGCCCGCCAGCAAAAACCCCAAAACAGGCGAAATTTTGAAGCGCTGAAAGAAAGGCACCAGCACGCCGGCGGCGGCCAGAAACACAAGAACTTCGCGCAAATGAGGGATCGAAGATTCCATGAAGGAACCTTAGCATATTTCTTGCGGCAAAAACGTGAAAATCTGATGCGCAACCAGCGGCTTTTATAGCCCTGATCTTTATGCGCTTTCGGCTTCCGCTTGTTTTGCCATGCGCTTGCGGACGTTCGGGTCCAGATGCTTTTTACGAAGGCGGATGGATTTTGGCGTGATTTCCACCAGTTCGTCATCGTTGATATACGCAATCGCTTTTTCGAGAGTCATGCGGATTGGCGGGGTGAGGCGCACGGCTTCATCCGCGCCCGATGCACGAACGTTGGTGAGTTTTTTGCCCTCGAGGATGTTGATATCGAGGTCGTTATCGCGTGTGTGTTCGCCGACAATCATGCCTTCATAGACTGGTATGCCTGGTTCTATCATCATCGGGCCGCGGTCCTCCAGCTTCCACATCGCGTAGGCGACGGAAACGCCTTGGCCGTTTGAGATGAGCACGCCGGTGTGGCGCGTTGGGATAGGGCCTTTGTGCGGCGCGTAGGAATGGAAGATGCGGTTCATGATGCCTGTACCGCGCGTGGAGGACAGGAATTCCGACTGGTAGCCAATGAGGCCACGGCTTGGAGCCAGGAACTTGATGCGGGTTTTGCCGGCGCCGGATGGGCGCATATCGGTCATCTCGCCTTTTCGTTCGGATATTTTGTTAATGACCGTGCCTGAGAACTCGTCATCCACATCAACCTGAACTTCTTCGACCGGTTCCAGTTTTTGGCCCGTCAGTTCATCGGTTTTGAAAAGGACGCGGGGGCGGGAGATTGTCATCTCGTAGCCTTCGCGGCGCATTTGTTCGATGAGGACGCCGAGCTGGAGTTCACCGCGGCCTGCGACTTCGACGGAGTCTTTGCCGTCCGATTCACGGACTTTGATGGCGACGTTGCCCTCGGCCTCGGCAAACAGACGATCGCGGATGGCGCGGCCTGTGACCTTCGTGCCCTCCGTACCGGCGAGCGGGCTATCGTTGACCGAGAAGGTGATGGCGATGGTTGGCGGGTCGATCGGCTGGGCTGGAATCGGTTTTTCGATGGATGGATCGCAGAGTGTGTCGGCGACGGTCGCTTTGGTCATACCTGCGATGATGACGATGTCGCCTGCCGAGGCTTCCTCCACCGGAACGCGTTCGAGGCCACGGAAGGTCAGGATTTTGGTAATACGGCCCTGTTCAATGAGGGCGCCATCGCGCGTTAAGGCCTTGAACGGCGCGTTCATTTTCACTTTGCCTGTTTCGACACGGCCTGTGAGCGTGCGGCCGAGCCAAGGGTCGGCACCAAGGATGGTGGCCAGCATGGAGAAGGGGGCGTTCACATCCACTTTCGGTTCCGGTACGTGGTTGATAATGAGTTCGAAGAGCGGTGTTAGATCCTTGCGTTCGTCTTCAAGGTCTTTGACTGCCCAGCCATTGCGGCCGGATGCGAAGAGCATCGGGAAGTCGAGCTGTTCGGGTGAGGCATCAAGCGCGGCGAACAGGTCGAAGATTTCGTCATGCACGGTGTGCGGGCGGGCATCGGGGCGGTCTACCTTGTTGACGACGACGATAGGGCGCAGGCCGCGGCCAAGGGCTTTACCAAGAACAAACTTGGTTTGCGGCAGAACGGACTCGGCAGAGTCCACCAGAAGCACCACGCCGTCGACCATCGACAGAATACGCTCAACCTCGCCACCGAAATCGGCGTGGCCTGGGGTGTCGACGATGTTAATGCGCGTGTCCTTCCAGAGAATGGATGTGCACTTGGCCAAGATGGTAATGCCGCGCTCTTTTTCGAGGTCGTTGCTATCCATCGCGCGCTCGGCCACTTTTTCGTTTTCGTGGAACGAACCGGCTTGTTTTAAAAGTTGATCGACGAGGGTGGTTTTCCCGTGGTCAACGTGGGCAATGATGGCAACGTTACGTAGTGACATTTGTAATTCTTCCTATCTTTTTATTGTCATCCCCGCGAAAGCGGGGATCCATCGAGATATAGGGCGGATTTCAAGATTTTTTATAATCCCTGAGTATCGCCATTCTTTTCCATGGATTCCGGCCTTCGCCGGAATGACGCATCATTTTTTCTGGCGCTGTTATGCCCGTTTCGGTGCTGCAATGCCACAAAAATCTATATTACTTGCGGGAAAGGGAGAAGTGGGAAGACTCCTCGCCCGCTACGTCGCCTGAAGCGGGTTCGATCTGATAAGGCAGAACTTGCGATAAAGCCGCCGTATTGGCCGATTTACGACCTGGTGTCGTGACCGATGGGGTTGGCGTTTCAGGTACTGCTGGTGCGGCTTCTGTTGGCGTCTCGGTCGGCGTTAGGGTCGGTGCCGTTACAGTTGGCGCCACAGAAGATGTGACAGATTTGGCCGAAGGCAGCTTTAGGGCCACGGGCATAGGGGCCACTGGTTTGCCGTTGTCGCCAATCGGCATCATCTGGAAGGGCATGGAGCCGTTATCGGCCACGTCATCGAGGTTATAGGGCAGAACTTGCATTAATTTCTGCTTCGGCGTGAGCTGGATTTTTGGGGTCACAGGCTGCGCGTTTTCCAGATACACGTAAGAAGGTGTCTGTTCGATAGTTGTGGCTGGGGTTTCGTCGGCTTTTGTTGATGTAATGGGCCCTTCAACAGCCTGAGTACCGTAATTGCCGAATGTAATCGGATCTTTTGGTGTTTTGTCTTTTTCGAAGACAGAGAAGGGGATACGAAGGCCAACGGTTAATTTGTGGTCCTGATCGTCTTTGGACATGGCACCGTTATAGTGGGCATAGCCTGTCGTTTTACCGCCTATCAACGTATCAGCCGAAAGGCTTACAACCGCGCTATCGCGCGCGCGTTCGGCCCCGTAAGCGTTGAAAGGCGTGCTGCCGGATGCAAAGCGCATTGTTGTATCGCTTTGCGTGTCGCCGTAATTGTGCTGCCAGCCAGCCGAGCCGCGTATCGAAAGTTTAAAGTTGTTCGGGCCTGTCATGGTTTTGCCAAGGCGCAAGCCCAGCGTATGACCGTAGCTGCTGGTGGATGTATCGCCTACAATCAGGTTGGCAGCGCCGCCGCCCGTTTCGCGGAAGCCATCGATGCGGGTGCCTGAGGCATTGAGGCTTACGAAAGGTTCGATGCGGAATTTGGCCGGCGTTTTGTAGGTTTTAGAAAGTTCGACAAAGGTTGAAACGCTGGCGCCCGTTGTATCGCCTTCCGCTTTCGCGCTAAAGCCGGGGATTGCGATATTCCGTGTGGTTTCAATGGAATGGATGCTGCCACCAACAGCGCCCGATACGCGCAGGCCGTCATTGCCAATGGGTTTCGAGCGATAAACGCCGACATGGTAGCTATCGACATCGCTTTTGGCGCGCTGGCTATCGGTTTCGACCTCGCCCATTTCGGCGCCGGCATAGATACCAAAATAGCCTTCGTCGTCCATCAGGCGGTCCATACCGAAGATGGTACCAACGCTGTTGCGATCCTGTTCGGGAGCGCCGCCCGTGGCATCCGTTGTGCCGCGCGTGCCAAGTGCCTCGCCCCACATACTGTAGCGTGATTGAGGGGTAACCATTTCTTTCAGCTGTTCGTTTGATACGGTTTCAAGCCCGCCTGCCGCTGGTTCGATATTTTGGGGGGCTGATTGCTGGGTACCCGAAGTTTCGGCAAGGGCATGGACGGATGCCATGCGGTCCATGATGACGGTGCGGGTTGTATCGTTGGTGGCGGCAATGGTGCCGATGGCGGCGGCCGTACTTTCGCCGGACAAAAGATTGAAGGCGTTGCGAGCATCGGTTGTGGAATAGCCGACGATGAGGTCGTAGAGCGTGTTGCCCGAGCCCAGACCTTCCAGCGATTCAGCGGCTTCAAACTGGCCCCTGTCTTCGGCAATCGCACCAAAATCGACGGTGTTGCGTGCCATGGTCAGGACCACGTTGGTGGCGTTGTATGTTAGGCTTGGGTCAAGGAATGCCAGGTCATCAATCAGGCTTGTGAACGTACCCGTGACGCTTGCGCCCTGTAAAATCGTGTAGTTGGTGCTGGTCCCGTAGGTGCCGGATGCGCCCTTAACATCGACCGTGCCGCCGTTGATGGTGATGGCGCCTGTCGCGATTGTGAGGTCACTTTGGCCGGCGTCGTTGATCTCGACCTCGTAAGTCGAGCCTACGTTAAAGGTAACGGGGCCTGTGACGTTAATGGTGCCGATGGAATTGCCTGGTGCAAATCTACCGCCGTTATTGACGACGGTGGTGCCCAGCGTACCTGTACCGCCCAGCGTACCGCCGCTGGCAACTGTTGTGGTGCTGTTGATGTTTGAGCCGTTGACCGAGAGGCGGCCCGCGTTGACGGTCGTTGCACCTGAATAGGTGTTTACGCCTGAGATGATGGTATTGCCAGTGCCGTTTTTGGTAAGCGTGCCTGTGCCTGACATGACGCCTGCATAGGTGCCGGTGGTGCCTTGGTTAAATACCACGTTCGCGTTGTTGGTGATGTTGCCTTGTAGGCTTGAGGTTGTGCCGGTGAGCGTGCCTGCCGTGACCGTAGTGCCGCCGGAGTAGGTATTGGTGCCTGAAAGCGTGATGTTGCCCGTGCCAAGTTTTGTGAGTGTACCGCTACCGGACATATTGCCAGCGTAGGTGCCGGTGGTCCCCTGGTTAAGCACAACTGTTGCGTTGTTGACGACGTTACCCTGTATGTTGTCGGTGCTGCCTGTAAGCGTCCCAGCCGTAACGGTTGTGCCGCCGGAGTAGGTGTTGTTACCCAAAAGTATGACGTTGCCGACGCCCAGTTTTGTGAGGCTACCGGTACCGGATATGACGCCTGCGTGAGAGCCAACGCCGCCTTGATCAAAGACCAAAGCCGCGTTGTTGGTGATGTTGCCCTGTATGGTTGCGATCGTGCCGGTGAGTGTACCTGCCGTAATTACTGTGCCACCGGAATATGTGTTGGCGCCTGAGAGCGTCAGGTTGCCGGTGCCGAGTTTGGTCATGGTACCGGTGCCCGACATTGCGCCCGCGTAAGTGCCAGCGCTGTTTTGATCAAACACCACGGTTGCGTTGTTGGTGATCGCGCCCTGAAGGCTGGAGGTTGTGCCGGTGAGTGTACCGGCCGTGACTGTTGTGCCGCCGGAATAAGAGTTGCCACCAGAGAGCGTAACGTTACCAGCGCCGAGTTTTGTGAGTGTACCGCTGCCGGACATACTGCCTGCGTAGGTGCCTGCGGTGCCTTGATCAAACACGACTGTTGCGTCGTTGGTGATGTTGCCTTGCAGGCTTGTCGTTGTTCCGGTGAGGGTACCCGCTGTTACCGTGGTACCGCCGGAGTAGGTGTTGGTGCCTGTAACGGTAAGGTTGCCCGCGCCTGCTTTTGTCAGGCTACCTGCACCAGAAATAACGCCGGACATCGTTACATCGTTGCCGTTTGTGTTGAATGTGCCTGCGCCCGCAAGCGTTGTTGCACGCGTGGTTGAAAGGGCGCTGTTGTATATCAGCCCGCCGTTGTTGAGTGTCAGTGCGCCGCTTGCTGCGCCCAAGCCGCTCTCGGCATTAATGGCGAGAGCACCGCCGCCCGATACCGTGGTGCCGCCAGTATATGTACTTACGCCCGAGAGAGTTGTTATGCCTGTATTGGTACTTGTGACGTTACCTGTACCCGACATAATGCCTGAATACGTGCCCAAACCCACCTGCGAAAAATTGACCGTGGCGTTGTTGGTGATGTTGCCCTGAAGGCTTGCGGTGTCACCCCGCAATATGCCAGCGCTGACCGTTGTGCCGCCGCTGTATGTATTGGTGCCCGTGAGGGTGAGTGTACCCGCACCGGTTTTTGTAAGCGTTTCACCGATGCCGGAAATAACGCCCGAGAAGGTTGCGTTGTTGCCGTTGGTGTTGATCGTGGCATCGCCCGCGCCGATGGTGATGTTGTGCGCTTCGGTAAACCCGCCGCCGCCAAGAATGATGCTTGCGCCGTCGATGGTTACGACGTTGCCAACGCCGCCAAGGTTATCGGCTGCGCTGATGTTGATGGCGCCGCCTGTGATAAACGTGCCGCCCGTATGCGTATTAGCGCCAGATACCACAAGTGTACCCGCGCTGGTTTTTGTAAATGACCCAGCGCCGGAAAGAGTACCCGTATAAGTGCCCGCGCCATCAATGGTGAGGTTTGAGGGTGCGTTTACGATATTGACGTCACCCTGAATGGATGTAGCCGTGCCTGTTATGTTGCCTGCGTTGATGGTTGTGCCGCCGCTATATGTATTGGCACCTAAGAGAGTGAGTGTACCCGCGCCCTGTTTTGTAACTGCGCCCGTGCCGCTGATGACACCGCCATAACTGCCAATGCTTGTTTGATTGAAGTCAACGGTTGCGTTGTTAGTGATGTTGCCTACCAGGCTTATCGCATTTCCTTGCAATGTGCCTGCGCTCACAATCGTGCCGCCGGTATGAGCGTTGGCAGAAGTAAGAGTAAGCGTGCCAGCGCCTATTTTTGTCAAAGATCCGCTGCCCAAAAGAACGCCTGAAATCGTGGCGGACTGGCCGTTGGTATCGATGATACCGTTGCCTGCCCCTAAAGTCACAGTACGGTTGCTTGTAAAGCCCGTGCCGTATTGCAGTGTAGCGCCATCGAGAGTGAGGCCTGTGCTAGCTGCGCCAAGATTGTTGTCGGCTGATACGTTGAGCGTGCCGCCCGTGACCGTGGTGCCGCCTGCGTATGTATTGGTGCCTGATACCGTGAGCGTGCCAGCGCCAGTTTTTGTGAGTGCGCCTGCGCCCGAAACCACGCCCGATATGGTTGCGTTGTTGCCGTTTGTGTTGACGGTGCCATTGCCCGCGCCCAAGCTCATGTTACGAGTGCTTGTAAAGCCCGTATCGTATTGAAGCGTGCCGCTATTGAGGGTTAGGGCACCCGATGTGTTGCCAAGGCTGCTGTCCGTACCCACGGCCACTGTGCCGCCTGACACAGTCGTGCCGCCGGAATATGTGTTAGTGCCAGACAATGTAAGTGTGCCCGCGCCAGATTTTGTGAGCGCGCCTGCGCCAGAAACCGCGCCAGACATAGTCACGTTGTTTGCATTGGTATTAATTGTGCCGTTGCCTGCGCCCAGTGTCGTTGCTCGCGTTGTTGCAAAGCCTGCGCTGTATTCCAGTGTTGCGCCGTTGAGCGTTACAGCGCCCGAAGCGTTGCCGAGCCCACTTTCTGCGCCAATTATAACCGTGCCGCCTGAAACCGTTGTCCCGCCCGAATATGTGTTGGTGCCGGAAAGAGTAACCGTACCCGTGCCCGATTTTGTGAGCGCGCCCGTGCCCGACATGGTGCCGGCATAGGTGCCTGTTGTTGACTGGTCGATAGCAACATTCGCGTTGTTCGTAATGTTACCCTGCAGGCTTGTGGTTGTGCCCGTAAGCGTACCTGCCGACACGGTCGTACCGCCGGAATAGGTGTTGGTGCCGGATAATGTAAGGTTGCCCAAACCAGATTTTGTGAGCGAACCTGCGCCTGATATCACATTGGACATCGTGACGGCGTTGCCGTTGGTATTAATGGTGCCTGCGCCCGCGAGCGTTGTTGCGCGTGCCGTTGTGAAACCCGTATCAAACTGTAAGGTACCTGCGTTTAGGGTCAGGGCGCCGCCGATGGCGCCCAAGTCGTTATCATCGCCTATGGCGACAGACCCCCCTGTGATCGAAGTACCGCCCGTGTAGGTGTTTGTGCCGCCCAGTGTAAGAATACCCGCGCCACTTTTTGTAAGCCCGCCCGAACCGGAAATAATGCCCGACATCGAGCTGTTGAAGCTATTGGTATTAATGGTGCCGCCACCTGTCAGATTGATGGCGCGGGTGCCGCTTACGGCCGCATCTGTCCGAAGGGTGCCGCCGTTCATGACGATGTTGCCGGAGGCGTTGCCAAGTTTTGTATCGTCGTCATAGGCAAGCGTGCCGCCGCCCGTAATTTGTGTACCGCCCACGTATGTGTTGGTACCGGAAAGCGTTAAAACCCCGCTACCGCTGTATATCAAGGCACCTGAGCCGGAGACGTTGCTGGCAAAGGTGACAGTGCCGCTATCGGTTAAGGCTAGAAGGGCGTTGTTTGTAATATCACCCTGCAAGGTTGTGGTTGTGCCCGTGAGGGTGCCGTTCGATATGAGCGTGCCGCCCGTGTAAGTGTTGGCGCCCGAAAGAGTGAGGTTGCCGCCCCCTGTTTTGACAAAACTGCCGACGCCAGACACGACGCCCGAGTATGCCGCGTTGCCAACCTGCTGAAATTCGAGCGTCGCATCGTTGGTGATGTTGCCGGATATACTGGCCGTATTGACCCTAAGCGTGCCGCCCGAAATGAGAGTGCCGCCTGAATACGTGTTGGCACCCGTGAGCGAGAGAATACCGCCATTGGTTTTGGTAAGCGAGCCCGCGCCAGAGATGACACCTAAGAAAGTACCGCCAGCCGATTGATCGAAGGTGAGGTTGGTGCTTGCGCTTGTTGCGATATTGTTTCTTAGGCTTGATGTATTGCCTGTAAGATCACCCTGCAAAAGCGTGATGTTGCCGCTGTATGTATTGTTGCCCGTGAGCGTGAGGGCGCCAAGCCCCGTTTTTGTAAACCCGCCCGCGCCGCTAATGTTACCGCTTGCCGTCAGGTTGTTGCCATTGGTGTTGAATGTGCCATTGCCAGCCCCAAGGGACATTGTACGGCTTGTTGTAAAGCTGCCGGTTTGAAAGAGTGTGCCGTTATCAAGGTTTAGTGCGCCGCCGTTGCCGAGGTTGTTGTCAGCTGCGACCGAGATGGTGCCTGCATTGATGTTGGTGGCACCCGTATAGGTGTTGGTGCCGGATAACGTAAGCGCGCCGCCGCCGATTTTGGTCAGGTTCCCTGAACCGGAAATGATACCCGACATGGTAGTTGCGGCGACGTTGTCTATAGTGCCATTGCTAGGACCCAATGTGGTTGCGCGGGACGTTGAAAACGCAAAATTGTAACCGATGGTGCCACCGCTCAGGACCAAATCGCCAGACGCGTTGCCAAGCCCGCTTTCGGCATCGATGTTTACGCGAGCTCCACCCGATATCGTGGTGCCGCCCGTGTAAGTGCTGATGCCAGTCATATTTACAATGCCGGTGCCTGTGCCCGTTACAGCAACCGAACCACCGCCGGAAATAGAGCCGCCATACGTTCCAATGCTGGATTGATTGAATTCAATATCCGTACCTGCACCTGCGCTGATGCTACCCTGGATGCTGCTTGTTGTGCCAATCAACGATGTTCCAGCGCCAGAAAGTGTTGTGCCGCCCGAATATGTATTGTTGCCACTCAGCGTAACATTGCCGCCACCCTGTACTTGAAGCGCGCCGGAGCCGCTGTAGGCGCCGCCGTAAGTGCCGTTACCGGCCTGATCAAAGCGCAGAATGTTTGACGCTGCGGCTGAAGAAACGGCGCCCTGTATGGAGCTGGTTGTGCCAATAACCGTGGTGCTGGCACCTGTGATTGAGGTGCCGCCTGAATATGTGTTGTTGCCACTTAAAGTAAGCGCGTTACCACCTTGCACCGTTAGTGCGCCCGTGCCGGAAATAACGCCGCCATAGGTGCCTGTCGGGCTATCGAACACGACTGTACCGCTGTTAGCGACGTTGCCCTGAAGACTTGTTACATCACCTTGCAGCGTGCCTGCGCTGACGGTCCAGTTTTGTGTGCCTGTGCCTATCAGCGCCCAGCTGCCGCTGCCCTGTTTCGTGAAGTCGTCAAAGTTTGTGAATTTGACGCCTATGTCCGTAGCACTAAAAATACTGCTGCCCGTGCCGCCCAGAATAAAGCTGTCCGTCGTGCCGCTACCAGCTGTTACAAGGCCTGTTACAGCCCCTGTATCGGTGAGCGTAAAAGTGGCATCCGAATTGCCGAAGTCGATGGCCGTACCTGCGGCGTTGGCCGTAATGGTGCCGCTTAATGTGACGCTTACGGAATCGCCGCCGCCCCCCGTATAGAAAATGGCTTTTTGTGCCGCGTTGGTTGAAGCGGTTATCGAGGTGCCGCTCCCAACGTTAACGGAGAGCGCGCCTGAAGACGTAATCGCATGCGTGCCACCGGTGTTGGCCGTGATCTGTGAACCCGAGCCTGTCAGGTTGACGTTGCCGGAGCCTATGGTGATGGTGTTGGCACCACCGTTCTGGATGATGGCGTTTGTGTCGAGGTTGATGTTGGTGCCCGTGCCAAGAGAGACCGCGTTGCCTGCACCTACGTTTATTTCGGCAGCGTTACCCACGTTTACCGTGACGTTATTGGCGCCACCGGAAATGGTTGAGCCCTCAGCCCCGCCCGCGCTTACGCAGGTAACAGTGGTGCCAGCGCCGGGAGAAGTTACATCACAGGTTGCATAAGCCGGATTTGGGCACAGCACTATGGCCGCGAGCCCCACGAGGGCAGACCCGGATAAAAGATGTGAACGAAGGCTAGCGCGAGTGCGAAGCATGGATAACGCAAAGCGTATCATGTTCGCGAATCAAGTTAAATGGGGGACTTATTCGCTTTTTATGTATTTGAATCAGGTTGTTATGAAATTCTTCTGAGTCGTGACTCGTAAAAAGGGTAAAGATTTTATGGTTTTGATTCGGTGTTATTAATGATTTCGGCTTACGACAAAATCAAGCAGCTGGTCGAGGGTTGTGGTGATGCCCGTTTGTTTGGTTTTGGTGAGAGCTAGGCGCGCGGCATCGATATGGTTTTGGGCGACGCTACGCCCTTCTGCCACGGTGTTGTGCTTTGCGATGATGGTGCGGGCGGTTTCGAGATCGGCGGCTGTTTGATTATGATCGCGCATGCAGCGGGCCCAGAAGGTGGTTTCATCTGGCGTTGCTTTTTTGAGGGCTAAGATGACGGGGAGGGTGAGTTTGCCCTCGCGGAAATCATCGCCCGCGTCTTTGCCCATTTGTTTTTTATCGGAGGTGTAGTCGATGAGGTCATCGATCATCTGGAAGGCCATGCCGAGATGGTGGCCGTAGAGGCGGAAATTTTCAGCGGTTGCGGCATCTGCCCCTGCCTTTAAGGCGCCGGATTCGCAGGCGGCTGCGAAGAGGGCGGCCGTTTTGGCCTCGATAATCGCGGCATATTGCTCAAGGGTGATTTCAAGATTACCCGTTAATGACATTTGCAGCACTTCCCCCTCCGCAATGATGCGGGAAGCACGGGCAAGAATATCGAGAATTTTGATGCTATCCGTTTCGACCATCAGCTCAAAAGCGCGGGCGAACAGGAAATCCCCCACCAGCACCGATGCCTTGTTGCCAAACACCATATTGGCCGATGCCTGGCCGCGCCTTTGCGCGCTTTCGTCCACGACATCATCGTGCAAGAGGGTTGCGGTATGGATGAATTCTACAGCGGCTGCGAGGCCCGTCGCCTCGGCCTTATCGGAGCAGGCCTTCGCGGCCGCAAGCGTAAGAAGCGGGCGGATGCGTTTGCCGCCAGCTGCGATCAGATACGCCGCAAGCTCGGACACCAGCGGGATGTGCGATTGCATCCGCGCGAGAATGACGGCGTTGGTTGCCTTCATATCGGTGTTTAATAAATCGGCAAGGTGGTCAAGCGGTGATACCGTTGACCCTTCCGTTTGCTTGTGCTTGATGGCTTGCATGATGGATTTGTATATGAATGAGTATGACGAAACAACCGTTTTGGGTGGGCGCGTAAAGCTGTGGCAGCCAAAAGCCGGTTTGCGTGCGGGGCTTGATGCCGTGATGGTGGCGGCTGCTGTGCCTGCCGCGGCGGGGGATCATGTGCTGGATATTGGGTGCGGGTCGGGCGCTGCGGGGTTGTGCGTTATGGCGCGGGTATCCGGCATTCGTTTAACCGGCCTTGATATCCAGAAAGAGCTTGTTACCTGCGCTCAAAAAAGTGCCGAGCTGAATGGCTGGCAGGATGCCTGTCGGTTTATAGAGGGTGATGTGCGCGATAAAGGCCTTTTGCCGCCTGATGCGTTTGACCATGCCGTCTGTAACCCGCCCTACATGCAGGAGGGCGCGTGGTATGAAAGCCCAGACCCCATCCGGAAAAAACAGATGGGTAAAAGCGAGGGCGACGCGCGGCTTTGCGATTGGGTTGATTGTATCCAGCGGGTGCTGAAGCCGGAGGGAAGTATCTCCTTCATCCACCGCGCGGACCACATGGACAAGCTTATACAGGCGCTGGGAACACGGTTTGGCGGGATCGAGATCTGGCCGCTATATCCAAGGGCGGGAGAGGACGCAAACCGCGTGGTGATACGAGCCCTTAAAAACCGCAAATCGCCCATGATGCTGCATCAGGGGGTTGTACTGCATGAGGCGGACGGTAGCTGGACCCGAGAGGCCGATACGGTTTTGCGCGAGGCGGGTGCGCTTAAGGCTCCGTAATGACGGCTACGACTTTTTGGGCTTTTTGTTCGACGCGCGCGGAGTCTTTTTTGACGCCCTCAACTGTGTTGGTGCAGGCGGTCAGGCTTAAGAGGGCAATAGTCAGAACAAGGTAGCGCATGGCCTTATTTTACATGAGGTTTGTATCGTTGTCATCCAGAGGCTATGATACCGCGCATGAAAGACTTTATCTGTGATTTACCTATCATCTGCGAGTTTGTCGAACACAAGCCAAAGGTTGCGGTTGTCCGCCTCTCCGGCGTGATTTCGGATAGCGGGCCGCGCAAAGGCGGGATCAGTTACGAGCGCTATGCGCAGTCGATTGAGGATGCTTTTGATGTCAAGGACGTGCGGGAGGTTGCGCTCGTCATCAACTCTCCCGGTGGGTCGCCTGCGCAGTGCAGCCTGCTTTCGGGCATTATCCGCCAATGCGCGGCCGAGAAAAAAGTGCCGGTTACAGCGTATGTTGAGGATGTTGCGGCATCGGGCGGGTACTGGCTTGCGTGCGCTGCCGATAAAATTTACGTGCAGCCATCCAGTATCGTGGGATCGATTGGCGTTATTGCCGCCGGATTTGGCCTTGAGGATTTTATCAAACGCCATGACATCAAGCGTCGTGTTTATACATCCGGCAAGGACAAGGCGATGCTTGACCCTTTCGTGCCTGAAAAAAAGGCCGATGTGGAGCGTATCAAAACCCTTCAGGCTGATATCCACCAGCAGTTTATTGCGTGGGTGCGCGACCGGCGCGGGGCCCGGCTGAAGGCCAAGGATGCCGAGTTGTTTGAAGGCGGAATCTGGACCGGCAGCGCCGCCATCCCCATGGGGGTTGTGGATGCGGTTGGCGATCTGCGCGGCATATCCCGCGAGAAATACGGCGAGAAGGTACGGTTTATCGAGTTCGGGCCGGAGAAGCCTTTTTTCCAGAGCTTGATGGGCGTCAAGGCAAACTCTGCTACAATGGGGCGCGATATGCTGGCGGCGCTTGAAGAACGTGCGTTCTGGCAACGTTTTGGCTTATGATGGGGAAAAACTTGACAATCGGATCATTTTTACATAATCTCTGGACCAGACTTTTCAGTGAAGGCGAGGTTACTATGAACCAGAACGATATGCAGAAGGCCCTTTGGGATGCCGCGAAAAAGGGCGACAAAGAGAAAATCCGCATGCTTGTGGTTGCGGGCGCTGATGTGACGGCTGAGGATGCCGAAGGCCGCACGGCTTTGAACATCGCCTCCCAATACGGGCAGGCCGACGCGTACAAAACGCTTTTGGCCGCACGCGAAATGCAAGAGCTTATGAAGGCTGGCGTAAAAGACGAGACACAGGACAAGGTTGTGCCATACAAAAATATTCACGCGGCTTAAGTTTTTTTGATGACCGGATTACAAGGGGCGCTTTTGGCGCCCTTTTTATTTTAAGCAGGGACGGGCATGGCCATAGGACCATCGCCAAGTGCGTTGCGGACTTTGTCGTTTGCGGCGCGGATGGCGCGGGTTGCGAAGGACGGGCGCGGCGTGCGGGTGGTTTTGCCTGCGTCAGAAAATCTTTCGCGGACGGGTCTGTCGTCACTTGCCGTTTCAACATTTGTCGTTTCAACGCGTGGGGTTGCTGCGGCCTCCGCCTCTTCGGCTGCTTTATCGGCGCCCAGAAGCGCATCGGCCGAGTACTTGCAAGCTTTGTTGAAAGCGTAAGCCAGTGTAATGCCGCCAACGATACCGCCTATGACAGCCGTTGTTGGTGCCAAGCCCAAGCCCAGACCCAAAAGCATTGTGGTACGTATACCAAGGTCGAGTGCGACGAGAGGGGTTGCTAAGTAATCAATGGCGGCGTTCGTGGCATCCAGCACCGAGATGATGCCTTTACCCAAACCGTTGAACATTGAAGATAGTCCCATAAGACATAAACTAGAGAAATTGTCTTAAATTTTAGTTAAAGTGTATTTAAAGTTAGTATTTTATTAATTAATAGCTTTTTAAGCTTTGCCTGTGCTATAATTGCGCCTCCTGAGACTCCCTATTTTTCCCTCTGTTTCCTTTTTTGTCGTGGCCGCTTGCATGCAGCGTTGAATTGCCGCTTGTGCGATGCGTTAAACGGGCTAACATCGTGCGCGTCAAAAACAACAGGAGAAACATACATGGCACGTGCAAAAATTGGTTTGGTTGGAGCAGGGCAAATTGGCGGGACACTCGCTTTGCTTGCTGGCCTTAAAGAACTTGGCGATATCGTTTTGATCGACATTGCCGAGGGTGTGCCTCAGGGCAAGGCCCTTGATATCGCGGAGGCAGCACCGGTTGAAGGGTTTGATGCCTCTGTTACGGGTTCCAACAACTATGACGCTCTTTCTGGCGCTGATGTCGTGATCGTAACCGCGGGCGTGCCGCGCAAGCCCGGCATGAGCCGCGATGACCTGATTGGCATCAATACCGGCATTGTGCAGACAGCGGGTGAGGGGATCAAGAAACACGCCCCGAATGCGTTTGTGATCGTTATTACCAACCCACTGGATGCGATGGTTGAAGTGATGCAGCGCGCTACCGGATTTGATTCCAAGAAAGTCGTGGGCATGGCGGGTGTGCTTGATTCAGCGCGTTTCAGGCACTTTTTGGCTGAGGAGTTCAAGGTGTCGGTTGAAGACGTCAACGCCTTTGTGCTTGGTGGCCACGGCGATACGATGGTGCCGCTGGTGCGTTACTCAAGCGTTGCAGGTATTCCGCTGCCTGACCTTGTCAAAATGGGCTGGACCACACAGGCCAAGCTTGATGCCATGGTGCAGCGTACCCGTGATGGCGGTGCCGAGATTGTGGCTCTGCTTAAAACAGGTTCGGCATTTTATGCGCCTGCATCAAGCGCGATCGAGATGGCTGAAAGCTATCTGCGTGACAAGCGCCGCGTGCTGCCTTGCGCGGCCAAGCTCAATGGAGAGTACGGCGTGAAGGGCCTTTACATTGGCGTGCCTTGCGTTATCGGTAAAAACGGCGTCGAGAAGATTGTCGAGATCAAGCTGAACGAGGAAGAGCAGAAAATGTTCGATCACTCGGTCAATGCCGTGAAGGGCCTTGTTGAGGCTGTCGATAAGCTGTCCAAGGCTGCCTAGGTAGAGCTTTTTAAAAACTTGCTATTTGAAGTACGGTTATGTAAATACATAGCCGTACTTTTGTTTTTATGAAAGAGAAGGCTGTGCGCGTATTTGAATTGTTTAATGCCTTGTTATTGGCTTTTGCGCCTACGCCTGTTTTTCCGGTGTTGAGGACGCTCGGGCTCCTTGAGATGAGTGCCGAGGATCTGGCCCGCTTGAATTGGCGGCCTGAGGATGATGTAAATGCCGGGGCTAACCCCTACCGCGTGTGGATGGAAGCACGGGGGCTCGATGCCCGTACGGTTGCCCGCCGCATGAACTTGGATGAGCAGTATGTCATCAATGTTTTTATGACGGAGAGCCTTGCCAAGCATGTTCCTTACCTGACGCCGCAGACAATCAATGCGTTTTGCTCGGCCGTTGATATCACGCCGTTACAGCTTGCATCGACGAGAGCGCCAGTGCGGGCTGATATCCTTGAGGCGACGGTTGTCTATAACCGCCAAATCAGCTGCGGGTTTGACCGGGTGACCGACGGGCTTCTAAGCATCTATAAGAGCGCCGAGAGAATGGGCCTCATGACAGGCGGTACGGGTATTTTAGAAACATGTGAAGCCGTGTACCTCAAGGCAGGGCACAGGGTGCCGATTACAGATGGAAGTGTGGATTCCGAATTTAAAAAAATAGGAGCCATGATTACCGGGGCTGCTGCCTATGTGCGCGCATGCCGTGATGGTACGGGGCCATTGCCGTTTGCGATTTACGCTAGCTACGGGGACGATGATGAGGCGTTGCCTGCGTTTAGTTCAGGTGAGTATGGCGCAGGTATTGTCTATGCTGATACGGACAAAAACCAGAGACAGGCCGCCTGCAATGCCTGGCTCACTGCACTTGAGGCATGGCTTTTGAAACCTGAAACCGATCTTTTTCTTAAGACTGCAGCCAATGCGCGCTACATCAAATCCCAGCGGTTTGGCCTGAAATACGATGTCCCGCGCGAGGCGCTGACTGTCGGTTGCCCATAATGTTGATTTGGGCGCGCTTTTGTCCTAATCCTTAGATAATAAGAAAACACGGGAGGCTACCTTGCGATCAATTGACGAGCATACCGCTCGTATCCAGGAGATTTTCGCGCACCAAGGCCGTGCCCTTACACCTGCCGATTTTATCGCAGCGGGTGTGAACCCCGTTTTCGCATGGCTTTACTACAAAAACTTTATGCCGGAAGCGATACTCGACCATACGAATTTTGCCGACCGCATACTTGATAACTGGCCCGCAGGTTTAACACCGCCGAGCCCCGAGATGATCCTTGATTGGGTTTTGCACCCTTCGCCCGCCAATGAGCTGGGCGCTACGCATATCGGCCAGATCAATTTTGACTGGAAGGCCATCCGCGATATTTGCTACATGCTGAAAATTACGCCGGACATGCTGATGCCGCGTAATCATTCGGTTCATAGCAACCGTTTTAATACGGAGCCTGCACCATCCGAGTTTGTTGAGGCGGGGACACAGATGTTCCTTGAGATTGCATCTGTCGGGATCAGCCGTTCGCTTTTGAACTTCCATTTTGCCGAGTGCCAGAAGGCCGACAGGCTCGGGTATGCACGTATTTATCCCGGATACCCTACCAATGCCGAGATGATGGCCCGCGCCGAAAATGCCTATGACACTGCGGTTGAAGAGACGCCTGAGGCGCTGATGACATCGGACGGCGAGTTGCCAGCCAGTGTTTCGCCGACCGCCATCATCAAAGAAGAGATCTATAAAATCTGCCGCGAGTATGAAGAGCAGATGGGGATTTATGCCGCCAATCTTGCCAAAGATATCGAGATGCTTTCTCACGGTTCAAAACACTATGAGAGGATTATCAAGGCGTGCTCGTCGGCTGTGGCGCCGATGTCGGAAGGTGGCGCCTGGCTACATGATTTTAATGAGGCCAAGCGCAAGAAGGGCCTTGAGTGGGCCATCAAGGAAGTGCTGCACGACCCTGAAGCCTTTCACCCTGTAAAACAGTTTTTTAGCAGCTCTACAGCCGTTTTGCCTGACGGACGGACCGTGCGCGGGCGAGGGATCATCAATGCGTTTTGTGAAGCTTACCGCGCTTTTGTTTTTTGCCGTCGCGAGGAGGATAACCCCAAAAAGATAACTGAGCTTGCCATGAGGCATGACGCGACGCTTTCGAGGATTACGGATTTCAGAACATGGCGGACGGCCCCGCAGACCGAGACGTATTTCAGGGCTCTCGCCAATGCCCGCCACATTGAATATGAGCTTGGCGGCTGGATACCCGGCCCCAAGGCGCGCCAGACACCAAGGGAGGGTAAGCCAGTTCTGCGACTGGCGGCCCCTCAGCGCCCTGCGCGTACGTAGGTATCCCCCCATTTTCTTTTGGAAATCCGCATGCTAAACCTTTGCCCAGCGATTCACGAGGGAGCTAGACCATGAACATCCACGAATATCAGGCCAAGGAACTTCTTTCCAAATACGGCGTTGCAACCCCGAAGGGCGTTGCTGCCATGAGCGTGGCTGAAGCCGTGGCTGCCGTAAAACAACTGCCCGGGCCGCTTTACGTGGTGAAATCGCAGATCCATGCCGGTGGGCGCGGGGCTGGCAAATTCAAGAACAACCCTGAAGGTAAGGGCGGTGTACGCCTGTGCAAGAGCGAGGCTGATGTTAAAGCCGCCGCCGAAGCCATGATGAACCAAGTGCTTGTGACCAAGCAAACAGGCCCTGAGGGTAAGCTCGTCCAGCGCCTTTACGTGACGGACGGCGTTGATATCGCCAAGGAATATTACTGCTCGGTCGTGCTTGACCGTGGCACAAGCCGCGTGACCTTCATGGTTTCAACAGAAGGCGGGATGGACATTGAAGAAGTGGCTGAAAAGCACCCTGAGAAAATCATCCGTGTTGCCATAGACCCTGCCGCCGGATTCCAAGGGCACCATGCGCGCCAATTGGCCTTTGGTTTGGGCCTCAAAGGTGATGCACAAAAATCGTCGATGAAATTCTTTGCCAATCTTTATAAGGCATTCGTTGAACTTGACTGCGCGATTGTTGAAATCAATCCGATGATTGTCACTGACAAAAACGAAGTGATGGCGCTGGATGCCAAGGTCGCTTTTGATGACAACGCGCTGTTCCGCCACCCTGATATTGCCGCGATGCGCGATGAAACGGAAGAAGACGCATCAGAGACGCTCGCGCATAAATGGGAACTGAACTACGTACGCCTTGACGGTGAAATTGGCTGCATGGTGAACGGCGCTGGCCTAGCCATGGCCACCATGGACATCATCAAGCTCTATGGTGGGACGCCAGCAAACTTTTTGGATGTTGGTGGCGGTGCCACGACCGAGCGCGTGACCGCGGCCTTCAAAATCATTTTGGGTGACCCGAATGTGAAGGGCATCCTTGTCAACATCTTCGGCGGGATCATGAAGTGCGATATCATCGCGAACGGTATCATCGCGGCTGCGAAAGAGGTCAAACTTTCGGTACCTCTCGTCGTGCGCCTTGAAGGCACGAACGTGGACCTTGGCAAAAAGATTTTGGCCGAGAGCGGATTACCTATCGTATCCGGCGATAACTTGGCGGACGCTGCCGAGAAAATCGTGGCGGCGACCAAGAAGGCCAAAGCCGCGGCTTAATTTTTATAAAGATTTTGTAGGTAAGCCTTGTGGCCGTTTAACCGGCTGCGCGGCTTCCTCTGACGTTCCTTCAGCGGGAACTTTTTCTGGCCAGAAGTAATTTATGGCGCGGGTGTAGAAGGCGGCGGCAAGTTCGCGGTGCTCGAGTGATACGTGGGTACGCCAGTAGATATCCAGTTTGGTGGTGGTGCGCGGAATCTGCTGTTCGATTGCGATTGCTTCCGCTGTCAGTTGTTCCTTGTTAACGACGCAGGCATCGTAGGCGTTGGGCTCCTTCGTATAAACCGCATTGAAAGCCTGGGCGCCGGTATCGACAGTGCCCAAGACTGATTTTGCAATAGCTGCTTTGTATTCGGCAGGTTTCACACGCGCAGGCGAAGAAGTGCTAGGCAAATATGCCCTGATGGCGGGGTTACCCGGTAGTAGTGTCATGTAGTAGCTCGCCATGCTGTCGATGGTTTTTTTATCGGTCGAGCCACTGTACTGGACGTAAAGTTTTTTAAGGCTTTCGACATCATCCATGAAAGTATCGGGCGATTTTTCGGCCACAAAATTGAGGAACTGGCTGCCTTCGTCACCCAGCAAGTGCGGCGGATATACTTTGGTTGAAAGAACTTCAAGGATAAATGAAAGCGGCTTGCCTTTGAGGTTTTCGATCGAGAGTTCGGGGGCTACGCGCAGAATTTCGGCCGCCTGTAATTGGCCTGCAACCAGTGGCTGGCGGGCGAAGTTGATAGCTGCCGTATAGGCGAGGGGGACGATGCCGCGGGCAAACCGGGCTTTGACGGTTTTGCCGTTGTCGATGCTCCAGTCTTTTGCGAGCCTTGTCAGGGCAAGGTACATCTCGCGCGAGAGCTTGTCGGTTTTTCCCTTTGCTTCTTTGTAGAGCGGTATGTTCGTGCCGTTCATCGCGATGACGGCAAGGGCGGTCATATCGATTGTCTGGTAAGGGCCGCGCGCGCTGGAGCCTTTTGCCCAAGTACTCAGGAAGTTGCCTGTTTCCATGCGCGAGAGCAGGTCGAGTACAATCGGTTCGACGCCCTGTTCGGTGCCGGACATGGCCGACATGAAGTGAAGCATTTTGGTTTCGTATTTTGGATCGCTCAGGTTGGTGGGCATGAAGGCCAGTGCGTAGGCCAGTGTCATCATGCTGCCTTCCTGTACGCCCTCGTAGCGGCAGGCTTGGGTGAAGATGCGTTTGGAAAGCTCGGTCGATACGTATAGGTGCCTGTACTGCGTTGTATCCACTTTGCGTGTGAGATCAATCGCGATGGGGCCGCCTGTTAGGGCGAACAGTGTTGTAAGTATTATCGCGCTTTGTGCGCCCGTAATTTGGAAGCGTTTGCGGATTGCCGACCATAAGCTGGCTGTCGGTTTGACGGCAAGGTAGTGCGCAAGCATGAAGGGTAGCGCCAGTGTAGAAGCGGTGGTGTAAAGCGCTGTCTTGAGGCCGTGGCCTACCGAATAGGCGGCTTGAAGCAATTCGGCATTGGAGGCTGCAATGTTGGCCGCGTGTTCATCCATAATTTTTTGCGCCTCTTCAGGCGTGCGGATTTTCAGCCCCTTGATCTGCTGCATGAGAGGCCGGACATCCTGTCTTGTGCCAGACACATAGTCACGAAGCAGTTTGCGGAGGTCAGCGAGATTTTTGGCTTTGACGCTTTCTGGCCGTTGTTCGTAACCGATGGCGATATCGAACATCAGGGCGAGGTTTTTGCCTTTCATCCAGGGGTCGTTATGGATGGTGTCGAAGTTCGCTTTCAGGAAATCCAGAAACGCTTTTTCGGACATGCCGGCAATACGCTTGTCGAGGGCCTTCAGGTTGTCCTGATAGGCCCTTTCTACAGCCTCTTTTGAGACCTTCGTGGGTGCTTGTTTTGTGCTCGTCATCTGCATCGCTTGGCATATTATTATGTAAATATATTAATATCAAGTTTTTTTGAAGTATTTTGGCCGTTTTTGAGCCTTTTCAGATGGCCTCCCGGGGGGTATAACTAGGGCGTCATTTTCAACATAGGGATTCGCCATCATGGCCGTACTGGTTAACAAAGAAACACGCGTGATTTGCCAAGGTTTTACGGGTGCACAGGGCACTTTTCACTCCGAGCAGGCGATTGCCTACGGCACCAAGATGGTGGGCGGGGTGACACCGGGTAAGGGCGGCACCAAGCACCTTGATTTGCCTGTTTTCGATACCGTAGCCGAGGCCGTGGCAAAAACCGGTGCCAATGCATCCGTCATTTACGTGCCGCCACCGTTTGCGGCTGACGCTATTCTGGAAGCCATTGATGCCAAAATCCCGCTGGTCGTGTGCATCACAGAAGGTATTCCGGTTCTGGACATGGTGAAGGTGAAGAAGGCGCTTGCTGGTAGCAACACGCGCCTCATTGGGCCCAACTGCCCCGGCGTCATTACACCCGGCGAATGCAAAATCGGGATTATGCCTGGCCACATCCACAAACGCGGCAAGGTCGGTATCGTATCTCGCTCGGGCACGCTTACATACGAGGCGGTTGCGCAAACAACGGCGGCAGGCTTGGGCCAAACCACTTGCATCGGCATTGGTGGCGACCCCGTTAACGGCACGAACTTTATTGATGCTTTGAGCATGTTCATGGACGACCCTGAAACGGAAGCCATCATCATGATTGGCGAGATCGGTGGATCGGCCGAGATTGATGCCGCGACATGGTACAAGAACCTGAAAAAGAAAAAGCCGATTGCTGGCTTTATTGCAGGTGCCACGGCCCCCAAAGGCAAGCGCATGGGCCATGCGGGCGCTATTATCAGCGGCGGCGACGATACGGCTGAAGCGAAAATCAAAGCCATGAAGGCGGCGGGTTTTGTGATGTCGGACTCACCTGCCGGACTTGGCGAAGCCGTCAAGAAGGCGATTGCGGCTTAAGTTGTTACTGCCCTTGATAGGTCAGGATTGGGTCAGCTCTGCCCTTGTGCTGCGGTGCTGCTTTTGGTTTGAGCCAGCCGAACAGTATTTCGCCTAGGTCTGGGCCTGAGGCATCGGCCACGGCTGTTTCTCTGCCTTTTGCGGGACGACCTTCCAGTTTACTCAGTTCAGCTACAACGTAGCCCCTTGCCTGATCATTGCCGATGCATGCTGCCTTAAGTGTGGCACCCCCGCATCTTTTTAGAACTTCAGTTGCAGCGCCAAGGCCGTGATTGTATGAAAGCTTGACCATGGCGAGTAGCATGACACCGTCAAAACCTTTGCCGCGCCAATGGGCCTCAAGGGAGTTGAGGTAACGACGGCCGCCGCCAGCCGCTTCTTCAACATCAAATGGATTATCAACTTCTCTTTCGATGAGGCCGCTGTACATAAGCTGAGATCCGCCCATAGCGGGACCGTGATCTCTATCCAAGGCACGTTTGCGCATTTTTTCCGTTGGCAGGCGTGAGGCAGTTTCGTAGGCGGATGTGATTGGCATAGGCAGTTTTTTTGCGATGTAGTGCGCAATTCTTTCAGGCTTTGCCAGATCGCGGCCCCATGAAGTCAGGCAGGGTTTGATGGTGCCCGGAACACTGCTGTAGCGGGCTGTTTCCCACGTCATCATGGCAGAGGTTGGCCAAATCATGCCGTGGTCGAACTGCTTTCTTTGAGGAACGACTGCTGTACTAAAGCCATGTTGGACAAAACAGCCCATCCATTGTTCGAATAGTCTTTGTGTTCTCGCCCATGCTGCGGCTTCATCGATCTGCTTCAGTTTGGCTACTGGAAATTCTGGTGTGCGCTGATAATCAGCGCTTGTAAAGATGGTGCGCAGAGTAACCGCGCACATCGTTGGTTTTTGAGCTGAATCCAGTTTGCCTGCGGGAATGAGCGCAAGGCGCGTGTCGAGTGTTACGCCTTTTTGACCACGCCACTCAACTTTTTGCATGACGCGGGCACTACGGAAGGCTGCGTGTTTTACGTTGCCGCCGGTATCCGGTGCCTCGCAGAGAGGTGCTGCCTCAAGTGCCGCAACATCTGGAGATACTTTTGGTGCTGCTTTAAGAGCTTTTGCGGCTTGGGCTAAGCGTTCGGTTTCCTGTGCTGCCAGGCGCTGCTGCGCAGCCCGTTGTTCAGCCTCGGCATCAACCTCCGCCGCTAAGGGC
This sequence comes from Pseudomonadota bacterium, assembly GCA_009926935.1. GTDB lineage: Bacteria > Pseudomonadota > Alphaproteobacteria > Micavibrionales > UBA1664 > UBA6145. The sequence continues at coordinate 206,604 of RFNZ01000002.1, read as the reverse complement.
TGGGGCTTTTTTAGTGGGGGAAGGCCGACCTCGACGCGGCAATCGTCTGCTGTCTTGGTTTCCGATGTAAAGCAGGTTTGACCTGTGTCCCGGTTGACGATGATGGCGAATACTTTAACGCGCGTGACACCATCACTTTCATCCGCCAAAGGAACGCGCGACTGATCTTTGACAATCGGGCCACCTTCGCGTTCGTGTATGACGGTTCTACCAGAGCCTTCGCCAGCCTTGTGGCCGACTGCCTGATCAACGGCAACACCATCGACGCGACGGACTTCGTTACCACCTTTGCCAATCAGAGAAGGTGCGAGCGTTGCGCCTATCGCGATGGCGGCGCCGACGGCCGAGGCGATAAGAAACGGGCGAGCAGGGCGGCGTGTTGTTGATGTTGTTGCGGCGCGCGGCTTTGAAACTGCGGCGGCCATGTGCGCTTTGGCTTTTGGCCTTGGTGTTACCGCTTGCGGTGCCGTACGCTGGGCTGGCGCTGCGGTTGGGGCTCTTGTTGCGGCTTTGGGTGCTGCGGCTCTTTCAGGGGCACGGGCAGGCGTCGACACTCTTGCGGTCGCTGGAGGAGTGGTGGCTGCGGGTTTTCTGCCAGTTGTAGCAGCCCGTGGCCTGTGCGCGTTTTGTGCGCGTAAGCTCATTTTCTATTACCGCCGTTTATCCGTTACACACCTGTGGCAGTCTTCGCCGCCATCGTGGGTACTAAGGTATCACGGGTGTTAATAAAAAATCAATGTTTTATGTTAAATTGTTGCGGATATGGTATTTCAATTATATTAAATAATATCAATTATTTATTGAATTTGTCTCAAAAAATGGAAAACGCTGATGCTAGTTTTTTGAGGCGGGCAGGGCCTGAACGGCATCGTTTTTCCAGACAAGATCGACCGTTTTGATGCCGCTCTTTTTGGCTGAGATGACGGGGTCCGATATCGCATCCTCGAGCCAGCGAAGCACTTCGCGTGCGCCGTAACTCTCTAGTGCCTGCCATTGGACGAGGCCCTGATTGATAAACCCGGCATCAATTTTACCGACCGACATCTCGTATTGTTTTGCAATACGGGCGATGTGTTGCGCCAGAACTTTTGCGCGGGCGTTGGTATCGAGCGGGGAGAAGCTGGTTACTAAATCGATACGGGCCAGAAACTCGGGAGCGAAGTATGATTGCAGCTCATCCTTGGTGGCGCGGGTGAGTGCGGTTGGGTCTGCTTTATGCTGCTCATAGATGGCACCTAAAGCCTTATGCGCGGCGTTGGAGGTCATGAGGATAACGCAGCCCGTGGCATCGATAGCCTGACCTGTAGATTGCTCGGTAAAGCGGCCCTCATCCAGCATAGAGAGCAGAAGCCGGAAGAGAGGGCTTTGCTGCCCTTCACGCCCCATTGCCTTTTCAATTTCATCAAAAAGGATCACGGCGTTGGGGAAGCGCTGGACATGCGCCGTAAGCGCCCCCGGCTTATCAGACCCCATGTAGCCCGTGGGGGCGCCGATGAGGGTTTGCAAGCCTGCCTCGCCAAGGACGTTGCCACAATCGACACGGAAAAGCGTTTTTTCGCTGCCCAAAAGTGCTGAGGCGACAGCTTTTGCCATCTCGGTTTTGCCAACGCCGGTGGGGCCCGCAAAAAGCCCCGTAAACACCGGCTTGCCGCGACGCTGCTGTGCCATTCGGCGGGACACGGATTTTGCCAGCTGGTTTGCAATGACATCCTGCCCGATAACGCGGCGCTGAAGCGCGCTTGCGAATTTTTCGGGGTCTATATCGCGCAGTTGAGGGGAGGGGGGCGGGGTAACAGTACCGCTGATAGTTGGGCTTGCTGTATCGGGGCCGCTATCGCCATCGGTTTCAGCCAAGTCGGAGAACCACTGGTTCACTGAACCCCTGAAACTCAAGGATATAAGGAACAGCGTAAAGACGACGAGCGCCAGAAGTTGCCCGTAGTTCGGGTGCGCAAGCCAGTGCCAGTCAAAGCCTGTTTCAGGGATGGGCAGGTGTTTGAATTTGTCCCATGTCGTGAGGACCATGGTGAGAATGAGCCCGGCTGCTGCGGCATCGACCGTAGCCCAGCTCGCGAGGTTCATTTTTTTGAGGGAATAGGCGAAAGCAAGCAGCGCGACCGCAAAGCCTATATGAATGAAAGGTGCAAACCATACCAGCACGTTGCTGATGCCCGCGGGTGTACCGAGAGCCAGAGCTACCCAATATTTTTCAACGCCCGTGCCAATGCCGTACATGACCCACAAAGGCCAAAGCTGAAAGAGCATGCGCAGGCCGTAAACAACGAGCCCGCCCGCGTTTTGGGGTTGGTAGGGGAGGTCCTTCGGGCGGGATTTAGAGGCCATGACCCGAGGATTCTATAAGTATTCGCGGTTTGTGGAAAGTCAGACCGATGCCGAGAGTTTTCCGTGGCAATGCTTATACTTTTTGCCAGAGCCGCAGGGGCAGGCTGCATTGCGTGGCAGGGCATCCCATGTATCCGGGTTTTTCTCGTCAAAGGCGGCGTTTACCGTAGGGTTTTTGGGAGCGGCTTCCGCAGGCTTTGCGGCAGACTCGGCCGGATCCTCACGGGTTTCGACCAGTTTTGCCCTGTTCACCTGCGGGATCAGATTGAGCGTACCGGCATTTGGATCGACTTCCACATAAGAGAGAGTGCGTGTTACGCCCTCCCTCAAATTGGCGAGCATGGTCTGGAAAAGTGCAAATGCCTCGGCCTTGTATTCGTTGAGCGGGTCGCGCTGGGCAAAAGCACGCAGGTTGATGCCCTGACGTAAGTGGTCAAGGGTGTGCAAATGTTCTTTCCAGTGGTGGTCGACGCGCTGGAGGACGATGGCACGCTCGACACGGCGGAAGACTTCAGAACCCGTGCGGGCCACTTTTTCGGCCATAAAGCGATCAACGGAATCGATAATTCGCTCTTCGATTTTTGCGTCGTCTATGCCTTCCTCCTTGGCCCACTGTTCGATAGGGAGATCGATGTTGAGCGTGCGGACGATTTCGGCCTTCAGGTCGCTTACGGCCCATTGCTCGGGATAGCTGCCGGCAGGGATGGCGCGTACGACCATCTCGTAGATGGCATCGGCGCGCATATCGCGCACCAGTTCTTCGAGTGCGTTTGAGTTCATGATTTCGCGGCGCTGTTCGTAGATGACCTTACGCTGGTCGTTCATCACGTTGTCGAACTTGAGCAGGTTTTTACGAATTTCGAAGTTCTGCTGCTCGACTTTGTTTTGCGCTTTTTCAAGTGTTTTTGAAATCAGCGGATGAGAGAGCGCCTCGCCGTCACGCAAACCAATCTGGCGGTGGGCTAGAAGGGGCTCCAGACGCTCGGCGCCGAAGATGCGCATGAGGTCGTCTTCAAGTGAAAGGAAAAACACCGTTGCGCCCGGATCGCCCTGACGACCGGAGCGGCCACGGAGCTGGTTATCGATGCGACGGCTTTCGTGACGTTCGGTACCGATGACAAGAAGACCGCCAGCGGCGCGTACGTCTTCACGGGCTTTTTCAATTTCGGCCTTGATCGCGGCTTTTTTGGCTTGGCTTTCAGCTTCAGGCATATCGGCCGGAATTTCGGCAGCCACGCGCATTTCAAAGTTGCCGCCCAATTGAATATCGGTCCCGCGGCCTGCCATGTTGGTTGCGATGGTCACAGCACCTGGCTTACCGGCCTGCGAGATGATCTGTGCCTCGGTTTCGTGGTACCGCGCGTTCAGAACCTGATGGGTGATTTTGAGTTTTTTGAGTTCGGCCGAAAGCATCTCCGATTTTTCAATCGAGGTGGTACCGACCAGAATAGGCTGCCCTTTGGCGTGCGCATCGCGGATGAGGCCGAGTATGGCCGATGTTTTATCCTTGTATGACTTGTATATGCGATCGTTGTGGTCGATACGGGCGACGGACAAGTTGGTCGGGATTTCGACCACGCTCAAGTTGTAGATATCCTCGAACTCGGCTTCCTCGGTTTTTGCGGTGCCTGTCATGCCGCCCAGTTTTGGGTAGAGACGGAAATAATTCTGGAAGGTGATCGAGGCCAGAGTCTGGTTTTCGTTTTCGATCTTTGCGCCTTCTTTGGCTTCGAGTGCCTGATGCAGGCCATCGGAATAGCGGCGGCCTTCCATCATGCGGCCCGTGAATTCATCGATGATGATGACTTTGTCGGATTTCACGATGTAATCGACATCGCGGCTGAAAATTTTATGCGCTTTCAGAGCCTGATTGACGTGGTGGACGACAGAAATGTTCTGCGCATCGTAAAGGCTGCCGGTTTGAAGGATGCCCAGTTCACGCAGTTTTTCCTCGGCGAATTCAACGCCGGCATCCGTGAGATTAACGGTACGGCTTTTTTCATCTTTCTCGAAGTGCTGCTCGGTCAGGAGAGGGATGAGCTTGTTGACGCTTATATAGAGTGCGGATGAGTCTTCGGCGGGGCCGGAGATGATAAGCGGGGTCCGTGCTTCATCAATCAGGATCGAGTCTACTTCATCGACGATCGCGAAATTGAACGGCCTTTGGACCATATCCTCGAGACGGAATTTCATGTTGTCGCGCAGATAATCAAACCCGAACTCGTTGTTGGTGCCGTAGGTGATATCGGCGGCATAGGCCGCCTTGCGCTCGGCATCCGAGATGTTGGAGAGAATGCAGCCGACGCTCATGCCCAGAAACTTATAGATGCGGCCCATCCACTCGGAATCGCGTTTGGCCAGATAATCGTTGACCGTGACAATATGGACGCCTTTACCGGAAATGGCGTTGAGGTAGGCGGGAAGGGTGGCCACGAGGGTTTTTCCCTCGCCGGTCCGCATTTCGGCAATTTTACCGTTGTGGAGTGCGGCCCCGCCTATCAGCTGTACATCGTAGTGGCGCTGGCCGAGGGTGCGTTTTGCGGCTTCGCGAACGGTTGCGAAGGCTTCCGGCAAAATGGCGTCCAGATGCTCGCCTTTTTCAAGGCGGGCCTTGAATTCAGCCGTTTTAGCGCGTAGAGCTTCGTCCGAAAGGGCGGCAAATTGCGGCTCCAGCTCGTTGATGCGGGGGATCGGCTTTGAAAGCCTTTTAAGGGTGCGTTCGTTGCTGCTGCCAAACAGTTTTGCGGCAAGTGAAAAAACCATAGCGTGCGCTTACTTTCCAAAATACCTAAATCACAGGCCAAACGTATAAAAGGTGGGGCCCAGCACGTCAATGTAAAGACTCATGTGACAAATATAAGGCATTTTTCATGCGGGGCTTGCCAAGGGGCCCTGTCCGATTCAATATAGCAGCCGTTAATCTATCAACATCAAGGGGACTGTAAACATGACACATGGTGAAAAAGGCGGCTGCTGCGGCGGTTCTTCAGCTAACACTGACAAGAAGGGCGAGTGCTGCGATACCAATAAAGGTGGTTGCTGCAACGGATCTTCGGGCAAGTTGATCACGATCCTTTCCGTCGCTGTTGCGATTGGCGCGCTTGCTTATGCGGCTTCCAAGGACGGTGGTGCGCCCATGTCTATGGCTGCCAAGCCTAAAATCGATGTTTCGAGCCTGATCAAGGGCGAGGATAGCGTGGTTGCGACCCTCAACGGCAAAGAGATCAAAAAGAGCGATGTCGCTCTTGCCATCAAGGACCTTGGTGCGAACGTGCCTGCCGAGAATATCGACCAAATCCTGCCTGCTTTCCTTGAGCAGTACATCAACCTCCAGCTGATCAACGAAGCTGCTGCAAAGGAAGGTATCCTCAAGGATCCTGAAGTGCAGACGCAGATCGTTTCCTCACAGGACCAGATCATCCGTGCGGCTTACCTGCGCAAGATGTTTGACGGCAAGCTGACGGAAGAAAGCATCAAAGCCGCTTACAAAGCCAAGTATGAAGACCAGCCAATGCCGCAGGAAGTCAAAGCCTCGCATATTCTGGTTGATGACGAAGCGACGGCCAAAGACATGATCGCCAAGCTGAATGCCGGCGCCAACTTTGCCAAGCTTGCCGAAGAAAACTCCAAAGACCCATCTGCCAAACGCGGTGGCGATCTTGGTTACTTTGTCCAGACGGACATGGTGAAAGAGTTTGGCGATGCCGCTTTTGCGATGCCTGTTGGCTCCGTTTCCAAAGAGCCTGTCAAAACGCAGTTTGGCTGGCATGTCATCAAACTGGAAGACAAGCGCCAACGTACCAAGCCTTCGTTTGAAGAGGCAAAAGCCACGCTTGAACAGGAAGCCCGTCAGGCCATGCTGGATGCTAAGCTGAACGAGCTCCGCTCGGCTGCGAAAATCGAGGTTAAAGGTCCTGCCCAGCCAGCTGGCGCCGCACCTGAAGCCGCACCTGCCGCCGGTGGCGAAGTACCGCCTGCGGTACCTGCAGCCGCACCTGCAGCTGCGCCCGTTGCGCCTGAGGCTGTTGCAACGCCTCCTGCCCAGTAAGCGATGACCGCGCAGCCGGAGCATCATCACGATGATGAGGTCGGCTGCTGCGGCAAACCGCTTCCGACAGAATTACCTGAATTTCCTAATGCCCGCGTCGTTACTGTCGTCGCGGGCATTTTAATTGACGGGCGCGGACGTATACTTTTAACCCAGCGCCCTCCCGGCAAATCCATGGCGGGGCTTTGGGAGTTTCCGGGTGGGAAAATCAATACCGGTGAAACGCCCGAGTATGCGCTCGTGCGCGAAATGCAGGAGGAGCTGGGCATCATTACATGCACCGATTGCCTGCAACCTCTAACCTTCGCCAGCCACGCTTATGAAGACTTCCATTTGCTGATGCCCGTTTTTGCGTGCCGCAAATGGCGCGGCGAACCGCAAGGCCGCGAGGGCCAGAATCTGGCTTGGGCGAGCCTCCAGCAATTGTCGTCATACGATATGCCACCGGCTGACAAGCCGCTTATACCGCTTTTGTTTGATTTGCTTGGGCCTTCGTCGTGATGCTTCCGTCCGCCTATGACCTCAAGGAATATTATCTGACGCCGCAAGGCGAGGTTGTGGCGCGGTTGCTTTTGAGGCGCTTTAAATGTTTTTGGCCTACGGCCGATATCAAGGGCGAGGTTATGATTGGGGCGGGGTATGCGCTGCCATATCTTGGGCCCATCAATGGGCCGCGAAAGACGTTTGCGGTTTTGTCCGGGGCCATGGGGGCTGTCGTGTGGCCTGTGGGCGGGCCCCAGCGTTGTGTACTTTCCGATCGAGGTGTGTGGCCTTTGCCTGCATCCAGCACAGATTACATTTTGATGGTGCATGAGCTTGAGTATGCCGAAGACCCTGCGACCGTGCTTGAAGAAGCGTGGCGTATTTTGAAGCCAGAAGGGCGGCTGATGCTGGTTGTGCCTAACCGCACGGGTTTTTGGTCACGGTCGGAAAAAACGCCGTTCGGGCATGGACGCCCTTTTACTACAAAGCAGCTGCATGACCTATTGCGCGACGGGAATTTTGTGCTTGAGCAGATGTCGGGCGCGTTGCTTGCGCCGCCTTTCAGGCATAAGGCTCTCAGTAACCACGTAGCGCCGTTTTTTGAAATTCTGGCGCCTTTATGCGGTGCGTTTTGCGGGGTGACCGTTGCCGAAGCCAGCAAGCGTTTGTATTCACCTATCCGCGGCAAGCCAAAGCCTGTTGCAGCCAAGCAACCCGCTGTCGTGTGGGCGGGTGTGCCTCAGGGCAACCGCGAATTACTGTAGACGCGGGGACACGCTGCCGACGACGCCCGTATCTGGCAACACCACCATGATGCCCATGGCCGCCAGTTCATCGGCGTTTGTGCGCGGGTCATTTGCGAAGCCATCGCGCATGATGCCGACTAGAAAAAGCTGTGGGCCTGAAATGCGTCGCCCGTATTCGAGCAATACGTCGAGTGCTTTCATTGCCGTATAAGGCGCTTTTTTGCCGTGCTCTGCGAGTTTTGTGATGATGCTGTTGATCTGACGTTCGGATGCTGCCACGCAGACCGTTTTAAACAAGGGTGAGGTTGCGGGGTTGGTGTTGCGGATGATGTAGCCTACGGCTTCATCGCGCATGATACGCGGCGCCACGAGGCTTTGGACGGTTGCAACGGCGTGGGATAAAGCCGCGTCTTTGGATTTTTTGCCTAATGTTTGCAGCCAAACCGCGTATTCGGAAACAATCGTCTCTCTATTGGGTCTGTCGGCGCGGGCTGCGATTTCAAACAGGGTGCGGACCGAATGCTCGGCGCAGCCGTTGATGCCGCCTTTTACGGAGGATGCGAATTTGCCAAGCACGCCCATTTTTTCAACGGAGTTGCGTGCGTGCATCGCTACGATGCGTGCCTGATCAACGGCCCAGTCGAAATTCTCGCGTGCGCCTTGTGCCAAGGCTTTTTCAAGTGTCGGGCCATCCATTTCAATCATGGATTCCCAAAAGAAGGGTGAGTGCTTTGCTGTCATTGCATGAGGCTATCTGTAGCCGTAAGAATATTTCAAGTTTTTCTTGTACCCCGCAGGCTTGGGCTGTGGCAATCTATGGCCTTTACGCGTGACGCGTAGCAGCAAAAACGGTCTGGGTATGAAGAAAATCAGTTGCGGGATCATCGGTGTTGGGGCGTTTGGTGCGCTGATGGCAAAGCACATGGGCCCGCATGCAGACCTTGTGCTGTGTGATGCCGCCAAGGATGTTACCGGCATTGCAAAAGACACGGGCGGCAAAGTTGGTACGCTTGCCGATGCGGCTGCGTGTGATGTGGTTGTGCTGGCCGTGCCTGTACAAAAAATGGAAGGCGTGTTGCTTGAAGTAGCGCCACTTTTGAAGGCCGGTGCGCTTGTTATCGATGTGGCTTCGGTGAAGGTAAAGGCCGTGGCGCTCATGGAAAAGATATTGCCCGCGCATGTGGATATCGTTGCGACCCACCCTATATTCGGACCACAGTCGGGCAAGAACGGCATCGAGGGCCTCAAGATTGCCGTGTGCCCCGTGCGTGGCACCAGGGCTGATTGCGTTGCCAATTTTTGCCGCGATACCCTCAAGCTTGATGTGTATGTGGTAACACCAGAAGAGCACGACCGCGAGATGGCCTATGTGCAGGGTATAACCCACCTTCTTGCAAAAATTGTCGTGCGGCTTGATGTGCCGCCGCTGCGCCTGACCACCAAGACCTACAACTTCATGGAACAGATGGTGGATATGGTGCGGTATGACTCAGATGAATTGTTCCGTGCCATCCAGCGTGAAAACCCTTATGCCAAGCCAACGGAAACCGCGTTCTTTGAAGCGGCCGCGAAGTTAGAGCGCGACCTTGATACACCGAAGTGAAATCCTCCAGCTTAACTACGCAGCTTACTGAAGCCTTGCGATGCTCCGCCATTTGCCATCTCTGGCTTTTTGATGAGCGTGCCGGAACCGCCAGCCGAATAAAGTTCCTGCACAAGGGTTCCACGACGCAAGCCGTTGATGATGGCAACGCCGGCGCCGGCGGGCATTGTTGAGGCTACGGCAAAGGCCGTTTCGATTTTAGGGATCATGCCGCCTGTTACCGCACCGCTGCTGAGAAGTGTGGGTACATCGGATGTCAGAATTTCAGGAATTCGTTTTTTGTTCGTATCCCAAATGCCGTCCGTGTTGCTGCAAAGGATGAGGCGTTTGGCGCCGATCCTTGTCGCAATGAAGCCCGCGAACGGATCCGCGTTTACGTTGGCAAAACCAAGATCAGGGTGATAAGCAAGAGACGAAATGACAGGGGTTATACCTGCATCCAGCATGGCCATGATTTTCTGTACATCTACGTCGATGCATTCGCCCGTGTATTCATGACCTTTAACGAGTGCGGCCTTTACAAGTCGTCCGGCATAACCGGGCATACCTACGGCGTTGACGCTAGGCGCAAATCGATTGAGAAAGCTGACAATACGACGCTCCTGCTGGGCCATGATCTCATCACAGATTTTCAGTGTTTCCGGATCGGTGATGCGGTAGCCCGTGTGCGGATCTTTACGGATGGGGATGCCGCGTTCCTCGCAGGCTTTGTTTATCTGCGGGCCACCACCGTTTACGACAATCATTTTTTGTTTCATCATGCCGACGCAGAAGTCGACCTGAACTGCAATATCCTCGAAGGCATTGTCGTTACCCACAACTTCGCCGCCTGTTTTTAAGACAACGGTTTGCCCTGCGTATTGTTTGCTGTCGGCCATCAATTTGTAGATGGTGCGCGTTTCGGCATCCAGCCCGTCGTCCGGTTGGGATGCTGCCGAGAGGGCTTTGGCTGCGCGTTTTGTTGCCATTTAATTCAAGTCCTTTTCCGATGTGTAAGTGGTAGGACTATAAAGAGAATCTTTTAATTATGTCAATTATTTATTGCAGTCAGGAAGGTGGCTACATCAGGCAGGCCGCCCATGGCGCGGATATCGTTGTGGCTCGTGCGCTCATAGACTTTGAGGGCCTTTGGGGTAGGTGCGTACTCAAAGATGCGTTTGCCGTCGGCGGGGGCGATTACCCGGTCATCGGCCGCCACCATCACGAGTTTGGGTGCTGTGACAGAGCCAATTTTATAAATACTGTCGAAGCGGTTGCGTATGAGGGAGCGTATAAAAGGAACGAAGGGGTAATGCATCGCGGCGGTTTCGGCTATTGAGGCATAGGGTGCCTCGAGGATAAGGCCGCCAACGGATTTATAGCGTGTGGCCATTTCAACCGCGACGCCGGTGCCCAGCGATTCACCGTAGAGGACGATAGCGGATAGCGGTAGTTGCCGTGATTGCAGATAGGCGAGATATGCCTCGGCATCCTGATAAAAACCTGCCTCGGATGGTTTGCCCGCGTTGCCGCCGTAACCGCGATAGCCTGCCAGCAAAACGCCGTGGCCTTTTTGTATTAGCGGTTCAAAATCCTTTGCACGCCACTGCCATGTGGAGGCGTTACCGTGAAAGAACAGGATGGTTTGTTTGCCTGGCTGGGCTTCGGCGTACCAGCCTTTGAGTTTTATATTATCGGATGTTGTGACCGTGATTTCGGTATACGCGCTGACGCCGACATCGGATGGGGAATAGTATTTTTTGTCAGGCATAAATAGCAGGCGGTCCTGAAAGATAACCATCAGGACGACTAGCAGAAGGTAGATGCTGCCTAATATGCCCGCGTATTTAAGTAGCGTTATCATAAGTGCTTTTACCGCGAAGACGCGAAGGTGAGAAGTTTTTGTTCACTTTCATTCTGAGAGAGCAACGCGACCGAAGAATCTTATCGGGTTGCATGGAGATCCTTCGCTATCACTCAGGATGACAGAGGGGGCGGCTCAGGATGACAAAAGAGGGTTTTTTAACCACAGCGCACACAGAGATCACAGCGATAGCTATGCTCAGTTTCGCTGTGCGCGCTGTGAACGCGGTGGTTCAAAGTTTTTCTTTTAAGAGAACGCCTGTAAGCCCGTTTGGCTGCGGCCTAGGATGAGGGCGTGGATGTCGTGCGTGCCTTCATAGGTGTTGACGGCCTCGAGATTCAGCATGTGCCTAATGACATGATATTCATCGGAGATGCCGTTGCCGCCGAGCATGTCGCGCGCTTGCCTCGCGATATCGAGTGCCTTGCCGCAGTTGTTGCGCTTCATGAGGCTTATGGCCTCGGGCGCGGCCTTGTTGTTTTCCATGAGGCGGCCAAGGCGGAGGGCGCCCGTGAGGCCCAATGTTATCTCGGTTTGCATATCAGCGAGTTTTTTCTGGACCAGTTGCTGCTGGGCCAGCGGTTTGCCAAATATCACGCGGTCCATGGTGTACTGCCTTGCCTGATGCCAGCAGGCCTCCGCCGCGCCCATGACGCCCCAGCTAATGCCGTAGCGCGCCTTGTTGAGGCACATGAAAGGCGATTTGATGCCTTTGGCTTTGGGTAGCACGTTTTCATTTGGGACAAAAACTTCATCCATTGCGATGCCGCCTGTCACGGAAATGCGAAGGGAGAATTTACCTTCGATTTTTGGGGCCGAAAGGCCCTTCATGCCTTTTTCCAAGATCAGGCCAATAATTTCGCCTTCGTCATTTTTGGCCCAAACCACAAACACATCGGCCAAGGGCGAGTTGGTAATCCACTGTTTGGCACCAGACACTTTGTAGCCGCCATCGACTTTTTTGGCGTGGGTTTTCATGGCATTGGGGTCCGACCCGCCATCGGGTTCGGTCAGGCCAAAGCAGCCAATGGCGATGCCTTTGGCGAGGTCTGGTAAAAAGCGCAGGCGTTGTTCGTCCGAGCCAAATGTATCGATGGGGTACATGACGAGGGATGATTGGACCGAGAGGGCGGAGCGGTAGGAGCTATCCACCCGTTCGACCTCCCGCGCTATGAGGCCGTAGGCGACATCGCTTACGCCTGCGCCATGTTCCTTTAAGGTGGCGCCGAGGAGGCCTAGCTCGCCCATCTCGCGCATGAGTTCGCGGTTAAATGTGCTGTGGCGGTTGGCCTCGATGACTGTTGGCAATAGCCTATCCTGCGCGAAGTTGCGCGCCGTGGTTTCCACCATGCGTTCTTCGTCGGTCAGTTCCTCCGATAAAAGGAGGGGGTCTTGCCAGTCAAAAGATGCTTTTTGGGTCATGGGTTTTATTTTACCATGCCTCTATGAAAGCATCCAACCCCCTTGAAGGCCGAGAGGTTTTGCTGGAATTTATCCCTGTCGGGACCTATGTGCGCGTGACGGCTTTGGATACCAAGAGCCTGACTGAAGTCGCTATTCAGGGCCCTAAAAACGCCCCTCAGAGCGTGCTCAAGAACAATGCCCTGAAGCGGCTTGAATACGTGCTGCGTAAGAACGGGGTTATTACTTGAGTTTGGTTTCCATGGCCTCGATTGCTTCGCGCATCAGGGGCAGGGTTGATTTGCCAACCTGAAACGACATTTCCATCCCGCCTGTGACCTTGAAGGTGAGGGTCGGGTTTTTATCGGCATCGAGCTCGAAGTTCCAGAACACGGTTGGAAATGCATGCTTTTGGGCTTTGTTGCCTGTCTTGATTTTGGCGTTCGATGCCGAGACGTTTGAAAGCACGGCCATAAGCTTGCCCAGCTGATCATCGGGCAGAGCTAACGTGAACTCGCCCTGTTCCGAGAGAAACTTGAGGAGGGCGTGCGAGCCATCGGCCGTGTGGCTGCCGTTGATGAAGGTTTTGAATTCGACTGCGTTGATTTCTGACATGAGGGTAGACTATGGTGTAGCCATGACCAAATCAATCGCGATTGCCTGCGACCATGCGGGCCTTGATCTTAAAAATGCTATCAAAGCCGCTTTTCCGGATCTGCCTTGGCTGGACCTTGGTACGCATACCACTGAATCCGTCGATTACCCTGATTACGGGCATAAGATGGCAGAAGCCATTAAGGCCGGTGAGGCTGATCGCGGGATTTTGATTTGCGGTTCTGGCGTAGGCATATCGATTGCGGCCAACCGCCACCCCCATATACGTTGTGCGCTTGTAAGCCAGCCTGAAGTTGCCGCGGCATCCCGCTGGCACAATGACGCCAATGTGTTGGCCCTTGGTGCACGCTTTACCGGCCTTGAGGTTGCCAAAACCTGTGTGGAGGCATTTCTAAACACGGCTTTTGAAGGCGGGCGGCACCAGAAGCGCGTGGATAAGCTTTCGTCTTGCTAATTTCATAATACATGTTTTATTGTGGCCAAAACATATATAGAGGCCAGATGCAGCACCAATCTTTCCCCCGTAATGGTAGATTTCACCGTCTGACACGGCTGGATTTCAGAACTTTCATCAGTCATTGGCCGGGGTGCACCCTTGATACTTTGAGCAGTGAAGGGCTCAAGGATGGCGAGTTTTTGCAAATTGTTAGAGACGCTGGCCAAGAACTAGGTATCAAAGGTTTGGAAGTTAAGTGTTGGCCCAATAATTGGGCCAGAGTGCTGTGTATCGAATCCACACGCAGTTTCAGAGATTTGGATTCCGCACGTGCGTTTGTTGATGATATCTTCAACAAGCTTGAGCCAATCGTAACCCGCAGATTGCAGGAGCATATCGGTAACCCGCACCATACCGTGCAATTTCAGGGCGATATCGCGGGGGCTGATTTGCACGCCACCCTCAAGTATGGAAGAGTTGCGCCCGTTTGATTTGAGGCGTGGATAGTTTTTTCTGCAGCCAAGGCATTTCTTGACAATTGGGCCGTTCATTCCCTAAGTATTTTCTTAGGATTTCGGGGATGTGACTGACGCTGCCAGATGGGCCTCACCATCGGGAAACATCCTCAAGTAACCTTGCCGCGCGTCTGGGTATTCCTGCCAAAACTTATGCAAGGAGCCACACCATGAACGCACAACCAGCCAAGAAAATTGATATGTCCAACGACTTCTTCTCAGCCGATGTCTCGCAGACTGACCCCGAACTGTTCGGTTACATTCAGGCCGAGCACGAGCGCCAGCAAAACCAGATCGAGCTGATCGCATCCGAAAACATTGTTTCCCGTGCCGTCATGCAGGTGCAGGGCAGTGTTGCCACCAACAAATATGCCGAAGGCCTGCCCGGCAAACGCTATTACGAGGGTTGCGAGTTTGTCGACAAGATGGAACAGGCCGCGATTGACCGCCTGTGCAAGCTCTTCGGCTGTAAATTCGCCAACGTCCAGCCCCATTCCGGCGCATCCGCCAACATCGCGGTTTATTATGCCCTTTGCGAGAACGACGACCTGATTATGGGCCTCTCCCTTGACCAAGGTGGTCACCTGACGCACGGGTCACTCGTGAACTTTTCGGGCCGCCAATCGTGGAAGGGCAAGGACGGCCAGACCGAGAACAAGGGTTACAAAACCCTTTCCTACGGCATTAACGAGCAGGGCGTTATTGACTACGACGTTCTGGAAAAACAGGCGCTGGAGGCCTGCCCGCGTATGATTATTGCGGGTGCATCCGCTTACCCCCGTGCTTTTGACTTCAAACGCTTCCGTGAGATTTGCGATAAGGTTGCTGCCAAGAGCGGCAAGCCTTGCTACCTGTTTGCGGATGTTGCGCACTATGCGGGCCTCATCGTGGCCGGCTTGTACCCCAACCCGTTCCCGCACGCGCATGTTGTGACCAGCACGACTCACAAAACACTGCGCGGACCCCGCGGCGGCGTTATCATGACGAATGACGAGGCGCTGGCCAAGAAGTTCGACTTCGCGGTGTTCCCCGGCCTACAAGGTGGACCGCTTGAGCATGTTATTGCTGCAAAAGCAGTGGCTTTTGGCGAATGCCTCAAGCCTGAGTGGAAGATTTACGCGCAAGCTGTTCTAGATAATGCAAGAATCCTTGCTGATACCCTCAAAAACGGTGGCTATGATATTGTGTCCGGCGGGACGGACTCGCACATGATTCTGGTCGATCTTCGCGCCAAGGGTCTGTTTGGTAAAGAGGCAACCCACTCGCTTGAGATGGCTGGCCTCACCACCAACAAAAACTCGGTCCCCGGTGATAAGTCACCGCTTAACCCGTCAGGCATCCGTATCGGCACGCCGGCTGGTACCACACGCGGATTTGGCCCCAATGAATGGAAGACCATCGGCGGATTCATTATGGAAGTTCTGGAAGGGCTTAAGGCCAACGGTCCTGAAGGCAACGCGGCTGTTGAAAAGGCTGTCAAAGCCAAGGTGAAGGCACTTTGCGCCCAGTTCCCCATCTACCAGCAGTGCATGGGATAGGGATTGTATGAGCAAGCCGAAGCTAGAAATGCCCCGTATCGACCAGATACGGGCCTACGCCAAGACAGACGATTTCAAGCGCCTGTTTTTACTGGGTTGCCTTTGGCTTTTTCTGACCCCGGTTTTTTTCCTCGACTTCAACCGGGCGATGGAAAAGAGCGATGATTTTTACGTGAACTCACTCACTGCCGAGACTGCGGCCCTTGGTGACCAGTGCGAAGAAAAGAAGTGTAATGCGCCTGACGGCCCTAAAATGTCACGTGCAGAAAAAGACGAGTGCCTGAAAAGCTGCATGGCTTTTAAGGCCCATCTTGTCAACGATTACAGAAAAGGAACGTGGAACTATTACAAGGGTGTATCCAAGAATTTAAGGAAGCACGTTACCTCGCAGTATATCCTCGGTTTCATGTCCTTTGCGGTGCCGTTTTTACCTTTCTTCCTATTGATCTTTCATTTTTTGCTCAGGCCCGCCTATCAGTTTTTCAGAAAACCACTTTAGAGCCCTCAACCTATGCGTTGCCCGTTTTGCGCCCATGAAGACAGTCAGGTGAAGGATAGCCGCCCTGCCGATGACGGCTCGGCCATCAGGCGGCGCCGTGAATGCCCATCTTGCGGGGGCAGGTTTACCACTTTTGAACGGGTACAGCTGCGTGACCTCCTCGTGTTAAAGAATAACGGATCGAAGGAACTCTTTGATCGAGAAAAATTAATTCGTTCTCTGCGGACTCCATTACGCAAGCGCCCTGTGACGGGTGAGCAAATTGAACGAGCTGTTAATGGTATTGTGCGGCAGATAGAAACATCGCTGGACGGTGAAGTGACATCCAAACGCATTGGCGAGCTGGTTATGCAGGCCCTGGCCAACCTTGACCAGGTTGCCTATGTCAGATACGCATCTGTCTACCGGGATTTCAAGGAAGTGACGGATTTCCGTGACTTCCTTGGCAGCATGAAAAAAGAGGGTTCAAAATAGTTTAACCACGAAGCTCACGAAGAACACGAAGAAGGCAGTGTTTTCGTGCTCTTCGTATGCTTCGTGGTAAAAAAGGGAGATTTGTTTGTTTACTGGGCTTATACGGGATGTTGGAACGGTTGTGCGCATCGAGCCGCGGGACGGCGCCGCGCTTTACGAAATTTCCACATCCCTGCCGATCACCGCTTTTTCCATCGGGGCATCGGTTGCCTGTGCGGGCGTGTGCCTGACCGTTATCGATAAAGGGCCGCGCTCTTTTATGGTCGAGGTTTCAAATGCCACTTTGGACCGGACGACCCTCGGTAGTTGGGAGATCGGGCGCCCCATCAATATCGAGCCATCCCTCAAGCTGGGAGATGAGCTTGGCGGGCATCTGGTGACAGGGCATGTCGACGGTGTGGCCAGCCTTGAGAAAATCTACCCCGATGGGGCCTCGCACCGGCTTGTCCTGTCGGCCCCTCAGGATATTGCGCCGATGATTGCGGTTAAGGGATCGGTTGCGATTGACGGCGTTTCCATGACGATCAACATGGCGGACGGGAACCGTTTTTCGGTGAATGTCATACCGCATACGTGGTCCGTTACCACGCTTGGTCAGACCAAGGTTGGTCAAATGCTGAACATCGAGGCTGACCCGCTGGCCCGGTATGTGGCAAGAAGGCTTGAATATACGACGAATAAAGACGTATAAGAACCGCCATGACGGTCGTATCCATTCAGGACATTCGTGACGCGAGGCTTTCGGCCGAGGACCAGCCCGTGCTTTCGAGCGCGGCGGAGCTGATTGCCGAGGCCCGCGAGGGCCGGATGTTTATCCTTGTAGATGACGAGGACCGCGAAAACGAGGGGGATCTGATTATCCCCGCCCAGATGGCAACGCCCGCTACCATCAACTTTATGGCGACGCATGGGCGCGGGCTCATCTGCCTTGCCATGGAAAGCGCCATGATCCAGCGGCTTGGCCTTTCGATGATGGTCAAGCGCAACACAGAGAATTTCAGTACCGCCTTTACGGTTTCGATTGAAGCCAAGGAGGGGGTTAGCACAGGTATTTCGGCCCCTGACCGCGCGCGGACGATACAGGTTGCGATCGACCCCCATGCGAGTGCCTCCGATATTGTGACGCCTGGGCATATTTTTCCGCTTCAGGCACAAGACGGGGGGGTGCTGGTCAGGGCTGGCCATACAGAGGCCGCCGTTGATCTGGCGCGGCTTGCAGGCCTCAGAGCGGCCGGGGTTATTTGTGAAATCATGAAAGACGACGGCACCATGGCCCGCCTTCCGGACCTTGTAGCCTTTGCCCAATTGCACAACCTGAAGATTGGTACGATTGCCGACCTTATTGCCTTTCGGCTTCAGACCGAAAAACTGGTCGAGCGTATGTCGGAGCAGACGATCCAGTCGAAATTCGGCGGCGCTTTTAGGATGATTACCTACAGGAACCGCCTGAACGGTGTTGACGTGCAGGCGCTGGTTTGCGGCGAAGTCACGCCAGATAAACCAACCCTGGTCAGGGTGCATGCGCTTCATGTTGCCAGCGATGTTCTGGGCGCGGGGCCAAGCGGCTTGCACAGCGCCATGGAGGCTATAGGGCAGGCGGGGGCCGGTGTTGTCGTGCTTTTGAAGGGTATGGCTTCCGATGATAAAAACATCCTGCGCAGCTATGGTATCGGTGCGCAGGTCTTACGTGATTTGGGCGTCCATGACATGATTTTGTTGACCCATTCAGCCAAGCACATTATCGGTCTCAACGGCTTTGGTTTGAATATTGTCGAACAAAGGACGATTTGAAAAGGTTTTGAACCACTAAGAGCACTAAGGGCACTAAGATACCGGTCCTCTTTGTGGTCTTAGTGTGCTTAGTGGTTTTTATTTTTTATTAGGTCTTCGCCTTCGCGGGGATGACGATTAAGAGGGTTAATGAAACGCGAAAAAAATAATAATGCCGTTGAGAAAACCGGCGGTAAGGCTTTGATTATTGAGGCCCGTTTTTACACGGAAATCGCCGATAAGCTGGCGGATGGTGCCGCGCGCGTGCTTGAGGCTGCCGGCATGACCGTTGAGCGTGCTTCCGTGCCGGGTTGCCTTGAAATCCCTGCGGCGCTGCAGTTTGCCGCGGAAAGCGGGCAGTACGATGCGTTTGTGGTGCTTGGTTGTGTTGTGCGCGGGGAAACCCGGCATTTTGATATTGTGTGCGATGAAAGCAACCGCGGGGTTTATGCCGTAACCCTTGCAAACGGCCTTGCGCTTGGAAACGGCATCCTGACCGTTGATACCATGGAGCAGGCTCTGGAAAGGGCGGATGTGAACCAGCTTGATAAGGGTGGGGACGCCGCCCGCGCAGCCGTGACCATGCTTGGCCTTAAGCGCCGGTGGGCTGCATGAGCAAGCCAAAACCATCCAAGAAAGCGCGCAATACGGCCTCCCGCCTTGTGGCTGCCCAATGCGTTTACGATATGATCATCACGGGGCATACCGCTGCCGAGGTGCTTGAAGCCTACCGCGATCATCGCATGGGCGAGCCTTTGGAAGGTATCGAATTTGTGCCTGCCGATTTTGAGTTGCTTTCAAAAATCGTACGCGGTGTGGCCGAGCGCCGGACCGACCTTGTCGACATGGTACAAGGTGCCCTTGATAAGCGCACGGGCCTCGCTGAGCCCGAGGCCCTCATGCGTGCCGTTTTGCTGTGCGGTGCCTATGAGATGCTCGCTCATCTTGAGATTGACGCCCCTTTGCTGATCTCTGAATATAATACTGTCGCCGAGGGATTCTTTGGCGATGCCGAGGTCAGGCTTGTCCATGCCGTTCTTGACCGGTTGAATAAAGCTTTGCGTGCCTGAATACCTATGTATTTCCCCTAAAATCTAACCCGCTGTTAACCTTTGGGGGCGCATACTTGATCTATCGATGCTGCAGTGCATTTGCAGCGCGTTTCTTGGGGTTTATTTTGAAAAAAGTCCTTATTCCCGTTCTTGCCCTTATCCTGCTGCTCTCGGGCGGCGTGGGCGCTTATTTCTTTATGGGTGGGGAATCCGTCGCATCGACGGGAGAAACTGCCAAGGTAGAGGAAAAAGCCGAAGGCGAAGAGGGCGGTAAAATTGCGTATGTCCCCATGCAGCCCATTATTTTGCCGATTATAGACCAAGACGGGATATCACAGACCGTATCCCTTGTTGTTTCGCTTGAAGTGCGTGATGCCGCTAAAGTCGCGGAAGTCGAGCAGAACCTGCCTGTGCTGGCTGATGCGTTTTTGTCGGATATGTATGGAACGCTTTCCAAGAAGAGTTCGATGGAGGGCGGGGTTATCAAGGTTTCTCAGCTGAAGGCCCGCCTTGTTGAAATCACTAAGCGCGTCATGGGCGAGGGTGCCGTGAACGGCGTGCTGCTACAGGTGCTGCAACAACATCCGACATGATATGTGGGGGCCAAGCCCCCCGCTCGTTCCACTCGCTCCCCCTTCGTGCGAAAATTACAACAGTTTTTCACGGCAAATGGGTGCCCCATTTTGCCTAAACGGTTGTAGCGCACGGGCCCTCAACGGGCCAGTTATCAGGCCTTCAGAAACTCCAAGATACTGTTTTTATGAACATATTTCTGCCATTGGGCGGTTTTTTTATATGACTCAAAAGGTTTTTCATAAAATTAGCTAAAATTTTACCTTTAATCGTCACAATACTAAGTACGAGACGGGGATAACCCGCATTTTATAACAGGGAGAATACCATGTACGTGCTTAGACAAAAGATCCTTGAGAACTTCCGGCTTCTGTTTGCCGCGGGCATTATTGCAGGGGTCTATAAAATTACCGAAGCCTGTGCCTGCACCGCCGCCATGTACGGCATCGACATCCCGTTTATCGGTTAACAGACCGCCCTGCCACAAGGGTTTGTTTATGGAACCCTTAGGCGTGACGCATCGTTTTTCGCGTCGTATCACGATATTTTCGACCTCCCCCTCTTGCCAACACACTTTCCGTATGGTGTCCTTACGCGCCCTTTGTCGATTCATGTCAAAGGGTTAGAGAATTCACACAAAGGACATTAGAAACTCATGACACAAGAACAAACAATCGTTCTGGCCGCAGGCGGGCTTGCCCTGCTTTACGGCCTTGTGACCGCGGGCGGTGTGCTCAAGGCCGATACAGGCAATGATCGCATGCGCGAAATTGCAGCCGCTATTCAGGAAGGCGCTGCCGCCTACCTTAACCGTCAATACACAACCATCGGCCTTGTCGGTGCCGTTGTGGGCGTGGCCTTAGGCCAGCTGCTTGGCTGGCACGTTGCCATTGGCTTTGTCATCGGTGCTGTTCTTTCAGGCCTTGCCGGTTACATCGGCATGAATATTTCGGTCCGCGCCAACGTCCGTACGACGCAGGCTGCAACCAAAGGCCTTTCGGCTGCCATGGATATCGCATTCAAGTCGGGCGCGGTTACGGGCCTTCTGGTTGTGGGTTTGGGCCTTCTCGGCGTTGCCGGATACTACTTCTACATGCTGGACAAAGGCTTTGATGCCCGCATGTCGCTTGAGGGTCTGGTTGGCCTTGGCTTTGGTGCCTCGCTGATTTCGATCTTTGCGCGTCTTGGCGGCGGTATCTTTACAAAAGGTGCCGACGTTGGCGCTGACCTTGTTGGCAAGGTTGAAGCCGGTATCCCTGAAGATGATCCACGCAACCCTGCCGTTATTGCCGACAACGTTGGTGACAACGTTGGCGACTGCGCCGGTATGGCTGCCGACCTTTTCGAGACATACGCCGTGACGGTTGTCGCCTCGATGCTGATTGCTTTCAGCGTGTTCAAGGCTGACATTGTGCCTCAGATGATGATGATGCCTTTGTTGCTTGGTGCGGTTGGTATCGGTGCATCGGTGCTTGGGACGTTCTTTGTCCGTCTTTCGCACGGTTCACGCAACGTGATGGGCGCTCTTTATAAGGGCCTTATCGCTGCCGGTGTTATCGCATTTGCGACTGTTGCCTGGTATCTCAACAAGCAGATTGGCCTTGATGCAACCTTTGCCCTTCAAAACGGCAATGTTGTTACAGGCGAAAATCTGCTGTGGTGCGCCGGCGTTGGTCTTGGCGTGACTGCACTGTTGGTTTGGATCACCGAATACTACACGGGCACGGAGTATCGCCCTGTGCGTTCGGTTGCCCAGGCTTCCGTAACGGGCCACGGTACGAACGTTATCCAAGGTCTTGCCGTTTCGATGGAAGCGACAGCTTTGCCTGTGGTTGTTATTTGCGCAGGTATCTTCCTGTCGTTTGACCAGGCTGGTTTGTTTGGTATCGCGATTGCGGCTACCACCATGCTTTCGCTTTGCGGCGTGGTCGTTGCGCTTGATGCTTTTGGACCAGTCACTGACAATGCCGGCGGTATTGCCGAGATGTCGGACCTTCCAAAAGAAATCCGTGAAACGACAGACTGCCTTGATGCTGTTGGCAACACGACCAAAGCCGTGACCAAAGGTTACGCGATTGGTTCGGCCGCGCTTGCTGCTCTCGTGCTGTTTGCCGCATACACGGAAGAGCTGAAGCACTACTTGCCTGACCTTAAAGTGACGTTCTCGCTTGAAGATCCCTTTGTTATCATCGGTCTCTTCATTGGTGGTTTGTTGCCTTACCTGTTTGGTGCGCTTTCCATGACGGCTGTTGGTCGTGCGGCTGGTTCGGTCGTGGTGGAAGTTCGCCGCCAGTTCAAGGAGATCCCTGGCATCATGGCTGGTACTGCCAAGCCTGATTACTCCAAGGCTGTTGACATGCTGACGAAAGCCGCCATCAACGAGATGGTTGTGCCTAGCCTTCTGCCAATTGCCGTGCCTGTTGCGCTTTACTACGTCGTGACATGGGTATCGGGCAGCATGACCGCAGGCTTCCAAGCCCTGGGCGCATTGCTGCTGGGTACGATCGTGACGGGCCTTTTCGTTGCCATCTCGATGACATCGGGCGGCGGCGCATGGGACAACGCCAAGAAGTACATTGAAGAAGGCCACCACGGCGGCAAGGGCTCGGACGCCCACAAGGCTGCCGTTACAGGCGATACAGTTGGCGACCCTTACAAGGATACGTCGGGCCCGGCTGTAAACCCGCTCATCAAGATTGCCAACATCGTGGCCATTCTGCTGGTTGCTATTGTTGCCAAAACGATGGGTTAAGCCTTAGCCTCATTAATTCTCAAGAAAACCCCGTGGTAACACGGGGTTTTTCTTATCTAAAGAAAAAGTTGCTTAAAAATAACCGCCCTTCTATGAATGTGTCGAAAATATGACAATCGGCAAACGGCCGGTGAAAGGGAGTGTGGGTTATGGTTCATATCGTGAGGCAGTATAGCCGCGTATCCGGCAGCAGTGCCGTTGTGGCTGAAATACCGGGTACAACAATTACCATTGGCGGCCGTGCCGCGTATCTGTTTAAGCGTATTGCCGGTATTGGACAGCTTGGTCTTGCGGATGATCGCCTGATTGTGGTCACGCGCACAGGCCATGAGCGGGTTGGAACGTGCCTGCTTAACCAGCATTTCACGGAGCGCGCGAATGCCGAAGGCTCAGGCAAAATTACCAATCAGGCCCTTTTGGCAACCCTCAGCATGCTGCGTGACCATGGCGATCATGATGATGTGAAAGGGTTTGATATCCGTGTCTACAAGCTGAGAAGCCAGCAGGGATATGCGTTGACCTATCGTACGGGCGATGAGAACGGGCCTATTACCGTCAGGTACTTTGACAACGCCGATGAAGAAATTGCCAAGGATAAAAACCAGCCGCGCTACAGGGTGCTTTGCGAGCGCCTCGGTATATCCGCGTAATCCTAGATTGTTCCGGGGGTTTTGCCCTTTGATGATTTGTTGAAGCGCCCGAGATTACCTAGCAACTGCTGGGCTGCCGTGAGATCGTGACCGCTTGTGGGGGTTTTGCGGCGGACGATGGGAACATTGATCGCGCTGCCTTCAACCTGCTGGATGCTGGCCAGCACGCCTTCCTCGTTGAATTTGACCTCGTAGACTTTTTTATCCGTGACCTTTGCGTCGAAAAACGCGTTTTTCTCGGTCTTCTGGCCGACGTAGTACCATGTGTTCTCATCGAACACGGCGGTGGTTGAGGGTGTGCCCAGCGTTTGCAGGACATCGGCCCGAGTGGAGGTACCCGCCTGTAGTTTTGTTATATCCACCTCGTCCAGATACATGCCGTTTGTATTGCGCGTCGGGGCGCAGGCGGTGAGTGCAAGGGTGGTCGCAAGAAGCAGGAGGATCTTTTTCATACCCTCTATCTTCGGTTTTCCTTGTCTCACGTCAAGCCTCGTTTATATAGAAGGCGATGTTTGCCTTTTTGACAAAGCCTCGTATCAACCCTGAACCGCTGTTTGAAGCGGCGCTTGCGGCCAGTCGCAACCCGGTTTTTTATCGTGATCTTGCCGTGCCCGACAGCTTTGACGGGCGTTTTGATGCGCTGCTGTTCCATTTATGGCCGGTTTTTAGGGCGATTGAGGCGGATGACCGCCTTTCGCAGCGGCTTTATGACCTTACCTTCAAGCGTATGGAGCTTGCCCTGCGTGAAACCGGTGTTGGCGACCTTGGTGTTGCCAAGCAGGTGCGGGCAATGATGAAAGCCTTTTACGGGCGGCTTAGCACATACACTGCCTGTCAGAGCCTTGATGAATGGCGCGATGCGCTGCGCCGCAACCTTTACGGTACAGTTGCCGATGAGGCGTTTATCGTGCCCGATGCGATGATTGTTTATGCGCAAAACCTTGCCGGGATGCGTGTTTCTCTTGACGAGGCACGGGGCGGGCGTTTTATCTTTCCGCAGCCATGACCACACAGACCGAGTTTCCGCACCTTATCCCCGCTGCCAAAATTGGCCGCGAACCCTTCAAGACAAGCTTTGAAGCCAATCCGCGCCAGCTCGAGCTTTTGGCCAAGCGCTACGCTGTTCTTACCGTTGATTCACTGACCGGGTATGCCACGCTTATCCGCGAAAATGACGGCATGACGATTTCGGCAACCGGGCACTTCAAGGCACAGGTGACACAAGCCTGCGTGACCACGCTTGAACCCGTACAGGACACAATAGAAGAAGATTTTGAAGCGTGGTTTTTGGACGAATCTCAGGCCAAGTCTTTCAAGAAAGCCAAAAAGCTGCGGGCTGATGCCGATATTGAAGACCCTTTTAACGGCGACGAAGACGAAGAAACCATGATGGCGAGCGAGCGTGACGAGCCTGAACCCGTTACAAACGGGCAGGTGGATGTGGGCGAGCTTGTGGCGCAATATGTATCGCTGGCCATCAACCCGTACCCCCACAGCGAGAAGGCCAAGGCCATGAAACCTCTGGATGAGGTGCAAGAGCCTGAAAAGCCAAACCCTTTTGCTGTTCTTAAGGAGCTCAAGAGTAAATAATTGTTGATTATGCGGCTTGTTTTCTTTAGAAAGCAGCCCAACAACACTTTTGAAGGACTATTACCATGGCTGTTCCAAAGAGAAAAACCTCCCCGATGAAGCGCAAACAGCGCCGTTCGCACCATGCTCTTGATACCACGAACTGGGTTGAGGACACGCACACGGGCGAGCCAAAACGCCGTCACCACATCGACCTGAAGACCGGCATGTACCGCGGTAAGCAGGTTGTTGACGTTAAAAACTAAGTCTTTATCCTACGGAATTGCTTATTGGGCCCCTATGGGGCCTGATTAGTTTTAAGCTTCAACATTTCTCTTTGGGTTTCTCTTGCCGGATATCATCCGCATCTCTATCGACGCCATGGGTGGTGATCACGGTCCGTCCGCGATAATCCCCGCTGCTGCCATTGCACTTAAGGCGCGGCCTCATTTGCGTTTCCGCATTTTTGGCGATCAGACAAAGATTTTACCCCAGCTTGCCGCACACCCGGAGTTACGGGACGTAACGGAAATCATCCATACCGATGTCCATATCTCGAATGACGAAAAGCCTTCCGTGGCTTTACGCAAGGGTCGCCAATCCAGCATGCGGCTTGCAATTGACGATGTGAGCGAGGGGCGTACGCAGTGCGTGATCTCGGCCGGTAACACGGGTGCCCTTATGGCGACTGCAAAGTTGGTTTTACGATGCCTGCCGGGCGTTGACCGCCCTGCGATTGCAACCGTGTTGCCTAGCATTCGCGGAAGGACCGTTACGCTGGACCTTGGTGCCAATATATCCTGCGATGCCGAAAACCTTGTGCAGTTTGCGATGCTGGGCACCTGTTTTGCACGTACCGTGCTTGGCGTTGAACAGCCTACTGTTGGTATTCTCAATATTGGTTCCGAAGATAAAAAGGGCCATGAGACCCTGCATGATGCGGCGGAAATCCTTCAGAACATCTCGTTCCCCGGCAAGTATATCGGGTTTGTCGAGGGCAACGATATCACGACGGGTGATGTCGATGTTATTGTCACGGACGGGTTTACGGGCAATGTTGCCCTTAAAACCGCAGAGGGCGTTGGCAAGTTTATCAGCCAGGTACTGAAAGATGAATTTGGCGGATCGCTACTTGGTAAGCTCGGGTATCTCATTGCATCCGGTGCCATGAAGCGCGCCAAAAACCGTATGGATCCGCGCGTTTACAATGGCGCTTTGTTTTTGGGCCTTTCGCAGGTGTGTATCAAAAGCCATGGCAGTGCCGATGCCTTTGCTTTCTCGCGTGCGATCCTTGTGGGTGCCGATATGGTGCAGAATCGCTTTAACGACATGGTAGGCGAGCAAATACAAAAGCTGACGGCCGATGTGAACTATGTGACCATGCCCATTCCCGCGCCTATGGATATCAACGGATAGGCCATGCGCGCATTTATACGATCCACCGGCTCTTATCTGCCTGAACGCGTTGTGACGAACGCCGAGCTCTCGCGCAAAGTCGAGACATCTGACGAATGGATCGTACAGCGTACAGGTATTAAAGAACGCCGGATTGCAGCGGAAGGTGAGCTGACATCGCACATGGCGACCGCCGCTGCGCGCATGGCACTTGAAAACGCCAAACTGACACCTGCCGATATTGACGCGATTGTTGTGGCCACAACCACGCCTGATGACACGTTTCCGGCTGTTGCCGTGAAGGTGCAGGCTGCCTTGGGCATGACTCATGGTTTTGCTTTTGATGTGCAGGCGGTTTGCTCGGGCTTTGTGTATGCGCTTGCGACCGCGAGCGGCATCATTGCCAATAAAGGGGCTAAACGTATTTTGGTGATTGGCGCTGAAAAAATGTCGTCCATCATCGATTGGAATGATCGCATTACCTGTGTGCTGTTTGGTGACGGGGCAGGGGCGGTAGTACTCGAAGCCACAGACGATGACAGCCGTGGGATACTGACGACGCACTTGCATTCCGATGGGCGGCACCGCGATTTGCTATACACCAATGGTGGCGTTGCCAGCACAGGCACGGCCGGCAAAATACAGATGCAGGGGCGCGAGGTTTTCAAGCATGCGGTCGAGGCTTTGGCCCAAGTGGTTGACGAAGCGCTGGCGGCTACGGGCTACAAGCCGGAAGACATATCGCTTTTGGTTCCGCATCAGGCCAATTTGCGCATTATCGAGGGCACTGCCAAAAAGCTTGGTATGGGCATGGACAAGGTGGTTGTGACCCTTGACCGGCACGGTAATACGTCTGCCGCATCCATCCCTCTCGCTTTGCACGAAGCCGTTTCAGGTGGGCGGGTTAAGCGCGGGGATTTGTTGCTGCTGGAAGCCATGGGTGGTGGATTTACTTGGGGTTCATTGCTGGTTAGATGGTAATATTTGACATAATTCATTAATTTTTGTTATGCTTGCCCATAATTTGCGTGGATGAGCTCAGCTATGAAAAGCGCCCTTAATTTTACGGCTGTTAGTGTAGTCTGCTTGTTTCAGGCTCTTTCATTTGTATCCGCAGAGGCGGGCGCTATAGAGAGCGGCCCCTTTGTAGCAAAGCCCCATTCTAATTTTTTTGAAATTAAGCCTACTCTTGAGTTGCTGGAAAAGCAGGGGATTGGCCCTGAAGTTAAGTCTATTTATAACATGGAAACGCGCACGGTTACTGTTATACCGTCGGATGATCCTTCCAATGTAAGTGTCAGAGCGTTTGACCCCGATAAAGAAATGATTTTGTACCCGGATATGCAGACAGGGGCAAAAGTTTCGGGGACTGTACGCCAAGCATTTTGTAAGCTTGGTGCGATTGTGGTTTTATCTGGTAGGCTTGATGTTCAGGCAAAAGACGCTGCTACCGTGATGTATGCAAGATACTGCCCTTCCGGAAGTTGAGCTTTTTTGGCAGCAAAGGTCTCTTAACAAATACCCTGTGGACATTTTTAAGAAAGTTTAATGCGGCCTTGATTCGTACGCTTTAAGTTGTTAGTGTAAAGCCTTCTTACAACGCATTATTCCAGCGATGGGGGTATCCATGACAGGCCGCACGATTACCCGCGCCGACCTCTCCGAGTCAGTTTACGCAACAGTCGGCCTTAGCCGCTCCGAGTCTGGAGATTTGGTTGAAGCCGTACTTGATGAAATGTCTGACGCCATTCTGCGCGAGGGCGGGCTTAAGATATCCTCCTTCGGGTCGTTTGCCGTACGCTCCAAAAAAGAACGCGTCGGGCGCAACCCGAAAACCGGCGTTGAAGTGCCTATTACACCCCGCAAGGTTCTGGTTTTCCGTGCCTCGCACATCCTCAAAAAACGCATGAACGAAGGAAACGAATAATGCAGAACGCAGCACTTCAGACTGTCCAGCTTTCCGAAGCCGAAGAACTCAAGAAAATCGGCGGCGCGTTCCGCACCATTTCGGAAGTGGCCTCCGAGCTGGGCGTGCAGCAGCACGTTTTGCGCTTTTGGGAGACCAAGTTTAACCAGATCCGCCCCATGAAGCGTGGCGGTGGCCGCCGTTACTACCGCCCTGAAGATGTGGTTCTGTTGAAGCATATCCATACCCTCCTTTACAGCGAGGGATATACGATCAAAGGCGCGCAGAAGCTTTTGAAAGGCCAGTCCAAAGGTGCGATTGCCGCGGCTCACGCAGCCACGGAAGCCGCTGAAAAAGCCCGCACGACCGCACAGAACGCAGCGCCGCTTACGACGGTTGCCGCAAAGCCTGTTGAATTGCAAGCTGCGCCAGCAAAGCCTGCTGCCGATCTTCCGCCTGCTGTTGCTGACCTGCTGCAGGGCATGCTCAGCGACCTCAAACAATTGCGTATGATGGTATCTGAAGCGGCTTGAGAAAAGCCTTCAGGACGATTTTTAAAAGCCCGTCCTTTTATGGCGGGCTTTTTTTATGAAAGTGCACAATGAAAGAAACCGCTGAAAAAGATATTACGCTTGGGGATAGCGTTGCGTTTGTCTGGTCGATCATCGGCAGGCAGAAGGCCATGTTTTTCGGCATGCTTTTTTGTGCGAGTGTTTTTGCCGCCGTTGAAGTGGCTCTGCCGGCCATCGGCAAGGCGCTTTTTGACGGTATTGCCGCCTATGGCACGACAGATGAAATTGATGCCAAGACCGTATGGGAGCTTGTTTTTACTCTTTTCGGTTTTCTTATAGGGTTCTGGATTTTCAGATACGGGATGTATTTTTTGTGGATCCCGTACTCGGCCGCTTACATGCGCAAAATTGTCGAAGTGGGTTTTACGCGCGTCCAGCAGTTTTCAACATCGTGGCATAACGACACGTTTGCAGGTGTTACGGTACGGAACATCACGCGCGGCGTGACCGCGATCGACGGGATCATGGAAACATGCCTTACGCAGTTTTTCCCGACGTTTATGGTTATCCTAGGATCTGCCGCCTACATGGCGTTTACGGGGCACCCCATTATGGGGCTCGCTTTGTTTGTTTTTCTGATCACCTTCGTGACGATTACCGGCACGATATCACTTAAAGTGGTGGCACCGCGTAACCGTGCGGCCAACGAGGCAGACTCGCATGTTGGCGGGCTTGTGGCGGATGCCATTACCTGCAATGCGGCTGTCAAAGTATTTGGGGCTGAAGGGCAGGAGCTTGAGCGGATTAGCGCCGGCCTTGATACGTGGCAGCAGCGTAAGATGCGCGCATGGTATGCGGGTGCCACAAACGGCATCCTCCAGACCGTTTTGACGGTCGGGCTCAGGGCCGGTTTTGTTTTTACGTCCGTTTACTTATGGACGCGCGGACAGGCGAGCCTTGGCGATGTTTACTTTGCGCTGTCGATTACGGCTGTCATTAACTCGTATCTGCGTGATTTCGGAACGCAGCTCAGAACACTTCAAAACAACATCAACGATATTGACCCGCTGGCTGCGTATATGAAGATGACGCCTGCGGTTATAGACGCGCCCGAGGCCAAGCCGCTTGCTGTTACTGAGGGTGGTATACGCTTTGAAAGCGTAACTTTTGGATACAAAAGAGGGCTGCCGCCGCTGTTTCATGACCTTTCCGTTGAAATACCGGCAGGCCGGACGGTTGCGCTTGTCGGGCGATCGGGCTCGGGCAAGTCGTCCTTCGTTAAGCTTGTGCAGCGGCTTTACGATGTGCAAGGCGGTATGATTGCGATTGACGGGCAAAATATTGCGGGCGTTACGCAGGAGAGTTTGCACAAATCAATCGCCCTTGTGCCGCAGGACCCCGTGCTGTTTCATAGGACGCTTGCGGAAAACATTGCGTATGCAAGGCCGGATGTACCGCTTGGCGTTATCAGGGAAGCCGCACGCGATGCCTCGATTGACGATTTCATCATGAGCCTGCCCGAAAAATATAACACCATGGTTGGCGAGCGCGGGGTCAAATTATCGGGTGGGGAGCGCCAGCGCGTTGCAATTGCACGCGCCATCGTCGCCGCTAGGCCCATACTGGTTATGGATGAGGCGACGAGTTCGCTTGATTCAGTTTCCGAGGCTGCGATACAGGATGCGCTTTTGAAA
The DNA here is from genome assembly GCA_009926935.1 of Pseudomonadota bacterium. Classification (GTDB taxonomy): domain Bacteria; phylum Pseudomonadota; class Alphaproteobacteria; order Micavibrionales; family UBA1664; genus UBA6145. The sequence continues at coordinate 176,187 of RFNZ01000002.1, read as the reverse complement.
ATGACCAAGGGGCGTACAACGCTGATTATTGCGCATAGGCTTTCTACCATCCGGCGGGCGGATATGATTTTGGTGTTCGATCAGGGCCGGATTGCCGAGCAGGGCAGCCATGAACAACTTTTGGCCAAGAATGGCGTATATAAAGGGCTTTATGATGCTCAGGTGGGCGGATTAATACTTTGATAACCAAATATATATAAAATTTTAGGGATTGGACGGGATATTGGGGGTTTTCATGAAAACAACAATTTTTGCCTTGGCGCTCAGTGTGCTGCTTGCCAGCGCGTCGTTTGGAATATCTGCGGCACAGGCCGAGGAGAACACGACGTTTTCAAACAGGACTGTTGTCGAAAACATTATCACACAGCAGGAAGATGAGCATCTGACCGGCAAAAGCGAAAAAGAACGCAAGCGCGAAATGGCCCGCCTTAAAAAGCAGTATGAGCTAGAAAAGCGCAAGGAGCGCTGGAGCAACATCAACCCCAACACCAAGAAAAAAGACGAGATCAAGAAAAAGGCCATCGAGGCTGCGAATAGTGGCGGTGAGTTTGATGTAACTAAATTGTCCAAGCCCGTGCGCGAACATATCCAGAAGCTGACGCCGGAAGACAAGGCGAACGACAAGAGGGAAGTGCTTAAGACCTGGACGCAGCTCAGCCCTGACCAGAAGGCCTATATCAAAAAGAGCGGCAAGGAAAAATGGAAGACCCTGACCAAGGAAGAGCAAGAGCAATACAAAGCCATTCTTGCTTATGAGAAAACCGCTAACGGAACGGCCTTTGATGCACCGCCCTCAACGACTGAAAAACCAAATTATGGCGTGAAGATTGTCGGGAAAGCGCCGATGCCCAACAACTATTTTGGTGACCTAGGCCCACAGGGGCGCAGCAAAAAGTATAAGGTGCAGGCTGACAAGAGCCTTAGCCAAGAAACGTTCGGCAGCGGGTATAGCTACAGCATGTTTGGCCCCGGTGGTGCGCGTGCTGCGGGCTCGCGCTCGTATGACGACCAGGCAAACGGCAACTAAGCTTTAAACCAAGTCTTGCATGCAGGTACGGGGGTGGGGTATAACCGCCCCCGTAGGTTTTCCCTGAATGTCGGAATGTGGCGCAGCCTGGTAGCGCACTTGCATGGGGTGCAAGGGGTCGAAGGTTCAAATCCTTTCATTCCGACCATTTACGCAAAAATCTTATCTGTATTGAGCAGGGTAGAATTTTTTTAGCGGCACACGCTAAAAATTGGTTTGCCGCTGACGACGGTGGCTGTGATACCCACACCATCATAAAATAGTGTTGCACCTACATTACCATCAGCATCTGTATCGACAACGCTTGGTGCTGTGCCTATGCAATTTTGTAGAATACTCGTGCAGTAGTTTGTGAAATCGTCAATTGTAAATGGATGAACTTTAACCGTACCGCTAAAGTCATTTGTACTTACATGCTGACCTTGCTCTTTAATGTAGGCATGGATTTCTTGAAATTTTGCGCTGTTAAAAAACGTTTCCCGAAGCCTAAAGCGACCTCTTATAAAGCTAGTCATCTCGGCTTCAGTCTCAGGGTCCAATCTATCTAATGGAGGCAGAGGTCTTGGGCGTTTGCCTGTCATGGTATACCCTAAATTGCTAGGAATTTAATTTTACGTAACATATCAGAGCCTGAGAATGCAAGTTTACGATACATCTCAAATTTCCTTGGCCTTTGCTGTCTGTGTGGGTGCGGCGCTTGCAACCATCATCGGCAGCGTTTTCATTTTACGTGCCAAGGTTGATAACCCGCGCCTTTTGGCTTTTGGCCTAGCATTTGCCGCGGGGGCGATGGTTTACGTGTCGCTTGTCGAAATTTTTGTGAAATCCGTTACCGCGTTTACGAGTATCCACGGCGACCCTGACGGTTACAAGTTTGCAACGCTCGCGTTTTTTGGCGGCATGGCGCTTTTGGTTGCGCTCGACCGGCTTGTACCCAACCCGCACGGTGATATTCAGGTTAAAGGCGAGGAGGGGGCAAAGCTGAAGCGCGTAGGGCTGATGGCGGCCCTTGCGATTACGGCGCATAATGTGCCCGAGGGCATGGCCACATTTTTTGCGACGCTTGATGACCCTGTGGTGGGAGCGCCCTTAGCGATTGCGATTGCTGTCCACAACATCCCGGAAGGGGTTTCGATTGCCATACCTGTTTATTACGCGACCGGCAGCCGTATGAAGGCGCTTGGCGCTGTAACAATATCGGCACTTGCGGAGCCTTTGGGCGCAGCCGTTGGTTATGCGGTGCTTGCGCCGTATCTCACGCCAAGTGTTTTTGGTGCGGTGTTTGGTGCGATTGCAGGAGCGATGGTATTTTTGTCCATGGACGAGCTATTGCCCGCAGCCAAGCGATATAGCACAGGCCATGAAACCGCCTACGGCCTTGTGCTGGGCATGGCGGCGCTGGCTTTAAGCCTTGTGTTGTTTAAGTAGTTCTACCTGCGGTAGTGCATCATATCTTTGATTTTTCGTTCAGCATAATCGCCTGCATAATCGCCTGCATTCTCGATGATAGCGCCTGCAACGGGTACAAGCCATTGGCCTGCCGCTGCGCCAAAAGCTGCGCCCAAGGGGTTGCCAAAGGTAACAGCCCAGCCAACAAAACCACCAAAAAACGCGTTTACACCAACACCAGATGCGGCATATAACGCGCCGCCAATTTCGGAATCACATGAATCAGCGTCTGCTTTCCAGTTGTCGACCGGAAGCATAACGATATCTTTGAAGGTTTCTTTTACGCTCATGGGTTCCTCCTGCCTTTATTTTTCAGAATATAACTAATTTCTGAGATAAAAGCTAGATTTTTGAAAGGGCTTGATCCAGATCAGCCAGAATATCGCCGATGTTTTCGATGCCGATGGAAACGCGAATGGCCTCCGGCCCGATGCCGAGCGATATTTTTTGTTCGTCCGTTAACTGCGAGTGTGTGGTTGAGGACGGGTGCGTGATGAGGCTGCGTGTATCGCCAATGTTGGCCACATGCGAAAACAGTTTCATGGATGAAACGACTTTCATGCCGGCCTCGTGCCCGCCTTTGACGCCGAAGGTAAATACCGCGCCGCCCTTGCCGCCAAAATATTTCTGGCAAAGCCCCGCATATCTGCTGGAAGGCAGGGCCGGATAATTGACCCAAGCGACTTTAGGATGTTTTTCAAGGTGCAACGCCACGGCCAGGGCGTTGGCGCAGTGACGGTCCATGCGCAAGGTCAGGGTTTCAAGCCCCTGAAGGGTTAGAAACGCGTTCATGGGTTGTTGGGTCATGCCCAGATCGCGCAGGCCGACAGCGTGTAGCCAGACATGCAGCGCCATATTGCCAAACGCATCGTTGAATGTTGTGCCGTTGTAACTGGGGTTGGCCTGCCCGAGATTAGGATATTTATCCGGCTGCGCGGCCCAATTGAACGTGCCGCCATCGACAACCACGCCGCCAAGCGCATGGCCGTGGCCGCTCATGAACTTGGTGGTCGAATGCGTTACGATGTTGGCGCCGTATTGCAGCGGGCGGCAGAGGGCAGGGGTTGCCAGCGTGTTGTCGACAATCAGCGGGATTTTGGCATCAGCCGCGACTTTGGCGACGGCTTCTATATCGACGACCACGCCCGATGGGTTTGCCATGCTTTCGAGGAAGATGAATTTGGTTTTATCGGTGATGGCGCGTTTGAAGTTTTGGGCATCATCAGGGTCGACGAAGGTTGTTTGCCAGCCGAAACAACGCGGGAAGACGTTTCTGAGCTGGTTCACCGACCCGCCGTAAAGGCGGCTTGAGGCGACGATGTGGTCATGTGGTGCGGTTAGGGCTGCAAAAACCAGTAACTGCGCCGCGTGGCCTGAGGCCGTTGCGGTTGCGCCTATACCGCCTTCGAGGGCTGCTATCCGTTCTTCGAGCGCGTTGACGGTGGGGTTGGTGAGGCGGGAGTAGGAATACCCCATTTCCTTCAAGGCAAAGAGGTTGGCGCCGTGCGCGGCATCCCGGAACACATAGGCCGTTGTAAAATGTACGGGCATGGAGCGCGAGCCCGTGGCGGGGTCTGGCGGGGTGCCGGCATGGAGGGCCAGTGTATCGAAACCTTGGAAGTCTTTGGCGGCGTTGTGGGTCATGGCAGGATTCCTTGGGTGTGGTATTATGATACCTCTTTAAAAAATGGCGGTTTTTCCTTGACAGAGGGGGTGTAACCAGCGCATATACCCCCCGAACAAGAACATCAGACATGCATCCAATTTTTGTCTTTTGGTCTGCAAGTGATGGTTTTCTGCGCTTCCGATACTCGTGTACTTTTTTGTACACTCCGTTTCGGTTCTCGAACACCATCACTTTCGACTCAAAATACTTCAATTGGCTACATGTCCGAACCAACCAAGGATAGTGTACAATGAAAACCTATTCCGCCAAACCGTCCGAAGTGACGGCGAAATGGCACCTGATTGACGCCGATGGCGTTGTTCTGGGCCGCCTTTCCGGCATCGTTGCGAAAATCCTTCGCGGCAAGCACAAACCGACCTTCACGCCGCATATCGATACCGGCGATAACGTCATCATCATCAATGCCGAAAAAGTAAAAATCACCGGCAACAAAAAAGACCAGTCGGTATTCTATTGGCACACCGGTTACCCCGGCGGTATCAAAGGCCGTACACAGGGCCAGATCCTTGAAGGCAAGCACCCCGAGCGCGTCATTGAAAAAGCGGTCGAGCGCATGATGCCGAAAGACAGCCGTTTGGCCGATGGCCAGATGGGCAAGCTGCATGTTTATGCCGGTGCCACGCACCCGCATGAAGCGCAGCAGCCAGTCAAGCTGGATGTCGCTGCCATGAACCCCAAGAACAAGCGCGTATAAGGAGAGAGCACAATGGCTACCAAGAAAACCGTTAAATCTCTTGAAGATATTAAATCCGTCGCGCCTAAAGCTGCTGAGGCCTCGGCCCCTGCCGTACCTGCGGCTGCGGCGCCAGTCGTTGCCAACGATACGCCCAAGCGTGAACCCAAGCGTGATGGCCAAGGCCGTGCTTACGGCACGGGCCGCCGCAAGGATGCCGCTGCACGCGTATGGGTTAAACCCGGCCGCGGTAACATTACGGTCAACGGCAAGGGCCAGGGCGATTATTTTGCACGCCACACGCACTTGCTCATCATCAACCAGCCCTTCCTGATTGCGAAATGTGTCAACCAGTTTGATGTGTTCTGCACCGTCGAAGGCGGCGGTTTGTCTGGCCAAGCAGGCGCGGTCCGTCACGGTATTTCCCGTGCGCTCAACGCCTACGACCCAGCCAATTACCGCGCCCCTTTGAAAAAAGCGGGCTTCCTGACACGCGACAGCCGCGTTGTTGAACGTAAGAAGGTCGGTCTTCACAAAGCCCGTCGTTCCAAACAGTGGGCGAAGCGTTAATGTGGGCCTTTATCGGCTTATTCAAGAAGGGCGCTTTCGGGCGCCCTTTTTTAATTTTTTTGAACCACAGCGTGCATAGCGCACACAGCAAAAGCCGGGATCACCGTCGCTGTGATCGCTGTGTGCTCTGTGGTTAGAATTTTTTCAATGGTCAAGCTGGGCTATTCTAACTAGCATATTCTTATGATTATTCTTCCCTATAAAGGCATTGTGCCCAAAATTGATGAAACCGCATTTGTAGCTGTGAATGCCGCTGTGATGGGCGATGTGGTAATTGGGCCTGATACGGGTATCTGGTACGGGTGCACGGTCAGGGGGGATGTAAACATCATCCGCATCGGGGCGCGCACGAATATTCAGGACGGCACGGTTATCCATGTTGCCACGCGCGGGCACGGTACGCACATAGGTGATGATGTGACCGTCGGGCACATGGCGCTATTGCATGACTGCACCATTGAAGACGGCGCGTATGTTGGCATGCAAGCATGTGTGATGGATGGCGCGGTGGTTGAAAAACGCGCTTTTGTAGCTGCCGGGGCTTTGGTAACACCAGGCAAGCGTGTACCCACGGGCCAGCTATGGGCAGGCAGGCCCGCCAAATATGTGCGGGATTTAAATGACGAGGATTACGCCCTGATGGACTGGTCCGGCCCGCACTATGTGCGGCTTGCGCAAGAGCATAAGAAAATCGCCTAAAAAGCCCTCTAATATTTACATATAATTAAAGCTACACCCCTAGAATTGGCACGTAAAAGCTAATTTTAGGGAAGTTTTATGTCGAGCTCCAAACTGCGATTTGCACTTGCGCTTATACTTGGAGGGCTTGCGAGCTCGCTCTGTCCGGAGGTTGCAGAGGCGCAAAGGTCATTGGCACCGATAGCATCGGAAACCGGTGCTCAGACGCTACAGCAGCTCAAAGATGCACTTAAGAGTGGTGATACAATCAAATCTATCGGCAGGCCTGCGCCTGGTATAGACGGATGTAATGGCCCAAATCCCCACTGTGTGGAAGTTACGACCAAGAGCGGCAAGAAGTTTTCGATACTCAAAGGATTTTTAATACATGCTGCAGCAAGCTGTTTTGCAGGTGTTGTTAGTGATGGTGAGGCGCAGAGAAGTATTTTTGGGACACTCTTTCTTAATGCGCCTGTAGCTGAAGCTTGTTTCGTATTGTTTGAAGAACTGAAAGAGCTGCAAAAAGTAGTCGCGCCAACGGATATCGATATTTATTGCAACGATGACAATCTTTACGGTTTCAAGTTTGTAACGACCATACAGGGCAAGGCTTTCCCTGGAGATATAGCCAGCATGAGGGAAAAGGCCGAAGCCCTTGGTATGCGAGTTTATATCAACAATTCTGATGAAGGCGCGGAGGCGACAAAGCTAATCGATGTCTTTATTGAACAAACCGTGCATACACCAGCAGTATTGACCATGACGGAGATGGTAGGTGATCCAAAATCCGAAAAACCGGAGTTGAGACGCGGTGTTATTCATGACCTTCAAGATGAGTTAATAGCTGCGGGTGTCGATGTTAACTTAGGCAAAACTCAGCAGGGCAGAGCACGTTTGAGTTTTGTAAACCAGACATCCGCAGTTTTTGCTGACCGTCGTGTCATAAAGCATGGCGACCAGCCTACACGTGCCAAGGCGATCAAGGATGCCTTTGCCGGCATTGAGGAATTTGGTAAAAAAATCAATCGTGCTTTTAAAAGCGTAATGGACCGTATTGAAAAGCGTGACGGGCCTGCCTGTATTGAAGTGGTTGCCGGCAATGTGAGGCTGACGAGCAGGAACGCGCAGTTTAATCCTGATGGTACTTGTACGAGCGCTACGACATTTCAGGTTGGTGGAAAGACATACCAAATTAACCACGGCTTTAAGGCCACCATCCCTAGAAGAACTTCCTAAGCCTTTACCTTTACATACACGCCGGGGGCGGGGCTGAGGGGCTTGAGCGGGCCTTTGGCCGGGTCAACGGCTTTCACTTTTTTGCCTGCGAAATCTTCAAGCCATTGCTGCCAGTGCGGCCACCATGAACCGTGCGATTGTTTTGCTTTTTCAAGCCATGCATCCGGCTTTTTTGGCATTTTGTCGTATGACCAATAATTGTATTTGTTATTGGCCGGATGGTTGACCACGCCCGCAATGTGCCCTGAGGCCGCGAGCGTAAAATGCACGGGGCCTGCAAATATTTGGGCGCCGGCGTAAGTAGCTTTCCAGGGCGCGATATGATCGTCTTTTGTTGAGAGAAAAAACGCAGGCGTGGTGATGGCGCCGAGGTCGAGTTTGGCGCCGCCAAGGCTTATCTTGCAGGGTTTGGCCAAATCGTTGTTCAGGTACATGTGGCGTAAATAATACTCGTGCATCTTTGCCGGAAGATTTGTGCTGTCCGAATTCCAGTAGAGCAAATCAAACGGAAACGGTTCACGCCCCAGAAGATAGTTGTTGACCACAAATGACCAAATAAGGTCGTTGGCGCGGAGCATGCTGAAGGTGATTTTCATGGTTTCGGCATCGAGGAAACCCTGCTTCGACATTTTGGCCTTCAGGGCCTCTATCTGCTCTTCGTCGACAAAGAGTTTTAAATCGCCCGCGTTTTCAAAGTCGATGAGGGTCGTGAGGAACGTGGCCGACTTAATGCGTGCATCCTGCTTTTTGGCTTTGAGCCAAGCGAGGGTCATGGACAGGAGCGTGCCGCCGATGCAATAACCCACGACGTTGGCGCTTTTGGCGCCTGTTTGTTTTTCGATGGCATCGAGGGCTGCGAGAATACCCTCTTTCATGTAGTCTTCAAAACCGACATTGCGCATCGTGGCATCGGGGTTGGCCCAGGAGACCATGAAAACGCTGTGGCCTTGGTCGACGCACCATTTCACGAAGGAATTATCAGGACGCAAATCGAGGATGTAATATTTGTTAATCCACGGCGCTACCACCAGCAGTGGTGTTTCGTATGTGGTGCTGCCGGCGGGCGTGTAATGGATGAGTTCCATCATCCGGTTACGGAAGACAACATGGCCTTTGGTGGTTGCGATGTTTTCGCCCAGTTTAAAGGCGTTCTCGTTGGTCATCGCGATGTGGCCGCGGCGCAGGTCTTCCAGCAAATTGCGCATGCCTTTGACAAGGTTTTGCCCGCCGGTTTCGAGCGTGGTTTTAAGCACCTCGGGGTTGGTCATGGCAAAATTGGTGGGGCTTAACGCATCGACGAATTGCCGCGTAAAGAACTGCAATTTTTTGGCGGCTTTGGGGTCTAGCCCGCCGCTGTTTTGCTCGACTAGCTGCTGGAGCCATTTGGCCGTTAGCAAATAAGACTGGCGGATGAAACCGAACATGGCGTCTTTATGCCATTCCTCGGCCTTGAAGCGGCGATCGCCCGGGTCGGTTTCAATGACATCTTTGGCTTCGCCGCCGGTCATTTTGGTGAGCGTTGAATCCCAGAGTGTCAGGTAATTGCGCCATAAAGCAAACTGCGCCTCAGTCAGTTTTTCGGGTTGCTGGAGCATGCGGTCCAGCAAGGCCGTCATGGCACCGCGCAAGTTGAATGGGTCGATTGGCGCTTCGCCCACCGGATTGGTTTTGGCTTTCTCTGCCATTTCGCGCATGAGCTCGCCGGACATGCTCAGCATCTCGCCCCATGTGAAGGCGAGTTTATCGAGGTCATAGGGATTGGCGGGGTTTTGCGGTGTTTCGGCTTTTGGCTTCATGGTTTTTATATACTGGAAAGGGCGGATTCTGTCCATCGCGGGGGCCATCGCGCGGGCGGGGTTGCTATTCGCGGCTTTTTCCGCCACGCTTTTATGAGAAAAGGGCGATTCTTATGACTTCCATGAAACACATACTTATTGCGTCTGCATGCGTGCTTGCACTGGCAGCCTGCCAGACGACAACAGCAAAAGAGCAAAAGCTTGAGGGAAAACGCGAGCCCTTGGAAATTACGGGCGGCGTTTCGGGCCCGGTTGTTCCCGAATATGCGCCTGATGATCCGCGTGTGCAGATGTATAAGACGGAAGGCGATTTTCAGAACCCGCTTGATGCAGACCGTACGCACAGCGTTCTCGATAACACGACCGCTGGGGGCTACACCGTGTTTGATGAAAGCGTGAAGGTTTATCCTTTGCCGGGTGACGATGTGCCAGCCTATGTACCCAGCTATGCCGTGCCACCCCTGAAAGGCCAGTATAAAAAAGAGCCACCGTTGGTTGGTCAACGCCCCATGGGCCTCGCCTCGGCGGGCATGTTGCCGCCTGTACCGAATGTAGAGGTTGTTGAAGCACCTGAAGCGGACCCTTACGCCAATCCACCAGTGAGTGGTGCCGTACGTAAACCTTTGTCGCTGACATCGCCCGAGCCGCTTGTCATGCAGCCGCCATCTCAGGCGCGCCCGCCCGTGCCATCGCCCTTCATGAAAGCTGCCCCCGCAGCGCCTTTGCCTGACGACATGGGTATGATGACAAGTGATGAAATGGCCGTTGATACTATGGCGGCGCCGCAGCCATCCGCGCAGTCATCCGTCACGACAGCCGGTCGCCGGTCATCGCCGCTTTTAACCGGGTACTGAAATGCGTAAGCCTTTGCGGATTGGACTTCTCGGCCTCGGGGTCGTGGGGACTGAGGTTGCCCGCTTATTGACTGTCGAGCAGAAAACATTATCCGCGCAGGCGGGGCGGCCGCTTGAGATTGTCGCATACTCGACCCGCGATCCACATAAAAAGCGCGGCGTTGATTTATCGGGCTTGCCTTGGGTGGCATCGCCCTCAGAGTTGGCCGCACGCTCTGACATTGATATTTTGGTCGAGCTTATGGGCGGATCGGACGGCCCTGCGCTTGAGGCCGCTGAAATTGCACTCAAAAATAAAAAGCATCTGGTGACGGCCAACAAGGCGATGCTGGCCAAGCACTGGAAACATTTATTCGCGCTTTCCAAGAAGCATCATGTGGCGATTATGTTTGAGGCTTCTGTTTGTGCGGGGATCCCGATTATCAAGGTGTTGAGAGAGTCTTTTGCATCCAACCGCATATCGCGCGTGCGGGGCATACTGAACGGCACGTGTAACTACATGCTGACATCCATGGAGACGCGCGGCATCGAGTTTGATGCGGCACTGGTTGAAGCGCAGCGCCTTGGTTATGCCGAGGCGGACCCGACCCTTGATATTGATGGTCATGACACGGCGCATAAATTGATAGTGCTTGCAAAGCTGGCGCTGGACCCCGATGCCAAGCCGCAGGACATACCGACGAGCGGCATACGTGATATACGCTTGTCCGATATACGCGATGCGCAGGCGCGCAATAAAACCATACGCCTTGTTGCGAGCGCTGAAAAAATGCCGGATGGGCAGATTGTGATGAGCGTTGCACCGCAGGTACTGGACTCTGAACATGTGCTTGCCAATGTGTCCGGAGCTATGAACGCGATTTTGATTGATTCCGAGCCTGCGGGCAGCCTGACCATGATCGGCCCCGGTGCTGGCGGCGGGCCTACGGCATCCGGCGTGCTTGCCGATATCATCGACCTTGCGCGATTTGAAATTGTGGTTGAAGGGCCTTTGTACCTGCCGAGGTAGTTTTTTGACGTCGTGAGCGAGAGCGAAGCGATCCATAAATTTTACCGCTAAGAACGCTAAGGGTACGAAGTTACGCTAAGAGAAAAGTACTAATCCTTCTGAGCGGTCCTTAATGCATTCTTAGTGCCTTAGCGGTAAAAACGCCTACTTGTTATCCTGAACTGAACGCGAAGGATCTCCTGATAATAGGCAATATTCTTCGCGGAGCTCAGAATGACAACGAAAGATTATTTGTCGCTCGCAATCACAGATTTTTTTATGCGGCGCGGGTCGCTGATATTGCGTGGGTGGACCAGAGTTCCTGCAGGGCTGCCACAAGATTATCGACATCCTGTTCGGTATGGCGGGCGGTGGCTGTGAGGCGCAGGCGCTCTGTACCCTTTGGAACTGTCGGGTAATTGATGGGTTGGACGTAAATGCCGTAATGCTCAAGCAGGGTGTCGGTTACGGCCCTGACACAATGCGCATCACCCACAACCAGCGGCACGATATGGCTATCGCCTTTTAAAAACGGCATATCGGTTTTTGAGAACGCGGCTTTGAGGCGGTTTACCATGCGGCGCTGTGTTTCACGCTCAACCGAGGATGTGCGCAGGTGCATGACACTTGCGGCCGCCGCTGCCAAAACATGCGGGGGCAGGGCGGTTGTGAAAATAAAGGATGAAGAAAAAGAGCGTATGGCGTCGATCACCGGCGCAGCGCCCGCCACATAACCACCGACAACGCCGTAAGCTTTGCCGAATGTGCCCTCGATGATATCCACATCGGCCATCAGGCCTTCTTGTTCAGCGACACCTGCGCCGTGGGGGCCGTATAAACCCACCGCGTGCACTTCATCGAGATAGACAAGGGCGCCGTATTCTTTTGCAACTTTTACGACTTCCCTGAGGGGGCTTATATCGCCTTCCATCGAATACACGCTTTCAAGGGCCACGATTTTCGGGCGGTTTGCAGGCTGTGCCTGAAGCAGTTTTTTGAGGGCGTCGATATCGTTATGAGGAAAAATCTTTCGCTCGCAGCCGCCGATGCGCATGCCTGAAATCATGGAGGCGTGGTTTAACGCGTCCGAAAAAATAATGGCATCGGGCAGCATTTTACCAAGTACACCCAGCGCCCCTTCGTTGGCGGTATAGCCGGATGTGAAGACCAAAGCCGCCTCCTTGCCGTGGTGTACGGCCATGAGGTTTTCGAGGTCGACCATCTCTTTTGTGGTGCCTGCTATGTTACGGGTGCCGCCGGCACCGGCCCCGTGCGCATCCGCAGCAGATTTTAACGCTTTGATAACCTTCGGGTGGTGGCCCATGCCCAGATAGTCGTTGGAGCACCAGACTGTCACGGTTTGCTGCCAGCCGTCCTTATGGTGGATCAAGGCCTTAGGGAAGCTACCGACAGGCCTTTCGAGGGTTTTGAAGTGGCGGTATCGCCCTTCTTCTTCAAGCCCACGCAGAAGCGTGTTAAAATGGTCTATGAAATTAAACATACGGATATGCTGGCAATGATTGTTGTCGTCGGTTCCATCAATATAGACCTTCTGATGCAGGTCAAGCGCTTCCCCGAACCGGGGGAGACGGTACTCACCCCGGCGTATGAGTGGATGCCGGGCGGAAAAGGCATGAACCAGGCCATTGCCGCGGCCCGCGCGGGGGTCAAGGTTGCGATGATCGGCTGTATCGGCGATGACGGATTTGGCACGCGCGCCCAAAATACCATGCGCCGCGAGGGAGTTTTGACATCAGGGGTTGTGCAGTCCGACGACCTGCCTACGGGCTGCGCCATGATCATGGTTGATGAGTCGGGCGAGAATCAGGTCGTGATGTCGCAGGGGGCGAATGCGCAGGTTTCATCTGAGCAGTTGCCGGATGAGATTTTGACGCCCGCCAATGTGATGCTGCTGCAAATGGAACTTGAGCCGGAGGTCAACTGGCTGGTTCTGAAAAGGGCTTCAGAGCGCGGAATGCGCACAATCCTTAACCTTGCGCCTGCCGCCGAATTGCCGCGCGAAGCGCTGGAATACCTTGATTACCTGATTGTGAACCGTATTGAAGCCGAGCAGATTGCCACCAAGCTTGGCCTTAGCATCGAGACGGATGCGCTTAAGCTTGCGCATGCCCTTTCAAAAAGCTGTGGGCTTACGTGCATCATTACCCTTTCAGGCCGTGGTTCGGTTGCGGTTGAAGGCGATCTTGGATGGATTGTGCCTGCTTTGCGGGTCGAGCCCGTTGTCGATACCACGGGGTCCGGAGATACGTTTTGCGGCGTGTTTGCCGCGTGCATCCATAACCGGATGGCTTTGCCTGAAGCCTTGCGACGGGCAAGTGTCGCCGGGTCTATGTCCGTAAGGGGCAAGGGGGCACAGACAGCCATGCCGTATATTGATGACATCAATGCAACGCTACCGCAATTGCCGGAAGCGGATCATGTACAGTTGAAATAAATCGGGAAGATTTAAACGACGATGTCGAGGTTGCTGCCGCGGCTACCATCGGACGAGCTGGCGGCGGTGATTGCTTTTTCCAGAATAGCGGCTGTTTGTTGCTCGGTCTTTGCGTTCAGCTTGAGCATGGACTGGCCAGTTGCCATTTGCCCGTATGCCTGCTGTTGAACAAAAAGTGAGGTAGAGGCGATATCCATGGAAATCCCTTGGTTATTCTCCCATACTACCTTGATTCACTGAAAATTGCCACTTCCTTTACTTTAGTTACTCACAAGCTTGCATTTACCTTATTTATTTTTTATAAAGCGTGCCAAGCGGTAACGCATATAAAAACATAATTACAGGGCTGGGCATGTCACACCACGAAAGCGGTGATTTTCCCCTTCAACGATTTAGGCAGCAGGCGTTGCCCGATATCATGTTTAGCGATGTGCTGCCGTATCTGCAGCGCGGCGCCAAGGACAGAGAGATTTTTGAGTCCTTCCCCGACCTTGCCGAGCGCCAGTTGTTGAAGGCGCGGGCGTATTATCAGGCGAAGGTCGTAAAACCTGCCCGCAAGCGCCCTATGCGCGCGCTGTGTGACGAGAATATTTCCAAGCGGCATGTTATCTCGTGCCAGAAGCATTTCAGTTTTGCCACAAGCATCGCCATTGAAAAAATGAGCGGGACGAGTGACCAGGATGTCTGGAACTACGCCTGCGCCGAAGGGTATGACTTTATCGTTACTCATGATCAGCGCCATAAAGAGACGAGCGACCTTACGCGCATTGCAGTCCATGCCTGGCACGAAGCCCTTACACGCCGGAATGAAGTGGAGGGGGCCGATGCCATTATACGGTTGCCTGTTATCCTGCATCTGACAGGCAAGGCTGCCGTGCCCAAGAAGTTTGGTAAGATACTCAAGCGCAATCTCAAGTATATATTTACACAGCGCGCCACACTCTCGGCCCCTGTCATCCGTATGAACGAGTCCGGGGTATTTACAAAAATCGGCCTTGATGACCTTCTTACCATCGTCGTGCCCCAGAGCGCCAACCGGGATCATTTACGGCGGCAGGAGCAGTGGGCCCGTTACTATCTACGCCGCGTGCTGCCCGAACACAAATGGGCGGATAGGGAATCGCCTCAGGTGGTCCATGTCAAACGCATGATTACGCGGGCTGTTGCCATGGCCTCAAGCGTGCCGCATGGTGAACGCCTTACTCACAGGCGCAACCGCGCTGCATAAAAGGTTGGCAAAATCTAAAATTTGCGCTTAGCTTGATCTTAACAGCAGAAAAGCAGACTGACATTTATGGCTCAAGCACTTGAACGTCGCCGCATTGTCATGAATTTTTCAACGGCCCCGCAGCCGGAGGACATGCATGCTGTTGTCTCGGTAATTGTAGACTCCTTGCCCGCAGAGCTTGAAAGCTTTTGTGAAGACATGGAGATTTTTATCGAGGAGTTTGCGCCGAGAGAAATTCTGGACGAGCTTGAGGTCGAGAGTGAATTTGACCTGCTTGCGGTTTACCGCGCCTCTACTGAAAAAATCCCCGGTGTTGTCGCCAAGAATAATAAAAAGCATGGTTGCCATCTTATTGTTTTCAGGCGGCCAGTGCTTGATCTGTGGTGCGATACGGGTGAGGATTTTCAAAACCTGCTGCGCAATGTCGTGATTAGCGAGGTGGCTCAGGCCAACGGTTTTTCGGACGAAGAAATCGAGGCTATCTGTGCTGCTGCCGCCGAGGCGGCTGCGAGTGCATTTTAGTTATGATCTCCGACGAGTTTGACGATATCTATTTTTCCAAGGAAGACGGGCTGTCTGAAACGCGCCATGTTTTTCTGGCCGGTAACAATCTGCCTGAAGCCTGGCACGGGCGTGAGCGTTTTTGCATTTGTGAGACGGGCTTTGGCACGGGCCTCAACATACTGGCTGCCTGGAAACTTTTTGAAGATACCGCAAAGCCAGAGCAGCGGCTTGATTTTATTTCCATCGAAAAATTTCCGTTGGCCGTTTTGCAGATACGCGAGGCGCTGGAGCCTTGGCGCCAAGAGCTTGGTGTTTATCTTGACCGGCTGCTTGCGATTTATCCGATGCGTGTGCGCGGGTTTCACCGCATAGACCTCAGTGAGCGCGTTTCGCTTACGCTTGTTTTTGATGACGTGCGGCGAGCACTGCCTGAAATAGAGGCTTGCGTCGATGCATGGTTTCTGGACGGGTTTGCGCCAGCCAAAAACCCGGATATGTGGGAAAGCGTTTTGTACGAGCAAATGGCACGGCTTTCCGCACGGGGTGCCAGCTATGCCAGTTTTACGGCTGCGGGTGATGTCAGGCGCGGCCTTGCCGCAAGCGGTTTTAGCGTTGAAAAGCAAAAAGGGTTTGGCCGTAAGCGCGATATGATTGCAGGCCGCTACGAGGGCGCGGGGCGAGAGCCCATGAAGCCACAAAAAAGTGTGGCCGTTATTGGCGCCGGTGTTGCTGGGCTTTCAGCTGCGTGGCATTTGCGCCGTGCCGGTTGCGATGTAAAGGTTTATGAGGCGGCGCCAAGTATTGCCACTAAGGCATCGGGCAATATATGCGGTGTCGTTAACCCCAAGCTTACAGCCCAGCGTAGCGCCCAAAGCGATTATTACACGGCGGCTTTTGCGTATGCGCGGCGTTTCCTGAAGGCCATGCAGGACATTGATTATGCGCCTCATGGCGGGTTGCACCTACAACTGAACGAGGACAAGGAGCGCCGGTTTAACGGGTATGTCGAGAATCTGGGTTGGTACCCAACGCATATAAGTATCCTTGATGCCGCGAGCGCGAGCGATGTGGCCGGTATCGGGGTTTCGATGCCGTGCCTTTACTACCCTGATGCGGCATCGCTTAGCCCACTTAAGCTGTGCCAGGCTCTGGCGCGGGATGTGCAGATTGAGACGGGTGTCTGTATCGAAAGGCTTGAGCAGATTGATGCGGATGCCATTGTCGTTGCCAATGCCGCAGATGTACGGACGTTTATAGATGTGCCCGTTGGCCGCGTGCGCGGGCAGGTGACGCAGCTTGTGCCAAACGATGTATCCCGCAAGCTCAAAACCAATCTTTCTTATGGGGGGTATCTGACTCCGCCCATGGCCAGTGGGTTACACATGTGTGGCGCTACTTTTCAGCCGTGGGGGACATCGGATGAGGTTCTGGAAGAGGACCATGGACATAACATACGATCGCTGATGGCGGCTGTACCCAGCATTGGCCATGACCTTGCAGCTCAAGGCGGCTGGACGGCTTTCAGGGCATCGGCCCGTGACAGGTTGCCGCTTATTGGCTGCTATGGGGACGTTTATCTGAGCTGCGGGCATGGCAGCCACGGCGTGATTTCTGGCCTTATGGCCGGCGCCTATATCGCGCAGAGCCTGTGCGGCGGGCCCCTGCCTTTGGGGGCCGAGGCCCTTGCCTGCATCGATCCAAAAAGGTTTCACAAAGGGTGATTGCAAGTTTTACTAATAAAATCTAGACTCTATATGAGTATCTTGATTCTCTTGCCCCTCCGGTTACGCATCTTATGACCGTTTCAAAACGTTTACGTTCCAGTGTTGCCGTGATGGTATTGCTCACGGGGGTTACGCTTGTCCTTGCGGCATGCTCCGGCGGTGCGGATGAGGATTTGGCCCGCGACCTTGCGGCGCCCGAGCGCGTTGATGTTCTGGCCCCGCCGAGATCACCTGACCCGGATGCCATGCACCCTGCGCTCCAGATTGCCCGTTCTCGCGGGCTTAAAACCAATGTCTATTTCAACGAAGAGCTTCAGCAGGCTGTTGCCCGCCTTCACGGTATGGAGGAGACGTTAGGCCGCCTTCAGAGTGATTTGCAGGGAACGGCGATGGCGATGCAGCGCGTCGAGATGATGCGTCAGGAAGTCGAAGGGCTTAACCTGAAAATCCAGAGTCTTCAGGAACGTCTTTTGTATGCGGGCCCTGCGCTTGAGCAGGCTGAGATGCGGCGCACGATGGATGCGCAGCCAGAGCCAGTAACAGCCGAAGCACCGACACCGCTCATGGGCGATATGGCAAAACCGGCCGAGCCTGCCGATACGGCAAACGGCCAGATTTCAAAACCCGTAATGGATGAAGCACCTGCAAAAGTTGCGCCACAAAAATCGGGCAGCGGTGTTGTTGGTGTGCGTGTCGGTGCTCATTCCGACAGCGTGCGGATCGTGCTTGATGTGATGGGCGGCAAAGATAAATTTACGGCCAATCTCGATAACGCCGAAAAGGTTTTGATGGTCGAGCTGCCTGATACCTCGTGGTCTGGTGCCAAAACGGAAACCTTGAAGGGTAATCCGCTTGTGGCTTCGTACACAGCCCAGCCATCCGGCAAAGGTACTGTGCTTGCGGTTGCCTTGAAGGGTGAAACAAAAATCCTCGGCAGCAAAACGCTTAAAGGCGCTGCGGGCAAGCCAACCCGCCTTATCATCGATCTTTCGAAATAATCACTTTGCCAGCATTGCCAGCGTTTTTTGCGTCGTGATCTGATCCGGCGAGGTAACAAGCTCGATTACGCTCAGCCGCGTGCTTTGCAGCGCCTGTTTGAAAGCGGGCTCGAAATCAGCAAGAGTTTTGATTTTGTAGGCATCGGCCCCAAAGCTTTTGGCGTAGGCGGTGAAATCGGGATTATGCAGATCGGTTGCGATGACACGTCCGGGGTAGCGCATTTCCTGATGCATGCGGATTGTGCCGTAAATGCCGTTGTTGAACAGCAGCAGGACGGGATGCGCGTTACTCGCCATAGCGCATGCAATATCGGATGCCGTCATCATAAATCCGCCATCGCCCATGATGCCTATAACCGTACGCTTTGGGTACGTGATCGAGGCGGCAATAGCGGCTGGTATGCCGTAGCCCATGGCACCACTTGTGGGAGCCAGCATCCGCATTGGGCGGGCGTAGCGGATGTAGCGCTGCGTCCATCCGCTGAAGTTACCGGCATCGGTGGTGATGATGGCATCCTGCGGCAGAAGCGGCAGCATTTTTTGATACACACCATCGATATCGACTGGAAATTTATCGGCTGATTTTGAGTTGATATCCGACCAGCTGAGATAATCATCCCGAAGGCGCTTTGTATGTGCGGCCCAGTTTTTATTGAGTTTTGGCAGTGCAACCGCGATTGTGGCGGGTGTGAGTGCTGCCGATAAAACGGGCTGGTAGACGCGCCCGAGCTCGGATGCGTCAGGAAAAACATGAATTAGTTTTTGATTTGGGGTCGGTGGAGCCAGTACCGTGTAACCCTGTGTCGTGATTTCCGAAAGGCGGGTATTTATTGCGAGTATGACATCGGCCTGCCTTACGGCTTCGAGCAATTTGGGGTTTGGGCCTGTGCCCAGCTCGCCCACATATACAGGGCTTGTGTGCGCGATGAGGTCCTGCCGCCTGAAGCTTGCGGCTACGGGTATGCCATGTACCTCAGCCCAGTTTTGGACGCGGCGGCAATCATCATCGGACCAGCCGCTGCCACCAAGGATAATCAGCGGTTTTTCTGACCCTTCCAGAATGCCTGCCAGATTTTTTAGAAACGCGGGGTCTGCCTGCTGTGCGGGTATGGCTAGGGGTGTGAGTGGTGCGCACTCGGCTTCCTCACGGAGCATGTCTTCCGGCAGTTCGATTACGACGGGGCCGCGACGGCCTTCGAGTGCGGTTAGAAAAGCGCGGCTGACTGTGTTTGTGACCTCTTCTGCGGTTTCAATGCGCATACAGGCTTTGGCGACGTTTGAAAACATCTCGGCAAATTCGATCTCCTGAAAGGCTTCGCGCCCGCGATCCTCCCGCGCAACCTGACCTATGAGCAAAATGAGCGGTGTTGAATCCTGCTTGGCCGTATGCACGCCTATGGATGCGTTGCAGGCACCTGGCCCGCGCGTGACAAAACAGATGCCGGGTTTGCCGGTGAGTTTTCCGTACGCCTCGGCCATAAAACAGGCCGCGCCCTCATGGCGGCAGGTGATAACCTGAATTTGCGGTTCATCTACCAATGCATCGAGTGCGGCCAGATAACTCTCGCCTGCGACGCAGAAAATCTTTTCAACGTCGTTGGCTGAAAGCGCCCTGATGAGTGCCTGGCCGCCCGTTTGTCTCATGATTTTTTGCCGAAAATATTTTGAAGGGCCATGTAAAACCCGGCGTCTGCTGGCTCGATCCCGTAGGTTTTTGCGAGATCAAGCATTTTAGAGACGTTGGCCGCTATGCGCGTGCGTGTCATGGTTTTTGCCTCCTCAACCTTGGTACGGTTTTTGATGTTATCCTCGGTTGAGACCTTTGAGGTGAGCTCAACGAAAGCCGCGATGATGCCGCCGGGGTTTGCGATGAAATCGGGGATAACAATAACGCCGCGTTCATGAAGGCGTGATTGTGCCTCGCGCGATGTGGGGTTGTTTGCGCCTTCAACCAAATATGAACATTTGAGATTGGGCGCGTTATGAGTGCCAATTACATCCTGCAATGCCGAGGGGAAAAGCACCACGCACTCGGTTGATAAAATCGCTTCGAGATCTTTTAGAAGCGTAAAGCCGCCTGCCGCGAGAAGCTTACATGCTTTATCAAACTCGCCGTGGCTCAGTGCATCCAGTACCGGAGCCGGTGCGCCCGATGCACCAAAATGCCATGTGCCGCCAAGGCGGGGGTCTGAGACCGAAACGAGGTTCCCGCCAAACTCACCGCCAAAATAGCGTATGACGGCAGCGCCCATGGCACCTGCACCCTGCACGGCAAAGCTGGTGCCGGCTACGGTTTTGCCCGCGTGCTCCATTGCTGCTTTGGCGGCGACTGCCACGCCAAGGCCTGCGATGCCCTCGCGGTCGTAATCCGTGCCGCCCATTGCGAGAGGTTTGCCGGTGAAGCTGCGATTGGATTTAAGTTCATCGCAGGCCCAGACCGGATGCTCGGGCCGCGCGCCAATATCGAATCCGAAACCGCCAAAGACCCCTCCGTTTTCATGCAAGACGGGTTTGCAGAGTTTTACGAAGCGGCGATATGTTTTTTCGGCATCCGGCGCATCCGATTTGCCTTTGATGCCCGATTTAGCGCCACCCAGCGGCAAGCCTGCGGCTGCGTTTTTCAGTGCCATGCGTTTGGCCAGCATGCGAATTTCATCAAGACTGAGGTTTGGGGTAATGCGCGTGCCGCCTTTGCCACAGGCGGGAAGCGGGCCGCCCATGCTGATGCCGGTGTTGTATACAACCACGTATCCCTCAAGGTTGAGCTCGGGATCGCGGACAGTGAGTTCGAGCTCAGGTGCCAGCGCTTCAAACCTGTTTTTGAGGTCGGCGAACTCGGCCAGAAATGTTGCCTTATCCATTTTATATACCCGTTTTTTCGTTGAGTTTGAGCGTATCTATAATATCAAAAAAACTCTTCATTTCATCCAACACCCTCGTGATTTCATCAATGAAAGTGGCGGGCGTGAAAACGGAAGATGTCTCAAAATAATCCTTGTCCATCGGGATCATAATGAGGAGGCGGCTGCTATAAAAGCTGCACTGCACCCATTTAGCATTAAAGATACCGGCAAGTTTTTTGAGTCGTTCCATGAAGCTTGTGGTTAGAAGGTAGCGTGCTTCGACCTGATCGGATGCAAAGACTTCAAACTGCTTTTCAAATTCGGGGTCTTCGAGTTTCACGCGCTCGAGACCACAAAAGCCGTTGACGGCCCAGTTCATCAGGCCGTGATCCTGTTTGACGAGTGTTTTGCCTTTAAAGTTTTTGTGGGCACCCATGACCACCAGAAGCCCCTTGAAAACGGTAACCGTGCGGCGGTCTTTGCCTGAGCCGCGGGTTTGCGTGAGCTCGGCCTCCACCATTTCAAGCGGAACGCCCTTGTAGATACCGCGCACGTAGTCATCGGTTTTCTCGCGGTCAAAGGACGGGATGATGTCAGACGACTGAAGGCTGGAAACGGTGAGGGGGCTTACGTGGGAGTATGCGTAGTCAGGCCCGAAATACTCGAAGATGAGAGGGTATATCTGCTCTTTTATGGATTCCTTGTACTTCATGACGGGCCAGACGGCCCAGAAAAAAAGCCCGATGACCATCGATACGCCAAGGAAGAGCATGATATCGAATGCCGAGTCCGGCATCTTATAAAATGCAAAGTAGATGATGAAGATCATGCCTATGAAACCGAGCGGCAAGGCCAGCAAAGTGTTGGACCTGAGACGGCGGAGGGCTTCTATGCGGCGGCGTTCGAAATCCTGCACCTTGGGCAGAATTTTAGAGCGGTAATGTTGTACAAACCCTGCTGCCGATGCCTGAAAGGCGTCGGGCGATATATCGCTATCCTTCAGTCTTCTGGTCTGGTTGTGAACCAGAAGTTTCCAGAGGTTCTGCATGGTTTAGTTGAGGAAGGTGTTGGCATCTACCGGTGCGCGCGAAGCCTCATCGGTCTCAAAAAACGGCATTTCGGAGACGCCTGCTATGCTCGCTATAATGTTGCCCGGGAAAATCTGGACCGCGTTGTTGAGTTCGGTCACCGTGGCATTGTAAAAGCGGCGAGCGGCAGTGATCTGGGCCTCAACCTCGTTGTAGGTCTGCATGGCCTGAATCATCGTTTGATCTGATTTGAGGTCGGGATAGTTTTCGACGCTGAGCATCAGGTTGCCCATTTTGCCCGCGAGTGACTGGGCTGTTGCCAGATGGTCACGCACGGCATCGGCGTTGTTTTTGTCGTATGGCTGCTGTGCATGCTCGCGCAGGGCCGTGATCTCGGTCAGAAGACCTTTTTCGTGGTCCAGAAACTTCTTGGCGATTTTAAGAATATTGGGAATGAGGTCAAAGCGCTGTTTGAGCTGGACATCGATCGTGGAGAGCGCTTCACGCGCCTTGTTGCGTTTGCTGATTAAACCAGCATACCAGGCGTAACCAATAACGAGCGGTAGGCCGATGACAATCAAAAGTAGTAGCGTAGCGCTCATGATATCCCCCTCGTGACGAAATTTAATAGTATCACAAATCGGCACCATATAAATGCGTAAACAGCTTGCTAAAGAGCTCTTTTTTTTGATAAGGCGCGTTAATTTCTTCTTTGCTTTTTTTATAGTACATTTACTATGGGTGCGACGATTTGTCAGCCTTATCTAGTTGATTATATTGAAATGTTGGAGAGTTAATGTCGGTTTTCATCAACCTGGCAAAGAGCCCGATCGAGGATGCGATCCATAGCGTGGCCGTAAAAAAATCCAATCCCAAGGATTGGGCTTACCTGCATGTAAAAATCGATGATGTTGCGAATGCGCCGCAATCTGGGGATGTAGAGCGGGCCCTTGTGCAAAAATTTGTCGGGCTTGAGATGGAAGTGTTTAATTTTGCCGAACAACGTGAAATTATGATGATTGCCGATAATCGGTCGCGGCAGGCCATGTCCGTTTTTAACAGGGCTATTTTTGACCGTGTGGGCGGCGGTGCCCTGAAGCTGGTGGCCAATGACCTGACCGAAAAGGGTATGGAGCAGGTTTCAAAAATACTTGGCCGCTTGGTCCCGGAAGGAGATTCGGCCGTACGGGTTTCTTTGGCACGCATGAGCCGGCCATCGAACTGTATTCTTATCCTTGATGATGATCCCATGGTTTTAAAGACCATGGAGTTTGCTCTTAAAGGTTTTGGTTACGTAGGTACGACCGCCGTGCCCAATGAATTTCTGGCGATGTATAAAGAGTATGCGCCCAACATTGTGTTTGTTGATATCCACCTCAAAGGGTTTAAGGGTACCAATATTGTGAACGCCATACGCAGGCAGTTTGACCCGCAGGCGTATGCCGTGATGATTAGTGCTGATGCCACAAAAGACACGGTCATGAGCGTGCGCGAATGCGGTGCCAAAGGTTATATTGTAAAACCCGTCAGCCGCGATGCGATTTATGTACAGATCATGAAAGCGCCGACTTTTGTTTCTAAGGCCGCCACTGCTTAATCACTACTCCGGCTTATAAAGCCCTTCCTTTGTGAGGTAGGCTACGACGCGGCTATAATCGGCCTCGATACGTGCCAGCTTTTTTGTGCGGTCATCAGCCGAGACATCTTCCATGAGCTGAGCCGCTGCGCATTTTTCACGCATTTTTTCGGCGCCTACACTGCCGGCTGTGCCTTTGAGGGCGTGCGCAACCTCGACCCAGTCATGGCTTGGTCCGTGCACGCAATGTGTTTTGAGCTCATCCAACTGGCGGCGGCCCTGTGATACAAACATGCTTATCATTTCCTTTTCAAAATCGAGATCACCCATGCTGTTTGCCTTGAGGTTATCGAGATTAACGGGTAGGCCCGCATCCTCCGGTTCGTCAGCGGGCGCGGTGACCGGGGGTTGTGATTGAACTGATACGAGTGCTTCTTGAACAGAAAAATTGAGCCACTGGCCCAGAACACGTTTGAACACGCCGATATCAACCGGTTTGCTGATATACCCGCTCATACCGACGGAGAGGCAGCGCTGCTCATCCTCCGGCATGGCGTTGGCCGTCATCGCGACAATCGGGATTGCGCGGCGTATGGGATCATCAAGGTTGCGGATGGCGACTGTCGCATCGTAGCCGTTCATCTCAGGCATGTGGCAATCCATGAGGACGAGGTCGTAGGCGTTGATCTTTAGCTCGTTCACCGCCTCGCGGCCGTTTTCGACAAGTGTAAATTTTATCATGCCCAGATTTTTGAAAAGCTTTTTCATGAACAGCTGGTTCATGACGTGGTCTTCAGCGATCAGGATGCGGGCGGTTGAAATGGGTATACCGGTCAGATTTTGAGGTGCGCTATCCGAGAATTCATCGGTTTTATGTTTTTGCTTTAGGTCTTCCTGCTGTGCCATCTCGAACGGAATGGTGATGCTGAATACCGAACCTTTGCCAACCTCACTCGTTACATAGATATGCCCGCCCATAAGCTCGACCAGTTCTTTTGTGATGGTAAGGCCAAGGCCGGTGCCGCCGTATTTACGGGTGGTTGAGGTATCGGCCTGCGAGAATTTTTCAAAGATTTTGTCGATTTTATCAGCCGGGATCCCGATGCCCGTATCCTCGACCTCGATGGTCATGTTGATACGGTTTTCGCGTACCTTCAAGGCGCGGGCATAGACGGTTACGCGGCCTTTTTCGGTGTATCTCACGGCATTGCTGATCAAGTTTGTCACGATGCGGGAAAAACGCATCGGATCGCCGAATACGAGGCTTTTGCTTTGAGCGGCCTCGAAACTGAGTGTTATATTTTTTTGGCTTGCGAGTGGTTTGAGTGATTGGACCGTATGGCGGACTTCCTTGTAGGCGTCAAAGGCTACGTATTCGAGCTGGATTTGCTTGGCCTCAATTTTTGAAATATCCAGAATGTCGTTTACGATTTTCAGCAGGGCATCTGCCGAGCGGCGAACGCTGTCAAACATCTCGCGCTGTTCGTCATCCATTTTCATGTTTTGCAGGAGCTGCGTCATGCCGATGACGCTATTGAGCGGCGTCCGCAGTTCGTGAGACATGTTTGCGAAGAAGTCGGTTTTGACCTTGTAAGCCGTTTCAGCCTCGTCTTTGGCCCTTTTGAGGGCGCGATATGACTCCGAGAGGGATATAGCCAGAATGTTGAAGCTTTGAACGAGGTCGCCGACTTCGTTTTCCTGCAATAGCTTTTTATCGGAAATCGGGCGCATGGAGACGAGATATTCGCTCATAGCCTCCTTAAAGCGGCGCAGGGGGCTGAACACGATCTGCAATGAGAGGTGCGTTGCCAGAAGGATGGCTACCGAAAGTATGCCGAAGGCCGTAATCAGGCGTTGTAGAACATCTGCCAATTGCGCCTTGAAAGGTGCCATGGTTGCGCACATTTCGAGAGTGCCGATTGAAATGAGGTTGCTGGCATCGTCGGTCGGGTCATCAAAAAGGATCGATTCCGTTATAAGTAGCTGTTCCGTGTTGATTGACTGGGGGAAATCCAGACTTGCAAAAACTTTACCTTCATCATCGAGAACGCGGGCGCCGCAAAAAATATCGCTTTCAGAAAGGGCTTTGAGATCATCGCGGACGGCAAGTCTGTTGAGGTTCCAGAGGGGCCTTGCGATGGTTTGGGAGACGAATTGCGCTGAGCTGTGAGACTCGCGGCTGATGTTTTCGAGAGAAATCTCCTGAATTTTGACGACAATGAAATAGCTGCCCACAGCCATGATGGCCAAAGTCAGCGCGAATTGCATGGCTGAGGACAGGAACGAGAGAGATTTAAAGCTGCGTAGCGTGGATTTGAGCATATTTACTGTCCTGCAGTGGGCTGGGTAACAGCTTCATTATTTTCTTGAAGGGTCGAGTGGCTTAGGCCGTAGCTTTTCAGAATGGCATTCAAGTGACCATTTTCCTGAAGGGTTTTCATGGCATCGGTAAGTAGCGCCGCATATTTTTTTGCATTCGGGTTTTTGGGCGAGAAGGCGATGAACAAACTTTGGTCTTCGGTCAACGGGAGGTGTCCTGCTTTTACTAGTTTGCCTGTTAACCCGTTTTGAGCGAGGTAGTAGTCCATGACATCTTCGCTTTCGATCACGGCATCAATCCGGCCTTTGAGCAGCTTGCTGACGTTATCGGCAAGAGCGGTTTCACCGCCGATTGCCTGAACTTTCCCCATATCTTCAGAATTTGCTTTTATATATTTGTCTATTTCTTCGCCGTAGGCATAAGAATCAATGCTGCCCAGCGAAACAGCAGCGAGGCTATCCATGCCCGTGTATTGCCACGCGTTGCCGGCTTTGACGTAAAAAGACATGAGCGAAGCCGACTGAGGCAGATCGGGGAAAATAAAATCCGAGGCGTCGCCATGGGATGCACCCGTGATGGCCGTGAATCTGCCTTCGCGCGTATCCTCTATGGCGCGGGTCCATGGGATTATCCTGTAGTCTACTGTATGCCCCTCTTTTTCAAAGGCGTAGCGGGCGATTTCAATGAAGATGCCGGGTTTACCGCTATCCGGTGCGCAGTTATACGGGCACCACTCGTCGGCCACGATCGTGATGGTATCGGCCCTTGCGGGGCCTGATAAAGCCAGCGCCAGAGACAAAATTGAAAATGCCTGAAGAATACCGCGCATGAGAGCCCCCCGTGAGGACGAGATTCTACCCTAGATTCACAACAATTCTACCAGGGGAATATGGCGTGTATGTGGAAAGAATGGTGCCCAGGGACGGAACCCTACCGCCGACCCCCGCGTGCGTTGCACGCAGGACATATCTGGTTTTGTGTCGGCTTATTGGAAAGAATGGTGCCCAGGGACGGAATCGAACCGCCGACACAGGGATTTTCAATCCCTTGCTCTACCGACTGAGCTACCTGGGCATGCCGCTAAGGGCAGGGCGGTTATAGGGGCTTCCCCGCCCTGTGTCCAGCCAAAATTATGATAACGATGCCAGGGCTTAAGGCCCTTTCGGTTCGTCGATGAGGCTAGGGATGCCAGATGCGCCTCCATCCCTTAACTTCTGGCGCAGAAGGCGCCTTTTCCAGGCTTCTTCTTGCTCTATATCGATGAGACTTTTTGCCGGGTAGAGTTGTGCTGTAACCTGTGCTCTAAACTCATCAGGTAAGTCCAAAGCAGGATTGGCCGAGCAGAGTGCCAAGAGCTGTGTTTTTGCCGATCTGTGCTGACCGTCGGCACGAAATTCCATGTAGACACCGTTGGACTCAATGACGATAGGGTGAGCGCCGCCATCTGCCGATACAACCGCATCTGAGAGAGTATCGCTTGAAGATTGATAAAGGCGAGGCGTATCCATGCTATCCCGCGGTATTAAGGCCCGTGTGGCGATGAAGTTAACCATGCCATCATTACGGTTCATGCATCTTTGCAAATCATCGCGTGTGATAGCCGATGCGCTTGCGCCTTTATCCATAGGGCCGGCAAATGCACTACCTGTTGCAAACGAGAAAGTAAGAAGTAAAACGGCGGCTGGGCCCGAAATATATCGGTTGTGCATTTCTATCTCCCTGTATTTTTATTGTTATGGGAGAAGGCTAAGCCTGATTTTATTGCGCTGTAAAGCAAAATTTTATTGCGGCGCAATAAATCATGCGTCTGTCTGCCCCTGCATGAGCTCCACGCGATCCATGAGAGACGGCGTGCGGCGGTGGCGGCTGATTTCAAACAGGCCAAGGCGTGTGACCCCGTGCAGCTCGACCGTGCATGGGTCGAGATCAAAGGCTTTGAGTAAGGTGGTTGCAAGGCGTTTTTGATCCGCCTTGTTATTGAGCCCTGCAAAGTCGATGAGGATGGTGCCGCCGATGTTCCGCAGCCGGATCTGACGCGCGATTTCAATGGCGGCATCGTGGTTGACCGCGGCTGCGTTTGCGCCCGCACCGGTGTTGACATCGATCATTGTGCCGATTGCGGTATCCTGAATGACGATACTTCCACCGCTATCCAAAATAACGTAGGGGCGGACAAACCCCTCGATCTGGCCGAGCAGGTCATGCGCCTCCATCAGGCCCATTCCGGTACGAGTGCCGGTTACCTTGCGGTCCTGCAATTTGGCCATGAGTTCGGGCGCGTATAAATCGCACCAGTTATCGGCTTCCGTACGGCGCTCGGGATCAGAAATCTGGACAGAGGCAACATGGCTTGTCGCAAAATCGGCAAGAACGCGCTGCAAGGCATCCGGCCCCAGCATGAGGAGGGCCGGCTCGCGGTCCTTTGTGAATTCCTGCAAGGAATCCCAGATCGCTTTCTGGATACGCGCTTCGCGGACGAGCATATCGGTTTGGGTGTAGGATGCTGAGGCACGCAAAATACACCCCTCGACATCCTTGATGTTTTTGCCCATGGCCATGAGCTGTTTTCTGACCGTTGGGTCTTTGATACGCCGCGAGATGCGGTTGCCCGGTGTGTGCGGTGTATAAATGAGATACCGGCCCTGAAGCGCAATATCCATACTCACTTTCGATGCTTTCATGGCATCGGGGCGGGGGTCTGCGCCTTCTTCGTTTTCTTCCGGCTGGCGGGCTGTCTTAACCTGCACCATCACAAACTGGCCGTTACGCAAATGCTTGCCGATTTTAGCGCCTTTTTTGAGCCCTGGAATTTCGGAGGCCGGAAGCATGCCCACAACGTCATAGCCCATATCGACGAAGGCCGCGTTGATCGATGCGTCAACGCGCATCACTTTGGCCCAGTAGATCGAGCCCCAGCGTACAAGTTCGGCATACGGGTCGATTTCGAGGGCTGCGAGGCGGTTGCCCTTCTGGATGGCTGCAACCCAGAGGCTGCCTGCCAAGTCTTCAACCAGAATATCCAAGCCTTGGGATTTTACGACGCTCATGAGAAGCCATAACCGTTACCGTTCAATATATTCATTGTATCATAAATACTTAGGCCGACGATATTGGTATATGAGCCGTTGTTGGATGCGACGAAGGCGCCGGCGCGGCCTTGTATGCCGTAGCCTCCCGCCTTGCCCTGCCACTCGCCGGAAGCAATGTAAGAATCGATTTCACGCTGGGAGAGATGTTTAAATTTGACCGTGGTGCAGACAGCGCGAGTTACGGTTTTTCGCTGTGGCGTTGCAAGGGCGATACCACCCCAGACACGGTGATTGCGGCCAGAAAGAAGTTTTAAAAACGCGCGCGCCTCGGATTCGTTTTCGGGCTTGCCCAGAATGCGGCGGCCTACGGCTACGGTTGTGTCGGCTGCCAGTACAAAACTATCTGGGTGCTTTTCGGCAATGGCTTTGGCCTTGGCTTGAGCAAGGCGCAGCACCATGGCTTTTGCTTTTTCGTTTTTAAGCGGGGTTTCGTCGATGTCGGCGGCAATAACGGCATCAGGTACGATGCCCTGGGCTGCCAGTAACTCAAGGCGGCGCGGCGATGCCGATGCCAGGATCAGCTTACTTTTCACGGAAGATGATGCGGCCTTTGGTAAGGTCATACGGGGTCATTTCAACGACCACGTTATCGCCCGCAAGCACGCGGATACGGTTTTTGCGCATTTTGCCAGCGGAGTGGGCAAGCACTTCATGCCCGTTTTCAAGCTTTACGCGGAACATAGCGTTGGGAAGGACTTCGTTTACGACGCCTTTGAATTCGATCAGATCTTCTTTTGCCACAGGGGTATATCCTTGAAAGGCTGTTTAATAGCGCCTGTTATAGCCCAACCTATTCAGATTTCAAGATTTTTTATGATCCGAAGCGGTTGCGGATATGGGCTTTAAGCGCTTCACGGATGGCACGGAAGCCGTCGACGATCAGATCTCTTGGGCCTTCCGGCTCGGGGACATCCGGCAGATCCCAGAATTCCAGCTCAAAGCCTGTGTTTTTGCGCCACTGCCGAGCGTGATCAAAGGTTCCGCGGGTGAGAGTGATGACCAGTATATCGGGGCTAATATTTTCCGGGCTTATCTGTACCGGCGTGTGGCCTGAAATATCCACGCCGTTTTCCAGCATAGCGCCGATGGCAAAGGGATTGACGGCATCATCAGGCATCAGGCCTGCCGAGGCCACACTGGCCGCAGGCACGCGCGCTGACAGCAAGGCTGCTGCCATGGGAGAGCGTACGGAATTGCGATCGCACAGGAAGAGAATGCGCTGGGTCATGCCAGCGGCGATTCTACCATATTTTTACCAAGGTTGAACGGCGCCAATATGCAGAACGCAGAGCAGGGTAAAGATGCAGCGCGCTGTTGTGTGATCGAGTTCGGCTACGCTTGTCAGGCGTTCCTGCAAAATGCGTGCGCCCTCATCGTGGAGGCCGCGGCGCGCCATATCAACGGTTTCAAGGCGGCCTTTATCGCCGCTTGAGTAGGCCATCTGGTAGCTCTCGCAAATCAAAAAATAGTCTTTGATGAGTTTTCGAAATGGGCTGAGAGAGATGGAAATATCGGGCAGCTCGTTGCGCATGCAGTCGCGCACACGCAGGATAAGGCAATGGTTTTCAAGGCCGATACGCACATAGTACGGGCCGCGGTCATCCTGCCGCAGCTTGAAGGTATTTCCGTTTACGAGGTCACGGATGGCGGCGGCGCGCTCGGCCTCAACAACCGGATTTCTGCGGACGAACACGCGCTCGTCGAGTTCGACCTTGTGCATGTAGTGCTTGATGTTGAGTACGCCTGTCACATATTTATTGTGCAATGCGGTAAGGACTTTTGTCCAGTGATTAGGCTATCCTCTTGCTAAGCCGGAAATTGTAAG
The DNA here is from genome assembly GCA_009926935.1 of Pseudomonadota bacterium. Taxonomy (GTDB): domain Bacteria; phylum Pseudomonadota; class Alphaproteobacteria; order Micavibrionales; family UBA1664; genus UBA6145. The sequence goes on along the minus strand of RFNZ01000002.1, from coordinate 145,639 downwards.
CGTTTCCAGCCCTGCTTGGCTGTTTGTGGATTCCTGCAAAATTTCATCGAGAAGGCGGTCTAAAAGTTTCCTTGGCTTACGGTGCCTACAATATGAGCTAACGATGGGTACCGCGAAGGCCAGTGCCAGCAGGAGACCTTGATAATCTTCAAGCACAACGAGAATGGATGCGTAGCATAGAAGAATCCATACAATGAGTGTTGCGAAACTGAAAGGCACGGCATCGCTGATGATACTGGTATGACCTTCGATATTCATGTAGGTTTGTCCGGTATTCAGATTGCGTATGGCAAGTAGCTTTTCGTATTTGGCGTTGCTCTTACGCAGAGAGTTACCATGCACAAAAAGCAGCTTGTGCCCGACCCTGCATGCCAGCTTGGTGGTCGAGAGCTCGGATTCGAATTCCGTACCATCCTTGTCGTCACGAAGCCATACGACCTGACGCGAGACAGAATGAGAGCTGATGTCTGATACATGTACACCGCCAAACGGTACACTACCGCCGCCGCCGCCTGAAAAGTGCGTTTCACTCCAGTTTCTGCTTTCGATGATTGTTGCTGTATATGTACGGAATTCATACGTATCGTTTTTTTGCATGGGCCCCACCATTGATATCTTCTATTCAGGATAGCGGGGCAGTTTTAAGAAATGCCTTACAATGCCGAAAAGTTTATGTAATTCCGTGGGTTGCCCTTAGAATGTCACAATTAACTTCGGTTTTTATACAATCCTAAAGCGGTGGGGTTGCGAGGCCGATTTTGGCGGCACATATAGATTGCGCCATTTCTGAAAGACGACAGCTTCCGTTGCAAGAATGGCATCGGTTAGTTTGCTTGGGTAGGCGGGGTAGCCCAGGAGTTTTGCAACGCCGACGCCGTCTACATCCTCCAGCGGTTCGTGCCTAAAGGCTTCGGGCTTTGCATCGAGCAGCGCGTTCTGACTGCATAAATCGGCGTAGGTAAGGACCATGGAGAGATATCTGGCATCATACCCTGCCGCTGCAAATGCGTCGGCTGTTTTGAGAGATGCCGTGCGCAGCATCAGCATTGTGGCTGCGCGGGCAGACTCTGACTTCCAGTAAATATCCGGGTTTTGCTTGGACAGTGTCACGATATCGACGCCGCCTATGGCGGCTGCGTATACAGGATCAAAACCCATGGCGAGCGGAGATATATGTTCGCCTGCAAAGTCGTTTACGACATCGATAACAAATTTCCAGTATTCGATGGAGCATTGCAGACCTTCCAGAAAATGCTCGCGCGACATGCCTCCGCGCTGACTTTGGAAGTAGCGAAGGCTGAGGCCGTTTATCACTTCCACCAGCCCCGGGTTACTTTCGGGGTCGAGGCCTATGGTGTGAACTACGTATTTTGCCTTTGGTATTACGCTAAGTGCTGTGATCATCCCTGAACTCTTTTTTCTTTGAGATCAGGAAATACTGAAGGCGTTTATATGTCAAGCAGCTATTAGCGGATGCGGGAGATATCGGCGCCGCAGGCGGCCAGTTTTTCCACAACGTTTTCGTAGCCCCTATCAAGGTGATAGATACGGTGGACGAAGGTTTCGCCTTCCGCCACTAATCCTGCGAGCACGAGAGCCACGCTTGCGCGAAGGTCTGTTGCCATCACGGGTGCGCCTTTGAGTTTTTGAACGCCGCGGATAATGGCGGAGTTACCTTGCGTGGAGATGTTGGCGCCCATGCGTACGAGTTCAGGCACGTGCATGAAGCGGTTTTCAAATATGGTTTCGGTCACCATGCCTGCACCCTCGCAGAGCGTGAGCATTGTCATGAACTGGGCCTGCAAATCGGTCGGGAAAGCGGGATAGGGCTCGGTCATGATATCGATACCCTTGATGCGCACGCCTTCAGGTTTGCTGACGATGACATCCTCGCCGTCTTCGGTAATGCTCACGCCGGCGGCTTCAAGAATGCCGATGAGGGCGCGCAGCGTATCGGGGCGCGCTTTTTTGAGGCGCAGTGTGCCGCCGCACAAGGCGACCGCAATCATGAAGGTGCCGGTTTCAATGCGGTCGGCAATCACATCGTGGGTTGCGGCATGCAATTTCTTTTTACCGCGGATGACAAGGCGGGATGTGCCCAAGCCTTCGATTTCAGCGCCCATTTTCACGAGGCATTCGCCGAGGTCGGTCACCTCTGGTTCCATCGCTGCGTTGTTAATAACGGTTTCGCCATCAACCAAGGCGGCTGCCATCATGATGTTTTCGGTGCCAGTCACGGTCACTTTCGGGAAGGCGATTTTGGCGCCGTGGAGGCCATTTGGTGCTTCGGCGATGATATAACCATCTTCAAGGCGGATTTTTGCGCCCATGGCTTCAAGGCCCATGATGTGCATATCAACGGGGCGTGTGCCGATGGCACAGCCGCCGGGCAGCGATACCTTGGCGTGGCCTGTGCGGGCCAGCAAGGGGCCAAGCACCAGAATGGATGCGCGCATTTTGCGTACGAGGTCGTATGGCGCCGTTGAATTATCGATCTGGTCGCCTTGCAAATGCAGAATGGCTTTGCCGTTTTCGACTTTGATTTGTACGCCCAAATGTTCCAGCAAATCGGACATTGTTTGAATGTCACGCAAGGCCAAGGGCATGTTGTTGAAGGTTATCGGTTCTTCCGAGAGCAGGCTGACGCACATCAGCGGAAGGGCCGCGTTTTTTGCGCCCGAAATCGTGATGGTGCCATTGAGGGCGTTACCGCCAACAATACGGATTTTTTCAAGGCCGTCTTGTGCGGCTGCCTCGCCATCGCCCGCGTTGTCGTTGACGACCTTAAGCTGCTTCGCTTGTGTCGGCTGTTTTGAGCTTGGGGAGGGTGACGCCTCGCTGGCCCATGTATTTTCCTGCTCTTGCTGCATAGGTAACCTCACAGGCGCTATCGCCCTTTAAGAATAAAAATTGTGCAATGCCTTCGCCTGCGTAAACTTTTGCAGGCAGTGGTGTTGTGTTTGAAATTTCGAGTGTGACCTGGCCTTCCCAACCCGGTTCAAGCGGGGTCACGTTTACAATCAGGCCGCAACGCGCATAGGTGGATTTGCCGAGGCAGACCACAAGCACGTCGTTCGGGATTTTGAAATACTCCTTCGTTTGCGCGAGCACGAAGCTGTTGGGTGGTATCACGCACACATCGCCCTCGAATTTGACGAAGGCTTTGGAATCGAAATTTTTGGGGTCCACGATGCTGTTATAGACGTTCGTGAAAATCATGAATTCGTTATCGAGGCGGGCATCGTACCCGTAGGATGAAAGGCCGTAGGAAATAATGCCGTTGCCGTTCTGTTTTTCGACGAACGGGTCAATCATCTTCTGTTCGGTCGCCTGTTGGCGGATCCAGTGGTCAGGCAGTATGCCCATGGCTGTCAGTACCCTTAAAATTATGGCAAGCGTTGATGGATACCCATCCTAGCCCGAAACTTCAAGAAAAATGGATGCTCATTCACATCAATCCACGGATTTTTTAACTACTTTCCGGCGCAGGAGGTTGGCCTTGAGGGCTTCAGCACGCTTTTTATCACGGGCTTCCTGCTGCTTTTTCTTGTTTTCATCTTTGATAATAGCTTCGCTCATGGGAGTGACTTTTTTATGGTGACAGGAGGGTATTTTTTAGTTAGCTTCCGTGCGATTTTCAAGGTTTTAACCACAACAATGCTGCCGTAGCTCAGTGGTAGAGCGCGTCATTGGTAATGACGAGGTCGGGAGTTCAATCCTCCCCGGCAGCACCATCCACATAACCAAAAAGGATTTGTCGCATGAAAATGGCCAAGCTGGGCCGTACGGGCCTTACCGTCTCCCGCGTTTGTCTTGGCACCATGACATGGGGGCAGCAAAACAGCGAGGCTCAAGGTCATGAGCAGATGGATTATGCCGTTTCGCGCGGGGTCAATTTTTTTGATACGGCAGAGCTTTACGCCGTGCCTACATCCGAGGCGACATGCGGCCGGACCGAGGAGATAATCGGCACCTGGTTTAAAAAGACAGGCAAGCGCCGCGATATAGTTCTTGCGACAAAAGTCGCCGGCCCCGGTGTGCCGTGGGTCAGAGGCGGCAGCCCGCTCACCGGAAACAGTGTGCGCGAGGCGGTTGAAGGGTCGCTTAAACGCCTACAGACAGACTATATCGACTTGTACCAGTTGCACTGGCCTAACCGGCCTTTTCCACATTTTGGGCGGAACCTTGGCGGTAAAGTCGATTTTACAAGTGTTACGACTGCGGAAGTTGAAGACAACCTCTTGGATATTCTGCGCGGGCTTGATGATGTTGTAAAAGCGGGCAAGGTTCGCTTTTGTGGCCTTTCCGATGATACGGCGTGGGGCATCATGAAATACCTGTCGCTATCCGAACGCCACAACCTGCCGCGGATGCATTCCATCCAGAACGAGTTCAGCCTGCTTAACCGCAGTGATGACCCGTATGTGGCCGAAGTGTGCGTGCGGGAAGATGTATCCTATTTGCCGTGGTCGCCACTCGCTTGCGGTTTGATTAGTGGCAAATACGCCGATGGAAAAATTCCTGAAGGAACGCGCTGGCATCATGAGAAACTTGTCCGCGATGACTTTGACAGTTTCCGCAATGTGCCGGTGACACATGCGGCGGTGGCCGAGTATCACATGGTTGCCAAAAGGTATGGCTTGGACCCTTGCCAGATGGCTTTGAAATTTGTCGATACACAGAGTTTTGTTACGGCGACGATCATAGGAGCTACGACGATGGCTCAGCTGAAATCGAATATCGATGCCTTTGACCTTACGCTGGATGATGCTACGCGGGCTGACATTGCCAAGGTTTACAGCCGATACCCAGTGCCTTACTAAGCGGGCCTGTGGAGAGACATCGCTCTTTCCTGTGAATTGCGCCCTGTTTTGGTGTATAGTGAAGGTGTGAGATATCACTATTTCCGTATGCTGTTTCTGGTGTTGGCTTTGGCTGGTTGCGCCGGTGTAGCGCCGGTTCCGGGTGGGTCGGATTCCGTGAATGCCTCGTATTATCCGTCACCCGATGATTTCAAAGCCAAGGTTGGCCAGTTACAGCCCGGAATGGGCGAGGGGCATGTTTTGATGCTGCTCGGGCGCAGACCGGAAGAGCTCAGGCAGTTGAACCGCAATGAAATCCTATCTGCCCTTTATGGGGCCAATACCATGCAGGTTATGGACAGTATCTCCGAACGGGAGGAAACGACTGCCTTCATGCGCCAACTTTACGGCTACCAGCTGAAATACAGGGACGTTGAGCGGGAGCACGGATTTGTTAACCCCTTGCGTATCCGCACCGAAGAGGACGGGTTTGACTACACCGTCAATTTAATCTTTAAAAACGGGCTGTTGCTTGAAAAACCTGATCTTTCAGGCGGGGTTGTGCATGAGCGCTCCAGCAGCACGTTTTTTGATTACCTGAACCCCGGATCGCTCATGGGACGTATCCCTTAATTATTTGACATAATCAAAGATTTGTTGCTATGGTCTTCTGATATTTTTCAGGAGTGCCCGTATGCATGGACCTATCCATCTTGTGACTGACCAGCCAGCCAAGGCGTATGAGCCAAAGGTTGTCGAGGCTTGGGCGCGAGAGGATTTGGGCGTCACTGACGAGGCAAAAATCGCCAAAATTCTGGAGATGTATAAGGCGTGGGATGCCAGCCAGTGCCATGAAGTTGTGAAGTCAGCCAAGGGCGGTAACCGCGAGGCGGATGTCGTGCTGGTTTTGGACCAGAGCGATGGTGACCGTGATGACCCGTACAAGCTTGTTGTTGCTGTTTCGCATACCAATCCCGGCATGGTGTTTAGAAACCAGTATATCGCCAATGACAAGTTGCGCGGTATGGATGCGATGGAGCTTGGGGATTTTATCCTCTCCAAAGAATTTGAGTACTCCCCTGAAAAACAGATGGGAACATATTTTCATGCATCCACTTCTAACGTGCCTGACTTTTTGGGACAGATGCAACGACAGGCGACACAGAAAATTGTGCATTCTGCTCCCGAACGATTTTTGAAAAGCGTCGCTGTTTATTTAGGCGAAATTGAAGTGGATGACGGAATCTATTCTTTGCCTGATCGGCGTTACGAAGATTACCAGCGGCTTTCCAAGCATCTTGAGCGTGTTGCGCAGGAGAAAGTGCGAACCGCGATTAAGCAGTTTATCCGCTCGCTTGATCAGGATGCACTCAAGACCATGCGCAAGGCCCGCTACTTTGATCAAACGGCCTATACGTGGCTGACTGGCCGTATGCCGGAGCGATATGGCGAGGAAAAGCAGAAGTGGCAGGCACTATGTGCAAACCCCGATGCACTGAGGCGCAGACGGCAGGCGATGGAAGCCGCGCCAGCCCTTGTGTGGTGGTTTGCCGGGTATGACCGCGTGCAGCGTGCCATTACCGATACACTGGATAATGACGGTACGCTGCTAGAGGCCGTGAACGCGGGGCTAGCCGAAACTCAGGATTTTCGTCACGATGGCCCGCCACCTACCATTACGCAAGAGTTTCTGTCGTGGTTTGGGCAGTTTGATGTGCGGTACATTGATGGACCGCGGATGGAGGTAAATCCTGACTTCTATCATTTTGGTGCGCAGTTACCGAAGCTACAGGTTCTGCCCCGCGAGTGGCGCCCGATGACGAGAGACCAACAGCTCCTTATATTTAGAATTAGAAATCAGATATCGGGCGTTGCCTTTGCCACAGGCCGCAAAACCGATGAGGTCATGCTTGAATTTTTATCGGCCTGCCGAAACCCGGCAGGGATACCGAAATCGGTTGTGGATCTTGACCAGCTCCGTATCCGGTATCTGGTTTCCGCCATAAATGAGAGAAAAAGAAGAGATGCGCGTACGCCTGTAACGCTACGCATTCTTAATAAACTTCCCACCCAATGGCTGCCGAAGAGCGCTGAAGAGGCGAGAAAACTGGCGACGATCTGCAACACGATTGCTGATGACGAGAATAACGGAGTTAGTCGCGAAGAAAAACCAGTCTACAAAAAACTTGGCGACCTCCTTGAGCGATATGCGCGGAAATTTGATTTAGTCTCGCCGCTAGTAAAGGGCAAAAAAGCCGACAAGACTGAAATTATGTATCTTGTGCTTCATGATGTTGCGGAACAGTCCAGTATCTCTCTGGGTGGGCGCGATACAGATTTTCACAAGCATCTTTGCAACCAGATCATTTTGACCGAAGTTTTCAGGCATGCGACGGCGGCCGGTTACAGCGTTGCCGAAATACTGTCCGACAAAGAGCTTACGGATGTGCTGCCTAATGCATACGGCTTTGGAGGGGATTTAGCGCGCACCGTTTTTAACGGCATGACGGCCATTAAAATGGCCAGCCTGTCGCACCGCTGGCACGGCCATGAAGCGCGGCTCCATACCCGTAGCGGCAAGTACGATAAATCAGCACAATGGGAGCCCTTGTTTGAAACGTTTGAACGGAACGGCATTATTTATGAATGCCTGACATCAACGGCTGCTCTTGTTCAAGAGGCGGATAAACTGGGACACTGCGTGCGAGGATATACGCATAGCTGCGTTATCAAAAACAGCCACATCATTTCGATACGTGCGGCTGATGGGTCGTGGGATACCACGCTTGAGGTGCAAGAAAGTGACAAGAATGCCCACAAACGGACTGTACGCATAGTTCAGCATGAGGGAGCCAATCAGGTGCGAGGCGAAAAGCTACCTGCCCATCAGCAAGATGCTGCGGCCTATATAACCGCATTCATCAACAAGAGTAAGGTTGATTGGAAAAAAATTGATGAAGGGCGCGCGCCTTACCGTAAGGATGAGATGCTGATCAGGATCGGGTTCGATTATAGCGATACAAAAGCATGTAATGACGCTTACGATGCGTGGCGGGGCACCTTTAAAGATTTATTCAAAGAACCGACGCGGGATGCGTATTTGCGCAGCAGAGGCATTACCGCAATGCTTGAAAAGCGTTATCCAAAGCGCGTGCCGGGCGTAGCCTAGTTGTAAGGGCCTTTTAGTTTCACCTGGGTTGTGAGTATGGTGATGCCAGGTGTTACTGCTGCGCGGATCATGGTTACTTTTGCGCCCATTGCCACACGGGGGTAGAGATCAATGACATCCTCATTAAACATCCTGAAGCAACCTTTTGAAGCAGCCTCGCCGATGCTGCTTCGGTCTATGGTTCCGTGGATACGGTAAAATGACCCGCCCAAATAGAGCGCGCGCGGGCCTAAAGGATTACTGGGGTGTCCACCTTTTACAAACTTCGGCAAGCGACGGTTTTCACGGCGCATGCGCTCCGTCGGGATCCAAATCGGGTCCTCGGCCTTACGGCTCACCGCTATGACACCTATCGGGCTTTCATAGCCGCGTTTGCCAACTGAAATTGGGTACTCACGAGCGGTACCATCTCCATTTATCAGGTAGAGTCTGCGGGTTTGTATGTTGACGATGATATCGCCAGCCTTGGCACTGCCGTTGTAATAGACGTTATGCGGGAGGGGGAGGCCGTTGCGCTTTGCAAGCAAAGCTGCCTCGGTATCTTGGTCCATGAGCGTAACTTTATGCCCAAGATAATCCTGCGCGAGACAGTCATCTGCAGATGAAATACTCGAAATGCCTATCATGACAGAGGCTGCGAGAAATTTAGCTATATTCGACATGCGTCTCATTTTTTAGTCTTCTTTGCTTTCTGTGGTTTTTCTTTTGGGGCCCAGCCTGATTTCCATTCAGGGAGCGTCACGATTTCAGCATCATGACCGTTATCGTGAAACCAGCTATCGACGGCGTACTTTGTGCCGGACTTTTTATCAACAATGACTGCTGTGGAGTGCGGCCCCAGATTGCCCGATGTGAAGAATAGCCGTGAGTTAGGCGCTGAAACCGTGTGGAATTTGAGAAGGCCCTTTTTTTCGAGAAGGGTCAAATAGGTTGTCGTGTTTGTACTTTCATCCACGCAGTCCTGTTGGAAGGGGCCGCCTTTTATATATGTATCTCGTACGTCTTCATGAGTGCCGGTTTTGGCCCCGACCTTTTTCTCAAATACGCCGATGGCTTTGGCTATCCGCGCGCGCTCTTTTTCAGCGGTTTTGGCAGGAAAGAGTTTTTTGATGTCGCGCCAATCACGCTTGGCAAAACTGACCCTATCAACATACGTGCAGCCGTAACCGCGGCAGCTTGGAAAATCCTGCATGGTGGGCGGGGTTATGTTGCGCTTGCTGTAGTAGCGGTCGGGTGTCGTGGTGGTTGAACACCCTGCTACAAGGAGTGCCGAAAACAGCAATAGGGCTAGGCGAAATTTCATAGCACATACCATAACGGTTAGCCGGATACTTAAAATAGGAATAAATACCTTTACAATGTTCTCGCTATTGATTATGTTTGGCGGATGCCGCGCACCCAGATCCACGACCGACTTTTTTTTGACGATCTAGCCGGGTGCGGTGACGACCCTGCGCTTTCGTATGTGCATGCATGCAAAGACCCGTGCCATCGCAGCGTTGTTGGATACGAGAAAAATTTGCCCAATACACATCCGTCGTATCTTGCGTTTGAACGTGAGCGGCATTTGTATCTGAACCTTGTTGATCCGCCTGTGCCGTTGTTTAAGCCCGAGAGCTTTGCGCTTTTTTTTGCATTCGTTGACCGCGAGATTGCTTTGCGGCCCGTGCTTATCCATTGCAACAAGGGGGAATCGCGCGCGCCTTCGCTTGCGCTTTTGTATGCGGCCAAAAGATTGCGGTTGATACCCGACGAAAGCTATGAGGTTGCGCGTAAGGCTTTTGAGGATCGATACCCTTACAAGCCGGGGCTTGGGATAGCGACTTTTTTAAGCGCTCACTGGGGGGCGCTTGGCTCCTGATTTTCTTTTTTTGATTCTTCGAGATCTTTTGAAAGCATTTGCAGTTCGGCCCAGACGCGGCATCCCTCGTTGAAGGAGTTTGAGTTGCCGCCGCATTGTTTGGGGTCCGTAATGTTTTTGGCTTTTGCCCAGTTGTAGCCTGCCTCGTGGCCTGAACAATCTTTGGTACAGGGCACGCCGCCGTACATAAGGATTTGCGCACCTGCCGGTGCACTCAATCCCAGCAAGGTTACGAGACCGAGTGCCGCTAAAAATTTCACAGGATGCTTTGGCCGGTTTTTTTCCAGTCATCGACAAAAGTTGCAATGCCCTTGTCGGTCAGCGGGTGTTTGTAAAGCGCCTTGATGGTGGATGCCGGAATGGTTGCAACATCGGCGCCCATTTTCGCGGCCATTAAAACGTGCTGCGGATGGCGGATGGATGCCGCGAGAATCTCGGTTTTGAAGTGGGGGTAGTTATCGTAGATCTGGCGGATGTCGGCGATCAGCTGCATGCCGTCCTGGCCTATATCATCCAAACGGCCAATGAAGGGGGATACAAAAGCCGCGCCTGCCTTTGCGGCCAGAATGGCCTGTACGGCTGAAAAGCACAGTGTGACGTTGACCATGATGCCCTTGTCGGCCAAGTTGCGGCAGACTTTAAGACCGGCCTCGGTAAGAGGCACTTTGACCGCGATGTTCTTTGCGATTTTAGCAAGCTTGTCAGCTTCTTTTTGCATGGTCTCGAAGTCGGTTGATGCAACCTCGGCCGATACGGGGCCTTTGACAACGGAGCAAATCTCCTCGATCAACGGAAGAAACTGCTTGCCGGATTTCGCGATGAGAGACGGGTTGGTGGTTACGCCATCCAGCATGCCGGTTGATGCTAGCTCGCGGATCTCGTTGATTTCACCTGTATCGACAAAAAATTTCATTTTTCACTTTCCGGTTTTTTTACTTGTTAAAACGGCTGCGCTCACGTTGATCGTTGCCGTATGTTCCGTAACGAGCGGTTGTACGTGGTGCCATGCCTGCTGTCATGCCCAGAATGGTGCCGTTGTAGTTGTGCGCGGCCTGGTCGGCTACGACAGGCCTTACGAAGTCAACGCGGGCCCAGCCTTTGGTCATCATGCAGGAGTCAAAATCCTGATAGGGCGTATACTCCATATACAAGGGGCCGTTGCGGGTAACGGGGCCCCAGCCTGACTTGAGTTCAGGATCCATCGGGACGCCTTTTGGCGGTTGGGCCTGACGGATCGAGCCAAGGCGAACCATTTCACGGACTTCAGCCACGCATCTTGAAATATCGCTGTGCAGGGTATGCTGGGCCTGAGGGCCTACCATGTGTTCAGCCGATACGCGGTCGGCGCGCTGCCAGTAATCGGCGCGCTCGCGGACCTGTTTTTCAATTGCGGCTGCCTGTGATGGGGATACGCCACTGTTTGAGCCCGAGACCCTCGGTGCCCAATCAGGTGCCCATGAGCATCCGGCCATCAAAATTGTCGTTACACCCAACAGCAACAGTTTTTTCATCACGAATCCGCCTTTAAATGAATTTTTATGACCATATCAACGTGCCCACCATGTTTCAAGGACTTGGCCGTAGAGCGGGGTCTGTTTGGGGTGGACAACGTTGGACCACGAGGCCCAGTAATCGAGCCCGATCGTAAAAAGCGGGATAAAGAGGGTCTGATCCATTACCAGTTTATCGAGGTTACGGGCGGCTTGTAAGAGATCACGGCGGCTTACAGCAGCGGCTATGGCCTTTGCGGCCTCGTCTATGACTGGGTCACAGACGCCACTGTAGTTTTTGCCGCCGCCGAGGCCCGATTGGTCACAGCCCCAATAGAGTACCTGTTCAGTACCGGGGGAGAGGCTGTTTATCCAGTAATGGAGCACCATGTCGTAATCATACGTCGCAAGGGCGCCTGCAAATTGCGCGGCATCGACGGTGCGTATGGTGGCATCGATACCCAGTTTTTTGAGGCCGCCAGTTAAGGCCAGTGCCGTTTTTTCATCTTGAGCCGAGGCCAGCAGGATTTGGAATGTCAGCGGTCTCCCATCAGCCTTTTTAACACGCTTGCCTGCCTGTACAACGTAGCCTGCTTCATCCAGCAGGGCGTCTGCCTGTTTCATCGCCTCTCGCCTTTCGGGAGCGGGCGGGAGCATGTTTGCCGCGAGTTCGGTATTCGGGAAGGTGCTTGTGATGCGCTTGGCTTGGCCGCGATAGAGCGTTTGATTGACGAAGTCGGCATCGAAGGCGAGGTTGAGGGCCTTGCGCACCCGTATGTCATCAAACGGCGGGCGGCGAAGGTTGAAGATAAAACCCTTCACCCACTCAGGGCGGCCATGGGGCAGGGGCTCTAGCTTTACGCTTTGGGGCAGGCCCTTATAGGCGGTTTGCCATTTTGCGGTATCGAATTCGCGGCGAACATCGACTTCATGCGCTTTGAAGGCCTCGAGCGCTACGGCATCATCGCGGTAATAATCGAATACCAGTGTGTCGAAATTAAAGTGGCCTTTGCGGGTGATGTGGTCTGCCGCCCAGTCGTCTTTTACGCGTTCGTATTCAATTTTACGGCCAATGCCCACGTTTTTGATGCGATAGGGGCCTGAGCCCACGGGGATTTGCAGTGTGGTTGAATTGAAATCACGCCCAGCCCAATCGTGCTTTGGCAGCACGGGCATCATCGCGAGGATCATCACTGTCTCGCGGTCGTAACCCGGCCCTAAATCGAATTTGATGCGGCGCGGGTTTTCTATGGTCACTTTTTTAACAAGGCCGTAGACGCGGCGCATGTTTGGACGGCCGTATTGCTTCAGTGTTTCGTAACTAAACTTTACATCATCGGCAGTGATGGATGTTTTGTCGTGGAACTTTGCTTTGGGGTCCAGAATGAAAGTGATGGATGACCTGTCTTCAGGCACCACCATTTCTTTGGCGATGAGGCCGTAAAGTGTAAACGGCTCATCCCACACCCTTGCGGCCAGCCTATCGTACACGTAGTCCAGCCCTTGCGCGGGTTTGCCTTTGAGGGTGAAGGGGTTGAGGGTATCGAATGTACCCGCGACGCTTTGGGTGAGGGTGCCGCCTTTTTTTGCGGCTGTATCAATGTAATCAAGCTGCGTTGCTTTTACGTCATACTTTGGTGCGCCGTGCATGGCGAGCGCGTGCACGGTTTTGTCGGCAGCATGGGCGCTAAAAATATAAATAAAGATAAAAAGAATATTAAACACAGCGACCACAGCGCGCACAGCGAAGCTTGAGTAAATGTCGCTGTGATCTCTGTGTGCTCTGTGTTTTAAAAAAATCATGCGGCGAGTTTTTGTTGTTGGGCGAGTTGTGCCAGCGAGGTTTCGGGGCGGGGGCCCACATGAGAAATAACTTCGGCGGCGGCGAGTGAACCTAAAGCGCCGCAGGTAGCAAGCGGCATGTTACGGGCGTAACCGAACAGAAAGCCTGCCGCGTATTGGTCGCCCGCGCCCGTTGTATCGGCCACGTGGGCAACGGGCTGGACCGGTACCTCGATTGTTTCAGTCGCCGTTACGATGACCGAGCCTTTTTCGCTGCGGGTGATGGCCACAACATCGCATTTGCCGCGCACGGCTTTTACTGCATCTTCAAAGGATGTTGTTTGGTACATCGCCAAAATTTCGGCTTCGTTTGCGAATAATATATCGGTTTCATCGGCGATCAGTTTTTGGAAATCGGCACGGTGGCGCTCAACACAAAAGCTATCAGAAAGCGTAAGCGAAACTTTTGTGCCAGCCGCACGGGCCTTTTTGGTGGCTTTGAGGTAGGCCATTTTTGCGGTCGGTTTATCGAAGAGATAGCCTTCAAGGTAGATGATTTTTGAATCAGCTATCAGAGATTCATCTACGTCTTCTTCCGAGAATTCGACGCAGGCGCCCAGGTATGTGTTCATGGAGCGCTGCGCATCAGGGGTTACGATAATCATGCAGCGGGCGGTGGCGGGGCCGTTTTTGAGTGGTGTGCAGTCAAAATGGATGCCGCCTGCACGCATGTCGTGGGCGAAAAACTCACCCAGCTGATCATCGGCCACTTTGCCCAAATACGCGCCCTTGCCGCCAAGAGAGGCAAAACCCGCCATGGTATTGGCCGCGGAGCCGCCTGATACCTGCCTTGCGGTGCCAATGGCATCGTAGAGATACTTGGATCGCTCGGCGTCGACCAGGTTCATGGCGCCTTTGATGATGCCGTGTTTGGCCAGAAAATCGTCCGTTCCGTTGGCGATGACGTCAACGATGGCATTGCCGAGACCTGTTAGTTCGTATGTTTTTGGCATTATCGGTGTTTCCTGTCTGTTTTTGCTTATGCTATAGAGCGTCTATGGCATCGAAAAGACAAAAACAAGCGCATTCCGACCCGAGGGGGGCAGTTATCAACGCGGCCCTGCATCTGGCGGCCGCCCGCGACTGGGCAAACGTAACCCTAGCCGATATTGCGGATGGGGCCGGTATCAGCCTATCCGACCTTGCGCGGATGTTTGACGGGCGGGAGGACATATTATCCGCCTATGGCCGCCGCATTGATGCCGATGTACTGGAAAGCCATGATACCGCGATTGACGGCAGTCACCGCGACAAGCTGTTTGATATTTTGATGGAGCGGTTTGACCGCCTGAACCGTGACCGCGATGCGGTTGTATCGATCATTGGCAGTTTGTGCGCGGACCCGAAACAGATGGTGATTGCGCTGCCGCATCTCGGCCGCTCCATGACGTGGATGCTGGAAGCCTGCAACATTGAAACAATAGGTTGGAAGGGCGCGTTACGCGTCGCTGGCCTATCGGCCATCTATTTATACGTACTACGTATCTGGAAAGATGACGCTAGCGCCGACATGGCCAAGACGATGGCAGCGCTTGATCGTGCGCTTGACCGCACCGAACGCTGGTCGGAGACGCTGGGGATATAATGAATCCTGCATCCTTTAAACGTGTTGTTATCAAGGTTGGATCGGCTTTGCTTGTTGATCAGCAAAACGGCATACCAAAAACACCGTGGCTTAATGCATTGTGTGATGACATTGCAGAACTGGCGGGCAAGGGCGCGCAGGTCATTGTTGTATCATCTGGCGCTATTGCGCTTGGCAGGCATTTACTGAAGCTGCCCAAGGGTGCCCTTACGCTTGACCAATCACAGGCTGCGGCGGCTGTCGGTCAAATAGCGCTTTCAGCTTCGTGGACGACGGCTCTCATGAACCATGGGCTGCGAGCTGCACAGATACTGCTTACGTTTGGCGATACGGAAGAGCGCCGCCGTTACTTGAACGCGCGGGCGACAATGTCCACATTACTCTCTATGGGGTGTGTGCCTGTTATCAATGAAAACGATACGGTTGCCACGACCGAAATCCGCTACGGTGATAATGACAGGCTGGCGGCCCGCGTTGCAGGTATGGCTGAGGCGGACGGGCTTATTCTGCTTTCCGATATTGAGGGTATGTATACTGCAAACCCCCAAACGGATTCATCTGCCGAATTTTTGTCGGTCATCGAAAAAATCACGCCCGAGATCGAGGCGATGGCCGGCGGGGCTGCGTCTGAGTTATCGCGCGGGGGTATGAAGACAAAAGTCGATGCCGCCAAAATCGCAACGGCCTCCGGCTGTACCATGTTGATTGCCAGCGGCAAGATCAAGCACCCTATCCGCGCGATTGAAGAGGGCGGGAAGTGCACCGTGTTCAAGGCCCATGAGACACCGCTTCAGGCCCGTAAAACCTGGATTGTGGGTGCGATGTCGCCTGCTGGTGTTGTGACGATTGATGCAGGTGCCGTTAGGGCGCTGCAAAACGGCAAGAGCCTTTTGCCTGCCGGTGTTGTTGGCATTGAGGGCGTATTCCAGAAGGGAGACGTACTGGCCATCAGAGGTACGGATGGGTGTGATATCGCACGCGGTCTTGTGGCCTATGATGCCGAAGAAGCCCAGAAAATTGTTGGCAAGAAAAGCGCTGAGATTGAAAGTATTCTGGGCGAGCCTTTCCGCGAGGAGCTTGTCCACCGCGATGACATGGTGATGCTGTGAGTTTGGCAGACGACATGAATGCACTGGGGCAGGGGGCACGTGCTGCCGCGCGTGCCATGGCGCTTGTGTCGCCCGACCGCAAGAACGGTGCCCTATGGGCGATGGCGGAAGCAATTTCAAATAGCACTTCCGAAATTTTAGCCGCCAATAAAAAAGATTGGGAAGCGGCTGAAAAAGCAGGTGTCAAAGCCGCGTATCTTGATCGCCTCTCGCTTGATGCCAAACGCTTGCAGGCGATTGCTGAAAGCATCGTTGCTATTACCGACATCCCTGACCCTGTTGGCAGTGTTGTCAAGGAATGGATGCGCCCGAACGGGTTGCGTATTGCCCAAGTGCGTGTGCCGCTTGGCGTTGTGGGTGTTATTTTTGAAAGCCGCCCTAATGTGACGGCAGATGCCGCGGCGTTATGCCTTAAATCAGGAAATGCCGTGATACTGCGCCCGGGATCAGATTCATACGGTACGTCGGTTGCCATCCATAAGGCGTTGCAGGCGGGCTTACGCAAAAGCCAGTTGCCTGAAGCGGCAATATCGCTTGTGCCGACAACAGACCGTGAGGCTGTCGGGATGATGCTTGCTGGCCTAGAGGGTAACATCGATGTGATTGTGCCGCGCGGCGGAAAATCACTTGTTGCCCGTGTGCAGACGGAGGCACGCGTGCCTGTATTTGCCCACCTAGAGGGTATTTGCCATGTGTATGTGGACGGTGCAGCCAACCTTGAAATGGCGCGTGCAATTGTTTTGAATTCCAAAATGCGGCGCACGGGAATTTGTGGGGCTGCCGAAACACTGCTGGTTGACCGCGCCTGTGCTTCAACGCATTTGGCATCTTTGGTAAAAATGCTTCTGGATGCAGGTTGTGCCGTGCACGGCGATGCGGACAGCCTGAAGATCGATGCGCGTGTAACCGCAGCTACCGAAGACGACTGGAAAACAGAATATCTCGATGCCGTTATTGCCGTGCGTGTTGTAGACGGCGTAGATGCTGCGATTGCACATATAAATATGTATGGCTCGCACCACACAGACAGTATTGTTACGAACGACAAGGCGGTTGCCGAAAAATTTCAGCGGGAAGTGGATTCAGCCATCGTGCTGCACAATGCATCGACACAGTTTGCGGATGGCGGCGAATTCGGTTTTGGTGCCGAAATCGGGATTGCTACAGGCCGCATGCATGCGCGCGGACCTGTGGGCGCCGAGCAACTGACGACAACGCAATACCGCGTTTATGGTGCGGGGCAGGTAAGGGCATGAACAGGCTTGCCGTGACCCTCGCTGCTTCGTTTGCTTTGCTTGCGGCATCCGCAACACAGGTCCGCGGGCAGGAATGCCATACGCATCCTGATGTGACAAAACTTGATTACACTTTACCAAGACTTGCCGAAAAAACCGTTTATGGCCTGCCTATTAAAATTGTAGCGCTCGGATCGTCATCGACAGCGGGGGCTGGTGCTACCGATACTGCATCTAACTACCCAAGCCGGCTGGAGGTTGAGTTAAAGGCGCTTTATCCGCGATTGAGTATCACTGTCGTCAACAAAGGCGTGGGCGGCGAGACCGTACAGGATATGATGGCACGACTTGATGATGTGTTTGCGGAAAAGCCGGATCTTATTATTTTTCAGCCAAGCACCAACACGGTTTTGCGCAGTCAATCGGTTGAAGCCGCCGAGGCCAAGATTGTCGAGGCTATACAAAGAATGCAGGCCCGCGGCATCGAGGTTATTCTGATGAATGACCAGTTTGTGCAGGGAGTCATCACAAAACCGCATGCGGCGGTGATGCGCGAGACGCTTGAAAAAATCGGCCTCAGGTACAAAATCGGCATTTTCCGGCGTAATGAGCTTATGGAGCGCTGGCGCTTTAAAGATATTTTGCCATTTTCGGTTTTTTCGCACCCCGATAACATCCATATGAATGACTGGAGCTATAGGTGCCTTTCGCAATCACTGGCCGATGCCCTAGGCGATGCGGTCAAGCGCGCGCCTATATACACAAGCTTACTACCTTAACTGATGGATAAAACCATACGGACGATTTGTGCGGCGTTGAGGCCTGCCTCGTCGTATTGTTTTTCAGGTTTGTCGTGATCCTGAAACATATCGGGCAGGTGCATGGTGCGTAGCTTGCATGTGCCGGTATCGAGAAGTCCTGCGTTAGCCGCGAAGTGCATCACGAGTGCGCCGAATCCGCCTGTCGAGCCCTCCTCGATTGTAACCACGGCCTTATGATTTTTTATCAGGCGTTCGATAAGTTTTGTATCGAGCGGTTTTGCAAAGCGTGCATCAGCCACTGTGGTGCTGATGTTTTTTGTGGCTAGCATGTCTGCGGCTTGCACACATTCCTGCAACCTTGCGCCGTAGGACAGTATCGCGACATCCGACCCTTCACGCACGATACGTCCGCGGCCGATTTCAAGCGGCTCAGCCTTTTCGGGTATCTCAAGGCCGAAGCCGTTGCCGCGCGGGTAACGGAAAGCGCAAGGGCCATCGTTATAGGCTACGGCCGTTGCAACCATGCGCGCTAGTTCAACTTCATCGGATGCGGCCATCAGCATCATGTTGGGGAGGCATCCAAGGTAAGCGATATCAAATGCGCCTGCATGCGTTGCGCCATCCGCGCCCACAAGCCCGGCCCTGTCAATTGCGAAACGGACGGGCAGGTTTTGTAGTGCCACGTCATGCACCACCTGGTCATAGGCGCGTTGCAGAAATGTTGAGTAGATGGCGCAAAAGGGTTTCATGCCCTCGGTAGCCAAGCCTGCCGCAAAGGTAACGGCGTGTTGCTCGGCAATGCCCACATCGAACATACGGTTTGGAAAGGCATCGCCAAATGCATCCATGCCCGTACCGCCCGGCATTGCGGCGGTGATGCCGACAATGGTTTTATCTTTTTGCGCGTGTTTGATCAGCTCGCGGGCAAAAACGCTTGTGTAGCTGGGTGCGCCTGCGCGTGATTTTTCTTGAGTACCTGTTACGACATCGAATTTTGCGACGCCGTGCATTTTGTCGGGCGCGTTTTCAGCAGGGGCGTAGCCTTTGCCTTTTTTGGTGATGGCATGGATTAAAATAGGACCATCGTGGCGCGTATCGCGGATGTTGCGCAGGATGGGCAACAGCGCATCCAAGTCATGGCCATCGACGGGGCCGATGTAATAAAAACCCATCTCCTCGAACAAGGTGCCGTGGCCCAAGGCTGCCCTTGCGGTTTCCTCAGCGCGTTTTGCTGCCATTTGCAGGGGCTGGGGCAGAATGCTCGCTACTTTTTTGGCAATGTCACGGGCGCCCATGTAGGGGTTTGAGGACACCAGTTTGGTGAGATAACGGCTCATGGCGCCGACGGGCGGAGCGATCGACATATCGTTGTCGTTCAATATCACCAGCAGGTTAGATTTGAGGGAGCCTGCATTATTCATGGCCTCGTAAGCCATGCCGGCGGAAATTGCGCCGTCACCTATAACGGCGATCACGGTGTTATCCTCACCCTTCAAATCCCGTGCGACGGCCATGCCGAGCGCTGATGAAATGGACGTGGAGGAGTGCGCGGCGCCAAACGGGTCGTACTCGGACTCGCTGCGTTTTGTGAAACCTGATAGCCCGCCACCCTGACGCAGCGTGCGGATTTTATCGCGGCGACCCGTGATGATTTTGTGCGGGTATGCCTGATGCCCTACATCCCAGATGAGTTTATCATCGGGCGTGTTGAACACCGCATGGATGGCAACCGTCAGCTCAACCACGCCAAGCCCCGCGCCCAGATGCCCGCCCGTTTGCGCTACGGCGTCGATCGTTTCGGCACGGAGTTCATCGGCCAACTGTTTGAGCTCGGTATCCGATAGCCCGCGCATGTCGGAAGGTACGCCCACCTGATCAAGCAGGGGCGTTTTGGAAGGCGCTTCAGCCTTTTGGAGAGGGGCAGTTTTGCTCATGAAGGTGTATTTATAGCCATGAGAGCGAGGCACGCCAAGGAAAAACCATTTTGCATTTCCAAAAAGACTTGCATTTTACGTGCGGGGCCGCTAAACACTGCCCGTCTTTAGTACTGCGTTCCCTTCGTCTAGAGGCCTAGGACACGTCCCTTTCACGGATGTAACACGGGTTCGAATCCCGTAGGGAACGCCATTTTACCTGCATAAATTCTACTCGTATGGACATCTGGAGCCGTTTTTCGCGCTTCCGGTGCTCGCGTAGGTTTAACTACGCTCCGCTACGGTTCCCGAAAAACAACTCCATCTGCCTCATACGAGCGAATTTCTGAAGGCAAAATAGGGGTTACTTGTTTGATTTGTTTGTTAAATTTGACTTGTTCAGTTTGATTTGAACTTTTTTAATTCCGGCCATTAAAAAACGGGCGTTATGCGCCCGTGGAATGGTTTTAATTTAGCGTAGTTCGGCGAATTTGTCGATTATCGCGAGAGGATTATGCCCACATCGCATCGTTGGCTCTGAGGCCGGTTTTGAGGATTTGGCTGACGAGGGTGCGGGCGGCGTCGGCCCCTTTCGGTGCGTATTCGGTGATGGTTGCGCCTACGACATCGTAAGTGGACCAAAGGTAATCCAGTGTTGCGAGCAGTGTTTCAAGTGTTGTGCCACCGGAGGTGGGGGTTGAGCATTCGCGGTAGATGCTTTCATCGAGCACATCGGTATCGACATGCAAGATTGCGCGGCTGTATTTTTTTGGCATATCGCGCACGCTATCCCAGCCGAGGTTTTTGATGTTGTGGTTTGCGATATACTCTTCTTCCGGCGGATCGATGCTGCGAAGGCCCAGATAGGCGATTTGATCCGGCGTTATAAACTTCGGGATGAGGTTTGTGATGGCATCGCCCACAGCCTCGCCCAGCAAATAGGCAAGTGGCATACCGTGGAAGTGGCCGGAGAAAGATGTATCAGGTGTATTGATATCGGAATGCGCGTCGATCCAGAAAATCTGTACGTCACCGCCGTAGAGGTTATTCAAATATGCACTTGGGGCGACCTCGATGCCGCAATCGCCACCAATTGTCAAAACGCGTTTTGGTTCATGTATGTTGAGAATATCGAGCGCGCTTTTTAGCTGCGCTTCGATTTCGGTGCGGCCGAAAATACCGTCCTCGATTGTGAGGCTGTGTTTTGCGGCAACAGGCACGTGGTGCACAGCTGCTTGATTTTGAATGAGGGCGCCGAGGCGTTTTGCGCCTTCATCGACCGTGCTAGGAAAGCCTTCGCCCTGCCACTGCGGAAAGTTTAGAATCATCGGGGATTGTTCTACCAAATTCCGGCGATTGCCGCAAAACTTGCCCTTTTGCGCAATATCGCTATAGTCGCGCCGAAATGACCGATACTACCTTCCATGATTTGGGGCTTTCAGAGCCTGTTTTGCGCGCCGTTACCGAGAGCGGATATACGACCCCGACAGAGATACAGGCCAAAGCCATACCCTGGGTGTTGCAGGGCCGTGACGTTGTGGGCATTGCCCGCACGGGCACCGGCAAAACAGCATCGTTTACCCTGCCTATGATTGAAATACTGGCTGACGGTGTTTCTAAGGCTCGCATGCCGCGTGCGCTTGTGCTTTCCCCCACCCGCGAGCTTGCTGCGCAGATTGCCGAAAACTTCGATAAATACGGGAAGTACGGCACCTTAACCAAATGCCTGATTGTGGGCGGTGTTGGCATGGGTGACCAGACCAACCTGCTTGCGCGCGGCGTTGACGTGCTGATTGCAACGCCCGGCCGCCTTTTGGATTTGTTCGAGCGCGGGAACGTGCTTTTGAACGATATTAAAATGCTTGTGATTGATGAAGCGGACCGGATGCTGGATATGGGTTTCATCCCCGATATCGAGCGCATTGTTAAAATGGTGCCGCCTATCCGCCAGACTTTGCTTTTCTCGGCCACGATGCCGGCGCCTATCCAGAAACTATCGGAAGCGTTCATGACCAACCCGCGAACGGTTGCCGTAGCCGCGCAGGCAAGCCCAGCCGAAACGGTTGCGCAAAACCTGATGATGCTTAAATCGGGCAAGGATAAAGACCGCACGCTTTTAAACCTCATCCGTGACACCAGCCTTGGCGTTGTGAACGCGTTTGTGTTCTGCAACCGTAAAAAAGATGTGAGCACGCTCTCGCGCTTTTTATCGGGGCAGGGGGTTTCGGCCGCACCGCTGCACGGCGACATGCCGCAGGCCCAGCGCACCCAGACTTTGCAGGATTTCAAGGACGGTAAAATTTCGATCATGATTTGCTCGGATGTTGCGGCCCGCGGGCTTGATATTTCGGGCGTTTCACATGTTTTCAACTACGATGTGCCTTTCAATGCGGAGGATTATGTCCACCGCATCGGCCGGACGGGCCGTGCCGGTAAATCGGGCGTTGCCTTTACGTTTGGCGTGCCGGATGACGACAAACTGATCACCGCGATTGAAAAGCTGATCGCAAAAGCCATACCCCGCGTGGGCGCGCCTGCAGTTGAAAGCCGCGAACGGGCACCGAGAGAGGCTAAGCCAGCGCGAGAGCCCCGCGAGCCTCGTGCGCAACGTTCTGAAAAACCGAAGCGTGAAGACCAGCGCCCGCCCCGTGTGGAGCGACCCCGCCACGATGAGGGTGAGGTTGCCAGCCCATCAGCCGGATTCGGTGATGATGTCCCTGCGTTTATGCGGGGCAGGTAGAAGTTTAATCTTTTCTGCTAACTATCTTCATTTTGCTTCATTTTTTCTTGTCCTACGGGATTGACGTACCCCAACGGGCTTGCGAAAATCATGGGTGTTAAACAGATCTATGGAACGCATGCTCAAAATGCGCGTGTCACGGCTATTGCTCTCGATCCTTCTGGCGACTTCCGCCATGACGGCGATTTGTGTGCCTGCTCATGCCCAATATGATGCTGATGATGTGCTGCTCTCGCCGCCACTTGCCGGCGATGCCGTGAGCACGACGGTTAATGGCGAGGCCGCTTTTGCCGAACCTGTTTTGATTGCGCAGACCGAAACCGTACCTGCGACCGCATCCCCAGACAGGCCTTATGCCGAAACCACGGATTACAGCATTGTTGAACCTGTGCTGCCTGAGAGTGCGGCGACGCCCGACAAGCCAAAACAAAGCCCTGTTGATTATGCGGCGGAGGCTGTCGATTACGATCAGGAAAACCGGATTGTTACGCTGAGCGGCCATGTCGAGCTTACACAGGATGGCCGCAAGCTGGAGGCCGACAAGGTTGTTTACAACCTCAAGGATGACCTTGCGACTGCCGAGGGCAATGTTGTCATTACCGATGCTAACGGCGATGTGCACCACGCGGAGTCGATCGAGTTGTCGGACCGGATGCGCCAAGGCCTTGTGCAGAAAATATTCACGACGATGGCTGACGGCTCGCGCGCTTGGGCTAACCAAGGTGTCAAAGAAAGCGAACAGCGCTATCGCCTTAAAGACGCATCCTATACGGCTTGCAAGGCTTGTGCGGAAGACCCCGACAAGCGCCCGCCATGGCAGTTGCACGCGAAGGAAGTCAATGTTCTGCGTGACGAACAGCGGATTGAGTACCGCCATGCCTGGCTTGATGTTTGGGGCCTGCCTGTTTTTTATACGCCGTATTTCTCGCACCCGGATGGCACGGTTGAACAAAAAAGCGGACTTTTGACACCGAGCTTCGGCTGGAACAGCGAGCTGGGCGCTTTTTACTCGCAGCCTTATTATTGGGCGATCTCGCCATCGACCGATGCCACGTTTACTGTCATGCCCACCACGAAAGAGGGGCCGCTTGGCCGCGTACAGTTCAGGAAGCGATTTGAGCAGGCGTATATGGAGACGGATTTCAGTGCCACGCACTCGGGTCGTACGGATAGCATCAATAATACGGATGTTGCCAAGGACGATGAATTGCGCGGGCACTTTTTTGGCCGCGGCGCCTGGGATATCAACCAGCACTGGCGGGCAGGTGCAGATTTGAAACTAACCTCCGACGAGCAGTATCTGCGCCAGTACGGTTTTTCGGACGAAAGTATTCTTGAAAACCGTGTGTATGCAGAACGCTTTGACGAGCGCGATTACGCGATCATCGAGGCCCTGGCTTTTCAGGATATCCGCGCAGGCTCATCCAAAACGGACCAGCCTAATATTTTGCCTTATGCGGAGCTTTCGCTTTTCGGGGATCCCAATGATTTGCTTGGCGGGCGCTGGCAGTGGGATAACTCGCTTCTCTCGCTTGCGCGGGATGGCAACGGACAGGATTCATGGCGCGGGTCATCCCGCGCATCGTGGCTCCGGCAGGATATTCTGCCTGTCGGGCTTGTGTTCAATACCGAGCTTGGCGCAAGAGCCGATTTTTTCGCAACGGCTGACAGGGTAGAGGCATCGACCAACCCGACCGAGGATGATAACGAGGAAGAAGTAAGGCTTTTCCCCAATGCGCAGTTTACAGCTTCGTATCCTTTGAAAAGTAATTTTAAATCCTTCCAGCTGCGAGTGGAGCCCGTTACAAGCGTTTATGTTTCGCCTGATATCGATAACAGCGATGATATCCCGAATGAGGATTCAACGGATGTGCAGCTGGATGCCGGAAACATACTTGAAGGCAACCGTTACCCAGGCCTTGACCGCATTGAAGACAAATCGCACGTGGCCTACGGTGTAAAAACCGGCCTTTATACCTATGAAGGCGGTTATCTCGATACGTTTATCGGCCAGAGCTACAACTTTGACGACCAGAGCGATTTCCCCATCGGATCGGGGCTTGAATCGCAATCATCGGATTATGTGGGAGCAATCAACGCCTCGTTTGACGAAGGCAAGCACGCGCTTTCGTATAGGTTTCAGGTGAATGCCGATACGCTGACATCGCAGCGGCATGAGCTTTATGGCCAGACCGTTTGGGGCCCCGTTACCGTTGACGGCAGTTACATGTATGCCAAAGGCGTGGCTGGCACAACGTATGCCGCTAGCCGTGAGCAGGTATCGCTTGGCTCGACCATCGAACTTTCGGACATGTGGACATTGCGCGGAGATGGCATTTATGACCTCTCGAGCGTGGCAGATGACCGCGGTCTGCGCCGTGCCGTTGGAACACTCACATACACGCATGATTGTTACGATGTGGCGGTCACGGCAGATCGTAACCTTGCCAACGACTCATCGGGCGTGCAGGACACGACGATTATGTTCAGGATTGGCCTTAAAAACCTTGGTGAATACTCGACCAAGGCGTTCAAGTTTAAAGATAAGAACGAAAAAAACAGCGAAACCAATAATTAGTAGCGGTTGTAAGGCCCAGTTGGCGTGAAGCCGGTTACGAAATTATGGCAGCGGCGCTCTACGAAATAGTCAACCAGCCTGTTGGTTGCGTAATCTATTCCAGCGACTTGATAGAAGCAGCGGCCAAAGATTGGCGGCTCGGAGTTTGCGTTCCAGACAACGGGAACTGTTTCCATGTGGCTGCGGCCGAGCTCGCGCAGGCCTGTTGTGAACTCGACCCTCAGGACCGTGGCCTGTTTTATAACACGACCGGTTGGTTGAAAGAGTGCGCCATCATTTGGAACGGTTGAGCACGCAACAAGGCCAGATATGACCGCACCCGCGCCCGCGCCTTTGAACACCCATTTGATGGGTGTAGGCAATGACCAAGCAGCTGATGATTTTGCCGACATGATGTTACCAGCTGTATCGTCTTGGGTAAGAGCCGCCGGAATAGGGCTCTGGCGTGCCGCGGTTGCCGTAGTAGCCACCGTAATACGGGCCATCGCCAGCGCCGGGCGTGATGCTGCGAATGCCGTCGCGAATACCTTGTACGCCGTCGCGCAAGACGCCCCATGAACCGCTGATGCGTTTGCAGTTCCACTCATCCATAAGGTGGGGTCTTGCGACGCGTGCTTTAAACTCAACACCGGTATCGAGGTCCAGAAAATATGCCGGGCGTGTCATCCAGCAACCTTCGCGACTGCCGATGACATTGTAGGCGCCATCCGAAAAATAGCCATAGTTATTGAAGCCCCAGCGGATTTGAGGCTGGACAGAATAATCAATACGCTGCAAAACGCCGATAGGGTAACCGGGGCCGCCGAAACGCTCGCCCGTTACTTGCTGCGTGTGTGCCGGGCGGGCTGAAACACCCGTATCGAATTCAGCGGTACGGACAACCGTGCCTGATGAACAGGCAGCATTGATAAGCGCCGTTCCGCCAAGGGCTGCTGCCGCGAGGGCTTTTTTAGCGCGGCGTCTTAATCTTGATTCTGTTGGTTGTTGCATGGCCAGTATATTACCCATTTTTAATACTTATGTCAAATATAGAGAAAGGGCGAATTCAGCTACAAACGGGCGCTTTGCGGGGCAGGTTTACGCGAAGTGCCGTTAACCCCGCTTCGTCGCAGGTATCCTTGGGGCCTAAGGATATAATGTAGTCAACTTCGCGCGCGCCGGGTTTGAAGACCGCGCATTTGCCTTGTGCTGTGCCTATTACGCCCGGAACTTCCTGATCAGTGATGATGACCGCGAGTTCAGGCGAGGGGGTGCAAATGCGCTCCTGTTCCGAAGCACTGTAAAGAGGTGTTGGCCGCGTATACCAATATGGCCGGGCTGGCTGTCTGTAGGGTTCCGCTGCCACGCTTTGCCCAGCACCTCTTGTGTAGGCGCCGTTTGAGCAGCCTGCTAAAAAAGGCAGAAGTGGCGCTGCCAAACTAAGCCAGAGAGCTGCGATACGGGCGGCTTTTCCGGTGTGCATTAGATATCCAGTTCCTCAACACTGAGGGCGTTGTTTTGAATAAACTGGAAGCGGGCATCGGCGTTTTTGCCCATGAGGTTATCGATGAGGTCATCAACGGCCTTGCGCGGATTTTCTGCCGGGGCCGGTATCTCGCCTTCCGCAAGAGTGGCCTCTGTTATAGCGGCGGCCTCCGGCAGCGTGACACGCATGAGCGTGCGAGATTTGGGGTTCATCGTTGTTTCCTTCAGCTGGGCTGCGGGCATTTCACCCAAGCCTTTGAAGCGGCTGACCTCGACTTTGGTGCGGCCTTTGAAGGTTGTTGCCATCAGTTGTTCGCGGTGCGCGTCGTCTTTCGCGTAGACTGTTGTGCCACCTGCCGATAGACGATAGAGCGGCGGGAGCGCCAAGTACAGAGCGCCGGATTCAAGAAGGCTGGGCATCTGGGTATAGAAAAAGCTGATGAGAAGGGATGCGATGTGCGCGCCGTCGACATCAGCGTCAGTCATGATGATCACGCGCTCGTAACGCAAATCGGAGAGTTTGAATTTATCGCCCGCGCCGCAGCCGAGAGCCAAGATCAGATCCTGTATCTCCTGATTGTCGCGGATTTTATCACGGGTTGCTGATACCACGTTCAGGATTTTGCCGCGCAGGGGCAGAATTGCCTGCGTTTCACGGTTGCGGCCTTGCTTTGCAGACCCACCTGCCGAGTCGCCCTCGACGATAAATATCTCGGTGCCGAACGACACGTTGCGCGAGCAGTCAGCGAGTTTGCCAGGCAGGCGCAGTTTGCGCGTCGCGGTTTTGCGGAGAGTGTCTTTATCCTCTTTGCGGCGGAGGCGGTGTTCGGCCCGGGCTACGATGCTATCCAGCAGCAGTTTTGCAGAAGCGGGGTCGGAGGTGAGGTAGATATCAAACCGGTCTTTCATTGCCTGTTCGACAACGCGCTGGGCCATGGGGGTTGCGAGTTTGTCCTTCGTCTGGCCCTGAAACTGTGGCTCGGAAATAAAGACGGAAAGCAGGCAGCAGGCGCCTTCCATTACGTCTTCGGCGGTGATGATGGATGCCTGTTTGTTGTTGATGAGGGTTGCGTAATCCTTCAAGGATTTGGCGAGAGCGCCGCGCATCCCCGCTTCGTGCGTACCGCCTTGCGGGGTTGGGATGGTGTTGCAGTAGGAGTGGATGAAGCCGTCGCCAAAGTCATCGGGCCAGGCGACTGCGAATTCGATCCGGCTGTCCTTGTTTTCGACGAGGTCGGCAAAGATGTGAGGCGTGACCAGCGGGCGGGATGCAAGCTCGGTTTTTAAAAAGTCCTCAAGGCCGCCAGGAAACTTAAACGTATCTTCGAGCGGTGTTGCGCCGTCGTTGATCTCGGTCTTCCATTTGATTTCAACGCCGCGAAAGAGATACGCCTTCGATCGGCACATGCGGTAGAGCGTGGCGGGTTTTAGATGCAGGCTGCTACCGAAGATCTGCGCATCGGGATGGAAGCGGACAAGCGTGCCCTTGCGGTTAACGGCGCCCAAGCTTTGCAGTTTGCCTTTGGGGAGACCGCGAGAGAATTCCTGCCGGTATAATTTTTTATCCTTGGCGACTTCAACCGACATGAGATCGGAGAGGGCGTTGACGACCGAGATACCAACGCCGTGCAAACCGCCTGAGGTTTTGTACACATCGGTATTGAATTTGCCGCCGGAGTGGAGGGTTGTGAGGATGATCTCGAGCGCGGATTTACCGGGGTATTTTGGGTGTTCATCAACCGGAATACCGCGGCCGTTATCGCCGATTGCGCAGCTGCCATCATCGTGCAATATCACATCAATGCGGCTGGCGTGGCCGGCCACTGCTTCATCCATCGCGTTATCGAGAATCTCGGCTACCAGGTGGTGCAGGGCGCGTTCATCCGTGCCGCCGATATACATGCCTGGGCGTTTGCGGACGGGTTCCAACCCCTCCAGCACCACGATTTGTTTGGCTGAGTAGCTGTCAACCTCGTTTGCGCCTTTTTTCAATACTTCCGAGGCGCTGGGGCCAGATTTTTTGCTGGCTGCCGCGGTCTGGGGTTTCTTTTTCTGGGGGCTTGAAAACAAATCGCTCATATCTCTAACGCAATCTTGCCATAGTTCCGAAGTACTCTCATACTAGGGCGAATAGCTGAAAGGCAAGGAAAACCTTTGTTTTTGTCCCGTACCATCCACTTTTTATTTTTACTGCTTCTGGCAGCATGGGTCGCTTTCCCGTTTGCGGGCCGCGCGGAGGAGCTTATACCGCTTCCCGAGCTTAGCCCCGAGTTTCAACTGGAGGCCTATGCAGCGGGTACGGACACTATCCGCAAGGAATTTGAGGAAATCCCCACTGTGGGATTCGAGCTATCATTGCCAAAGGTATGGGTTGAGCGCTCGGCCCTTGGGATGAGTTATGGTGAACTTGTTCGCTATGAGGGCCCGGCCGTTGGCGATGTAAGGCCATATTTTTCGTTCAAGCGCGTTCCTGTAAAGCGCGAGAACACCGCCCGCATGGAGCTTATTGCGTATCTTTTGAAGCAGGGATATGTGCTGCGCGCGATCAAGGAAATCGATGATCGGAACGTGGATGCACTTTATGTGACGGTCAACGATTCGGGCGATAGCTTCGGGGTGAGGGCCCAGATCAGGATCAATGGGTCTGATATGCTGATGGGTGAATACGCCGTGCCCATAACAGCATGGAACGAGCTGCGGGACGAGCAGACATTTGCACTTAAATCATTCAAGTTTTTGAAAGACGTTGCGGACCCGATCGAAAAGCGCGTGGAGCGGACATACTTCAAGGTTTTGAGATTTTTTTATCCGGCTTCGTGGCTCTTTTTGGGGGAACAAACGCCTGCTGAAAATACAGTCAGCATCAATTTTGCAAATCGCAGCGAGACCGGCGTTGAAGGCGGGCGGATCAAAATAACCGTGGCATCCACAAAGCCGCTGAAGGACGAGAAGTCTAATGATGTCTTTAAGGTGGATGTGCCTGAAATGCTTAAAGCTGCGCGCAAATCCTATGAGACGCGCAATTTTATCATTGGCAAGACGCTTGAAAACCGTGCACCTGTGCTCAACATACCCGTGAGTTTTGCGGCGCTCAATGCCTATGAGCTGCATACAAAAACGACCGAATATGAAGTTGATAACCTGCCCCTTGCAACGCACGAGCTTTGGCTTGCGGTCTTTAGAACGAAGGCGATTGTGCCGAAGACGTATGTGGTTGAGCTGTTTACGCCATCGCGGACGCAGGATATTTACCTGTGGTCCATCAATACGCGGGCGTTTGAGATCATTTTAAAATCGATTCAGTAATCAGGTTTTTTGTTTGCCGCTGAAAGTGAGGCTCCCTTGGAGTACGGATTCAAGTTTTATGCGTTTCTGTTTATCGGGGTTTACCTGCTTGTGATGGCTGGCGCGGGCCTGTGGCTTGGCCGCCGCGAGGATGCCGAGGGGTTTGCCATCGGCAACCGCAATATCGGCATTATCCCGACCGCGGCATCGCTTGCGGCCTCGTTCCGAGACGGGGGCGGGATTGTTTTTTGGATAACGGCGGGCTTTGCCGCGAGCTATAGCGGGTTATGGCTTTTTGCCGGTGTTGCTATTTCGGCGCTTATACTTTCCATCCTAGGGCCGAAACTGCGCGGCGAGGCTGGGCTTGCCGGGCATATCACGATACAGGAGCGCGTGCGGGATTACCTTGGGCCGCTTTCGACCATGCTTTCGAGCGTTGTATCGCTGATATTCGGGATACTCATCATCGCCCTGCAATACCATGTGTCGGGAAATATCTTTGCTGAAATTTTAGGTGTGCCCAAGGCTGCGGGCGTTGCAGTTGTTGGCCTTATCCTTATCACCTACATGGTGGCGGGCGGTTATAAAAGCGTGGTGATTACCGACACCATCCAGTTTTTCATCATGTTTAGCCTTTTTGTTATTCCGTTTCTGATACACCCGGCCGCCGGCGACATTACGAAGTTTGAGACCATCACCGAGATACCTTTTGCCGATGGCTTGGCGCTTACGCTTTTTGGCGTTTATTACCTTTTGATTGCGCCTGAATGCTGGCAGCGCATTTTTTCGGCCCGCGATGCGGCTGTTGTGCGCTGGGGGATACCGCTTACGGTTGTCGTGCTGATCATCATGACGTTTTCGCTTATCTGGCTCGGGATGGGGCTTCGCAATGTTTACCCCGATATCGATAAGGCGACCGTGTATGCAAAAATGTTTCAGGATAGTGCCGCAATTGCACCTTGGGTACTTGGTTATATTTTGCTGGTTTTTGTATCCATCACCATGTCCACCCAAAGTGCGGCCTGCTATGGTTTTGTATCCACGCTTGCCAAGATTTTTAGGCGCGAACAGACGGAAGACGCCTCCGCTTATGTCTCGTTTTCACGCAAGTGGATTGTACTTTCGCTTATCATCGCCGGTGTGCTTTCACTGACTGTGAGCGCGGCGGTTGAATACATGTTTGAAATTATCGGCTTTGTTGTTTGCCTTGCGCCGATGTATGTGCTCTCGGCAGCAGCGAGCCGTATCCCTGCGGTTGCGGGCCTTGATCGCGATAGGAGGCACACGCTTGATAAGCTCGTGGCTGGTATTTCGGCTGCAGGCATTGCGGTGTTTTTTGTGAGCGTCGCTACAGGGCTTACGGACCGTGGTTTTATCTATTCCGTCCTGCCGGGGACGCTGACGACAGCGGCTATGATGGTTGCCGTGCCGGTTTTCCTAAGGCGTGTACGGCCATAAAAAAAGGCGGCTTTGGGGCCGCCTTTTTGATTTGCGTGTTTGTTGATTACGACGAGTAGTACATATCGAATTCGATTGGGTGCGGCGTGGTTTCAAAGCGCAGCACTTCTTCCATCTTGAGTTCGATATAGCCTTCGATCATGTCGGCTGTGAACACATCGCCTTCGAGCAAGAATTTGTGGTCTGCCTTCAGGGCCATCAAAGCCTCGCGCAAGCTACCGCACACGGTCGGGATTTTGGCGAGTTCTTTTTCAGGCAGGGCATAGAGGTTTTTATCCATCGGGTCACCCGGGTGGATTTTGTTTTTAATGCCGTCCATCCCTGCCATGAGCATCGCGGCAAAGCCCAAATAGGGGTTGGCGGTTGGGTCCGGGAAACGGACTTCAACGCGTTTTGCCTTTGGGCTTGTCGCATGCGGGATGCGGCAGGACGCCGAACGGTTGCGGCCAGAATACGCGAGCAGCACCGGCGCTTCATACCCCGGGACGAGACGTTTATATGAGTTCGTTGTCGGGTTCGTGAACGCGTTGATGGCTTTGGCGTGCTTGATGATACCGCCGATGTAATAGAGGGCCATATCAGACAAACCGGCGTAGCCTTTACCGGCAAACAATGCTTCCTTACCTTTGAAAAGCGACTGGTGGACGTGCATGCCCGAACCGTTGTCGCCAAATACAGGTTTTGGCATGAAGGTGGCGGTTTGGCCGTAAGCGTGCGCCGTATTAAGTACGCCGTATTTGTAAAGCTGCATGTTATCGGCGCAATCAACGAGCGTTGAAAACTTGATGCCGAGTTCGTGCTGGGCGGAGGCCACTTCGTGGTGGTGTTTTTCAACCGGTACGCCCATTGCTTTGATGGCGGCCAGCATATCGGAGCGCATGTCCTGGCAGCTATCGACTGGCGCTGTTGGGAAGTAGCCGCCTTTGACGCGCGGGCGGTGGCCCAAATTACCTTCATCGCCGAAGTTTTTATCGGAGTTGATAGGCAGCTCGGAGTGGTTGAGAGAGTAGGATTGTTCAAACATGGAGGACTTGAAGCGCACATCTTCAAAGACAAAAAATTCAGCTTCTGGGCCGAAGTAAGCCGTATCAGCCTTGCCGGTTTTTTTGATATAGGCTTCGGCGGCTTTTGCAATGGAGCGTGGGTCGCGGTTGTAAGGTTTTTTCTGATCTGGTTCGAGAACATCGCAGAAAATGATGGCCGTTGGCTGTGCCGTAAACGGGTCCATCGTCACTTTCGCCATATCGGGTTTCAGCAGCATGTCGGACTGGTGAATCTCCTTCCAGCCGGCGATGGAGGAGCCATCCATGTAAATGCCGTCTGTCAGCAGGTCTTCATCGATCGTTGAAATATCGTGGGTCAGGTGATGAGATTTGCCACGCGGATCGGTTAGCCAAAAATCGACATACTGCACGTTGTTGTCGCGCAGGGCTTTGACAACGGCGGCAGGTGTTTTGGCTTTGCTGAAAATATCGGACATTGGTGAAGTTCCCTTTCGATGTGTTCTTTGTTTTTAAAGATGTTACCGGTGAATGGAAGCGTATTGATGCAATAGTTTTGACCATGGCGCACCGCGACACTGTGTCACAAGCGCATATGTTGCAATGCACGATATGCAGGAAACGCATACGTGCTATTCAATTGAGGCATCTCAATGCCAGCATACGGTAAGTCTTGACCTTTTTGTCACTATGCGCGTATAGCAATCGCCATCTTTCGGTTTTTGTGGCGACCGTAGCTCAGTTGGTAGAGCACCGGTTTGTGGTACCGGTTGTCGCGGGTTCAAGCCCCGTCGGTCGCCCCATCTTTCGCTTTTCCCTTTCTAATCGATTTCTAAGGGCATCTATCGGCGATTGCTGCGCTGCCTGTCCTCGCGTACCTTTAAGTACGCTGCGGGCAGGTTCTCGCAAACGCTCGATATCTGCCGCTTATAAATTCGATTTTAAAGGAAAAAGTTGTGCTTAATTCCCCATCACTTTGGCTTTTAAAACTGCCGCGGCCAAAGGCCGACGGGCATAAATATGACCGCGGGTATTGTGTAGTTATTGGTGGAACCAAGATGACAGGCGCGGCGCGGCTCGCGGCTGAGGCCGCCGCGCGGGCAGGGGCGGGGCTTGTGACCATTATAGCGCCGCCCGAGGTAGCCAATGTGTACCGCAAGACAGCGGCCGCGCATGTGATTGTAGAAGATGAAACGGTAGACCGTTGCAGCCACTTACAGGACCCGCGGCGCAATGCGCTGGTGCTGGGTTGTGGCTACGGGCCGGATGCGGCGGGCATAATGTCGTGGCTGAATGCGCGGGCAGGGCAGGCTCTTGTTTTGGATGCGGACGGATTGAATGCCTTGGCCGCGCGGCCCGAAGGTTTGAAGCTGCTGAGGCGGGGCGATGTTTTGACGCCCCATGCCGGTGAATTTGCAAAATTGTTTGGCGATATAACGCCGCAGGAAGCAGCCCTGAAAACAGGGTGCGTTGTTGTGCTTAAAGGCGCCAAGACGATTATTACAAATGGCTTGCAGACAGTTGAAAACGACCATGCGAGTGCCTATCTGGCAACCGCTGGCACGGGGGATGTTCTGGCCGGTGTGATTGGCGGCCTGCTTGCGCAGGGTATGCCGCCGTTTGAGGCCGCGTGTGCTGCTACTTGGATACATGGGGAAGCTGCTTTGCGTGTAGGGGCGGGGCTTGTGGCCACAGACCTACTTGCGGCCCTCCAACCGGTTATTCAGGCATTGCTTGCTGAAAAGGCTTGAAGTTGCCCGCGATTTCTGGTCTTTATCCATCCGCAATAATTCGGGCCGTGATTTTGCGGGTGTGGCGGAACTGGTAGACGCACTGGATTTAGGTTCCAGCGGCCTTGTGCCGTGGGGGTTCAAGTCCCTCCACCCGCACCACCTTTTGCCCTTTGGGCTTCGGGTGGCAGGCCACTCAAAACAAGTTTAATTTATAGGATTAAGAAAGCCATGCAAGCTGTTGAAGTTAAAAAAGAAGGTCTGAAGCACGAATACAAAGTGACCATTCCGGCCAGCGAACTCGCCGAGCGTGTTCAAAAACGCCTTTCCGAGCTTGCCAAGACAATGAAAGTGCCTGGTTTTCGCCCCGGCAAAGCGCCTCTCAATATGCTTGAAGCCCGCTACGGCGAGGCTGTTCTGGGCGAGGTTGTCGAAAAAGCCGTGAATGACGGTACGACCGGCACGATCCGTGACAAAAAACTGCGCCCCGCCATGCAGCCGAGCGTGAACATCAAATCCTTTGGTAAAGGCCAAGACCTTGAGTTTACGCTGGCGCTGGAAGTGCTGCCGGAAGTGAAGGTCATGGATATCAAGTCGATCAAGCTTGAGCGCCCAGTTGCCAAAGTGGCCGAGAGCGCGATTGACGACGCGATTGCCCGCATTGCCAAAAACAACCGCCAGACGGAAAAAGTGACGGAAGACCGCGCCTCCAAAAAAGGCGATATCGTTGTGATCGACTACGCAGGGAAGCTTGAGGACGGAACGACCAAGCCCGGCATGTCATCTGTCGGGTATCATCTTGAGCTTGGTTCCAACTCGTTTATTGCGGGGTTTGAAGACCAGCTTATCGGTAAAAAGGCTGGTGAAGATGTATCGGTCAAAGTCAAGTTCCCTGAGGATTACGGTGCGGCTGACCTAGCCGGCAAGAGCGCCGTTTTTGCCTGCACCGTCCATGAAATTCGCGCCGGTAAAGAGCCCGAGATCAATGACGAGTTTGCCAAGAAACTGGGCCTTGAAAACCTTGAAGCCCTTAAAAAAGCCATCCGCGACCAGATGGAAGGCGAGTACGGCCAGTACAGCCGCCAGCGTATCAAGCGCAAGCTGTTTGACCTGTTGGACGAGGCGCACGATTTCCCACTGCCCGCAGGCATGGTTGATGCCGAATATAAAATCATCATCGAGCAGATTGAGCAGGAAAAGAAACATAAGGGCGAAACAGAGGCACTGAGCGCCGATGAAACAGAGGAACTGAAAGGCATTGCGGACCGCCGTGTGCGCCTTGGCTTGATCCTCTCCGAAGTTGGGCAGGCCAATAACATTGGTGTATCCGACCAGGATCTGCAACGCGCGGTCATGGACCATGCCCGCCGCTTCCCCGGCCAGGAGATGCAGGTGTTTGACATGTTCCGCAAGAACCAGCAAATGCTGGAATCGCTGCGGGCACCGATTTTTGAGGACAAGGTCGTCGATTTCATTCTCGAACTTGCCGACATCAAAGACATTGAAACCAGCATCGAAGACCTGACGAAGGATGACGATGAGGACGAAGCCAAGGCCGAAAAGCCTAAAGCTAAGAAAGCCGCAGCCAAAAAGGCTAAGAAAGAAGATTAATGGGTGAAAATTAAGAAAAAGCGGCCTTAGGGCCGCTTTTTTATACCCTTAATATATTTACATATTGTATTGCTTTTGGTATAATTGGGCCCATGAAATTTGGGGCAGCACTGCTGGATTTATTTAACAGGCACTTCTGGGCGCCGCGCCCGAAAGTGCTGCGTCGGAGAACGTTCAGAAAAATTGCTTCCGTGCCCGGCTCTGCCGCTGTTGAGTCCGTGGAGCTGCGCTTATTTGAAAATGACGGTATGCCCATCGTCAATTACATGTGGCTCAATGATGTGCCCGAGTGGCAGCGCAGGCATGTTGGCACCTGTTCCATTCCGCTTGAGAAGCTGGCTTTTGCCATTGAAAATGCAAACCGATATCCGGAGGCGAAATTCAAGTTCTGGGTTGATGGTGGTTTGATTGGCCCTGAAACGCGTTTTTGGCTTGCCTCACATCTGTATGCGACCAGCAGGCACCAGAACATAGAAATCTGTGATCTGCGGAGTATCCCAGAATATGCAGCTGATCCGCTTTTTGCGCCCCAGAATTGCCTTGCCATGACGCGGTCGCGCGCAGATTTCGGTAGTGTTTATCTGAGGGCGGACGCTGCGAGGGTCTTGATACTCAATCACTGCCATTCCAAACATAAAGACCAGTCCAAGTATATTTTTTATTCCGATCTTGATTGCCCAGATCTGGCCATCAACAATGCCATGAATGTCATGAGACGTTATGGAGTTGTTATTAACGACCTTGGTACTACCGAGTGCGTATCCCACGGATATATAGGGATTGATTGCGATCATCCGTTTGTTGATCTCAATATCGGCAGACTTGCAAAGTATTCCGTTGATGCGGCTAAAGACCGTTTCCTTGGGGATGTAGCGTTAGATAAATTTTTGAATGCAATGCATCCGAACTATATGCAGCGCTTGCCTATCAGGATTAGCGTTTTGCCACAGATATCGTTTGTAATGCCGCATAATAATTTTTTCAGAGCGCTTGGCGTTAACTGAGCCATGCCTAATCAGGATTTCAATGTGCGTGCAGCAAGGCGGCCCAATAAAAGGCCACTTTTTATGCATGTCTGGATCAATAAAAGCGAGCCCGACGCTAGGCAGGATACGCCCGAGTGCAGTGTGGCCCTACAGTACATCAAGAATGTGGTTGCGGTGGCCGACGGCCTTAAAAGTGCGGATTTTTATATTGGCCTTGATTACGAGAAGCTGGATGCGAGAAGCCTTTTCTGGGTTCAGTCTTATGCGTATGCATGTATGAAAGACCCATCCAAACCCCAAAACATCTTCTTTGAAGATTTATCCAAAATACCGGGTTACGAGGGCGTGCCTGCGTTTCGGCAGGACCCGATTTTCAGGGAACTAGCGAGCGATACGGATACACGCGAAGCGCCGGGGAGTGTTTATGTGCGGGCGGATTATGCCCGTGTGCTTTTCATGTATCACATGATGCGGACGAACCCCGAGCGGCGTTATCTGATTTATACCGATATGGACATCAAGAAATTTTCATGGGCACGCATGCAGAGAGCGCTTGATACTTACGGTATATGCTTGCACAAGGCTGGGCGGGCCGGCGTACCAAACGGGCTTATAGGGCTTAATACATCGTTTGGTCGCGTCAGGCGTTTTGCGCATTGGTGGCTGAGGCAGGCCCGCGTGGATGCCACCCATGGGCTTTGCGGCTATCCGATCCTTGAGGCGTATATCAGAAAAGTTTTACCGGGGTACAGGGACAGGTTTGCCAACCTTGCCCATTTCTACCTGCCTGATGTCGGGCGCACGCTTAAGCCCGATCCGGCGCTTAAGGAGTTGGGTATCAATTAGCGATACCTTATTTTGTTGCTCGGCCGCGCTCCAGCTGCTAATTGTTTACATAATTTAAAATTGATATTTTATGAGGATTTGAATGCGTCGCTCTGCTGCCGCTGTACTCGTTGCACTTGTTACGGTGTTTGGAAGCTCGGCTGCAGATGCTGGCGACCTCAAGGCAGGGGTAACAGTTGTTGAACCCCGCGTTTATGACATGACACCGAAAGACGCAGATATAGCCTTAAAACAGCAAAGGCTTGAAGCGGGCCTGGCGGCAATTCTGAAGCCCCTCATAGAGGCCAGTGGCGGCGCGATCCGAGGTGATACGACTATCCGTGATCTGAAGGTGCACCAGTTTGTCGAAAAAGGGTATACGACCGAATTTACAGCGGATGCAACTCTGGCGAATGGCCTTACTCTCTCGCTTGTGAGCGGTGTCAAAGACAGACGTTATTCGGTTAGGCTTACTTCCGGCTCCCGTGAGCGCGGGGATTTTAAGGTCATCTGGTCATTTGGAAATCACTACGGAAATAACTCGTGGAACGGTTCTTACGATAATCAGCCTGTAACAGGTAAGTGGGCTAAACTCGCAGAAGCTGTCGGTGTAGAAGCCGAAAAGGCTGCAGCTGATTTAGCCCAGCTCATGGCGGGGATGAGAATCCCGCCCAAGGCGACCCCGAAGCTGGACCATTTCAGGCATTGATTTTGCTCCGGCCTTTTACGGCCCTTGCGCGGAATTTCAAGGACGGGTAACTTTCGGGGGATAGTGAATCGTAACCCAAAGGCTCCCCGCATGTCCCGCTCAGAATTCTACTCAGACACAATGGCTTCCTTAGTACCGATGGTGATCGAGGTCACAAACCGCGGTGAGCGGGCTTATGACATCTACTCCCGCCTCCTGAAAGAGCGGATCATCTTTTTGACGGGCGGGGTTGAGGACCATGTTTCATCCCTTATCTGTGCGCAGCTGCTGTTTTTGGAGTCTGAGAACCCGACAAAAGACATCGCGTTCTATATCAACTCGCCCGGCGGTGTTGTGACATCGGCTTTTGCGATGATGGACACCATGAACTACGTGAAGTGCCCTGTTGCCACGATGTGCATCGGGCAGGCGGCATCTGCGGGATCGCTGCTTTTGACGTGCGGTGAGAAGGGCAAGCGTTACAGCCTGCCTAATAGCCGCGTCATGATCCACCAGCCATCGGGCGGGGCGCAGGGTATGGCATCGGACATCGAAATTCAGGCGCGCGAAATTTTGAAACTGCGCGAAAAGCTGAACAATATCTACGTAGCTCAGACAGGGCAGAAACTGAGCGCCATCGAAAAAGCGATGGACCGCGATACGTTCATGAGTGCCGAGGAAGCCAAGAACTTTGGCCTTATCGACCACGTTATCGCCAGCCGCGCGGATATGCCAAAACCGGAAGATAAAAAGTCTTCCTAGAAATCGGATAACCGCGACCCCTTGATTTTTAGGGGTTGCGGGTCCATTTACTAGTTATTCACCATTGACGTGCTTGTCTTGGTAGAATGCACCAGTTGGGCCTTTGGCCCCAAGAGGATACATCGTGACCGAAACCGTTTCTGCCCTTCCGCCTATTGCCATCCTGCCCTTACGCGACATTGTCGTGTTTCCGCATATGATCGTGCCGCTTTTTGTTGGCCGCGAGCGGTCGGTGAGGGCGCTGGAATCCGTGATGACGGGCGACAAGCAGATTTTGCTTTTGACGCAAAAAACGCCATCCGAGGACGACCCGGGGCGCGACGGTGTTTATACCGTTGGTACGATCGGCACCATTTTGCAGCTTCTCAAGCTGCCTGACGGGACAGTCAAGGTTCTGGTTGAAGGCGTGCGCCGCGCCAAAATTACCGAGTTTACAGACCGTACCGATTTTATGGAGGCGCATTACGAGATACAGGCTTCCGAGGCCCCGAACTCGGATGAGTTGAAAGCGCTGTCTAAAACAGCGGCCGAGCAGTTTGAAGAGTATGTGAAACTGAATAAGAAGATCCCGCCGGAAGTAATTATTTCGGTCAATCAACTGAGCGAGCCATCGCAGCTTGCCGATACGCTTTCGTCGCACCTTGCGCTCAAGATAGAGGACAAGCAGAAGTTGCTTGAAACCCTCTCTGTAGCGCGCCGCTTTGAAGGCATTTTGGCGCATATCGAGGACGAGATCGGAGTGCTGCACGTTGAAAAGCGTATCCGTGGCCGTGTGAAGCGCCAGATGGAAAAATCGCAGCGCGAGTATTA
The DNA here is from genome assembly GCA_009926935.1 of Pseudomonadota bacterium. Classification (GTDB taxonomy): domain Bacteria; phylum Pseudomonadota; class Alphaproteobacteria; order Micavibrionales; family UBA1664; genus UBA6145. The sequence goes on along the minus strand of RFNZ01000002.1, from coordinate 105,934 downwards.
TCTGAATGAGCAGCTTAAGGCCATTCAGAAAGAGCTCTCGGAAACCGACGAAGGTTACGACGAGGTTGGCGAGCTTGAGAAAAAAATCAACGAGACCAAACTTTCAAACGAAGCCAAAGCGAAAGCGCAGCAGGAGTTGAAAAAGCTCAAGCAGATGTCGCCCATGTCGGCTGAAGCGACGGTCGTACGCAACTACCTTGACTGGCTGCTTGGCGTGCCATGGGGCAAGAAATCGAAAGTTTACAAGGATATCCGCAAGGCCAAGACGATCCTTGATAAGGACCATTACGGGCTTGAGAAAGTCAAAGAACGTATTTTGGAATACCTGGCCGTACAAGCGCGCAAGGGCCAAGTGAAGGGGCCGATTTTGTGCCTTGTCGGCCCTCCCGGTGTGGGCAAAACATCGCTTGGACAATCCATTGCCAAAGCCACGGGCCGCAACTTTGTGCGCATGGCGCTTGGCGGCGTGCGTGATGAAAGCGAAATCCGCGGGCATCGCCGTACCTATATTGGGGCACTGCCCGGAAAAGTGCTTCAAGGGATGAAGAAGGCAAAAACGATCAATCCGCTTTTCCTGCTGGATGAGATCGACAAGCTGGGTTCTGACTGGCGCGGTGACCCTACATCGGCGCTACTTGAAGTTTTAGACCCGGAGCAGAACCACAACTTTGGCGACCACTATCTTGAGGTTGATTACAATCTCTCGGATGTGATGTTCATTTGCACGGCCAATAGCCTGCGCATGCCGCAGCCTTTGCTGGACCGTATGGAAGTTATTCGTCTCTCCGGTTATACGGAAGACGAGAAGCTTGGCATTGTGAACAAGCATCTTCTCGACAAACAGATGAAGGCCGCGGGGCTTAAGGCATCAGAATTTGCGATTACGGATTCTGCCGTGCGCGACCTGATACGCTATTACACGCGCGAAGCGGGCGTACGTAACCTTGAGCGCGAGCTTGCGAATTTGTGCCGTAAGGCCATCAAAGAAATTTTGATGGGCAAGCGCAAGAACCTGCACGTAACGCCATCCAACCTTGGCAAGTATGCGGGCATACGCAAATACCGTTACGGCGAAGTTGACGAGATGGACCGCGTTGGTGTTGTGACCGGACTTGCATGGACGGAAACGGGCGGTGATTTACTTTCGATCGAAGCTGTCACCATGCCCGGCAAAGACGGCAAGGTAACGATGACCGGCAATCTTCAAGAAGTGATGAAAGAATCCATCATCGTTGCTGAAATGCTGATTAAATCCCGCGCTGATACTTTTGGAATCGACTACGAGAAACTGCAGAAGCTGGCCATCCACGTACACGTGCCAGAGGGTGCGACACCGAAAGACGGCCCATCTGCCGGTGCTGCCATGGTGACCGCAATCGTGTCATCACTTACCGGAATCCCTGTCCGGCGCGATATTGCCATGACAGGTGAAATCAACCTGCGCGGGTATGTGACCGCTATTGGTGGCCTCAAGGAAAAGCTGCTTGCGGCGCTGAGGGGTGGCATTGTGAAGGTCTTGATTCCTAAGGAAAATGAGAAAGACCTTGCGGACATACCTGCCAATGTGAAGAAGGGGCTTGAGATTGTGCCAGTATCTAGCATTGAACAGGTTCTCGCTCATGCGTTGATGTCGCTGCCTGTACCCATCGAGCGCAAAACGGACGTCATTGCTGCACCAGCTGCCGATGAGACCAAGGAAACCGTGGGTTCCGACGTAATTCATCATTGACGCCATAAACAAAACGGCATATTAGTTTTTATCGCGGCGCAGAATCAGGGCTGAAAACCTAGTGTTACCAGCCATGTTCTGCACCGGCCTTCAGGTTCATTTACAGTGTGTGGTGTCATACACGTGAACTTGGAGGGTTCAACATTCAACCGGGGGTACCCATGAACAAAACAGATCTCGTGGCCGCAGTTGCCAAGAAAACCGACCTTTCCAAAACGAAGGCTGAAGAATGCCTCAACGTTATTCTGGATCTCGTCACCGCTTCTTTGAAAAAAGGCGATGAAGTGAAACTGATCGGCTTCGGTACGTTCAAAGTCACGAACCGTAAAGCACAAACGGGCCGCAACCCACGCACGGGCGCGCCTATCAAGATCGCTGCTTCCAAACAGCCTAAATTTGCTGCTGGTAAGGCTCTTAAAGACGCCGTTAACAAGCGCTAATAGCCAAGACCGTCGTTTTTACGACGGTTTTTTATTTGAAAACGGTCGGATTTTCATCCGGCCGTTTTTTTATGTTTGTGTTTTTTGTTTGCCTTTTCCCTGAAATTCCTTTTTATTCGCCGGCGGGTGATTAGCTCAGCGGAAGAGCATCTCGTTTACACCGAGAGGGTCGGGGGTTCGAACCCCTCATCACCCACCATTTTTCTTTAAGCAGCTGCATTGGGTTCGATTATTATTTGCCGTGCTGCGCACGGCCCTAGCCCCTCATCACCCACCATTTCTATACTCTAAATCTTATTCTCCAAAAAATGCGGCGTTGCCACGTGCATCTATACAAAAAAGTTCTATAGTTCCTGCTTCATCTATTTCGGGAGATATTTTCATGCTCATTGGCGTACCCAAGGAAATCAAAGCACAGGAAAATCGTGTCGGTCTGAACCCTGCCAGTGTGGCTGAGTGTGTTCACCAAGGGCATAAGGTGCTGGTCCAGAGCGGGGCAGGGCAGGGGATACTTGCCAGTGATGACGATTATCGCGCCGCAGGAGCCGAAATTGTCGACAGCGCCAATGCCGTGTTTGCCAAGGCCGATATGATTGTCAAAGTGAAAGAGCCGCAGGAACCGGAATGGAAGCAGCTCCGCCGCGGGCAGGTGCTGTTTACCTATCTGCATCTGGCACCGGACCCGAAACAAGCCAAGGGCTTGATGGATAGTGGCTGCACGGCCATTGCCTATGAAACCGTGACCAGCGCCAAGGGCGGTTTGCCATTGCTTGCGCCTATGTCTGAAATTGCAGGGCGTATGGCGCCCATCATGGGGGCGACGGCCCTCCAGAAGCACCGCGGGGGCCTTGGGCGCCTGATATCCGGTGTGCCGGGGGTTGAGCCCGCGCATGTCACCGTGCTTGGTGGTGGCGTATCCGGGTTTAATGCGGCGCGCATTGCTGTTGGTATGGGGGCTGATGTGACCATCCTTGAAAAAAACGGCGAACGCATACGCTTTTTAGATGAGTTTTTTGGCGCGAGCGCCCGTGTGCTTGCCGTGAGCAAAGCTGCGATTGATGCGGAAGTTGCCAAAGCCGATATGGTGATTGGTGCGGTGCTGGTGCCCGGCGCTAATGCCCCAAGGCTGGTGAGCCGTGCGCAGCTTAATACCATGAAACAGGGCGCGGTTGTTGTTGATATTGCGATTGACCAAGGTGGCTGCTTTGAAACCAGCAAAATCACGACCCACCAAGAACCAACCTACGAAGTGGACGGCATCATCCATTACTGCGTCGCTAACATGCCGGGGGCTTACCCGCAGTCATCGACCGCGGCGCTCAATAATGCGACGTTGCCTTTTGTACTGGCGCTTGCCAGCAAGGGCTGGAAGCAGGCACTGGCCGACGACCCGCATCTGGCCATGGGCCTCAACGTGCATGAGGGTAAAATTATGCACCCGGCAGTGGCTGAGGCTTTGGGGCAGCCTTATATGCCTAGGGCGGCCTAGAAAAGGGCATATAAGTGTTGCACCTGAAAAAGAATTACCCTATACACCTCTCACGCTGAATTGACCGGATGGCTTTGGGTGCCTACAATCTCCCACAACTGTTCGGCAAATGCGGGTGTAGCTCAGTTGGTTAGAGCGCCTGCCTGTCACGCAGGAGGCCGCGGGTTCAAGTCCCGTCACTCGCGCCATTTCGGCGTTACTTCAAGGGGTTCTTCGTGACTGGCTCCAATACACTCGATACGTTTCTTGCCTCCAACCACTTTCTGGCCGAATACCTGCCTATCCTGATTTTTATCGGGATTGCCGCGGGCCTTGCGCTTGTGATGCTTGTGGGGTCGTATTTTTCGGGCAAGCAGCGGCCTGACGCCAACAAGCTCGCCCCTTATGAGTGCGGCTTTGATGCTTTTGAGGATGCGCGCCACAAATTCGATGTCCGGTTTTATCTGGTTTCCATTCTTTTCATTATCTTCGACCTTGAAATCGCGTTCCTGTTCCCCTGGGCAATTACCCTTTCGGATATAGGTTTATTCGGCTTCTGGTCGATGGTCGTTTTCCTTGGTATCCTCACCATCGGTTTTATCTATGAATGGAAGAAAGGCGCCCTTGATTGGGAATAATCCATGTCTCATGAAAAGAATATCATTGCGGCGCCTGCCGCTCCTTTAAAGCAACCAAACATCCCTGTTCCTGCCGTGAAGCAGGATGAGTTTGTTGCCCGCATCGCGCAGGAAGTGACTGACAAGGGTTTTGTGCTAACGCAAGTCGACAAGCTGTTTGACTGGGCGCGCACGGGCTCGATGTGGCCGATGACATTTGGCCTTGCATGCTGCGCGGTTGAGATGATTCATTCCTATATGTCGCGCTATGACCTTGACCGTTTTGGCGTTATTCCACGCCCTTCACCCCGTCAATCCGATGTGATGATAGTCGCTGGCACGCTCACCAACAAAATGGCGCCGGCCTTGCGCCGTGTGTATGACCAGATGCCAGAGCCGCGCTGGGTGATTAGCATGGGCAGCTGCGCCAATGGCGGGGGATACTACCACTATTCCTATTCGGTTGTGCGCGGATGCGACCGTATTGTGCCGGTCGATATTTACGTGCCGGGTTGCCCGCCCACGGCTGAGGCGCTTGTGTATGGTATTTTGCAGCTCCAGAAAAAAATCCAGCGTGAAGATACGAGGATTGTGCGATGAGCCGCAAAGCCCCGTCCGAAAAAAAAGCGGCACTGGCCGCCAAAATTGCCGAAGCATTTGCCTATGGCGTTTCGGGCACGTCTTTCGCGCAGGATGAACTGGTGGTGCATGCTAAACGTGCCGAAATTGTGCGCGTGCTGACCGATTTGCGCGACCATGTTGAAACGGCTTGCGTGCAGCTGATGGATATTACAGCCGTTGATTGGCCAACCAAAGCCGACCGGTTTGAGGTTGTGTACCAGCTGCTTTCGCTGCGGCACAATTTGCGCATCCGCGTTAAAATTATGACGGATGAAGATACGCCCGTGCCGTCTGTTACGCCTGTTTACTCAAGCGCTGGCTGGCTTGAGCGTGAAGTGTGGGATATGTACGGCATTGCTTTTGAGGGCAATGAAGACCTCCGCCGCATTCTGACCGATTATGGTTTTGAAGGGCATCCGCTGCGCAAAGATTTTCCGCTGACTGGATTTGTCGAGCTGCGCTACGACGAGGCGCAAGCCCGCGTGGTCTATGAACCCGTGAAGCTGATGCAGGATTTTAGATCCTTCGATAACCTCAGCCCGTGGGAAGCCATGACAACCGTGCAATTACCGGGCGACGAAAAAGCCGTAAAGCAGAAGGTGGGCACCGTTGATTACCGCACCAATGCCGCCGAGCGTGTGCGTGGTGGAGGGGGTTAGTTTTTTTTACCGCTAAGACGCTAAGTACGCTAAGAAGAATTTGTTTTTAGCTAGTTAGATTTTCGAGGTGGATTAATAATGAATGGTATAAAATTTTCTTAGCGTACTTAGCGTCTTAGCGGTGAAAACATGAGTTCAAATGCAACGCATACAATTACGAAACAGCTGGTCACGCTTGATGATTCAACGGGGCAGATTGTTGCCACGAGCGATGACGAGAAAATCAAGCCGTATACAATCAACTTTGGCCCGCAGCACCCAGCGGCGCACGGCGTTTTGCGCCTGATTTTGGAGATGAACGGCGAGGTGGTGGAGCGCGCTGACCCGCATATCGGGCTATTACACCGCGGCACCGAAAAGCTGATTGAGCACAAAACCTATTTACAGGCGCTGCCGTATTTCGACCGGCTTGATTATGTTTCACCCATGAACCAAGAGCATTGTTTTGCCTTGGCTGTTGAAAAGCTGTTGGGCATTACGCCGCCCCCGCGCGCGCAGTATGTGCGCGTGCTGTTTTTGGAACTGACACGCATTTTAAACCACATCCTTAATATTACGACCTATGCGCTGGATGTTGGTGCAATTACGCCTGCGCTTTGGGGTTTTGAAGAACGCGAGAAGGGCATGGAATTCTACGACCGTGTTTGCGGCGCGCGCCTGCATGCCAATTACATACGCCCCGGCGGTGTTGCGATGGATATGCCCAAGGGTCTCGCCGAAGACATGTGGGACTGGACTGAAAATTTCGGCAAGGTTATCGATGACCTTGAAGGCTTGCTGTCTGAAAACCGCGTGTTCAAGCAGCGCACGGTTGGGATTGGCGTTGTCAGCAAGCAGCAAGCCTTTGACTGGGGCTTTACTGGCCCTATGCTCAGGGCATCCGGCGTTGCGTGGGATTTGCGTAAATCGCAGCCTTATGAAGTTTACGAGAAAATGGATTTTGATATACCCGTTGGCAAGACAGGCGATTGTTATGCGCGCTATGTGGTGCGGATGGAAGAAATGCGCCAGTCGCTCAAAATCATGCGCCAGTGCCTCAAGGAAATGCCGGGTGGGGCCGTTAAAGTGGATGATTACAAGATTGTGCCGCCGCCGCGCGAGGAAATGAAACGCTCGATGGAAGCGCTGATCCACCACTTCAAATTGTTTACCGAAGGGTATCACGTACCTGCCGGTGAAACCTATACGGCCGTGGAAGCCCCCAAGGGCGAGTTTGGTGTGTATTTGTTATCGGACGACACAAACCGCCCGTATAAGTGCCACATAAGGGCGCCGGGTTTTGCGCATTTGGCTGGCCTCGACTTTATGTCCCGCGGGCACATGTTGGCTGACGCCGTTTCGATCATTGGATCGATGGATATCGTTTTTGGAGAAATTGACCGATGAAGCCTATTGTCGCCCCCAAGGAACAACAGCCGACCAGCTTCGCCTTCAAAGATATGACGAAGGTCGCGGATATTCTTTCGCGTTACCCGGAAGAACGCAAACAATCGGCGGTTATGCCGCTTTTGGATTTGGTAATGCGCGAGACCGAAGGGCAGTGGATACCTGAAGTTGCGATGGAAGAGATTGCAAAGATTCTTGAAATGCCGCGCATCAAGGTGTTTGAAGTGGCTACTTTTTACTCGATGTTTATCCTGCGCCCGATTGGCAAAAACCACATACAGTGCTGCACGACAACGCCGTGCTGGCTGCGCGGCTCGGCCGATATTGTGAAAGCTTGCGAGGAAAAACTTGGAATCCATATCGGGGAAACGACGTCCGACGGGAAGTTTACTTTGACTGAAGTTGAGTGCCTTGGCGCGTGCGTGAATGCCCCGATGGTACAAATTAACGACAGCTATTACGAAGACCTGACGCCAGAGCGCATGAAAGAAATCATCGATGCTTTATCGGCAGGCCGTGAAGTGCCTGCGGGCCCGCAGAACGGGCGTAAATGCTCCATGGCCATCACCGGCCCTACAACACTTCAAGATGAAGCCAAAAAGGCAGGAGTTGCCTAACTTTCGCAGGAGGCTTTTTGCGTTCCCTTAAGGAAGTACTCGCAACCCCTGTCAGTGGCTACTCGCTGGCGTTTTTCCGGATCGTCTTTGGCGTGATGGTGGTTATCGGCGGCATCCTCGATTTTTCGATCGATGACCAGTTTCAATTGGAAAATTTCATCACGCCTGAATTTCATCTGAAGTACACGTACTTTGAATGGGTGCCGACGTGGCCCGCGCTTTGGATGCTCAAGGCCCACATTGTGATTGCCGGAATTTCAGGAATTTTTATCGCGCTCGGGCTTTATTACCGCGTGGCGATTACGGTGTTCACTATTTTGTTTGCGTATTCGTTTCTGGCGGAAGCTGCGTTTTACCTCAACCACTATTACCTGATTATTCTCTTTGCCATTTTGATGATTTTTTTGCCGATGCATCGCGCGTGGTCGCTTGATGCGCGGCGGAAAAACTGGACGCCGCTCGTGCCGGGGTGGAGTCTTTGGACCTTCCGGATGCAGATAGAAATTGTTCTGCTGTATGCCGGGTTGATGAAGCTGAAGCCGGATTGGCTGATGCTCGAGCCTTTGGGCAGCATGTTGAGATCGCTGCCCGACCATATCTTTGGGCGCCTTGTTTTTGAGGACTGGTTTGTGGCGCTTGGTGCTTATGGCACGATTGCCCTCCATCTGGTTGGTGCGCCGCTTCTGTTTTTCAAACGGACGCGGGTTTGGGTGTTTTGCGTTTACTGCCTCTTTCATCTTTTGAACTCGTATACGTTTTACATCGACTTCTTCCCGTATCTTACGATTTTGGCAACGACACTGTTTTTTGACCCTGACTGGCCGCTCAAGGTTTTAGGGCGGTTTAAGCCTGTATCGCCGGTGCCTGTTGCCGAGCAGGAGGTGCCGGGCACACTCGTGATCCTCATGATGACTGTGTGGCTTGCCGTGCAAGCGCTAGTGCCGCTGCGCGGCTTTTATTACCCCGGAGACACAAGCTGGACGGGCGAGGGCCAAGGTTTTGCATGGCGCATGATGTTGGATAACCATAGATTTTATGGCTCACGCTGCCTTGTGCGCGACCCCGATACAAAACAGGAGTGGGTGATTGACCCTAAAGACTTTCTGACGCAGCGGCAGTATGCGGCCGTATCGCTTGAGGCGAAGTCGCTTTTACAGTTTGCGTATTATATCGATGACAAATGGCGCCGCGAAAAGGGCGTTCGGGATGCCGAGGTCAAGTGTGAGGTGCATGTAAGCCTTAATGGACGGAAGCCTGCCTTGTTGGTTGACCCAGACACCGACCTTACAAAAGAAACATGGGGGATTGCCCCTGAGACTTGGTTATTACCGCTCAAGGAACCTTTTGTGCACTGGAAGGCCCGCACATGGTGAGCAAAAATGGGCCCATTTTGCTGTTTGACGGGGTGTGTAACCTTTGTCATGCGTCCGTACGGTTTGTGCTGAGGCGTGACAAACTGGCCAAGTTTAAATTTGTTTCACAGCAGTCAGCGAAAGGGGTTGCCCTGCTTGAGGAGTACGGCGGCAAGGCAGGTGATTCCGTTTACCTTATTCACGGCGGGCGCGTGTACGCCAAGAGCGATGCCGTGCTAATAACGCTGCGGTTTTTAGGGTTACCCTGGGCACTCTTTTACGGTTTGAGGATGCTTCCAAGGGCGCTTAGGGATTGCGCGTATGATTTCATAGGCAAGCGGCGGTATGCATGGTTTGGAAAACTGGACCAGTGCCCCCTGCCTGAACCAAGCCTTAAAGACAGGTTTTTGGACTAAAGAGCGGCTGGAAAAGCCCTGAAACCGCCTCGACAGCCTGCGCGAAGCCCTATATAACATTGTCGTGAAAAAACAATCTTCCGGTACCCCTTATGCTCGCTGACAAGGATCGCATATTTACAAACCTCTATGGCTGGAATTCGTTCACACTTGCCGATGCTAAAAAGCGCGGGGATTGGGATAACACAGCCGCCATCATTGCCAAGGGCCGTGATTGGATTATCGAGGAGATGAAAAAATCAGGCCTGCGTGGGCGCGGGGGCGCGGGGTTCCCGACCGGTATGAAATGGTCGTTCATGCCGAAGCCATCAGACAAGCCGCATTATCTGGTTATCAATGCCGATGAAAGCGAGCCTGGCACCTGCAAAGACCGCGAGATTTTACGCCATGAGCCGCACAAGTTGCTTGAAGGCGCTTTGATTGCGGCGCATGCGATTGGCGCGCATAAGGCTTATATTTACATTCGCGGCGAGTTTTTTGACGAAAGCTCGAATGTCTGGAAAGCCATTCATGAAGCGCGGGCGGCGGGTTTGCTTGGTAAAAATGCGGCGGGGTCCGGTTGGGATTTTGATGTGGAGTTGCACCGCGGTGGCGGCGCGTATATTTGCGGCGAGGAATCGGCGTTACTGGAATCGCTAGAAGGTAAAAAAGGCCAGCCGCGTAACAAGCCGCCGTTTCCGGCCATGGCGGGGCTTTATAGCTGCCCTACGACCGTGAACAACGTTGAGACGATTGCGACAGTGCCAACCATTCTGCGCCGTGGTGGGGAGTGGTTTGCGGGTATTGGGCGTGATGCCAAGAATACGGGTACCAAACTTTACTGCATCTCCGGCCATGTGAATGCGCCGTGCAATGTGGAAGAGGCGATGGGCATCCCCATGCGGGAACTTATCGAGAAGCATGCGGGCGGTGTGCGCGGCGGGTGGGATAACCTTTTATGCGTGATCCCTGGTGGGTCATCGACACCGCTGTTACCACGCGAGATTTGCGATACGGTTGTGATGGATTTTGATAGCCTGCGCGCCGTGCAATCGGGCCTTGGGACGGCTGGGCTTATTGTCATGGATAAATCGACGGATGTCGTGTACGCGATTGCGCGGCTATCCTATTTTTACATGCATGAAAGCTGCGGGCAGTGCACGCCGTGCCGCGAGGGTACCGCGTGGATGTACAAGATCATGCAGCGTATGGTCACGGGCAATGCCACGATTGAAGAAATCGATATGCTGCTTGATATCTCGAAGCAGATTGAGGGGCAGACGATCTGCGCGCATGGCGATGCCTCGGCGTGGCCGATACAGGGGCTCTTCAGGCACTTCCGCCCCGTTGTCGAGCAGCGCATCATGGACTACCGCAAGCAAGCCAAGGCGGCTTGATTTTTTAACCGCTAAGACGCTAAGGACGCTAAGAATGCCAGTCATACATATCAATCACCGCGATGATTTGACGATTGATGATAAGCGCCGCCTTGTGAAAAGAATTACAGATGTTTTTGTAGAAGAGGTTGGGCGCAAGCCAGAGCAAGTTGAAATATTTTTTCATGATATTCCTGACCATAATTTAATTTTGCTAGGGGCGGAAAATTGCTTGATGAGATTTTGAAAGAAGAGAAACTGAAATAAATTCTTAGCGCTCTTAGCGTCTTAGTGGTGAAAACAATGCCAAAATTGAAAATCAATAATGTCGAAATTGAAGTCGCCCCGGGCACCAACCTGTTGCAGGCGGCTGAGCAAATGGGGATCGAAATCCCCCGCTTTTGCTATCACGATAAATTATCGGTACCTGGCAACTGCCGCATGTGCTTGGTTGAGGTAAAGCCTGGGCCGCCAAAGCCGCAAGCATCGTGCTGCCTTGCGGCCGCTGACGGCATGGAAGTCTTGACGGATTCCGAGCTTGTGCATAAGGCCCGTAAAGGCGTCATGGAATTTTTGCTGATCAACCACCCGCTGGATTGCCCCATTTGTGACCAGGGCGGCGAGTGCGATTTGCAGGACCAAGCGGTTGCGTACGGCTATGACCGGTCGCGTTATTTTGAAGCCAAGCGCGCGGTTAAAGACAAAGAACTCGGCCCCGTTGTTAAAACGGTCATGACACGGTGCATCCAGTGCACGCGCTGTGTGCGTTTTGCATCCGAAATTGCGGGGGTTGATGACCTTGGGTTGCTCAACCGTGGCGAGGATGTCGAGATTGGCACGTATATCGAAAAAACGATGGCGTCCGAGATGTCGGGCAATCTTGTTGATGTATGCCCTGTGGGGGCTCTCACGAGTGCGCCTTATGAATTTACGGCGCGGCCATGGGAGTTGCGCAAGGTTGAAAGCGTCGATGTGATGGACGCCGTTGGCTGCAACATCAGGGTTGATGTGCGCGGCAACGAGGTGATGCGGATTTTGCCGCGGCTTAACGAGGCGATTAACGAGACATGGCTTGCCGATAAATCGCGCCTTGCGATGGATGGCCTCAAGCGGCAGCGCCTTGATCGCCCTTATGTGCGCCGCGACGGCAAGCTGGTTGAAGCCAGCTGGGAAGATGCGTTTGCCTTTGCTGCCGATAAACTAAAGGGCCTACAGGGTGCGCAAATGGCGGCGCTTGCAGGTGACCTTGCCTGCGCTGAAAGCGTTTACGCCCTTAAAAAATTCATGAACGGGCTTGGCAGCAATATGCTGGAATGCCGTGTGGACGGGGCTGCGATAGATGTATCCGCGCCTGCATCATGGCGGTTTAACACGACGATTGCAGGGCTTGAACAGGCGGATGCGGTTGTATTGGTTGGTTGTAACCCACGTACGGAAGCGCCGCTGATCAATGCGCGTATCCGTAAGGTTTGGTACAACAAGCGCGTGCCGGTTTACGTGATTGGCCAGAAAATTGATTTGAACTATCCGTATACGTATTTGGGTGCGGGGGTGGATGCGCTTGAGAAATTGAGCATCAAGGCCGAGCGCCCTGCGATGATTTTGGGTACGGCTGCGTTGCAGCGGGCCGATGCCTCTGCCGTTTTGGCGGCTGTGCGCGCGAAGGCCGTTGTGAACGAGGGGTGGAATGGTTTCAACTACCTTCACACCGCAGCAGGGCGCATGGGCGCTTTGATGCTTGGTTTTACACCGCCGCAAGGCCAGTTTTCGTGGCAAGGCATTAAGGCCGTGTGGCTCAACAATGTGGATACGGATGTTGTGAAATCCATCCCCGCTGATGCATTTGTGATTTACCAAGGGCACCACGGGGATGCAGGTGCTGCACGCGCGGATGTGATATTCCCTGCCGCGACCTACACCGAAAAGAACGCGACGTATGTAAACACCGAAGGCCGCGTACAGCAAACACGCCAAGCAACAAGCCCTGTTGGGCAAGCTAAGGAAGACTGGAAAATCATCCGTGCTTTCTCGGAAGTGATTGGCAAGCCTTTGAGCTTCAATACCCTTGCTGATTTACGCGCCGCGATGGCAAAAGACGTACCGGCCTTTGGTGCTGTTGACGCCATTACGCCTGTTGCCTGGAGCGATTTTGGTAAGGCGGGCACGCTGGACGCCAAGCCGTTTGGTACGGCCGTTGCCAATTACTACCAAACTTGCGTGATTTCCCGCGCATCTGTCACGATGGCGCAGTGCACAGAGGCTTTTGTGAAGCCTCTGGCAATGGCGGCTGAGTAATAAAACCGCTTAAGCGTTCCAGCCGCCGTCAACAGCGATGAGAGCGCCTGTGACGTAGCTGGCGCCTGGGCCTGCCAAGAAGGCTGCGACGTTGCCAATTTCATCGGGCTTTCCGTAGCGGCCGAGGGCCGTGAGCGAGCGTTGGAAATCGGCAAAAGTGCTTGTTTCTGGGTTCATGTCGGTATCGATGGGGCCGGGCAAGATGGCGTTGACCAAGATGCCTTTTGGACCAAAATCCTTGGCCCAAGCTCTGGTTAAACCCGTTACCGCAAATTTTGATGCCGTATAAAGGCTGACACCGGGCATGCCCGCACGTTCACCTAGCCCGCTTGAAATGTTGATGATGCGCGCGCCGGATTTAAGGTGCGGGGTTGCGGCGTTGATGAGGGCAAAGGGGCCATCCACATTCGTGCCCATGACCCTTGTATATTCATCGGCGTTGACGTCGCCAATTGCGCCCATGCTGAAAACGCCCGCGTTGTTGACGATGATATCGATGCCGCCGAAATCCTTGAGGACGGTCGCGGGCAGGGCTGCCATAGCCGCTTTGTCGGCTGCGTTTACCTGATAGGCCTTCGCCTTGATGCCGAGAGCGGTCAGGCTGGCTACGAGTTTATCGGCCTCGGCCCCGGATTTACCGTAGGTGAGGGCGATGTTTGCGCCATCGGCTGCGAGTTTTTGGGCGATGGAAGCGCCAATACCGCGGCTGCCGCCGGTTACGATGGCTGTTTTACCTTGGAGGGATTTCATGGAATGTCCTTTTTAAAAGATTGTTGATGGGAGAGAGTTGTATTGCCTGCAAGAGGAAATCAAGGGGCGCTTTTGTATCTATTTTGCCTTGAAGGCTATCCGTGTATGATTTGGGTATGAATATCCTTTACATCGACCACAATGCAGGATCACCCGTGCTGGGGATGGAGTACCGCCCGTATTACCTGGCACGGCAGTGGGTGCGGGCGGGGCACCGTGTGCGGATTATATCGGCATCTCACGCCCATACGCGCATACGCCAGCCGCGCATGCGGGGGATTATCGACCGCCAAGGGTTTGACGGTATCGAATACATCTTTTTTAAAACGCCAGCTTTCAAAGGCAATGGCTGGGGCCGTATTTTGAATATCCTTGCCTTTGTGGCGCAGCTTTATGTGCGTGTGCGCCATGTATGCGCCGGTTTTAAACCGGATATTGTTATTGCGTCGTCAGGTTACCCTTTTGATATGGGGCCGGCGCAGATGATTGCGGGGTATCATAAGGCGAAGCTTGTATATGAAGTGACAGAGCTTTGGCCCGATAGCCCAGTACAGATTTGGGGCATGAGTGCCGAACACCCCTTTATGCATCTTGTGCGTTGGGGGCAGCGGCAGGCTTGTAAAGTGGCCGATGTTGTGGTTTCGGTTTTGCCGAAGGCCGAGAGTTTTTTGCAGGGTTATGGGCTTCAGGCCGGCAAATTTCATCACGTGCCGAACGGCATAGACCCTGATGAGTGGGCGGATGAGGGCGAGGGGCATGTTGATACGCTTGTGCAAGCCGTGATTGACCGCTTTAAAGCGCAGGGCCGCATGATTGTGGGCTATGCCGGTACGCATGGCGATACCAATGCGCTTGAAGTGATGGTGGAAGCGGCCGGTTATGTGCGCGATTTGCCCGTGGCCTTTATGACGATTGGTGACGGGCCATACCGTGCGCCTTTGGCCGACTTTGCCGAGGAGATTGGTGTCGCTGACACCTTTGTGTTGTGCGGGCCCGTACCCAAGCGCCATGTACCGCGGTTTTTAAAACAGATGGATGTGCTGTATATGGGCGCCAAGCACTACGATGTGTATAAGCACGGCGTATCGTTTAACAAAATTTACGATTACATGATGGCCGCGCGGCCTATCATTATGGCTGTCGGTGCCGGTAACGACATGGTGGAAGAAGCGGAGGGCGGCATATCCGTACCCACCGGCAACCCTAAGGATGTGGCGGCGGCAATTGAAAAACTATTGGCCATGAGCGCGGCCGAGCGTGATGCCGCGGGGGCCGGGGCCAAGGCCCATGTGCTTATCAACCACGCGTACCCCGTGCTTGCGCGCCAGTTTTTGGAGGCTGTTCAAGCCAAAAAATAACGTGTAAAACGCTCTACTGTCATGACTCTTCAGATTTTTCTCAATGATTATGGTTTGCCGGGCGCGCTGATTGTGCTGCAAATTCTGGCGTTTGTGGTGCCATTGCTAATTGGTGTCGCCTACCTTGTGTATGCCGAGCGTAAAGTGATGGGCGCGATGCAGCTACGGCAAGGGCCTATGACAGTTGGCGCGTTTGGCTTGCTCCAGACATTTGCCGATGCCATCAAGCTTTTCTCGAAGGAGATCATCATACCAAGTGCCGCGCACCGCGTGGTGTTTATTCTGGCACCGGTTTTGACGATGCTGCTTTCGATGATTGCGTGGTCGGTCATCCCCGTAAATGAGGGCTGGGTGATTGCGGATATCAACGTCGGGATTTTGTACCTATTTGCGATTTCATCGATGGGGGTTTACGGCGTCTTGATGGCCGGTTGGGCGTCCAACTCCAAATACGCGTTTTTGGGCGGGATGCGCTCGGCTGCACAGATGGTTTCGTATGAAGTCTCGATGGGGCTTGTGATTGTGTGCGTGCTGCTTTGTGTTGGGTCCCTTAACCTTACGGAAATCGTGACTGCGCCGCGCCCATGGTGGGTGCAGGTCATGCTCTTGCCCATGTTTGTCGTGTTTGTTGTCTCCATTCTGGCTGAGTGCAACCGCGCACCGTTTGACTTGCCTGAGGGCGAGTCCGAGCTTTCAGGCGGGTTTTTGGTCGAGTATTCGGCGGCGGCGTTCATGCTCTTCTTCTTGGCTGAATACGCGAATATGATTTTGATGTCGGCCATGGCCACCATCCTGTTTTTGGGTGGGTGGCTACCACCTTTTGGCATCGAGGCTTTGGACTTTGTGCCCGGTGTTATCTGGTTTGTGCTCAAGGTTTCTTTCATTTTGTTTGTCTATATCTGGGTCAGGGCCACGCTACCGCGTTACCGATATGACCAGTTGATGCGCCTTGGCTGGAAGATATTTCTGCCGTTCACCCTTATCTGGGTTCTGGTTATGGCCGGAACACTGATGGCGACAAACTCCCTGCCTGTGGTACAGTAGGCCGATATGAAATTTTTGCAGAACAACTTCAAATCATTCTTCCTGACGGAAATCGTGCGCGGGATGGCGCTGACGTTCTCGTATATGTTCAAGCAGCGTGTGACTTTGAACTACCCGTTTGAAAAAGCGCCGCTTTCAACGCGCTTCAGGGGGGAGCATGCTTTGCGCCGCTACGCCAATGGCGAGGAACGCTGCATTGCCTGCAAGCTGTGCGAGGCCGTTTGCCCTGCGCAGGCCATTACCATTGAAGCCGAGCCGCGCGAGGACGGACAGCGCCGCACGACGCGCTACGATATTGATATGACGAAGTGCATTTACTGCGGCCTGTGCCAGGAAGCATGCCCGGTCGATGCGATTGTGGAAGGCCCCAATTTTGAATACGCGACCGAAACCCGTGAAGAGCTTTTTTACAACAAGGAAAAGCTGCTCGCGAACGGTGATCGCTGGGAGGCTCAGATTGCCTCCAACCTTGTTGCAGATGCGCCGTATCGGTGATTTTTATTTACATAAACTTTATGTCTGATTAAGCTTTCCTGCATGTTTCAGGTTGCCCTCACGTCTTTTTCTAAGGCCGCACTTCAGGCGCAGGGCCCGCGCCCTGCGGGTGCCCATGTTATGCGGGCAGGTATTCATGTCGGTGCCTTGCTGGCGCGCATGGAAGGCGGCGCGGGTTATACGTTTAGCCCCGCCGATGAGGTTTACATGGCATCCATGATTACCGAGGGCCCTAAAATAGGGATCTGGTTTGCGCCGGACTACAGGGCGCATGTTTGCAATTTGCGGTATCAGCATGATTTTCTGGCGATGGCTAAAAGGGGCTGCCCTATCAGGCCGAATTTGCTGAGCTTCAATTACGTTTATTACAGCCGCAAAGGTTCCAACCACTGCGCGGATCGCCGTGTTTATAGCCAAAGCATGCAGGCTTTTGAAAACGGCATCTGGCATGATGCGGCGGCTTGCACGGGGGCAAGCCATATTATCAACATCCATAAAACGGGTGAAGAATTGCCGACGGCTATACTAGAGGGCAGTGCCTATGGTGTATCGCAGACAGGGCTTTTGACGCGCGATTGCAAACGGATGGATGTGTTGATGCGCCGCGATTTAATTGGCCAGCGCCTCGTCGCCTAGCGGATACTGCACATTCAGGAAAATCTGGTTACCGCTGGGGTTGGGGAATTTGATGCCTGCGTTGGAGGCATGTGAAAACCCTGCCGATATACGCGCGTCGTTTTCAAATTTATAGCCGAGCTCGATCTGGCTTCTCGCTTTGAAACCTTCCGGCGGGTAATAATCCTCGTTTGCGTTATGACCGCCGTCGTTGAAATAGCCGATGCCGGATTGAAGGGTGAGGACCCATTCGTCGCTGAGGTCAATATCGGTTTCGAGCCCGGCCACATATAATTGCCCGCCACGTTCGCCCACCTCGACGCCGATCCAAGGGTGGAGTTTCCAGACCTCAACCTTGCCGAGACGCGCCTCAAGGCGCACGGCGCCGCGGCTTTGGTCGCTGTCCTCGTAGAAGTTATACTGCCCGTAGCCAAGGACTATACGGTTTGTGCGGTCATAATCCTGCGCAAACGCAGGTGCTATACCGAGCAGTAAAGCGAGAAGGGGCAAAAGGCTGTTTTTCATGATCTGTCATTCTGAGCGATAGCGAAGAATCTACTGTATTTCAATGAGATCCTTCGCCTTTGGCTCAGGATGACAAAAATATTGTGTACACGTAGCTATAAGCCCATGTTTTTGCAGGAAAGGTGTTGCCAGAAAGAAGCCTTAGGGGTAAACAAGGCGGGTCTTACAATACGCAGTGATTCATGATCGCCAGCCTTGCTTTTTACCTTTTCTCATTCGTGCTCATTATGAGCGCGCTTTTTGTCATTTCCGCCAAGAACCCCGTGCATTCGGTGTTGTTCCTCATTCTGGCGTTTTTTAATGCGGCGGGGTTGTTTGTGCTATTGGGCGCCGAATTCGTCGCGTTCATTTTAGCCATTGTTTATGTAGGCGCGGTTGCGGTGCTTTTCTTGTTCGTGGTCATGATGCTGGATGTGTCTTTTGCCGATTTACGCCGCGAAAGCATGCAGTACATACCGCTTGGGCTTGTGATTGGCGGTATTTTGCTGGTTGAAATGGCGTTCATGATGTTTGCTTGGTCGCCTTCCATGATGGCGGGGGGGAATATAGCGGCTGCTGCCCCCAAAGACCTTTCTAACACCCATGCGCTGGGCCAGATTTTATATACGCAGTATGTTTTGCCCTTCCAAGTATCGGGCCTTATTCTGCTGGTTGCCATGATTGGCGCGATTGTTTTAACCCTGCGCGTCCGCCCTGGCACCTTGCGCCAGAAAATATCCGACCAGGTGCATGTGCGGCGCGAGGATGTGGTTGAAGTCCGTAAAGTGCAAAGCGGGCAGGGGGTTGAGTAACCATGGTTGACATTGGCCTGACCCATTACCTGATGCTGGCTTCGATTTTGTTCGTGATTGGGGTTTTTGGTATCTTCCTTAATCGCAAGAACGTGATTGTTATTCTGATGTCCATCGAGCTGATGCTTCTGGCCGTCAACATCAACTTCATTGCTTTTTCGGCGTTTTTGAACGACCTCGCTGGCCAAGCGTTTACGATGTTCATTTTAACGGTCGCTGCCGCCGAGGCCGCGATTGGCCTTGCTATTCTGGTGACGTTCTTCCGCAACAAGGGTTCGATTGCGGTTGAAGATTTATCCAAGTTGAAAGGATAAAGAGACGTGATGGACGCTTTACCCGTATTTCTGCCCCTTATCGGTTTTCTGATTGCGTTTTTGTTTGGCAAGCAAATTGGTGACCGCGGGGCGCAGTTTGTGACCTGTGCGGGGCTGATTGGTGCCGCGGCGCTTTCGGTATCGCTGTTTTTTGATGTGGCGTTGGGCGGCAATGCCCGCACGATTGAAATAGCGCCTTGGATTGCGTCAGGCACGTTTGAAGCCAATTGGGCCGTGCGGCTTGATACGCTTTCGGTTGTCATGATGTGCGTGATTACCATCGTCTCATCTTGCGTGCATGTGTATTCGGTCGGGTATATGAGCCATGACGAGCACCAAGCCCGTTTCATGAGCTACTTGTCGCTATTCACTTTTGCGATGATGATGCTGGTGACCGCCGACAACCTTATCCAGCTGTTTTTTGGCTGGGAGGGGGTTGGCCTTGCATCCTACCTTTTGATTGGTTTCTGGAATAAAAAACATTCGGCCAATGCCGCTGCCATCAAGGCGTTTTTGGTGAACCGCGTAGGTGACCTTGGTTTGGCTTTGGGGATATTTGCGTGCCTTGTGCTGTTTGACAGTGTGCAGTTTGATACGATTTTCATGCAGGCGTCCTCGCAATCCGATGCCGTGTTCCGCTTTTTGGGGCATGAATTCCATGCCCTTACGCTTGTGTGCCTTTTGCTGTTTATTGGGGCTTGCGGCAAGTCTGCCCAGCTGGGCCTCCATACATGGTTGCCGGATGCGATGGAGGGGCCGACGCCTGTATCAGCCCTTATTCACGCGGCCACGATGGTAACAGCCGGTGTGTTTTTGGTATGCCGTTTTTCACCGCTTTATGAGCTTGCCCCGTTTGCCAAAGACGTGGTGACGATTGTTGGCGCGCTGACGGCCATTTTTGCCGCGACCATCGGCATGACGCAGTTTGATATTAAGCGCGTGATTGCGTATTCCACCATGTCCCAACTTGGATACATGTTTTTTGCGGCGGGCGTTGGCGCTTATGGCGCGGCCATGTTCCACCTGATGACCCATGCTTTCTTTAAGGCGTTGTTGTTCCTTGGGGCGGGGTCGGTCATCCATGCGATGTCTGATGAACAGGATATGCGCCGTATGGGCGGTATTGCAGGCCATATTAAGATTACATACGTGCTGATGTGGATTGGGTCGCTTGCTTTGGCGGGCGTGCCATTCTTTGCCGGTTACTATTCCAAGGACATGATTTTGGAAGCCGCTTACGGCGCGCATACCCAAGTGGGCATGCTGGCGTTCTGGATTGGGATTGGCGCCGCGCTTATGACGGCGTTTTATTCGTGGCGGTTGCTACTTTTGACATTCCACGGCAAGCCGCGGGCTGACCACCACACCATGGAACACGTGCATGAATCGCCATTCATTATGTTGCTGCCGCTGTTTGTGCTGGCGGTGGGGGCTGTTTTGGCGGGGTATGTGTTTTACCCGTATTTTGTGGGTGAGGAGGTTGAGGCTTTCTGGGGCGCATCCATTGCCTCGCACGAAGCAATTCATGCCGCGCACCATGTGCCATCGTGGGTGCCGCTGGCCCCAACGATTGTGGGCGGTATTGGTATTCTCCTTGGGTTTATCTGTTACCAGTTTACGCAAGGCATCCCTGAAACGGTTTCGCGTATTTTCAAGCCCGTTCATGCGCTGTTCTTCCGCAAGTGGTATGTCGATGAGCTCTATGACGCGATGTTCGTGAAGCCAGCCTGGGTGCTTGGTCGCAGGTTCTTTAAAGGTGGCGACCAGATGATTATCAACGGGCTTGGGCCGGATGGCCTTGCCAAGGCATCGCGCGCGGGGTCTGGCGTTTTATCGGCCCTTCAAACCGGCTATGTGTACCATTACGCGCTGACCATGATTGTGGCAATTGTCGCCCTCATGGGCTGGCTGCTTTTGAAACTGAAAGGGCTGATTTAAGATGTCGGCTGGCCTTCCTCTTCTTTCGCTGATGACGTTCATCCCGCTTTTGGGGGCGCTTTTTATATTGCTCTTGCGGGGGGCTCCGGAGTTTGTGGCTAAGGCGTCGCAGCGTATTGCCATTGGCACATCGCTTGTCGTGCTTGGGCTTGCTGTCCACATGATGATGGGGTTTGACGGGAATTCGCCGGACTTCCAGTTTGTTGAAAAGGTTCTGTGGTTGCCGGCTTTTGGCTTGACCTACCACATGGGGGTTGATGGTATCTCCGTGTTTTTTGTGCTGCTGTCGGCACTCTTAACGCCTGTTTGTTTGCTTGCTTCCGTGCAGTCGATTGAAACCCGCGTGCGGGAATATATGGTGGCGTTTCTGGTGCTTGAAACCTTCATGATCGGCACGTTCTGTGCGCTTGATACCGTGCTGTTCTATGTGTTCTTTGAAGGTGTGCTGCTGCCGATGTTCCTGATTATCGGGGTGTGGGGCGGGGCGCGGCGCATTTATTCGGCGTTCAAATTCTTCCTATTCACGCTTTTGGGTTCGGTTCTGATGCTGGTTGCCTTGCTTGTGCTCTATAGCAAGGTAGGCACGACGGATATACCGCTTCTGATGGAAAACCCCGTCGATGCCGATTTGCAAAAATGGTTGTGGCTTGCGGTTTTTGCGTCGTTTGCCGTTAAAATGCCGATGTGGCCCGTGCATACATGGTTGCCGGATGCGCACGTGGAGGCACCGACCGCGGGCTCAGTTATACTTGCTGGCGTGCTCTTGAAAATGGGCGGGTACGGGTTTTTGCGGTTTAGCTTGCCCATGTTCCCCGATGCATCGATGTACTTTGCGCCGATGGTTTTTGCGCTATCCATCATCGCCATTATCTACACCTCGCTTGTGGCGCTTGTGCAGACAGACATGAAAAAGATGATTGCGTATTCGTCGGTCGCGCACATGGGATATGTGACGCTAGGTATTTTTACCTTTACCCGCCAAGGGATAGACGGCGCGGTGTTTCAGATGATTTCGCACGGGATTGTATCGGGCGCGCTGTTCCTGATTGTGGGCGTGGTTTATGACCGCCTGCATTCGCGTGATATCAACCGCTATGGCGGCATTGTCAAAAACATGCCTGTGTATGCCGTGCTGTTTATGGTCTTTACCATGGGGTCTGTTGGCCTGCCCGGCACATCAGGGTTTGTCGGTGAATTTTTGGTGCTTGCGGGCGCGTTCCAAACCAGTACGTGGGTGGCTTTGCTGGCGGGTACGGGCGTTATTTTGGGCGCCACATACATGCTGTGGCTTTACCGCAAGGTTGTGTTTGGCCCCGCCGATAACGCTGACGCTGCCGAAATGGAAGACGTGACGGGGATTGAAAAAATCAATCTGGTGCCGCTTGCGCTCATGGTCATTGCGCTTGGGGTTGCGCCTTACCTTGTGTTCAATTACACCGCTCCTTCCGTTGAAAAACTGGTGATGCAGGTGGGGGCGGTTGCCGATGCGCTTGTGATCCAGCCAGAGAGTTTTGACGCCCTTCTGCAGGACGGCGCAGCGCATGAGGTTGCACCATGACGGTTTTCAATTTTAACGATGTTGTTGCGATTGCGCCCGAGGTCATGCTGGCCGTTGGCAGCATGCTGTTGATGATGGTGGGTGTAACCGCCCGCGGTGGGGCCTTGAAACCCGTTGCGCTGTTGACCGTATTCTTATGGGTGGTGACAGCCGGATATATTTGCACCCACGGTGCGGGCGAAACCATGCGCGTTTTTGAAGACATGTTGGTCTTGGATGATTTTGCGCAGCTCATGAAGATTTTCATTGCTGGTGGTGCGGTTGCCGCTTTGCTTCTGGCGGTTGCCGACATTGATAAAACCGTGATGGCGCGGTTTGAATACCCTGTATTGATGAGCTTTGCCGTTTTAGGCATGTTTTTGATGGTGTCGGCCAATGACTTGCTGGCGCTTTATGTGGGGCTTGAGCTTTCGGCCCTGTCGCTTTATGTGCTGGCGGCCTTTGACCGTAACTCGACCCGCGCATCGGAAGCGGGGCTCAAGTACTTTGTGCTGGGCGCGATTTCATCAGGGATGTTGCTATTTGGGGCTTCGCTTATTTACGGGTACACGGGCTCGACGCAGTTTGATGTGATACAGGCAACCTTAAGCGCAGGGGCTGTGCCCGGGCCTTCATCGGTTGTTGTGCTGTTCGGGATGATTTTGATTGTATCGGCGATGGCGTTTAAAATTTCGGCCGTGCCGTTCCATATGTGGACGCCCGATGTATACGAAGGCGCGCCGACATCCGTGACCGCTTTCTTTGCAATTGTGCCCAAAATTGCGGCGATGGCGCTTATCATCCGCCTTGTGACAGGCCCGTTTGAGCCTTTGGCCTCCGATTTACAGCCGGTCCTTGCGATTATTGCCGTGGCATCGATGCTTGTTGGGGCTTTTGCGGCGATTGTGCAAACCAGCATCAAACGGCTTTTGGCGTATTCATCCATCGGCAACATGGGCTATGCGCTTGTGGGGCTTGTGGCGGGTACGCATCTGGGCTTATCAGCGCTTGTCATGTATCTGGCCATTTACATGGTCATGACCGTGGGCACCTTTGGCGTTATCATGCTGTTGCGGCGCGACGGGATGGCGGTTGAAAAAATATCCGACCTATCGGGCCTATCCAAATCACGCCCATACTATGCTTATGCTTTGGCTATCCTTATGTTTTCGATGTCGGGCATACCGCCTTTGGCGGGGTTCTTTGGAAAGTATGCGGTGTTTCAGGCAGCTGTAGCCGCCAATGCCTATGTGCTTGCCGTGATCGGTGTCTTAACAAGCGTTGTGGCTGCGTGGTATTACATCAACATCATCCGCGTCATGTTCTTTGAAGAACCGAAGGAAGGCGAGGCTTTGGGCCTCAGCTCTTGCCCTGTGTCGCGGATTGTGTTGGGTGCCAGCCTGTTATTTGTGCTGCTGTTTATTTTGGCGCCGCAATCGCTTGCCGTTATCTCGGCCAATGCCACCAACGGCCTTTTGAAATAATGGCTTTTAAACCGACGCTGCATTACCACCCCGTGCTGCCCAGCACGATGGATGAAGCACGGCGCCTTGCAGAAGAAAACGCAAGCGAGGGTGCGGTTGTACAAGCCGGTGTGCAAACCGCAGGGCGCGGGCGTTTTGGCAACCAATGGGCCAGCCCCGAAGGCAATTTGTACATGACCCTGCTTTTGCGCCCGCCTGTGGCTACGCGTTTTTGCGCGCAGTTGTCTTTTGCGATTGCGGTTGCTTTGGCCGAGACCCTTGAAGGCCAAGGGGTGCCCCGCGAAGCCGTAAAGCTGAAATGGCCTAATGATGTGCTGGTGGATGGCCGAAAAATTGCGGGCATACTTTTGGAAATGGAGAGCGGCCAAAACGATGCGCCTGCTTTTCTGCTGGCGGGTATTGGCGTGAATGTTGCGGTGGCACCCGAAGGGGCTACCCATGTGCAAGCCTATGCCAAGCAAGCGGTATTAGAATCCTTTCGGGATGCGCTGGTGCAGAATATAGGTGGCCTTTACGATCATTGGATTAAACGGGGTTATGCCGAGATACGGGCGCGGTGGCTTTCGCAGGCGTATGGCATGGGCCAACCCGTGACCGCCCGTATGGCTGAGCGTAAGGCCGAGGGTATTTTTGAAGGTATTGATGCGGAGGGTAATCTTATCCTGAGCGATGGGGCTGGGGTTACCCGCACCATCCATAGCGGCGCGGTGCATTTTAGAATGCCCTAAGGTTGCGTTTGCCTGCCCTTTGGTCTAAGCATTGAGCCATGCTTTTAGCCATTGATGCCGGTAACACCAACACCGTTTTTGCCGTTTGCCGTGATAATGCCGCTCCCCGCGTGTGGCGCATACAGGCCGTTGCCGCACGCACGGCTGATGAATACGCATCGTGGCTATTGCCCCTGCTGCACGAGGAAGGTTTAAGTTTTAAAGACATCACCGATGTTGTCATTGGATCGGTTGTGCCAAGTGCCAACCTTAATTTTAGAAAATTCTGCGAGACGTATTTAAAAAAGACCCCGATGTTTGTGGGTGATGCCGGTACAAGCCATGGCCTGACCATTACCATCCCCAACCCCGATAGCCTTGGCGCTGACCGCGTGGTGAATGTAATGGCGGCCACGACCCTGCACCCGAAGCCGATGATCATCATCGACTTTGGCACTGCGACCAAGCTTGAGGTGATTGACGCCAGCGGTGCTTATATAGGCGGTATCATTGCGCCCGGTATCAACCAATCAGCCGATGCGTTGCACATGGCGACGGCGAAGCTACCGAAAATAGACATCATGAAGCCAAAGGCTGTCACGGGCATCGATACCATATCGGCCATGCGCTCGGGCATTTTTTGGGGGTATGTTTCGATGATTGAGGGGCTTATCAAGCGCCTTGCAGAGGAAAATAATTTCAAGCCCTTTATACTGGTGACAGGCGGGCTTGCGCCTTTGTTTGAGGGCAGTATCGACGGCGTGGATGTTACCGACGACATGCTGACCATCAAAGGCCTACAAATGTTTTTTCAAAGGAATAAGAAGTGAGCAATCCATTACCCGTACCGGATAAAAACGGCGTGCTATTTTTGCCCCTTGGCGGGTGCGGCCAGTTTGGCGCGAACTTCACCCTTTACGGATATGACGGCAGCTGGATTGCGGTTGACTGCGGTATGGCTTTTGCCGATGAAAAACTGCCGGGTGTTGATGTTATTTTGCCTGACCCATCCCTGATTGCTGAGCAACGCGACAAGCTTAAAGGGCTTTTTATAACCCATGCGCATGAAGACCATATAGGGGCGGTTGCGTGGCTATGGCCGCGCCTAAAATGCCCTATTTATGCGACGCCTTTTACAGCCGCGCTTTTGCGCCGCAAGTTTGAGGAGCATGTTTATAAAGGCGAGCAGCCGCGCATAACCATTGTTGACCCGCGAAAGCCCATAAAGCTTGGCGACTGGGCTGTGACTTACATACCGGTGGCGCACTCCATCCCCGAGGGGAATGCCCTCAGCATCGAAACCCCCGCAGGCCGCATTGTGCATACGGGTGACTGGTGCATTGATGAGGCGCCCATTTTGGGCGTGAACACCGATGCCGCGGACTTTAGGGCTTTGGGCGATGCGGGCGTGATGGCGTATGTGGGCGATTCAACAAACGCCGATGTGCGCACAAAGCACAGCACGGAGGCCGCGGTTGAAGAAGGGCTTTACGAGGTTTTTAAATCAGCGCCGCGCAAAATTGCGATTACCATGTTTGCATCCAACGTCGGGCGCATTATCAGCATTTATAGGGCCGCACGAAAATGCGGGCGGCAGGTGGCGCTTGTTGGCCGGTCGCTTGATACCATGGTCGAGTGCGCGCGCGAGACAGGTTACATAGACGATAGCATGCGTTTTTTAAACGGGCATGACGCCGCTGATTTACCTGACCAGAAAGTGGTGCTGATTTTGACAGGCAGCCAGGGCGAGGCGCGGGCGGCGTTATCGCGCGTATCGCGTGCCATGCATCCGGCCGTGAAATTAAAGCCTGATGATTTGGTTATTTTTTCATCGCGCACGATCCCTGGCAATGAAGCCGAGATTAACGACATTAAAAACAGCCTTTTACAGATGGGCGTTAAAATTGTAACGGACCGCGATGCCTGCGTGCATGTATCGGGCCACCCTGTGCGCGCTGATGTGGCGCAAATGATCGACTGGCTGCGGCCTGTATCGGCCATCCCTGTCCACGGCGAACGCACGCAGATGGAAGCCCATGCAGGCCTTGCCCGTGAAAAGCAGGTCAAAAACGTGCATGTGCCTGTGAATGGCGAGATGCTGCGCATTACGAAAGACGGGCTTGAGCCTGTGCGGCACTTTGCGCTGCATTTCAGCGCGATTGATTTTGGCAAAATGGTTGCGGCCGACAGCGTACCTATTTTGGAGCGCCGCAAAATGAGCTTTAACGGCGCTGTTTTTGTATCGCTGGCCGTTGACCGCCAAGATGGCGGCATTCTTGACTTGCAGGTGAGCGCCATGGGGCTTTTGGACCCTGAAAACGCTAATGATGCCCAGCGCCTCGCGGACCTTGAAGATGCGGTGGCCGATAAGTTTGAAAGCATGTCCAAAGGGGAGCGCGTATCGGAGGATGCTGCAATTGAGGCTATACGCGGGGCTGTGCGCCGCTATTTCCGTGATCTTGCCGATATCAAGCCGCTTGTAAGCGTTCATATATCACTGGTGTAGGTTTGTATGGGTATTGTTTCAGGTATTTTTGTTTATCTGTGCGTGTGGTGGACCGTGTTGTTTGCCGTGCTACCTTGGGGCGTTAAGCAGCCTGATGTGCCTGAGCCCGGTGTGGTTGGTGCGCCTGTGAACCCCCATCTTAAGGCAAAACTTTTGGCAACATCCCTTGTTTCTGCCATTATTTGGGCCATCATCTGGGTTATGATCGAGTATAAGGTCGTGGATTTCCGCGCCATGGGTGATGCGGTACAATATTAGGAGCGTTTCATGCGCCTGTTTCTGACACTTGTTTTTTGTTTTGCCTCTCTGGCTGCTGAGGCCCGCGAGCCCGCCAAGGTTGATACCGAGGCTTTGGCACCGCTTGGAAAAGAGGATAACAAAAAGGACCCCAAGAAGAACCTTGATCAAGCCGAGGCTGATGCCGAGCCCATTACGCCCGAGCAGCAGGCGGCGCTTATCTGCCAGACTGCGGATATCATGGGGTCGAAAGTGAAGGGCGCTGCCTATGAGCCCGGTGTTGATGCCTACGGCAACCCTGTTGCAGGTGCAGATATTGAGGGTGAGTCTGCATTCCAGATCCCTGAAGAGGTACAGGTACCTATTGCCATTGATGTGATGGCGGCGCTTGGTGTTACAAACCCTGCCGTTGAGGGCAAAAGCCAGATTGGCACACTGACGGTTTTCAAGGGCGGCAAGCTGCTTTATAACGGAAAAGACATAACGAATACGGTTGAAGGCTATTGCCGCGACCACTTGAAGAAAATGAAAGAGCAAGACAATGACCGCAGCAGCACAACAGAAAAACGATAAAAAGCCCCAGACGGCCATTACGCCAACGCGTGCTGAAGATTTTCCGCAGTGGTATCAGGCGGTTATCAAAGCGGCTGATTTGGCTGAAAACGCCCCCGTGCGCGGCTGCATGACCATCAAGCCCTATGGCTTTGCCCTGTGGGAGAACATGCAGCGCGTGTTTGATGTGTGGCTGAAGGATTACGGCATCCAGAACTGCGCGTTCCCGCTTTTGATCCCTGTCAGCTTTTTGGCCAAGGAAGCCGAGCACGTTGAAGGTTTTGCCAAGGAATGCGCGGTTGTTACCCATCACCGTCTTGAAGCGAACCCCGACGGGCCGGGCCTTCGCCCTGCACCATCCGCACAGCTTGAAGAGCCTTATGTGGTGAGACCTACTTCGGAGACGATTATCGGCGACTCCATGTCGCGCTGGGTGCAGTCTTACCGCGACCTGCCGATGAAGCTAAACCAGTGGTGCAGCGTTTTTAGATGGGAGATGCGCACGCGCCTGTTTTTGCGCACAGCCGAGTTTTTCTGGCATGAAGGGCACTGCGCTTTTGCGGACCACGAAGGCGCCAAGACTGACTGCCTGACCATCCTTGATATGTACGACAAGTTTTTTACCGAGTACCTCGCGATGCCCGGTATCAAAGGTGTGAAGACGCCTGATGAACGTTTCCCCGGTGCTGATGAAACCTACTGCATTGAAACCCTGATGCAGGACGGGAAGGCGTTGCAGGCAGCCACGACCCACAATCTTGGCCAGAATTTTGCCAAGAGCTGCAATATTAAATATCAGGACAAAGAAGGCAAAGAAGCCTACGCGCATACGACATCGTGGGCGTTTAGCTCGCGCGTTATTGGTGCGCTTATCATGGTGCATGGCGATGATGACGGAATGATTATGCCGCCACGCATTGCCCCGCAGCAGGTTGTTATTATCCCTGTCCTGAAAGGCG
This sequence comes from Pseudomonadota bacterium, assembly GCA_009926935.1. Classification (GTDB taxonomy): domain Bacteria; phylum Pseudomonadota; class Alphaproteobacteria; order Micavibrionales; family UBA1664; genus UBA6145. Next base: position 77,167 of record RFNZ01000002.1, on the reverse strand, counting down.
AGGGGGATGATGCGGTTATGAAGGCGGCTGATGATCTCCAGAAAAAATTGAAAGCGGCCGGTTTCAGGGCGCATCTTGACGCCCGCGACGAACGCACGCCCACCAAAATGTGGGATGCGATTAAAAAAGGTGTGCCTATCAGGGTTGAGCTTGGTGCGCGTGAAGTGGCAGCAGGGCAGTTAACCCATGTTCGCCGCGACATTGGCAAGGATTCCAAGAAAACCGAGAGCGTGGATGCATTTATTGCGGGCCTGCCTAAGCTGATAGATGACATGCACAACGATATGCTGGCGCGCGCGACCAAGTTTACCGAGGCCAACTTGTTTGATGTTAAAGACTTGGCTGAGCTACGCGCCTTTTTTGCCGATGCAGGTAAATCAGGCTTTGTGCGGATTGACCTTGCCGCCATTCAGAACAACCCTGAATTTGAGGCGATCAAAAAAGAATTCTCGGTCACCACGCGCTGTATCCCGTTTGCCGATGCGGGCCGGAAAGTGATTGTCGGCAGGGCTTACTAGCGATGGGCGATTTGTTTTACGAGCACGGTAAAATAAGAGTTACCAAAAACGTGTTCACGAACAACAGCGGTGAAAGCTTTGTTGTAGCCAATATCCGACACTTGCGGGATGAGCGCCGCGGTAAGTCGCTAATCCCCCTTATACTTGGGGCTGTGCTTGGGATTGTTGCCAACGTGCATATATTTTTCCCGTACAGCGATTATGCGATTAGCGGGATTGGATCGCTGTTTGTCATGCAGTATTTCATGTCAAAGGACAGTTTTGTGCTGTACATCACGACGCAGAATGCCGAGGTCAAGGCTTTCTCGACCAAGAAGGAAGTCGTTTTCTTTGATGTGCTGAGGGCGCTTAAGCGCGCAATGGACCTGCACCGCTAGCATTTTAACTTTTTACGCCCTATCCCCCACGTTTTTTTAGTTCTAGAGTGAGTTGCTCGGAATTATGGAGAGTGAAATGCCGCAGGCCCCGCAGTGGTGGCAGGCTATTGCCAGCCATTATGGTTTTTTAAACTCTGCCCAAATGGGCTTTACTGCGGATGCTTTGGCCGAGCTTCTGCGTACGGGTATTTCAGATAACGGCGCTTCCTACAGAAATCATGTTGTAGCTACGAACGGTATGGGTTTTAGCGCCAGCGATGCGCCTGACCTTATTTTACGCCTGACCACGCGTGCTGATTTTGTGGCTGGGGGTGCTGGCGGTGATTATATATCCGGCCTTGAGGGCGATGATGTGCTGTTTGGTGACAGAGGATCGGACCTAGTTAGGGGCGGGGCGGGTTTTGATTTTATCTCGCTGTCATCGCTTACCGATACGCGAACGGTTTTTGATGCTGTCAGTTACTCGGGCGCGCCTTCAGGCGTTAAACTTCAGTTTCGGGATGGGTTTGGGTATGCGGCTGATGATGGCAATGGAAGTGCGGACGTTATTTTTGGGGCTAATGCCATCATAGGCACTGACCACAGTGACGAGATTTCCGTTACGGGCAGTCAGCGTTACAAGATCGTTGCCGGTAACGGCGATGATACGATACGTGTTGAAAACGCGGCCTCCGTCATCTTTACCGGAAATGGCGATGATACGGTTTATCTGGGCATGGGTGCTGCGCGCGTTGTTGTAGATGGTGCAGGACACGATACCGTTTATGGTTTTGGCAAGAATGACGTACTCGATTTTGCGGGCTATCTAAAAAATATAGGGTATAAGGGAACCAACCCTTTTGAAGATGGCGCATTGCGGCTTGATAATGCTGACGTAGACTTGCGTATACTTCATGCGGATACCCTGCTTGTTACCCTTGCAGGCATTAAGGATACAGACCTTGATGTTACAACTCAGGTTAATGCTATCCAGAAGCCCATCCTTTATGTGCCTATCCTTGGACAATCGAACGCCCGAGGGCTCGGGACGGCAGGTGCAGACGGCGAGTCAGGCATCACGCGGATCAAAGGCCAGCTTTTGCAGCGTACTGATTTTACCGACGTCGTCCTGACAGCTCGTGACACGGAAAGCAAAAAACTTCTGGAGCTTGCCGTTGGGGGCACAACCGTTGACGGGAATGCCAACAAAACCTATCAGGCTTCCCGCGTGTGGTGGTACCCGGATGAAAATAAAGCAGGAGAGCTTTTGATAAGAGCCGTTGATATGCTGGCCCTGCAAATGGCGGACCTCAGGCAAAAGGGTGTCATTAAACCTGCTTTTATTTGGGGGCAGGGTGAATCCGAGGCGTATATGATTGGTGCCTCGCTTAACCCTGAGGCCGCGCTGTTACGCTACAAAAATGCGACGCTCGCCATTTTCGATTACATCAAGGACCGCCTTGGAGACGATATCGAATTTTATGTGATGCAGACGGGCCGATATCAGGCTGAGGCCGCGCGGAACGACGGTATTCAGGAGAACCTGATCCAATCAGCATTGAAAGGTGTTACGCTTTTGCAGGCGGCGCAGGCTGAAATGGCGCTTGAGAGAGACGATGTTCATCTTGCCGTCAATTATACGGACCTCCGTATGCTTTATGATGCCGACCCTATCAAATACCCAACCGATAACTGGCATATCAACTATGATGACCGAGAAATTGTCGGCGACCGGATTGGACAATACATAGCGGCTGATATCGGCGGATCGAACGTGTTGAGCGCGTTTGGCCCTGTTGATCACGCGTTTTTGAAAGATATGAGATACCAAGACACGGCTGTTGATGGAGCGGGCATATCAGGCACGGGGAATGCCGATATTCTGATCGGTACGCGTGCGAGTGATGTTATGCGAGGGCATGGAGGCGATGATATTTATTTTATCCGCGCGGCTGGCGGGCATGATGTTATTGAGGATACGACAGGAGCCAACGACTCCATCAGGCTTTTTGAAGTTGTACAAAGCCAGCTCAGCTATAAAAAAACCGATGGCGATTTTGTTATCATTACGGGTGAAGATACCAATCATACCATTACCATCAGCGATTTTGAAAATAGCAGTGTAAAGACCTTGGTGCTCGAAGACGGTACTGCGATTGACCTTACGAAGATCATGTTCGATGACGTCAGTAATAACGACTTTTTCCTTGCTGGGCTTGTGGCCGAGGCTTTTGAAGGGGGCGCGGGCACCGATACCGTCAGCTATAGCGAGAGTGATGGACGCGTGAACATCAATCTTGCAAGCGGGGTTGGTGCGCGGGGTTACGCACAGGGCGATACGTATAATGGGATTGAGAACGTTACAGGTGGTGCGGGTGCGGATGCACTTTTTGGCGATGCTTTTGCCAATGCTCTTTTGGGCCTTGGAGGTAATGACTATATCTCGGGTGGCGTGGGAGATGACATACTGAGCGGTGGAGCCGGCAATGACTACGTGCTTGGCGGGGCGGGCCGGGATACGTTTGTTTTTGATAGTTTTATAGGTGTCGATACGCTTCTGGACTTTAACCTATCGCAAGGTGACAGGCTTGATATCTCCGCCCTTTTGGAGCCGGATAGTGTTGGTCAGGCGGCTATTCGTGACTACGTGAGTTTGCAACGTAGCGGTTTTGACCTGCTTTTGTCTGTGGATGCCGATGGAGCCGAAAACGCCCATGAAAGCATACTGGTAGCCAAAATTGCAGCATCTACGAGCTTTACGCTTCAGGATGTCATCAGCTTGGGGCAGCTTGAGGTATAGCGTCTAGGTAAAGGGAACGTAGCGGCGGTGAAGAGTGCCGCGTTTCCAGGTGTGGCCTTCAATGTAGTAATGCATCACGTTAAAGGCAGCTATGATGATGGCCATTATATAGCCTGTGCCCTCAAGCATGAGCAAACCGGCACTGATGGCAATCGAGAATGGCAGCAGCACTTGCCTTGGTTTGAGACCAAGCATAGTCGGCAATTTGTAGAACGGGTTGCGAAGAACCGGTGTATTACGGTTTTGGTCGTGTACCATGTAGATCCAGTATGCCGTGAAGTCGTGCACCACGCGTGAGACAAGTACCGCAAAATTATCGTAGCCGGTGATTATCAGGACGTAGCTCACCAGCATCCATACAGCATTGGAGGCAAAATACTGTTTGCCGATTGTGGGTATCGACGGGTCATTGTGAATTTTAATATAGTAACGAAGCGCCAGAATGCAGGCTACGCCCAACATGCCGCCTACGAGATCCATATAGAGTTCGCGGTGCTCGGCCATACCGGGAAAAAACGGAAACGCAATCGCGGCATAGCCAAGGCAGCTTGGCAGGACCAGAAGCCATTTCATTGTGTTGTATGTCGTATCGGGCTTTTTTGCCATCATCATGGAAGCGATGCCGAACTGCTGCATTATGTTGTGGTACAGGGAATAAAAAGCGACAGCCATCATTACGCCACCAACGCCCATAAGGGTTATGCTGATGAGTGGTATGGCTAGGGAAACACCCAAACCCTTGAGAAGAGGCTGTTTGTAATAGCGCGCGTATTCGGGGTCAATAAAGCTCACTAGCGATGCTATGATGTGCGGAAAGGTAAGGATGGCCATGAGGTTGATCATGGTTTCCGCATCAAGATGCATCGCGTGCCTGAAGGCGCCATCCAGAAAAAGCTGGTCCAGTGCCACAAGGCAGAGCGATAGAGGCGCAAAGCCCATAAACTTGAGCAGTGTTGTGTACTCGACCTGCAAAGGTAGGTCTGAGAGAGCGCCGGACGAGGTGAGTTTTTCAGTCATCAGACGAAGGGTACGTGCTGGCGGTGCAGGGTGCCGCGTTTCCAAGTATGGCCTTCAATGTAGTAATGCATGATGTTGAAGGCGGATATGATGACGGCCATCGTATCTACATGGTCGTATATACCCAACATCAGAGTGCTTATGACGGCTGCGATCGGCACAACCAGCCAGAATGGCTTGATGCCGAGTTTTGTAGGTAGCGCATATAGATAATTGTGGTTTTTGGTGCCGTTGCGGTTTTGATCGTGAACCATGTAGATCCAGTATGCGGTACAGTCATGGATCACGCGCGAGAGAATGATTGCCATCAGGCCGTAGCCGCCCGCAATGAGGAAATAGCTTATGTACATGCAGACGATATTGCCAATGAAGTACTGGACGCCGATTTTTGGCAGGTCGGCCTCCTTCCTGATCTGGAGGTAGTAGCGTATCGCCAGCAATGTTGCCGCTACCAGAAAAAAGGCGTCGATACTTATGAATTGTTCACGGAGCTCGACAACCTCGGGAACGAAGGAGAGCATGACAAAAGCAAAGGCAAGCCCCGAGGGTATAACCAGCGCCCATTTCATGAGTGCGTAGCTTAGGGTTTGTTTGCGCCCGAGCATCATCGCGCTTATGCCGAACTGCTGCATGATGTTGTGGTAAATTGAATAAAAGGCCACGATAAAAAGGATAAAAGGCCCATCCAGAAAGAGCTTGCAGCCGATTGCGATGCCGAGGGATATGACGATGCCTTTTAGGAGCGGCTTTTTATAGAAGCTTGCGTATTCAGGATCTGCGAAGCCGATGAACGAGGCGATGATATGAGGGAATGTCAAAATCGCGGTGATCGCCAAAATATCCTCGATCGGGATATCCATCGTGTGCTTTACCGCGCCCGCCAGAAACAACTGGTCTGTGAGTGCTATCAGGCCGATTATGGGCGCGGCTGCGAGTATCCAGAGCAGGGTTTTGTAACGGACCTGCAAGGGAGGATTTGGCAAAACATTTTGCATGGTAGTGTGCTCAGACAAAGGGCACGTATTGGCGGTGAGGCTCGCCGCGCTTCCACATATAACCTTCAATGTAATAGTGGATGTAGTTAAGCGCGGTTACGAACATCGTGACGAGTATCAGGCTTTCGGCCATGCCCATCAATACGGCGCTGATAGCGATCGCGATCGGGGCACAGAGCATCCAAGGATGGAGGCCCAGTTTTTTTGGCAGGGCATATACAGGGTTGCGGACTTTATCGGCGTTGCGGTTTTCATCGTGCACCATGTAGACCCAGAATGCCGTGAAGTCGTGAGTGAGGCGCGGTACCAGTGTTGCCATGAAGCCGTAGCCGGACAGTATAAGCCCGAAGCACACATACAGGACCGACATGTTAGCCAGAAAATACCAAAGGCCAACTTTTGTACGATTGGGGTTTTTGAGGATCGTAAACAAGAAGCGGATGCCGAAGATCGTTGCGATGAGGAGGCCACCCCCAATGACTGAGATAAGCAGGGGCCAGTTTTCGCGGACTTCCGGTGCGTCGGATGTCATGAGGATTGTATAGGCAAAACCCGCGGGAATAATCGTAAACCAGCGCCACATCTGAAAATCGAAGGTTGGGGCTTGTCGCAGCATCATGAGGGAAATGCCGTATTGCTGCATCAGGTTGTGATACATGGTGTAGAACGCCATGATGATGAGCGTCGCAATCGAACCTACGGCGATGAAGTCCTCAAAAGCATGTGCGGGTATATCAAAAATCTCTGTAATGGCGAGTCCCACGACAAAGGGCGCAGCGAAGGCGAGAAGCAGACCGTAAAAGCCGGCCTTAGCAAGGCGTTTTTTATGGTGGGTGAGATACTCGCGGTCGGCGAAGGTGACGAGCGATGCTACGATATGGGGCACTGTTAGTACCGCTGTCCAGAAAGCGATATCACGCGGATTGGTTACCATGTTGTTGAGAATTGTGCCGCCAAGAAGCGGTTTATCGATGAGGGCTAGAATTGCCGCCAGCGGCGCTATCATCATGATGCCAAGAAGAGTCCTGTTTTTGACATGCATCGGCAGATTGGGGAGTGCGCCTGAATCAAAGGTTGTGGCTGTCATGAAAGGCTCCTGTTACGTGAAGGGCACATGCTGGCGATGCGGAGAGCCCCGTTTCCAGATGATGCCCTCCAGATAGTAGTGGATGTAGTTGAGCGAAAGTACGAAGAAGGTCAGCACGAACATATCCTGACTTAATACCAGCAGCGCGTATCCGATGATGAAGGAGAGGGGTACGCAAAACCATACGGGACGTATGCCTATTTTTGCTGGTAGTGCGTATATGGGGTTGCGCATGGTTGTGGCGTTGCGGTTTTCATCGTGGACCATGTAGACCCAGTAGGCGGTGAGGTCGTGTATGACCCTAGGCATCAGCATGGCTATCAGGATGTAGCCTTTGAGAACGAGGCCAAAAGAGATAACAAGCATCGCGGCATTAGCGCCGAAAAAAGCAAGGCCGACATGCGACCAATCGGGCCTGCGGGTGTATTGCCATGCGATCCGGCCTGCTACGATTACGGCAAGGGCCATGCTCACGGCGGCGATGGCTTTGACGTTTGGCCAGTATTCCCAATCCAGACCTTCGTGATTGTACTGCATGCCTAAAAAGACGAGCGTTGCCGGGATGATTGTTATCCACTTCCAGAGATGGTGTATGAAAGTGGCGGGCTGTTTCATGAGCATCAGGGCTACGCCGTATTGCTGCTGCAGGTTGTGGTAAGTGGTATAAAGTGCTGCTATGAGCAGCGATGCGCCAGCCCCAAAATGGGCCATTGCGCCAATATCCGTATAGGGAACATTGCCGGGATTGAGCAGCATGCCGACAGCGACCGGAATAATAAGCCCGAGAAGCACCGCTATCAGCACGCCTTTTTTAAGGGGCTTTGCGTAGAGGCTTATATATTCACGGTCAGCGAATGTGACGAGTGAGGCAATAATATGAGGGGTGGAGAGCACCGCAACCCACCACACGACGCGTTCAGGGTTGTTGAAAGCGTAATCGCGCAGTGCGTTGTTGAAAATATAGGCATCGATTAGCGCGGCCACGATGCCCAGAGGGGCCGTGATCATCATTATAAGCAACGTCCGGCCTTTAACCTCGAGCGGGAGGTTTGGCCGTGCGCCTGAATCGAAGGCAGGTGACATCGCCATGGGAAGAATCCTTTTCCATGGCGATTGTACCCTGATTTGCAGGATTTAGAGACGGTACTTGTTAAACGGGGGCGCGGCGGCTACGTGCAGCTCTTTTGCCGCCAGCATTTGCGGCAACGACGACCTCGGCCGGCGCTTTGCGTGGCTTGCGTGCAGCCGTTGCTGTTGGCTGTGCCTGAGCGGGGGTATTGAAACCGTTTCTGCCGATTTGCGGCAGGTCATCCAGAGAACCGCCGAGGCGTTGGTATGCACCTTCAAAAACTTTAATGAGGGCTTTGCGAGCGGTTTCCGTCTCGCGGTCATCGAAACGAGCTCTCATGAGGTCGATCAGGCATTCTCTGGCTTCAGACAACGTGTAGCTGTCGGAGTAGTATGTTTTGGTCGTGCCGCTTTCCATGCGGTTGGCAGGTGTTGCCAGTTTGAGAACAGCTTGGCGCTCGCCCTCGATGAAGGCAATGCGTGTGCATTCGGAATAAATGGGGATACCTGCGATCCAGTAGGGCTTAGACATTGTTCTCTCCATAGGTTTTTTACGTAAGTAATTGGGTTTTATTGAGCCTGTCAAATTTGCAAATTTTGAAATCTTTTATCAAGAAAGACTTTAAGAAAATAACAGAATTACGTGCTGCAGGTGCTTCCATTGAAAACGCCTCCAGTGGTTTTGGTCGCCAGAAGAGGCTTGTGTTATGTGGCGGTTTTATACAAAGTGCGCCTCGATGATTTTGTTTTCTTCCTTTGAGCGGATGATGGCCTGGCGGTATTTGCGTGCGCGCAAGGCCGAGGGGTTTGTTTCGGTTATCGCTGCTTTTTCATTTACCGGCATCATGCTTGGTGTTGCCACGCTGATTATCGTGATGTCGGTCATGAACGGTTTTAGGGCCGAGCTTTTGGGTAGGCTTGTCGGGCTTAATGGGCATATCAACGTTGTTTCAACCCACGGGTATGTGCAGAGCTACGGCGTTATGGCGCAGGCGCTGTCTGAAAAAGTGCCCGGTGTTACCGCCGTTTTTCCGATGGTTGAGCGGCAGGCGCTGATGACCGTTAACGGACGCTCGCTTGGGGTTATGGTGCGGGGCCTTTCGGCTACAAGTTTTTCTAAAAAGCCCGTGCTATCGGATGGAATCCGCGAAGGATCTCTCGCCCGATTTGAAGAAGACAGCGCAGCGCTGGGCGTGGAAATGGCAAGACGACTTGATCTTAAAATAGGAGACAAGGTTGTGCTTGTAGGCCCGCAGGGTAAACCTACCCCTTTTGGCACCATGCCGCGCTCGCGCAGTTTTACGGTGGCCGTGATTTTTGATGTGGAGATGTACGAGTATAATTCCAACTTCGTGTTTATTCCGCTTGAGGCAGCGCAGGGATTTTTTGGGACCGGCTCCGGCGTGGATGCGCTTGAAATATTTACGAACGACATGACGCGCACGGACGGGACGGGTGAGGCGATCGCCGAGGTTGTAGGCGAGGGGTATAAGATCATTGACTGGAAGAGCAGCAACCAGAGCTTTTTCAACGCTCTGCAGGTTGAGCGCAATGTGATGTTTTTGATACTCACCATGATCATACTGGTTGCGGCGTTTAATATTATCTCATCCATGATCATGCTGGTGAAGGACAAGGGGCGGGATATTGCCATCCTGCGGACGATGGGTGCGCCGCGTGCGTCCATGCTACGCGTGTTCATTTTAACGGGGGCAACGATCGGTTTTGCCGGTACGATTGCAGGGGCCGCGCTCGGGATTTCATTTGCCCTGAATATTGAGCATATAAGGCAGTTTTTGCAGGCGCTTACAGGTACCGAGCTTTTTTCGGCGGAGATTTATTTCCTGTCCAAGCTTCCGGCAAAGCTGGACTGGAGCGAGGTGATTGCCGTGCTTGGCATGGCCTTTACGCTTTCGTTTCTGGCTACGCTTTACCCTGCCTGGCGCGCCGCGCGCCTAGATCCTGTGGAGGCGCTGCGGTATGAATAACGCCCCAGTGCTCCATGTATCCGCGCTTACGCGGGTTTATGAACAGGCAGAAAATAAACTGCATGTTTTGAACGGTGTTAGCTTTACTTTGGCTGCTGGCGAGATGGTGGCCCTGATGGGGCAATCGGGCTCCGGCAAATCGACGCTGCTGCAATGCGTGGGGCTTTTGGATACGCCGACGAGCGGCACGATCGAGATTACTGGGCGGCCCGCGCAATCCATGGATGATGGCGAGCGGACGGCGCTGCGCCGCGAGAGTATTGGCTTTGTGTATCAGGCGCATCATTTGCTGCCTGAATTCTCAGCCCTTGAAAACGTGATGCTGCCCATGATGATTGCGGGGCAGTCACGCGCGCAGGCAGCCGAGCGCGCCATGAAGATGCTGGAGGCGATGGGGCTTGCACCGCGTGCCGAGCATAGGCCGGCGCGTTTATCTGGTGGGGAGCAGCAGCGCGTATCAATTGCGCGGGCGCTTGCGAACAGGCCAAAGCTGCTTTTGGCCGATGAGCCCACGGGCAACCTTGACCCCGATACGGCCGAGCATGTTTACCGCATGCTGGAGGCGATTGTACGCAAGACAGGCGTTGCCATGCTGATGGCGACCCACAACCCCGATCTTGCCGCCCGTATGGACCGTACCCTGCGGCTCAAGGGCGGGTTAATTACCTGAAATACAAAGAATAACTTTATATTTTGCATAACTTTATTGGGCTTGGTATGATGGCTGGAGCCAAAGGACCAAGCCATGCTTTACCGCCTCTATTCTGACCCTGTTACCCGTGCAAGTTCAAGTAGTTACGAATATGCAGGTAGGCTTACTTCGGACAGTATGAAGGCTGTTTTTCGGCATTATTATACGAGCACTTACAATAATGATGCGCAAACGGACGCTGAGGCTGCCCAGAATAAAAAAGACAACGAAGTTGAGCTGGATGAAAAACAGTGTTCAGAACTACTTGGCCGATTAACGCAGTGGAGGGTGAAGCGGCCACTTTTGATGATGCAATTCCTTTTGCAAGCGATGGGAGATGAATTTGCAGACCCGGAAGGCAAAGCAAAGTCCGTCCATCGAGCGCTTTATAATATCCAGGAGCATAAGCGTACCAATGGTATCCCGCTTGATGCGCCGGCTGTTAGTAAACCGCCAGAAACACCTCAGCGTGGTATGGGTTTAACCCAGCTTCGTGACCCGGGTGATCGCGGCCCACAGCGTCGCTTTTAGTTCCTCAAGTTTTTGTTATGTCAAATTATATGACCGTGGGTAAAAGCCAGTGACTTATTGGCTTTTGGGCGCGCCTTTCCTACAAAGGAGGGATGCCCGCCAGTTTTGTTCATTTGCACTGCCATACCGCGTATTCACTCGCGGAAGGGGCGATTGCGGTCAAGGATCTGGTTAAGCTTTGCGCCAAGCACCAGATGCCGGCTGTTGCCGTTTGTGATACCAACAATCTGTTTGGTGCGCTTGAGTTCGCCTTGGAGGCGGCTAAAGCCGGTGTGCAGCCCATTATCGGGGTGCAGATGGCTGTTGGCTTTGAGCGGCACCAGCTGACGCTGCTTGCACAGAACGACCTTGGGTATCGCAACCTCTGCCGCCTTGTATCCCGTGCGTACCTCAATACCGAAAGCACCAAGGAGGTGTTTTGCAGCTGGGAGGAACTCGAGATTTGCGCCGAGGGGGTGATTTGCCTGACAGGCGGTTTCAAAGGCCCTGTCGCGCAGTATCTCGCGCATAACCAGCCGCGCGATGCCGAGAAGGTTTTGAAAACGCTGATGGGGCTTTTCAAAGGGCGCATCTATGTCGAAATCCAGCGCCATAGTGTGCGCGATGAAACGGCGGTCGAGGAAGGGCTTCTGGACCTTGCCTATAAGTTTGATGTGCCGATTGTGGCGACCAATGACGTGTACTTTGCCGAGGCCGACATGCATGAGGCGCATGACGCTTTGTTGTGTATAGCCGACGGGCGTTACGTAACCGAGGCCGACCGCCGACAAGTATCCCCTGAATGCTATTTCAAATCTGCAGATGAAATGGAAGAGCTGTTTGAGGACTTGCCGGAGGCTATCGATAACACGGTTGTCATTGCGCAGCGCTGTTCGCAGCTTTTGAAATCAATTGATCCTATCCTGCCGCCTTTTTCGTATGGGGATGGCCGAAACGAGGTGCAGATTTTGGAGGATGAGGCCAGGGCTGGTCTGGCCTGGCGGCTTGAAAATTACGTTTTAAAACCTGAGATGTCAGATGAAGAACGTACTACAACTATCAGAAAATACGAAGAAAGATTGGATTTTGAATTAAAGACCATCAAGCCCATGGGCTATGCGGGTTACTTCCTTATCGTCTCGGATTTCATCAAATGGGCGAAGGCCAATAACATCCCTGTGGGGCCGGGGCGGGGTTCGGGTGCCGGTTCGGTTGTCGCTTGGGCTTTACGTATTACTGACTTGGACCCGCTGGCCTTCAACCTTCTGTTCGAGCGGTTTTTGAACCCCGAACGCGTATCCATGCCCGACTTCGACGTGGATTTTTGCCAAGACCGCCGTGACGAGGTGATTGCCTATGTCCAGCAGCGTTTTGGGCGAGACCGGGTGGCGCAGATTATTACCTTCGGTAAATTGCAGGCGAGAGCCGTGGTGCGCGATGTGGGGCGCGTGTTGCAGATGCCCTACGGGCAGGTGGACCGGATTGCAAAAATGATCCCGCAAAACCCGGCTGACCCTGTGAGTTTGCAGGAGGCCCTTGATGCCGACCCCGATTTGCGAGTGGAGATGCGGCGGGAGGAAATTACCGCAAAGCTGATTGATATCGCACTCAAGCTTGAAGGGCTTTACCGTCACGCCTCAACCCATGCTGCCGGTGTTGTGATTGGCGACAGGCCGCTCGAGCAACTGGTGCCTTTATACCGCGACCCCGGATCGGATATGCCGGCTACCCAATTCAACATGAAGTATGTTGAAAGCGCAGGGCTTGTGAAATTCGACTTCCTTGGTCTTAAAACCATGACCGTCATCCAGAAGGCGACGGATTTGATTGGTGCCAAGCGCGGGGAGCCGCTTGATATCCTGTCCATTCCGCTTGATGGCGAAAAGACGCTGGCGCTTATTGCACGCGGGGAAACGGTTGGCGTTTTCCAGCTTGAAAGTGCGGGGATGCGCGACCTCGGTATTAAAATGAAGGTCAATAATTTTGACCAGATTATCGCTCTTGTGGCGTTGTTCCGCCCTGGTCCCATGGAAAACATTCCGAAGTATCTTGCTTGCCTTCATGGGCAGGAGGAACGCGATTACATGCACCCGAAGCTCGAGCCAGTTTTGCGCGATACTTACGGGGTCATGATTTATCAAGAGCAGGTAATGCAGGCAGCGCAGGTGCTTGCGGGCTATACGCTTGGCAGCGCTGACCTTCTGCGACGCGCCATGGGCAAAAAAATACAATCCGAGATGGATGCGCAGCGCGCGCAATTTGTGAAGGGGGCCGAGGAACACTCGGGCGTCGGGGCTGATCAGGCCAACGCCATCTTCGATAAAATCGACAAGTTTGCGGGGTACGGATTCAATAAAGCGCACTCCGCCGGATACGCGCTGATTTCGTACTGGACGGCGTGGCTCAAGGCCAATCATCCGCTGGAATTCATGGCGGCGTCCATGACGCTTGATCAAGGCAACACCGACAAGCTGAGCGTTTTCAGGCAGGAATGCGCGAGGATGGGTATCCCTGTTTTGCCGCCGGATGTGAACGCATCAAGTTTTGAGTTTACGGTTGAGGGTAAAGCCATACGGTATTCCCTTGCGGCTTTGAAGGGCGTTGGCCAGCAGGCGATGACCGTCATGCGCGCCGAGCGCGACAGCCGCGGCCCGTTTAAAGATGTGTTCGATTTTGCCGAACGCCTCGACCCGAAAGTTTTGAACAAGAAAACCATGGAAGCTTTGGCTACGGCAGGGGCCTTTGATAGTTTTGGTATGACCCGTGCTGCGGCTTATGAGGCAGCCGAGGTTGTTTTGCGCTACTGCCAGAACATGCATGCCGACCGCGATTCAGGGCAGGTGGGTTTGTTTGGTGCGGGCGCAGGCGGCATGACCGCGAACAGGCCACCGCTGCCTAAAGTGGCCGAATGGGACCACCTTGAAAAACTGCGCCATGAGTTTGAGGCCGTCGGGTTTTACCTTTCGGCCCACCCGCTCGACAGCCAGCGGGCGGTGTTGACGCGCATGCGTGTGGCTTTGGTAGCTGACCTGCGCGAGAAACTTGAAAACAAACCGCATATAAAAACGTTTATGGCGGGTGTGCTGCTCAAGAAAAACGAAAAAGTGTCATCCAAGACGGGGAATAAATACGCGTTTTTGCAAGTCTCGGACCCAAGCGGCGTTTTTGAGGGCATGGTTTTTTCGGAGGAGCTCGCCAAAACACGTAATATTCTGAACGCGGGGGAAAGCCTGCTTTTGACAGTGGATGCCGGGCTGCGCGAAGACCAGATGCGTGTGACGATACAGGGTATCCAGAAATTATCTGACGCGTTGGCAGCACAGCCGCGCCGGTGCATCGTGACATTGCAGGATACGGCTGCACTCGACCAAATTAAATCCGTTGTGAGTGCGGAGGGGCAAGGCATGTCCACCCTGCTTTTAAAAGTACCGGCGAATGACGGATATGTAGCTGAGATTGTTGTACCCGGGCGTTGGAAATTAAGCCCTCAGGCTTTATCCAGCCTCCACAGGCTGCCCGGCGTTGTTGGTGTAATGGAGGGTTAGAGCCCGCTTGTCTCAAGCTTTTCGGCGACGCAGGTGAGCGTTGTTGTGCAGGCCATGCGCCAGCCATCCATCAAGAGTTCTTCGCTTGGATAAGAATAGGGTCCGGCTTGAGTGAGTATCGGCAGGCACTGCTGTGGCGTGTGCATTTGTAAGGCCAGATCAACCTGCCCTAAAAACTGTATGAGTGAATCCGTGAGCTCGTACCCTGCGGCCTGCGCGCCGGTGCTCAAAAACAAAAAAGAGAGGTAAACCAGAAAAGCATGTCTCATTGGCATGCATGGTACTGCATTGCCGAATGACTTGGAACTACATCACATAGCGTTGTTCAAAGGTGCGGGTAATGAGATCTGCGCCGTGGATTTTTGTGAGCGTGCGCCTGAGGGCACCCAGATGAATGGCGGTGCCGAATGTATCCAGCCTTTTGCCGACGATGTGGGGTGAGAGCAGTTCAAGCGCTTCGCAGGTTGCGCCGGAAAGGCTTGCGTGAACCAGCCCGTCATAGGGTTGGCCCTTGGCTGTTTTGCCATGCAGGGCCAGAAAAAAGATAAGGCCGATATCCTGCCCGTCACGCTCGCTCATGCCATGGCCTGCCTGCTCACCAAGGACCGAGCGTGCAAAGACGGCGCCCGCTGCCGAAAGTTGCTGGATGGTAGGCATGATCAGGCGGCGGGCCGTCAGGCCGTTCAAATAGACGGCATCGGACTGGCCGATGATGGGCCTGAAAACACTTTCCGCCAGTACCGTTGCCGCCTTTTCAAAATTCGGAACCGGGCGGGCGTAAGCGCCATGCGCCTCGGCATAGATGAGGCGAGGGTCTTGCGTGATATCGGCACGGGCGGCACCGAGCCCTTTTAAAGCGGCGGCTGCCCTGAAACCGTTGCGGGCGTCAAACGGGCTTGCATCAAGCTCGGAAAGGACAAGAAGTGTGTTTTGCATAACTTATAGAAATAGGATTTACCGACAGGCGTCAAACACTTTCGATTTTCCTTGCGTTTGGTGGCTAAAACCGTCATAAGAACGCCCATCACACATGCGGGATTCCTGAAACAGTGCCCCTAACAAGGCCAAGGCCCGCAGAGGAAACAACTGTTCTATAGGAGAAAAATACAATGGCTATGCCATCATTCACCATGCGCCAGCTGCTCGAAGCGGGCGTTCACTTCGGTCACAATACGCGTCGCTGGAACCCAAAGATGAAACCATACATCTTCGGCGTTCGTAACAACATCCACATCATGGACCTGCAACAGACCGAGCCTATGCTCGCTGCTGCTCTCAAGGCCATCCGTGACACTGCTGCCCGTGGCGGCCGCGTGCTGTTTGTCGGCACCAAGCGTCAGGCACAGGAAAAAGTAGCTGAAGCTGCTAAAAAATGCGGCCAGTACTACGTGAACCACCGCTGGCTCGGCGGCATGCTCACCAACTGGAAAACGATTTCGACCGCCATTGCTCGCCTTCGCGAATTGGACAGTTTTCTGGCTTCCGGCGCACAGGGCCTGACCAAGAAAGAAGCTTTGGACCGCAGCCGCGAGAAAGAGCGTCTTGAACTTGTTATCGGCGGTATCAAGGATATGGCTGGCCAACCTGATATCATTTTCATCATTGACACGCTCAAGGAAGACATCGCGATTAAAGAAGCCAATGTTCTGGGTATCCCTGTCGTTGCCGTATGTGATTCCAACTCGAACCCTGACGGCGTCATGTTCCCGATCCCCGGTAACGACGACGCACTGCGCGCGATCGAGCTGTACTGCGAACTCGTTTCGGCTGCCGTACTTGATGGTATTCAGGCCGAGATGACGAAATCCGGCGTTGACCTGGGTGCTGCCGTTGACGTTAAAGTCGAACTACCAGCCAACCCGGCTGCAGAAGCCAAGGCTGAAGAAGCAGCAGGCAAAAAGAAAAAAGCCGCTAACGCTTAATTTATAAAGGGCGCGGCGAAAACCGCGCCTTTTCCACCTCCCACCTGACGAGAGATAAATAAAATGACACAAGTCACTGCATCCATGATCAAAGACCTTCGCGAAGCATCTGGCGCCGGTATGCTTGATTGCAAAAAAGCGCTTGAAGAAAACAACGGCAATATGGAAGCCGCCGTTGACTGGCTTCGTAAAAAAGGCCTTTCAAAGGCCGCTAAAAAGTCGGGCCGTACGACAGCCGAGGGCCTTGTAGCCATTGCTGCCAATGCCAAAGAAACACGCGCTGTTTGCGTTGAAGTCAACTCGGAGACAGACTTCGTTGCCCGCAACGAGCAGTTTCAGGGGTTTGTACGTGATGTAGCCCAGATTGCCGCCAAAGGCCCAAACACCGTTGAAGAACTGGCCGCAACCCAGATGGGTGCCAAGAATGTGGCGGACACACTGACGGACATGATTGCGACGATTGGCGAAAACATGAGCCTGCGCCGCATGGCCTCTTTGGAGGTTTCGCAGGGTCTTGTTGCCACTTACATGCACAACGCGATTTTGCCATCCCTCGGTAAGATCGGCGTGCTGGTAGCGCTTGAGTCAGCTGCACCTGCTGACAAGCTGCGCGAAGTCGGTAAAAAAATTGCCATGCATGTGGCTGCTGCCAAGCCTGAGTTTCTGGATATTGCCAGCGTTGATGGCGCCGCGCTTGAGCGTGAGCGCAGCGTATTGACCGAACAGGCCCGCGCAGGCGGCAAGCCTGAAGACGTCATCCAGAAAATGGTGGATGGCCGTATCCGCAAATATTACGAGGAAGTGGTTCTGATGGAGCAGCTTTTTGTGATGGATGGCGAGACCAAGATTTCAAAGGTTGTTGAAGCTGCCGCCAAGGAAGCCGGCGCACCGGTTAAGCTTGTCGGCTTCAAGCGCTTTGCGCTTGGTGAAGGTGTCCAGAAAGACGAGACGGACTTCGCTGCCGAAGTTGCAAAGGCTGCCAACGCTTAATCTTTACCTTATCGGCTAGAACTGGGAAGTGGCATCGGAGCGTCTATCCGGTGCCATTTTCGGTTTTTAAGGGCGCTTGGAGTTGCATTACAACCCTTCGGCTGGTAAACCTTGCTGGTTCAAAGAGATGGATTTCCTATGGCCGACGCTGCGAAAGTGACCAACATGCCTGCCGCAAATTCCAAAGCATTACCTTACAAACGTGTTCTCCTGAAAATGTCCGGCGAAGTGCTGATGGGCACCAAGGAATTCGGCATCGACCCTGCGGTTGTTAACCGCGTTGCGATGGACGTCAAGGAAGTCATCGATATGGGCATTGAAGTCTGTATCGTTGTCGGAGCTGGTAATATTTTCCGCGGCGTCTCCGGTGCCTCTCAAGGGATGGACCGTACGACCGCCGATTACATGGGTATGCTTGGTATTTGTATCAATGCCCTTGCGCTTCAGAATGCTCTAGAAAACATCCATGTCCAGACGCGCGTGCAATCCGCCATAAGGATGGATGCAATTTGCGAGCCGTATATCCGCCGTAAAGCCATGCGCCACATGGAGAAGGGCCGTGTAGTTATTTTTGCAGCGGGCACCGGCAACCCTTATTTTACAACCGACACCACGGGCGCCTTGCGCGCATCCGAGATGGATTGCGACGCCATCTTTAAGGGCACCAAGGTTGACGGCGTATACACGGCGGACCCTTTCAAGGACCCTAAGGCCGAGCATTTCAAGAATATCAGCTATATGGATGTGTTGACCAAAGACCTTAAAGTTATGGATGCTACTGCCATCAGCCTCGCCCGCGAAAACAAAGTGCCTATCGTTATTTTTAACATCCGCGAGACGGGCAATTTCGCCAAAGTACTCAAGGGTGACGGCAAGTGTACCGTTGTATCGAATTCGTAAGGAGAAACACCCATGTCTTTTGATTTGAATGATATTAAACGCCGTATGACGGCATCTCTTGAGACACTCAAGAAAGAGTTTGCGGGTTTGCGCACCGGCCGCGCTTCGGCAAGCCTTCTGGATGCCGTGACGGTTGAGGCTTATGGCTCGCGGATGCCATTGCAGCAGGTGGGCGCTGTAAGCGTACCTGAGCCACGCCTTATCACAGTTTCGGTCTGGGACAGCAGTATGACGAAGGCGGTTGAAAAGGCGATCCGCGATGCGGGGTTAGGCCTGAACCCTCAGCCAGACGGCAACCTCATTAGGGTGCCGGTGCCGCAGCTGAACGAAGAGCGTCGCAAAGAACTTCAGAAAATTGCTGGCAAATATGCCGAGAGCGCACGCGTGGCTATCCGCAACGTTCGCCGCGAAGGTATGGACGGGCTTAAGAAGATGGAAAAAGATAAACTCATCTCGGAAGATGATGCCAAGCGCAAACATGACGATGTACAAAAGGCTACCGACGACCTGATCGCACAAGTCGATAAGCTTCTGGCCGACAAAGAAAAGGACATCATGGTCGTTTAATGGCCAGCCCTGCCTCACAGCCTGTCATGCCTCAGCACGTCGCCGTCATCATGGATGGTAATGGACGCTGGGCCAAGGCGCGCAACCTGCCTCGCACGGCTGGTCACAAGCAGGGCGTTGATGCGGCAAGGCGCTGTGTGCGGGCTGCACGTGAGCTAGGTATCCCTTGCCTTACGCTTTTTGGTTTTTCCAATGAAAACTGGTCGCGGCCTGAAAGTGAGATCGGCGAGCTGATGGGGCTTTTGCGCATGTATTTACGTGCGGAGGCTGCCGACCTTCATAAGCACGGTATGCGGCTGCGCGTTATTGGTCGTCGTGATCGTCTTGCTCAAGATATCGTGACTATGATCGAGGAAACTGAAAAGCTGACGGCCAAAAATACGGCGATGACGCTCTGTATCGCCCTTGATTACGGTGGGCGTCAGGACATCGTACAGGCGGCAAAGGCGCTGGCTGAAAAAGGCATTGATATAAACGAGGATAGCCTCGCCCAGCATTTGATGACCGTGGGTTTGCCTGACCCTGACCTTTTGATACGTACCAGTGGTGAGGAGCGGATCAGTAACTTTTTGCTCTGGCAGTGCGCGTACTCTGAATTTGTGTTCAGTGATGTGATGTGGCCCGATTTCTCAAAAGAGCATCTTGAAGCGGCGCTTGCCGAGTTTGCTCTGCGCCAGCGGCGCTTTGGCGGTATTGATGCGTCGCCTGTCTCTGAAACATCCCGTGGCGGGTGAATTCATGAATACGCTCCAGAAACGAATAGTTTCCGCAGTTGTGCTTGCGCCTGTCGTTATCGCCGCCGTCTGGACGGGAGGGTTTGTTTTTTACGGGCTTATGGCGCTTGTTTTTGCCGTGTCCGTCCATGAGTGGTCGCGCCTGTCGTTGAGAGGGGGCCGGATAAACTGGGGGCTTTTGCTGCTGGGGGTTGTTTATATTGTTTGTGCTTGTGCGGCGGCCATCTGGCTGCGTGACCATGCCGAAAACGGGCTTTATCTTTTGCTATATGTGCTTTTTGCCATTTGGGCGTGCGATAGCGGTGCCTACATGGCAGGCAAGCTGATTGGCGGGCCCAAGATGGCGCCTAAAATATCGCCCAATAAAACATGGGCAGGGCTTATAGGCGGGTGTTTGGCATCGGCTGTTGTCGTGACCGGTATTACCGCTTTTTGCAAGAATGGGGCGCTGGCCTTGACTATCCCCGTTTCGCACCCGCATACGGTGCATTTTATCATAGGGCTTGTGCTGGCCGTTATCGGGCAGATCGGTGATTTGCTGGTATCGGTTTTGAAGCGTCGGGCGGGGCTTAAGGATACGGGTAACATCATCCCCGGCCATGGCGGGTTGCTTGACCGGATTGATGCGCTGCTTTTGGCGCTCATTGTTTTTGCAGCCATCATTTTTGTGCTTGAGGCCACGGCATGAGCCGCAGTGTGACCATACTGGGATCCACGGGGTCTGTTGGCCGGCAGACACTGGATGTGATTGCGCATCACGGGCGCGAGCAATTTAGTGTTGTGGCGCTTACTGCCGGTGCCAATGTAGATATGCTGATCCAGCAAGCCCGCGTGTTCAAACCAAAATTTGTTGCCATTGCCGATGAAGCCGCGCTGCCGCGCCTTAAAGAGGCTCTGGCTGATCTGCCATCGATTGCCGTGGCTGCCGGAAAATCTGCCGTCATTGAAGCCGCGGCCCTTGATGCCGAGATAACGGTTGCAGGCATTGTGGGCGTGGCCGGGCTTGTGCCTACCATGGCGGCTATCAAGCGCGGCCGTACGGTTGCTTTTGCCAATAAGGAAACGATGGTAGCAGCCGGCGGTATTATGATGCAGGCTGTGGCTGATGCAGGCACTACGCTTTTGCCCGTTGATTCAGAACATAATGCGCTTTTTCAAGCACTGCATGGGCAGGATGCCGCTGCCCTCAGGCGCGTGGTTTTAACGGCTTCGGGCGGGCCGTTTAGAGACTGGTCGCGTGAGCGCATGTCAAAGGCCACGCCGGATATGGCTTGCGCGCACCCTGTCTGGGCGATGGGGCCAAAAATTTCGGTCGATAGCGCGACCCTCATGAACAAGGCGCTGGAAGTGATCGAGGCGCATCATCTTTTTGCGCTACCGTCTGAAAAAATCGATGTTTTGATTCATCCTCAGTCTGTCGTGCACGGAATGGTGGAGTACGCCGACGGGTCATTTATGGCGCAGCTAGGGCCTGCCGATATGCGCACGCCCATAACCGTTTGCCTCGGTTGGCCAAAGCGGATTGAGACATCGGGCGCGCGCCTTGACCTTGCTACGCTGTCACGGCTTGATTTTTCCGTGCCGGATACGGCCCGTTTTCCGGCGCTCAGGCTTGTGAGGCAGGTGCTGGCAAGCGGGCAACAGGCGGATGCCATTGCTTTTAACGCGGCAAACGAAGTTGCCGTTGATGCGTTTTTAAAGCGCTCGATTGCCTTTACAGATATCCTCGACAACGTCGAGCGAATGCTCAATGATGGCCCCAAGCCTGCCATAATCTCGCTGGAAGATGCCCTGGCGCATGATGCCAACATCAGGATGCGTATGACAGACACCCTCAAACTTGCGGCGTAGGAAGAATGTTCGAGTCCATTCACGATTTTATGTACTGGCTGGGTGGCAACACCACGCTTTATCTTTTGCCTTTTCTGCTGGTTATCAGCGTGCTCGTTTTCATTCACGAGTGGGGGCACTACATTGTTGCGCGCCTGTGCGGGGTCAAGGTTGATACTTTTTCGATCGGCTTTGGCAAGCAGCTCTGGAAAAAGACCGATAAACACGGAACCGAGTGGCAGATCGCGCTGATCCCGCTTGGCGGGTATGTCAAAATGTTTGGCGATACCGACCCTGCCAGCTCAAAATTTACGGAGTCCGTAAAAGAGGACGAGCAGCTGCGCGCCATGACCCCTGAAGAGAGGTCGCAAGCTTTTTACGGCAAGTCTGTAGGCCAGAGAGCCGCTATTGTTTTTGCCGGGCCCGCTATCAACTTTTTGTTTGCGATTGTGGTTTTAGCCGGGATTTATGCGACGGTAGGCCGCCCGGTTACGCCGCCTGTTGCGGGTGCCGTTATTGTGGGAGGTGCAGGCGCTGAGGCCGGTTTCAAACCCATGGACCGTATTGTTGCGATTGACGGCGAGCCCGTGCGCCGTTTTGCAGATATACAGCGTGCTGTTGCGATATCGCTTGATAAGCCTTTGGTTGTTGAAGTGGAGCGGGATGGCAAGCTCATGACGCTTGATCAGGTCAAGCCGCGCCTTGATACCGTGACAGACCGGTTTGGCTTTTCTCATTCGCGTGGGCTTCTCGGGTTGATTGGGCCGGGGCTTGGCGTCTCGATTGATTCCATAGAGGCTGTTGATGGCCGCAAGGGCAATATTGCCCAGCGCCTTAAGCGCAAGATGGGCCAGAGCGTTACCCTGAGTATGAAGGAAGTTGGCGGTATACCGCCTCAAGATATACGGGTCATGCTACAGCCGGAGCTGAACGAGCCGTTTTTGACAGGAAAGGGCGAGGGGGCCGATGCGATACTGCTGGCACCGCGCCTTGAAAACGAGGTTGTATCGCTTGCGGCCGGCGCCGCTATTGCCGAGGCATTGCGCGAGACGTGGTTTATATCCGTCGGCACATTGCAGTCGCTTGGGCAAATCATCATCGGAACACGCAGCGCGCAGGAGCTAGGCGGCATTATACGCATTGGGGCCGTGACAGGCGATGCGGCCCAACAGGGTGCGCTTTCATTGCTGATACTGGCTGCGATGCTTTCGATCAATCTCGGGCTTATCAACCTTTTGCCGATACCCATGCTTGATGGCGGGCATTTGCTGTTTTATGCGCTTGAAGCTTTGCGCGGGCGGCCTATCCCCGAGAGGATTCAGGATGCGGCGCTGAGGTTCGGGTTTGTATTGCTCATCGCTCTTATGGTCTTTGCCAACCTGAATGATGTCATACAGCTCAGCAAGTAGGCGGAAATTCGGCCTTGCCCCTTGTTTTTTGGGGTTGCTCGGCTTAGCCTTGTCACTAGCGATTCCACGGGCTAATCTCCTGCCATAATAGACTGGATATCTTATGAAAACAAAACTTCGTTACGCTGTCTCTCTGGCTGCTGTCTGTGCGGTTGTATCCCTTACGCCCGTCCTGATTTCAAAGCCTGTGTTTGCTCAGGAGACCGGGATGGTTTCCCGTGTGGAAGTCAAAGGCACGGAGCGTGTTGATCCTGCGACTGTGCTTTCCTACATGACTGTTAAGCCCGGCGACAATTATAACCAAGAGGCGCTTTCTGAATCCGCCAAGGCCATTTATGGTACGGGCCTTTTTGCCGATGTGAATATCCAGCCCAAGGGCGGTGTGCTTGTTGTGAACGTAGTTGAGAACCCGCTCATCAACCAGATTGCCTTTGAAGGAAATGACGAGATCAAGGACGACGAACTGATGGCGGAAGTGGCCTCGCGCCCCCGTAACGTGCTTGCCCGTAATACCATTCTGGCTGACGTTGAACGCTTGCAGGATGTCTACCGCCGTCAAGGCCGCTATTCTGTGGCTGTGGAGCCAAAAGTCATTCGTCTTGACCAAAATCGCGTGAACCTTGTTTTTGAAGTGAACGAAGGGCCGGAATCGGAAATTCGCGGGGTCAAGTTTGTTGGAAATACCGAATTTTCGGACGACTCTCTGCGTGAAGTCATCGCCTCGAAGGAGTCGCGCTGGTTCAGGTTCCTGTCCAACAACGACCGTTATGACGGTGACCGCCTTGCCTATGACCAGGAACTTCTGCGCCGCTTTTACTTGCGCGAAGGTTATGCGGATTTCCGGGTTGTATCCTCGGTGGCCGAGCTTACACCGGATAAAGAGTCCTTCTTCGTGACGTTCACGGTTGATGAAGGCCAGCGGTATAAAGTCGGTAATGTTTCGGTTGATGCGTCGGCCTTGCGCGATGCAGACCCGAAAATTATTGAATCGGAAAACACGATTGATGCCGGTGACTGGTATGATGCCGATGAAGTGCAGGATGTGGTTGATGCCATGACCAATGCGCTTGGCCAGACGGAACAAAACTTTTTGGCCGTGACACCGGACATACAGCGCAATCCGGATTCACAGACTGTTGATATCGTTTTCCGCACGGCACCGACACCTAAGGTTTATGTTGAACGTATCGATATCAAAGGCAACGTCAGGACGCAGGACAAGGTTATCCGCCGCGAGTTTGAGCTGGCCGAGGGTGATGCCTTCAGCAAAACAAAGGTGGCCAAGGCCGAAAACAAACTCAAGGACCTCGACTTTTTTGACGAGGTCAAAGTGCGCCCGACACAGGGCAGTGCGCCTGACCAGACGGTTGTTGAAGTTGATGTTCAGGAAAAATCGACGGGTGAGATTTCGCTCGGGGCCGGTTTCTCGACCTCCGAAGGGCCTTTGGCCGATTTCGGTATCAAGGAGCGCAACTTCCTTGGCAAGGGCCAAGAACTCGCATTCTCGACGGCAGTGTCCGGCGAGCGTACGGAGTTTGATGTTTCGTTTACCGAGCCATACTTCCTTGACCGTGATCTTTCGGCAGGGATTGATGCTTTTCACACCACGCGCGATCTGCAAAGCGAGAGCTCGTATGACCAGAAGCGTACGGGCGGAGCCTTACGTATTGGTTATCCGCTTTCGCAGAACCTGCGACAGACGCTGCGCTACAGGCTTGAAAACAACAACATTGAAAATGTTGAAGCTGATGCCTCGCGCTTTATCCGCGAACAGGAAGGCGAACGCCTGACTTCAGCTTTTTCGCAAAGGCTTGTTTACGATACGCGTGACTCGGCCCTTTACCCAACACGCGGGTTTACATCGTGGCTTGATGCCGAATTTGCCGGCCTTGGCGGCGATGCCGAATATATTTCTGGCAAGATCGGTACCAATGCCTATTACCCCATTACAAAAGACTGGATCTTGAACGGTTTGATTGAGACCGGCGCGATTAGCGGCTGGGGTGATGACGATACGCGCATCAACGAGCGTTTCTTCATCGGCGGCAACTCGCTGCGTGGTTTCAGCAATTCCGGTATTGGTCCGCGCGACATAGGTACGGATGACGCTTTGGGCGGCAATCTTTTCTATCGCGGTTCCGTTGAAATGAGCTTCCCTCTCGGTTTACCTGAAGAGCTTGGCGTCAAAGGTCATGCCTTTAACGACTTTGGGTCGCTATGGTCGATTGATGAGACAGATGTCCGTATTGTTGATGAGAATACGTTGCGCATGGCGGCTGGCCTTGGTGTATCATGGCGCTCGCCTTTTGGGCCTATCCGTCTTGACTATGCCGAGCCGTACGTAAGCGAAGACTACGATAAGGAAGAGAAATTCCGTTTCAGCTTCGGTACACGTTTCTAATTTTTTGTTTTACTCATAAGGATTTGACATGAAAAAAATACTTTTAGCCGCCCTTGTTTCGCTTTTTGTGCTTGGTTTTTCCCTTGCCCCCGTTCGTGCGGAAGAGGGAAAACCGATCAAGATCGCGGTTGTCGATATCCAATCGCTGCTTAAAAATTCCAAGGGTGCGCAGAGCATCGAGAGCCAACTGGCTACAATCCGCAAAGATTTCCAGGCTGAAGTCGAGAAGGAAGAAAAAGCCCTGCGTGATGCCGAGAAAGCCATTCTTGAGCAGAAAGACAAGCTCTCGGAAGCTGAGTTCAAGGCAAAGGCGGGCGAGTTCCAGAAAAAAGTTGCTGAAGGCCAAAAGAAAATCCAGGAACGTAAGGGCAAGCTTGATAAAGCTCTCGCTACGGCGGTTGGCAAGCTGCGCGGCGAGATCGTAAAGATCGTTGCCGATATCGGTGCCAAGGATAAGCTGGACCTTGTTGTTGCACGTACGGATGTGGTTATCGTTTCAAAAGATCTGGATATTACTGCCAAGGTTCTTGAGCGGATTGATGCCGAGCTCTCTTCCATTACAATCACTGTCGAATAGGCCTTACTATGACTGACCCGCGGTTTCACCACCGTACGGGACCTTATTCGCTGGCTCGGATTGCCGAAGCCAGCGAATGTGTTTTGGCGGATGAGCGCACGACTTCACAGGAGTGCCATGATGTTGCGGCCTTGCAGGATGCGGGCGCGGGGCATTTGTCTTTCCTTGATAACCCCAAGTATCGTGATGTTTTCAAGATATCAAAAGCGGCAGCCTGCATTGTTTCGGCGGAGGCCGCGGTTGATGCCCCCAAGGGCATGGCTCTGCTTATCAGCAAAAATCCCTATCGCTCGTATGCGCTTGCGGCCACGCTTTTTTATCCGCTGCCTATGGGGGATGGTATTGTTTCAAGGCTCGCGCATATTGACCCCACAGCCAGCATAGGCACCGGATGCAGCATTGCGGCCGGCGTAGTAATCGAGGCCAATACCCGTATTGCTGACGGCGTAAGGATTGGCGCCAATAGCGTCATTGGTGTGGGCGTTGAGATAGGCGCGGGCACATGGATTGGTGCGAATGTATCGCTCACACATTGTATTATTGGCCAGAAGGCGCGTATCCATGCGGGCGTTCGCATCGGGCAGGACGGTTTTGGATTTGCGTTGGGGCCAAAAGGGCATCTGCCGGTGCCGCAGCTTGGCCGTGTTTTGATTGAGGATTTTGTTAACATCGGGGCTAATACGACGATAGACCGCGGCGCGGGGCCTGATACCGTAATTGGTACCGGAGCCGTGATTGATAATCTTGTACAAATTGCCCATAATGTGCGGATTGGTCGCGGTGTCGTGATTGCCGCGCAAACCGGAATTTCAGGCAGCACCGTGATTGATGACTTTGCCGTGCTTGGCGGGCAGGTTGGCGTTGCCGGGCATCTGCATATAGGAAAAGGCGCGAGGCTTGCGGCGCAATCAGGTGTTACCAAGGATGTACCCGCAGGCGAGGACTGGGTCGGGTTCCCTGCTGCACCGCGGCGAGAATACTGGAAAGAAGTCGCGCTCTTGAAAAAACTCTTGTCAAAGACCAAGTCTTAGACAACGATCCTGAATTCATTCACGTTTAGCCAGTGCGCCATGACCGATTCCAGCAACGCCATTCATTTACACGACATCATGGGGATGATCCCCCATCGGTATCCTATTCTGCTTGTTGATCGCATCCTCGATTACAAAGCGGGGGAGTGGGCTATCGGCCTCAAAAACGTGACGTTCAACGAGCCGCATTTTCAAGGGCATTTTCCGGCTCAGGCTATCATGCCCGGTGTTCTGATTGTTGAAGCCATGGCGCAGACTGCTGCCGTTCTGGTTGTTAAAACCGTAGGCGATGAGGCGCGCAGCCGCCTTGTGTATTTCATGTCCATTGAAGAGGCCCGCTTCAGAAAACCTGTGGTGCCGGGCGATGCCCTGCATATCCATGTAAAAGTTTTGCAAAACCGCCGGAATGTCTGGAAGTTCAGTGCGGAGGCCAAGGTGGGCGATACGGTGTGTGCCGAGGCTACGTACTCGGCCATGATCATGGACAAGACGGGCGTGTAACGCCCTGAAACGGGCCGTGACTGGACCCTCTGCCACGAAAAACCTAGCCTTTATGTTATGACAGCCACATTTATTCATGCACAATCCGTCGTATCCCCAAAAGCCAAGATCGGGGCGGGTGTCCAGATCGGGCCTTTTTGCGTCATCGGCGATGATGTGAGCATTGGCGACGGCTGCGTTTTACACTCGCATGTCGTGATTGACGGGCTTACGACGATTGGCCGCGAGAACAAGATTTTTCCTTTCGCGTCCATTGGCACTCGCCCTCAGGATTTAAAATATCATGGTGAGGCGTCGACTTTGACCATCGGGGATCGCAACATGATCCGCGAGCATGTCACCATGAACCCCGGCACCGAGGGCGGGGGCATGAAGACGGTTGTTGGCAATGACTGCCTGTTTATGGTGGGCGCGCATGTGGCGCATGACTGCATTATCGGCAATCATGTTATTTTAGCGAATAACGCCACACTCGCGGGGCATGTTGTTGTAGGTGATAACGCTATTTTGGGCGGTCTTTCGGCCGTGCACCAGTTTGTGCGGATTGGCGCGCATGCCATGATCGGCGGAATGTCCGGCGTTGAGTATGATGTCATTCCGTACGGCCTTGTGATGGGCGAGCGGGCGCGGCTTGCGGGGCTTAATCTTGTGGGGCTTGAGCGGCGCGGTTTCCCACGGGACGATATCAACGCCCTTATGAAAGTTTTCAAAGATCTCTTTTACGGTGACGGTACTTTTGCAAGCCGCCTTGCAAAGGCCGAGAACGATAATGCGGGCAAGCCTTTGATTGAGGATGTACTGGCCTTTACGCGTACAAAAAACAGCCGCCCGCTATGCCAGCCGCAACAAAAGTAAAATGACGACTATTTCAGCGCTGCCACAAAATTTTGCCATTGTTGCAGGTGGAGGCGCGTTCCCTGATCTTTTGGCCAAGGCCGTGAGCGATAAGGGTTGCAGGGTGTTTGCCGTGCGTCTTACCGGCCATGCCGAGCCTCACACATTACATGCCTATGAGGGTATGAACTCGCGGCCTGAACAAATGGGCCTTGTTTTTGGTGCGCTTAGGGCACGCGGCATCAAAGACATTGTGCTGATTGGTAAAATGCGCAGGCCCGATATTTTTGCGCTGCGCCCCGATTGGACCACGCTGCGGCTTTTACCCAAAATCCTGCCAACGCTTTTGTTTAAGGGCGATGATGCGCTTTTGCGTTCCGTACGTGCGGTACTGGAACAAGAAGGTTTTGCCTTGCGCGGTGCTTTTGAATTTATGGGAGATATGCTGGCGCGCTCGGGGCCTATGGGCCGCCACGTGCCGAATGAGAGTCATATAGGTGATATTGCCCTTGGTGTTGCGGCTGCACGCGCGCTTGGTCGCCGCGATGCCGGACAGGCTGTTATAATAAAGAATGCGGAGATAGTTGGCGAAGAGGACAGAGAGGGCACGGATGCGCTGATCAGGAAATATGGATGCGTGGGTGCGGTGCTTGTCAAAATGGCCAAGCCCCAGCAGGACCGTTTTCTTGACCTGCCTGCGATTGGCCCAGATACCGTAAAAAACTGCGCCGAGAAAGGCATGGCCGGTATTGCTGTTGAAAGCGGCAATGCTCTTGTGGCCAATTTTGAAGAGACTGTTGCGCTTGCTGATGCGCATGGGTTATTCGTGACTGGCATTCCATGACCACACATTCTGTTTACATCATTGCTGGTGAAATGTCGGGCGACCTTTTGGGAGCGCGGCTTATTGCGGCTTTGCGCCAGATGTCACCTTCCGCACTTACATTTTCAGGCGTGGGAGGCACGGCAATGGCCGCTATGGGTGTGCAGTCACTCTTTCCCATGCGAGATTTATCGGTCATGGGTTTGGCTGAAGTACTGCCAAAATTGCCCAAGCTTTTAGGCCGAATATCCCAGACCGTTGATGATATTGTGGCAAGGCAGCCATCCGTCGTTATTACCATTGATAGCCCCGGGTTCTGTTTCAGGGTTGTGGCCAAAGCCAAGGCAAAGTGCCCGAATACAAAGTTCATCCATTATGTGGCGCCGCAGGTTTGGGCGTGGAAGCCAGAACGTGCCGAAAAAGTCGCGCGGATGTTTGACGGCCTTATGTGCCTCTTCCCCTTCGAGCCACAGTTTTTTACAGTTCATGGTCTGAAGTCGGCTTTTGTCGGGCATCCGGTCATTGATACGGAATCCGGTATTGTGGGTAGCCGCGAAAGTTTTTTTGAGAAGTATGATTTATCGCTCACTAACCCGCCTACCATCCTTTCCGTTTTGTTTGGTAGCCGTGAGGGCGAGGTTGAGCGGCTTGCCCCCGCGCTTTACGAGGCGGCTTACCGTTTGCTCCGTGAATGGCCCAACCTTGCGGTGCTTGTGCCGACGCCGCCCCATCTGTGGGAGAAGCTTAAGGCCGTCGTAGGATCAGACCAGAGGTTTATCCCTGTTGATCCGCAAGACCGTTTTTTGGCATTTGCTTTATCGGATGCCGCGATTGCCGCCTCTGGCACCGTGGGGCTTGAGCTTGCCATGCTTGGTGTGCCGCATAGTGTTTGCTACCGGTTTTCGCCACTCACCTACATGCTCGGGCGCAGGCTTGTACGTGTACAGCACATGCATCTTGTGAATATTTTGCTCAACCAGCGGATCGTGCCGGAGTTTTTGCAAAAGGAAGTGACGGGCAAATCCATCGCAGGTGTTACGCTTGATCTGCTCGTCAACAAAGGCGGTTGTGCAGATAGGCAGCGTACGGCCTTTGCGGAGGCACGCCATTTACTGCTTGGCGAGGGTGGAGGCACACCGGCCCAACAGGCGGCTGCTTTTGTTTTGGGAATGATTAATTGACATAAATACTAGTTTATGGTGCTCTGTGGCCGCCTATTATGAGAGGAGAGCCTATGTCTTCCAGCAAAATTGCTTTGGCACCAGCCGATGCCCTTCCGGCACTACAGGCACGTCTGACATCGCCTGACCAACATGATGCAGTTGTGAGCGCCGTTGCTGATTTGTGTCGCACGCATCCGCTTGATACTTCGCTTTTGACACGCGCTGCAAAGATGCTCGAAACGCTCGGTAAAGCCGAGCTTGCCGAAACGCTGCTTGGTGAGGGAGAGGCTGCGCTCAAGGCAGCTAATCGCAAGCTTGGTGCGGTTTCGGTCAAGCGGGGGCAAATATTGATTGGAATGGGCCGCCATGAGGATGCACTGGCAGCCATGGAGCGGGCGTTAAATGATAACCCTAAAGACCAGAGCGCTATCCTTACCAAGGCCGAGTGCCTTGCGGCTTTAGGGCGGGCAAGTGAGGGACTTGCGTATCTTGAGAAGCGTCGTGGCGGTTTGCCAAAAACCTTCATCGATCCTGCGATTGAAAGATACAAGGCCGCATACTCGGGCACAGTTCAGCCTGTACAAAAAGCTGCTGCGCAACCATCGGCATCGCCCAAATTTAAGGGTGTTGCGGCTGACCCCAAGGTTGTTGCCCGCATTGGTGAAATTGCCAAGAAAGCAAACCCTGAGATTGAATCCTCAAGGCAGGCAGCGCGCGATGAGCTTTGCGCGTATGCCTCGCAGTTTACAAAAGACATCTCTCTCAGGACGCGTATCGCGCGGCTTTTGTTTAAATTCAAGTACCCTATTGAGGCATTTGATTTGCTACTTAATGTTGGGCCGGAAATCAGAAACCATGATCAGATACAGCTGACGCTTGCGGATTTGTATCGTGAGCAGGGGCAGCCAGCGCGCGCTATTGGCGCTTATGATATCATTTTGGCAAAAGCGCCGTTACATGCGCAGGCGATCGAGGGCAAGGCGCATGCCATGGCAGAAAAAGGCGATGTGCGCGGCGCTAAGAGCTACTTTGATGAGCGCTGCACGGCCGTTAATACTGCCGCGATGACGATGTGCTATTCAGCTTTTCTGCGGCGTTACGGGTTTAAGGCCGAACGTGAAAAAACGGCGGCCCGCGCGGCGGCGCAGGACCCCGGTAACAAGAGCGCGGTGCTCCAGCAAATCCGCAAGTTGCGTGATGCAAAGCGCTATGATGCCGCGATCGAGATGTGTGACAAGCTGATCAGCCGTGACCCTGATAACCATGAGGCTTATACCCATAAGGGCATCCTGTTTGACATGAAGGGTGAGCGCTCCGCCGCTGTTGCCTGCTATGACGCGGCACTTGCGGTTAATCCGTCTTATACGCCGGCGCTTGAAATGAGGCTCTATACATTGATGGAGCGCACAAACTGGGAAGGTGCCAAAGCCTTTTTGGCCCGCGGGCGTGCCGGCGGTGCCGATAACAGTTACATTACCTATCTTGAGGCACGCGTGATGTTTCACATGGGCAGCTTTAGAGAAGCGGCCAGCCATATTTTTCCGGTCATGCA
This sequence comes from Pseudomonadota bacterium, assembly GCA_009926935.1. GTDB lineage: Bacteria > Pseudomonadota > Alphaproteobacteria > Micavibrionales > UBA1664 > UBA6145. Next base: position 45,358 of record RFNZ01000002.1, on the reverse strand, counting down.
GAAACAGCCTTCGGTGGTTGCAATCTGCCTCTTTTTGGCGGCGGCTGAAGAGGATGACCCTCGCAGAGTTGTGTTGAGTGCCGCGCTTGAGGGCGAGGCCGGTGTCATGTACGGGCATTATCCAAAACTGGCAGCAGCATCGGAAGAATGGCGGCGCCATTACAGGGCCGTGCGCTATACGCCTGAAGTCGAAGATACCGTGAAGCTAAAATACGGTGGCGGCAGCGTATGGAACAGCCCATACCGGATGATGGGCGTTGATACTGCGGCAATCCTCCAGATGGCGGATTTACCCGAGGGTATGCGCCGCCGTGTTGCGGGCAACCGCGCGGTACGCAACAGTGTGAGAATACCTGCTGAGAGGCCAAGTGACCTTTCGCGCCAAAGGCCGGCTTAAACGCTATTTCCGCTTATCGAGAGCGACGTAAGGGCGGCCTGCTGCGCCGATGTAAAGCTGGCGCGGGCGGCCGATGCGCATATCGGGTTCCTCGATCATTTCTTTCCATTGGGCGCACCAGCCGACGGTACGGGCCAAGGCAAAGAGCACCGTGAACATGCTTGTGGGGAAGCCCATGGCTTTGAGGATAATGCCTGAATAGAAATCCACGTTCGGGAAGAGTTTGCGCTCGACGAAGTACGGGTCGGAGAGGGCGATTTTCTCGAGTTCCATCGCGAGATCGAGCAGCGGCTCGTTTTTAACGCCCAGTTCTTCCAAGACCGCGTGGCAGTCAGCTTTGAGGACGGCTGCGCGCGGATCGTAGTTTTTGTAGATGCGGTGGCCGAAGCCCATGAGTTTGAATGGGTCGTTTTTATCTTTCGCGCGGGCCAAAAATTCTGGGATGCGGTCCTTGTGTCCGATCTCGTGTAGCATCTCCAGTACCTCTTGGTTTGCACCGCCGTGGGCAGGGCCCCAGAGAGATGTGATGCCTGATGCGATGCACGCAAACGGGTTTGCGCCTGTTGAGCCTGCGAGGCGAACGGTTGACGTAGATGCGTTTTGTTCGTGGTCGGCGTGGAGGATGAATATTTTTTCGAGCGCTTTTGCTACAACCGGATTGATTTTGTAAGGCTCGGCCGGGACTGCGAAGCACATGTAGAGGAAGTTCTCGACGAAACTGAGATCGTTCCGTGGGTACATAAAGGGCTGGCCGATTGCGTATTTGAATGTCATCGCGGCAAGCGTTGGGATTTTGGCGATCAGGCGGTGGATGGATATTTCGCGGTGCTGCGGGTTATTGATGTCGAGAGAGTCATGGTAGAACGCCGAAAGGCCGCCTACCACGCCGCACATGATGGCCATAGGGTGCGCATCGCGGCGGAAGCCACGGAAGAAGAAGTGAACCTGCTCGTGGACCATGGTGTGGTAGGTGATGTGTCTTTTGAATTCTTCGTAATCCGGCTTATTTGGCAGGTCGCCGTAAAGCAGAAGGTACATGACTTCAATGAAATTGCTTTTTTGCGTCAGGTCCTCGATGGAGTAGCCGCGGTGCATGAGTTTACCGGCGTCGCCATCGATGAATGTGATTTTGGATTTGCATGCGCCCGTTGAATTGAAGCTGGGGTCAAAGGTGATGTGCCCTGTTTCGGCCAAAAGTTTGCGGACATCGATGCCGTTGGGGCCGACCGTGCCGTCTACTACAGGTAATTTCCACTCCTTGCCGGATTGATCATCCTTAAGCGTGAAGGTCTTGGCTGGGGCTGCGGCAGCTTTTTTTTCGGCGGTCATGGCGTATATCCCTTTGGAAGAAAATAAAAAAGGCAGAACGAATCTGCCTTAAATGGTAATCCAAAACGGGTTCCGTGCAAACGGAGAGTATGGGCGTACTATCGGCTCAACATAACGTCTTTGTAGCGGATGCCGGGTTTTGCACCGGGCTGGGCTGCCTCGCGGATGATGTTAGATACGCCTGTTGCTACGGCACCGAGCTCAGGGGTCATCCGGTTGTCTTGCAGGATCGCACCTTTGATCCTTTGCATGCTTACATCAAGTTTTTTGAGGAGCTGCTCGTAGGGGAGGGAGCCATTCTGGTGTTCCAATAGATCGTCTTTAATTTGTTTCAGAAGTGTCGGAAATTGAACTTTTGTGTAAGGATCAGTCGACAGATAGGCGTGATAGAAGGTAGCACAGGCGAGCATATACTCTTCATCTCTAATTGTTGTGTCTTTTGTGTCTGCGCATATCAAACGTGCGTCTTCACCCTTAAGAAGCTCGTTTGCCGCGTGCACCCGTGCTTCCCAGCCTTTATCTTGTGCATTTGCAGGCAGTGCGCCAAAGAGGCCACTTGCGGACAGAGTCATTAGGGCACCTGCTACCCATGTTGCGCATTTGCCTGCGTGCATTGTTGCCATGATCGCCTCCGGTTTTTTTAAACCTGTACAAGCGGATTATGGGCTAAAAAATATAAAATTATGTTAATTATTAAAGACCTTTACGCGGGCCCTGCGCTTGCAGAAGGCGTGCGGGATCCTGGCATGCCATGGCGCTTGCGTAGCCCTTGTGCCATGTGCCGAATGTATCTGTCAGCCAGCCGATTTTGTATGGGTTCTCGGCGCCTGATGCAAGTTTAAGGAGGGCTCTTGTTGCTGGCATGGGGGTTGCGCTGCGGCTTGTATCTCGAACCCTTGCTACCGCAAGGTTCCAGCAATTCCGGTAGTGCTGCCAATTATCGGCTGTTGGGTTCCAGTCATAGTCTGCGGATGCTCTGATCAGGGTTTGCGCAGTCTCGAAGTCTTGTTTTTCTATCCCAAAGCCTAGGCGTGGCATTTTTCTCTCCTGTTGAAACGGGAGAATATTGCCAGATCTATTGTATTATGTCAAATATTAATGATGATGGTGGCCGTGGTCATGCATCCAGTGCAGGGCGGCTTTGAGGCGTTTCATGACCTCGGCCTGGCCCAGTATCTCCATGGCTTTAAACAGGGGCGGGGATGTAGTGGTGCCGCAAATAGCGGCCCGCAAAGGCATCATGACCTTGGCCAGTTTGCCGGCATAAACGTGTTCTGCAATGTGGCGGCAGGCGGTGTCGATTGCGGTTTCCGTGAAATCGGCGCCGAGGCGCGCCAGTGCATCATAAATATGGTGCATGGCGTGGTGGGCATCGTGGTCATTTAATGCGGCGGCGGCTTTTTCGTCGTAAGCGACTTCATCGACCAGATAGAACTTGGCCTCGGATGTTAATTGCACGAGTGTTGCCGCGCGGGATTTGAGATCATGGATGCCCGCAAGCAATCTTGCTTTGTGTGTTTCATCGATTTTGAGGCTGTTGCGAGTAATCACCTCTTCCGCGAGGCGCGTATCGTCAGCCAGGCGCATGTAATGCGTGTTGACGTGATCGAGTTTTTTCATGTCGAGGCGTGAAGGCCCTGCATTTATATCATTCACATCGAACCATTCCGCTGCCTGTTCTTTTGTAAACAGTTCGTCGTCGCCGTGGCTCCAACCCAGCCTTAAAAGGTAGTTGCAAACGGCTTCTGGCAGATAGCCCATATCCTTGAACTCGCCAACCGACTGGGCGCCGTGGCGTTTGGAGAGTTTGGCGCCGTCCGCCCCGTGGATAAGCGGAACGTGGCCAAAAACGGGCACCGGCCAGCCCATGGCATCAAAGATAATTTTCTGGCGGAAGGCGTTGTTAAGGTGATCATCGCCGCGAATAACATGGGTGATGCCCATATCGGCGTCATCGACCACGACCGCGTGCATGTAGGTTGGCGATCCATCGGAGCGGAGCAGAATAAAGTCATCAAGCTGGCTGTTAGGAACTGTGACGCGGCCTTGCACAGCATCTTCGATGACCGTATCGCCGTCGATCGGCGCCTTGATGCGGATAACGGGTTTTACGCCTGCGGGTGCTTCTGACGGATTACGGTCACGCCACATGCGGTTGTAGCGGGGTTGTTCGCCTTTTGCCTGTGCTTCGGCTTTCATGGCTTCCAGCTCTTCCGGCGTGCAATAGCAAAAGTAAGCGCGGCCGCGTTTCACCAGTTCATGCGCGACCTCCGCATGACGGGCGGCACGGGCCGACTGATAGACCGTTGCATCGCCATCCCAATCAAGGCCGAGCCATTTGAGATCGCGGAAGATGGCTTCTATCGCCTCTTTTGTGGAGCGTTCTTTATCCGTGTCCTCGATGCGGAGTAAAAATTTGCCGCCCGTCTTTTTGGCGTAGCACCAGTTAAAGAGGGCCGTGCGTGCGCCACCAATGTGCAGCATGCCGGTGGGCGAAGGGGCGAAGCGTGTAATGACGGTCATACATAAACTCAAAGTAAAATTTTACCACGAAGAACACGAAGGTAATCTTCTTAGTGTTCTTTGTGTGCTTAGTGGTAAAACACTTTTATGAGACTGGCAATAAAGGCTGTTTTAGACCAATGGCATCCGCCGCGCGACCGCGTTTTGTGGGCGCCGGTACTTTTTGGGGCAGGGGTTGCCCTTTACTTCTGTTTGCCGTTTGAGCCTGCCTACTGGGCCAGTGCTGCGTGCCTGTTACTCGCAACCGGGCTTTTTATTACCCTCATTTTGCGCGCCCCTTCTGCATTTTATGCCGGCGCAGCCTTATTTTTAGTGGCTCTCGGTTTTTTGATGGCGCAAGGGCGGAGCATGACGGTCCATGCGCCTATGCTTGACCGCGATACCGGCATTACCCGCGTTGAAGGCCGTGTTTTGGATGTTTCGGTTACTGATGATGACGTCGACGGCGGCAAGCGCCGCGTACTGCTGGGTGATTTGAAAATCGAAAAGCTGAAGGCCGAGCGCACGCCGAGAACCGTCAGGCTTTCGTCAAGACATATAAGTGCTGATGTAAAACCGGGTGACCGCATAGCCGTGCTTGCCAAATTGATGCCGCCTTCAGGGCCGGTTGTGATTGACGGGTTTGACTACAGACGGCAGGCGTATTTTGAGGGGATTGGCGCTGTCGGGTTTACGCTTGGGCAGTTTCAACGTATCGAAAAACGGGATGCGAGTGCGGCCGGCGTCTGGTTCAGCAGCCTGAGGCAGTCCATATCAAAGCGCATAACAACGCATATGAAGCACCCTGAGAGTGCTGTCGCCACGGCGCTACTCGCGGGGGAGCGCGCCGCGATACCGGATGATGTCAACCAAAGCCTTCTCGACTCCGGGCTTTATCACCTGCTTTCTATTTCTGGCCTGCATGTGGCCATTGTGTGCGGTGTTACTTTTTTTGTGTTTCGGTTTTTCATGGCTTTGTGGCCGTGGTTTGCGCTGCATTACCCCATTAAAAAATATGCGGCCTTGATTGCGCTCGCGGTCGGTATTTTTTACATGCTGCTTGCAGGTGCGCCTGTGCCGACACAACGCGCCATGATGACAACCGGGCTTGTTTTGCTGGCTGTTATGCTGGACCGCGCGGCCTTATCGATGCGGACTTTGGCGGTTGCTGCTTTGGCGCTACTCGCCTTGCGGCCTGAGGCTCTGATCGGGCCGTCATTCCAGCTATCGTTTGCGGCTGTGCTCTCGATGATTGCGTTCCATGAAGGCATTGGCAGACGCTGGATGGCCGAGCACCGCGAGATGGGTGTATTTGCTAAAACAGGTGCGTATCTTGGGGGAATATTTATCACGACGATCCTTGTCAGTTTTGCGACTTTTCCCGTTGTGCTTCATCACTTTGGGCGGGTGCAACTTTACGGTGTTCTTGCCAACGCAGCCGCGATACCGCTTACCAGTTTTGTAGTGATGCCTGCGGGTATGGCCGCTATGGTGCTCATGCCGTTTGGCCTTGATGCGCCTTTTTTGAAAGTCGTCGAGTGGGGGCTTACGGCTACCCTTTATGTTTCAGAGTGGGTAGCAGGGTTGCCGAAAGCGGCGCTCGCTTTTCCGTCGCTGCCGCTTGCGCCTTTTCTTGTTTCGGTTTCAGGTTTTCTGCTTTTGATGCTGTGGCGCGGCTGGTTCAGGTGGCTTGGTATTGGTGTTATGGTTGCGGCGCTTATCTGGGGGGCGTTTGTGCCACGTGCACTGGTACTTATAGACCGCGAGGGAAAACTTGCTGCCGTGAAAGGTGATGACGGGCAGGTGGTTTTTTTATTCAAGAAGCCAACCGATTACGTGCGGAGCAACTGGATGGGGTATCTGGGCGGCGAAGCCGCAAAGAAACCTTTGAAGCAGGGGCGCGCAGAACTTGGCCGGGTTACGGTTTCCTGTGATGATTGGGCCTGCCGGATTACTGAGGGTGATATGGGGCTCTCTATTGTGCGTGATGCCAATGCGCTATCGGAGGAATGTTTTTGGGCACAAGCCGTGCTGCTTGCCACGCGCGCAGCACCGGAAGGAGCCTGCCCAGTAACCAAGGCCGACTCAAAGCAGTTATACATGGGTGGAGGCGGTGCCGTTTTCAGGGTACCTGAAGGGTTTGCTTTCGTGCCCACCATTTCGGCCAAATACCACAGGTTGTGGTCACCAGCTCACGAGTAATTTTCTGTCTTATTGTGGTGCGTAAGTAGAAAGAAGTTGAAATTAATTTTGAGTTATGTAAAAAGTTTGACACGATATAAAACAAAAAGCAGAGACGGTGTGATGTCAAACGTTCTTCAGTTTTTAAAGAAGCTTTCAAGTACCAATGTATCTCAGCAGAGCTCCCAAACTCTTAGTAATACTGAAGATTCCAAGGAAGCGCTGGCTTTGAAGCAATACGAGGACCTCGTAAAGCGCGAAGTTGTAGGCTTTTGGTAAGTCTTTAGTTATGCAGCCAGCAGAAAGGGTTTCAGCGCCTTTGGACTATGGGTGTTAATTGCCTATTGACATTATGTAAAATTTTAGCTAAATTTAAATTGTAATCTACATTTGGGGAGTTTCAATGGGCACCACGGAAAGCTTCTTCAATTTACCTATGAATTTCATTGAGTTATTGAATGAGCTGCACCCTGGCGTGAGCGTTATCATCAATGAAAAAGGCCATCTGATTATGGACCTGAATGTTTTTAATCCCCTGACCAATTTCGTACCGACCGAGCTCCTTCAGCAATTGCCAACGACGCGCATGTAATTGGGACGTAACCTTAGTGATACTGCCTATAAATGCCTGACAAAATGCCCTGTACCTGAACACGGTTGCCTTCAAGGGTGCGGATGTCGTAAGCGGGGTTTTCGGGGATGAGATCAACGGCACCACCGCGGCGGCGCAAGCGTTTTAACGTCACTTCCTCGTTATCCACCAGTGCTACAACAATATCGCCATCGTGCGCGCGGTCGGCTTTTTTAATGAGCGCGACGTCTTGATCCATGATGCCGGCGCCGGTCATGGAATCGCCGTCCACTATCAACGCGTAAAAATCACCTTTGCCAAGCATGCTGGCCGGCATTTCAATGTGCTGGCCTTCGTGGCGTATCGCCTCGATAGGGGTGCCCGCCGCGATTTTGCCGAGGAGGGGCACGTTGCTGATCATGCGGCTGTCTTGCTCGGCCCGATAGCGGCCGAGGTCTTGCACCAGCCGTGCTTTTTGCGCGGCCTCCGAATGGTCGGCAGCTTTGGGCGTATAGCCTTCAGGCAGTTTTTTGATGTTGAGGGCGCGGGCGCGATTGGGCAGACGTTCCAAAAACCCGCGTTCCACCAATGCCTCGATAAGCCGGTGGACGCCGGATTTGGATTTAAGCCCCAGCGCCTCCTTCATTTCGTCGAAAGAGGGGGCTAAATCCCCTTCCGCCATTTTTTCATGGATAAAGACCAGCAAGTCGCGTTGCTTTTTGGTTAGCATGATGTTCGCCCCTAAATGGAAATGTATTCTTGATATATTCTATATATGTTCTAACTCTGTTCCGATAAGAAAGTCAAGAGGGCCTTCTCGGGGTCGGGCTGGACCATAAAGGCTTCGCCTATCAAAAAGCCCGCGTAGCCTGCGTTTTTGAGAGATTCTAAATCGGCTTTGGAGTGGATGCCGCTTTCGGCAATGGCCGTGCGCCCCGCCGGCATTTTGCGAATCAAGTCGTGGGCTGTTTGCAGCGATACCTGCAAAGTTTTGAGGTTGCGGTTGTTGACGCCGAGCAACGCGTCATCGGCTTTGAGGGCCAATGCCCTATCCAGCTCCGCTTCGTCATGGACTTCGACGAGGACATCCATGCCCAGCGCGCGTGCGTCGTCATAGAGGGTTTGCGCGAGCGCGTCACTGACTGCCGCCATGATAATCAGAATCGCATCGGCCCCGAGCAAGCGTGATTCAGTGATCTGCCACGGGTCTATCATGAAGTCTTTGCGCAAAGCGGGCAAGGTGCAGGCGTTGCGGGCGGCTATAAGATACTCATCAGCGCCTTGAAAATACGGCCCATCGGTAAGCACCGAAAGGCAGGCGGCGCCTGCGGCTTCGTATTGCTTTGCGTGAAGCGCGGGATCGAAATTCTCGCGCAAAACCCCTTTGCTCGGTGATGCTTTTTTGATTTCGGCAATCACGGCCGTGGGTTTGGAGAGCACCGCTTTTTTGAAACCGCGCACGGGGGGCGCACCCGATAAATCGAGCGGGCGTTTGACGCTATCAACGTGTTTGCGTTTATCGGCGCAGATTTTGGCGAGAACATCGCTCATGAAACGTATTCCCTGTAATCGAACAGCACTTTCATGGCGCGGCCTGTGTCGAGGGCATCGGCGGCTTTGGCAACGCCTGCTTTGAGGTCGGGCACCGCACCTGCCATCGCCAAGGCCGCGGCGGCGTTGGCTAGCACCGTATCGCGGTAGGCGCTTGGTTCGCCTTCCAGCAAATACAGAAGCGCATCGGCATTGAATTGCGCGTCGCCGCCTGTAATGGCTTCAGCATCGATTTTGGGCAAACCGAAATCGGTATGCGTGAGATCGAGTGGCGTGATGGCACCCGTGCTGCTCAGGACGGCGACCGTCGTGGGGCCGGAGAGTGAAATTTCATCCATTCCGTCGCCGTGCACAACCCATGCGCCCTTACTGCCGAGGGCCTTCAGTGCCTCCGCCATCGGTTTTACCCAGCTTTGGGCGTAGACGCCTATCATCTGGCGTTTGACGTTGGCGGGGTTGGCGAGGGGGCCAACGAGATTAAAAATGGTGCGTCGGCCTAAGGCTTTACGCACGGGGCCAACATTGGCCATGGCGCGATGATGCAGCGGGGCCATGAGGAAGCAGTAGCCTGTATCACGCAGCGCGCTTTCGAGTTTTTCGAGCGGGACATCGAGCGGGACATCGAGCGCTTCCAGCACATCGGCCGCGCCGCATTTGGATGAGGATGCGCGGTTGCCGTGTTTGGCCACAGGCACGCCGCAGGCGGCGACCACAAAAGCGACAGCGGTTGAAATATTGAGGGTGTGGCGGCCATCGCCGCCCGTACCGCAACAATCGATAGCGGTTGCGGGTGCAAAAATGCCGCTGACGTGTTTGCGAAGCGCACGAGCGGCCCCCGTTATTTCCTCGACCGTTTCGCCGCGTTCAGCGAGTTCGGTTAAAAACGAGGCTATATCCACGGCATCGCGCGTGCCGGCGAGCATGCTCGCAATCTCGGCTTCGGTTTGTTGTGCGGTCAGGCCCGTCATAGCGTGGCCAGAAAGTTTTTGAGCATGGCGTGGCCGTGTTCGGTCACGATGCTTTCGGGGTGGAATTGTACGCCGTGGATGGGAAGCGTGTTGTGCTCTAGGCCCATAATCAGGCCGTCTTCGGTTTCGGCGGTTACACGAAGCGTGTTGGGTAGGGTTTTGCGGTCAACGACGAGCGAGTGATAGCGCGCGACCTGAAGCGGCGAGGGCAGGCCCTTAAACACGCTCGTGCCGTCGTGCCTGATGGTGCTTATCTTGCCGTGCATGGGCGCAGGCGCGCGGATAACTTGGCCGCCAAATGCCTGCCCTGTTGCCTGCATGCCAAGGCACACACCCAGCAGTGGAATTTTTGTGTTGGTTTTGAGAAGGTCCAGACAAATGCCGGCGTGATCGGGGTCGGACGGGCCCGGGGAAATAACGATGGCTTCCGGCTTTTTGGCGAGGACATCGGCCACGCTCATTTTATCGTTGCGGTGCACTTCCACCGACGCACCCAAGTCACCCAGATATTGATACAGGTTGAAGGTGAAGCTGTCGTAGTTGTCGATGAGGATGATCATATTTGTCATCCCTGCGTAGGCAGGGATCCACTTTGCAGTTTGCCCTGTTCATACCAGTTATGCGCAAGGTCAATCCACTGTGGATTTTCCTTCTCAACCAAATTCATTTTCCATTCCCGTTTCCACGCTTTTATACGTTTTTCACGTGTAATCGCACTTTCTGCGCTTTCGTGTTTTTCAAGAAAGATAAGTTTTTTAATGCCATGTTCTTTTGTAAAGCCATCTATCGCATCGGTTTTGTGTTGGAAAACGCGCTGCACGATATTGGACGTTACACCAACATAAAGTGTTCCGTTAAAGTCTGAAGCCATGATGTAAACCCAAAATTCTTTCATTCTTTACTGTGGGTCCCTGCCTTCGCAGGGACGACGTTAGGTTTGGTTTTTCGACAAATCGAGCGCGTCTTCGGCGGCGCGGAAGAGGGCGCGGGCTTTGTTGACGCATTCGGCGTGTTCGGATGTTGGCACGCTATCAGCCACAATACCTGCGCCAGACTGTACGTATAATTTACCGTCTTTTAAAAGGGCAGTGCGGAGGGCAATGCAGGTATCGACATCGCCGTTGCCATCAAGGTACCCGATGCAACCTGCGTAAAAACTACGGCGTTCACCTTCCAGTTTATCAATAATCTGCATGGCGCGGACCTTGGGTGCCCCTGAGACCGTGCCCGCCGGGAATCCTGCAAACAGCGCATCGAGCGGGTGCACCTTGGCGGCCAGTTTGCCAATGACGTTGGAAACAATGTGCATGACGTGCGAATAGCGTTCGACGATAAAGCGTTCTGTTACTTTCACAGAACCAATGGCGGCGACGCGGCCAACATCGTTGCGGCCCAAATCAAGGAGCATTAAATGTTCCGCGCATTCCTTGGGGTCGTCGAGCAATTCCTTGGCAAGATTTTCATCCTGTTCGCGGGTTTTGCCGCGCACACGAGTGCCTGCGATGGGGCGAATGGTCACTTCGCCCTTACGCACACGCACCATGATTTCGGGCGAGGATGCGATAAGCGAATACCCCGCCAAGGTCATCAGTACCAGAAATGGCGAGGGGTTGAGGCGGCGCAGGCTGCGGTATAAATCGGCGGCCGATAAATCGAAATCGGCGGAAAAACGCTGGGAGAGCACGACCTGAAAAATCTCCCCCGCCAGAATGTCTTCCTTCGCGTGGGCGACCATGTTGAGGTACTGCGCTTCGTCGGTGTGTGGCTTGATGGTGATGGGCGTTGGTACTTTGCTGCCGCGCTCGGTGAGCGGCAGATCGCCGTATATGAGCGTCTGTTTTGCGGCCATGAGGCGCGCAACTGCGGCATCGTAGGCTTTATCGGCATCGCCGGATGTATCGCGCACGGGTGCGGCTAAATGCACCACCTGGCGGATGTTGTCGAAGACAGCCATCAAGGTCGGGCGCATCATGACGCTGTCGGGGATGTTCAGTGCGTCGGGTTTTGTATCGGGCACGGTTGGTTCAACCAGATGCACCATGCCGTAGCCCATGAAGCCAAACCAGCCGGAGGCGAGCATGGGCGGCGCGTCATCTGGCACTACATCGATTTTTGCCTTGGCGACGAGTGTTTTGAGGTGCGCCACGGCATCGGTTGCGGTTTCAATTGTGTTGCCTGATGTGTTTTTGAGGGTGGCGTTGTTGCCTTGCGTGGTCCAGATAAGGTCTGGTTCCATGCCGATGGCGGAATAGCGGCCCAGTACCTCGCCGCCCGTTACGGATTCGAGCAGGAACGTATAATCACGCCCCCCCGTAAGACGCAGGTAAGCCGAGACAGGCGTCTGGGTATCGGCAATCAGCGCGAGGCCCACCAGCTGGCTTTTACCCGCCGTGTAATTTTTTTTAAACGCGCTTCTATCGGGCCAGATTTGGTTAAGGCTGTTCATCGGCCTTGGCCCCGTACATGCGTTCAAGGAGCTTGGTGTTGACCTTTACATCGTGGCGTTTGCGCAAGTCGGATGTAAAGAGCGATGCAATCGCCTGTTCGGACTGGATGCGCCATTGCTTTTCGGTTTCCGGCGTGGCTTTGCCCATGCCAGCTTCGGGGATGCGGGCATCGAGCACTTTGGCCAAAATGACATTGGTGCCCGTTGGCACTTTGACGATGGCGGACAAATCCGTTTCGTCAAAGAGGCGGGTGAGGGCGACAGGGTCGTTGATACCGGCCACTTTGGATTCACGGCTGACATCCCGCGCGGTTTTGACAACCACGCCTGCCTCTTTTGCGGCTTCTTCGAATGTTTTTTCCTTACGGTTTAGCTCACCCGTGAGTTTGTCGACGAGGGTGGTTAGTGCGGTTGCGCGTTGTTCTTCCGTCCATTTTTCGAGGAGCTCGGAGCGCACTTCCGCAAAATCACGGTCACGGGTTGGCGTAATGGACTCGAGAGCAAAGACCGCATACATGGTTTCGTTTATCTCGGTCAGGTCAGCTGTCTCGCCTTCCATGAGCTCAAAGAGTGATGCCAGTAGATCTTTGTTTTGTGCGAGGGCCGTTAAAAGCGGGTCTGCTTTATCGGTTGCGACAAAGTTACCTTTTACGTCAATCGGGCCGACGGTTGTGACCGTTGAACCCAATGTGCTTGCCACTTCATCGATGGCGTCACCACGCCCGATTGCCTCATCGATTTTGGCGATGCGTGATTCCATTTCAGTATGTAGGGCGTCCGACTCCAATTCTTTTTTGAGATCGGCTTTAATCTCATCGAAGGTTTGTGTGCGCGCGGGTACGACATCAATGACGCGGATAACGTGCCATCCGAGTGCTGTTTTGATGGGGTTCAGCACGGTGCCTTTGGCGGCTTCGAAAACGGGTGCTGCGAGCTCGGTCGGGAGGCCCGTTTTTTCGACATCCGATGCGTCACGGTATGCTGATTTATCGGCGATTCCTTTTAAAGATTTCTTTTTTGTGCCTTCGGCTGCGGCTTCCTTGGCTTTTGCTTCATCGGCCAGAACCACCTGTTCGATTTTACGGCGTTCTTCAACGCGGAACTGGTCCTTGCGCTCGGCGTAGGCGGCTTTGACATCCTCATCGGTTACGGTGATGGTTGACTTGATTTCGTCCGCATTCAGGGTGAGCGCCTTGAAGGTTCTTTGCTCGGGGATCTGGTACTGATCCTTCACGGTTTCGTAGTAGTTTTTGAGTGCTTCATCATCGGCATTGATGTCTTTGCCTGCGATTTCAGGTGTCAGCGTTACGAACACGATGTCACGGCGCTCGGCCTGAAAGCGTCCAAGGGCCTCGGTTGCCAGCTTCGGTACAAATGCGACCGCTGATTTCAATGAGCCGTCGACCATTTGTGATGTGAGGCTCTGGCGCATGGAAGATACGATATCGGCTTCCGTCAGGCCTTGCGTAGAAAGAACACGCTCAAATGCCTGCTGCGCCGTCTCGCCCGGTTGAATTTGTGTTTTAATGAAATCGTGGACGCGGCCTGCAATATCCGTTTTGCCGATGATAAGGCCCTCGCGGATGGCTTCCTGACGCATTGTTTCGCGCGCGACCATTTCATCGAGGATGTTTTGGAGAACGCCGAAGCGATAAGCTTCCTGCATGTTCATGTTCTGGCTTCGGAGAGCGGGTGCTGCCGTGCGCTCGAATGACTGGAGACTGATTTCGGTTCCGCCGATTCTTGCGAGCGTCGTATCCGTGACGCCGCCGCGGAAAAATCCGCCCACGTCCATAAAGACCATGCCGCCTACGCCCATCAATACGAAGCCCAGGGCAACAAATTTTAGAACATGGGCGCCGGCGCCCTCACGCATACTTGTCAGCATTTCAAACTCACAATCTTGTAAAATCCAGTGCGGCACTATAGACAGGCCAGATGGACCTGAAAAGACGCCCTTTGATAGCTGGTAACTGGAAAATGAACGGGACCAGTGGCGGGGCTACTGTCTTAGTTGCGGGTTTAAGTGCCGCAGCCCCTGATATTTCGGCTGAGTTGGCTGTTTGCCCGCCTTTTGTCCATATCGAATCCGTGAGGAAAGCCATTTCTGTTATTTCGCTTGGGGCTCAGGATGTCAGTTTTCATGATGACGGCGCCTTTACGGGCGAAATATCGGCCTCCATGCTGGCTGATATGGGTTGCCGGTATGTGATTGTCGGCCATTCCGAGCGTCGGCAGCACCACGCCGAGCAGGACCAGATTATAGCAGCCAAGGCCAGCAAGGCCATGCAGGCAGGATTAATACCCATTATTTGTGTGGGTGAAACACTAGCCCAGCGCCAGACTGGGCAGACGGAAATGATTATCGAGTTGCAGTTGTCCGGCGCGGTGCCGCGGGATGCAACCGGCAAAAGCATCGTCATTGCTTATGAGCCGGTATGGGCAATTGGTACGGGGCAGGTGGCTACGACCGCGCAAATTGCGGAAGTCCATGCACAAATCCGTGAAAACCTTCAAAAGCGCCTTGCAGAGCCTGATTATTTGCGCATTATATACGGCGGTTCTGTCAAACCTGAGAACGCCTCCGAGATACTTTCCCTTGCGGATGTGGATGGTGCTCTGGTAGGAGGAGCCAGCCTGAAAGCAGAGAGCTTTCTCGCTATAGCAAAGGCAGCGGTTTAAATGCAGGAAGTTATACTCGTCGTTCACCTTCTCCTTGCACTGGTCATTATTGGCCTTGTGCTTATTCAGCGCTCCAGCGGCGGCGGCCTAGGCGTCGGCGGCGGTGCGGGTGGTATGGGCGATTTTGCCTCGGCCCGCTCCACGGCTAATGCCTTGACCAAAGCTACAACAATCTGCGCGCTGCTTTTCTTTGCGACATCGATTTCGCTTGCCGTGATTGCCAAAAACTCTGGTGCGCGTAAAGGCTTGCTTGAATCGTATGAAACGCCTGCCGCTGCCGCAGCCCCGGTTATGCCTGCTGCACCCACGGATGCTGTTGCGCCTGCTGCGCCTCAAGCGCCTGCCGCCACACCTGAGCCACCGGTACCAACCCAATGACCCGATACATATTTATTACTGGCGGGGTTGTTTCTTCCTTGGGGAAGGGCCTCGCCGCCTCCGCTATTGGGGCGCTTTTGCAGGCGCGTGGTTACACCGTGCGCTTGGCCAAAATGGACCCGTACTTAAACGTAGACCCAGGCACCATGTCGCCTTTCCAGCATGGGGAGGTGTTTGTAACGGATGACGGGGCGGAAACGGATCTGGACCTCGGCCACTATGAGCGTTTTACGGGCCGCAGCGCCAACAAGGATGATAGCATCAGCGCGGGGCGTATCTTTTTAAACGTGCTTCAGCGTGAGCGGCGCGGGGATTATTTGGGCGCGACCATCCAAGTCATTCCGCATGTGACGGACGAAATTAAGCACTTCATAAGGTCCAAAGACGGGTCGGCTGATTTTGTGCTGGTCGAAATTGGCGGTACGGTTGGGGATATTGAATCCCTGCCGTTTTTGGAAGGTATCCGACAGTTTGGCAACGAGGTGGGCGAGGACCGCGCGCTGTTTATCCATGTGACGCTGCTGCCTTATATAGGTGCTGCGGGCGAGCTGAAAACCAAACCGACGCAGCATTCCGTCAAGGAATTGCTTGCCGTTGGTATCCGCCCGCGTATTTTGCTGTGCCGTGCGGACAGGCCGATACCCGAAGACGAGTGCCGGAAAATCGCGCTGTTTTGCAACGTCGCGCCCGAGGATGTGATACCGGCCCTTGATGTCAAATCGATTTACGAAGTGCCGTTATCGTATTCGCGCGAGGGGCTTGATACCCGTATCATGCATTATTTTAAACTGCCTGAGAAAAAGGTCGATCTTTCCAAGTGGGAAGGGATTTTGACCCGCGTCTACGAACCTGAAAGCCAGGTCAAAATTGCGATTGTGGGCAAGTATACCGAGCTTGCGGACAGTTATAAGTCACTCAACGAAGCGCTTGTACATGGCGGTATTGCCAACAATGCCTCGGTTGAACTGATGTTCATTGAATCCGAGGTGTTTGAGAAAGAGGCGGATGCCATTCATAAACTGCAGGATGTCCATGGCATTCTGGTACCGGGCGGGTTTGGTGTGCGCGGGACCGAGGGCATGATTAAGGCCGTCGAATTTGCACGCGAACGGAAAATACCCTTCTACGGTATTTGCTTTGGGATGCAGATGGCCGTGATTGAAGGCACGCGCAATCTGTGCGGTATCAAGGAAGCGAATTCGACCGAGTTTGGGCCGTGTAAGGAACCCGTTGTGGGCCTAATGACAGAATGGATCAAAGGCAACGCCAAGGAAGAGCGCGGTGCTGATACCGACCTTGGCGGCACGATGCGCCTTGGCGCGTATGTCGCCCACCTTAAAAAGGGCAGCCGTGTGGCCGAGGCTTATCGCACGACCGAAATATCGGAACGCCACCGCCACCGGTATGAGGTAAATACGGCTTATAAGGACAGGCTTGAGGCTAAGGGCATGGTGTTTTCAGGTATGAGCCCTGATGGCAAATTGCCAGAGATTGTGGAATACCCAGACCACCCATGGTTTGTGGGTGTGCAGTACCACCCCGAGCTGAAATCCAAGCCGTTTGAGCCGCACCCGCTATTTGTATCGTTTATCAAAGCGGCGCTGGATCAATCGCGGTTGGTTTAGATCTTTAAGGAGATCGTTATGGCACGTAGTGACTGGCTTAAAGTGACTGAAACCTCTGATGGCGTTCAATTTACAATCAAACAGAGGCGAAAAATTTTTGCGAAGATATTCTTGGGGCTCTACCTTTTGCTTACTTTGGCGTTTTCTCTTGTTAACATTCAGTTTTTCTATTTTTCGGTTGTAATCTTTTGTCTTGGAGTTTTTTTAGTTTTTTTCGTCGTTCTACAGAGTTTCTTCACTAGTGATGTCTCTGTTTTTACCATCCATAAAGATAAAATTGTTTTTCAAAAAAAACCGTATGCAGCCTGTCCTCAAGAAATCAGTCGTGCTGAGGTGTCTCATCTGATTTCAAGGCATGATGGTTTTGATGAAAAAATTGGTTTTAACTACAGGGGCCAGGAAGTTTTTGTTGCGCGGCTTTTATCGCATTCTGAAGCAAGCTTTCTTAATCAGCGACTCTCTGCGCTCATGGGCTTCGGTGATGCTATTGTTGGTGTTAGAAAAATATGAAGGTTGTCTAGGCCGTTTGAGCCGCACCCGCTGTTTGTATCCTTCATTAGAGCGGCGCTGGACCAATCGCGGTTGGTTTAAACTTGATTATTTTTCATATTTTCTGTATTTAAAGCCCCCATGTTTACAAACCTGCACGATATGCTGAACGCCCAATACGGCCAAGGCACATACCTTACCAATGGCGCGCTCGATTATTCGCAGACCGTGCGCTTTGAGCCGCGCCTTTGCGGTAAATTTGGCGGCCTTGCCCGTATCCCCGACAGGTTCATGTTCGAGACGGATGTGCCTTATGGCGATGGTGCCGTTTCGATGGGGCAGTGGGATGGCCAGTTTTCTAACCCGCTTGGGTATGACGGTGTTTTTCTGTTTGCCGTGACCATCAAAAAGCCGGGTACGGATGAGCATATCTTGCCGCGCCAGCTGGCGCATATGGCCCCGATCATTCAGGAAATTGCCTCGATGGAATATGCGCTGAATGGCAACACGCGCGATAAATACTGCGGGATCATGATGCGTACGTTGCCGTTAACCAGCGGCGTGAAGCAGGTATCGGAAAATGACTGGCATGCACACCATGTGCTGACAGCCGATTATCTGCGTGCCAAGAACCGCGATAGGTTTCTTGAAATCCCTGAAGATACACTTGAACAACTCCCGCTGCTGAGTACCAGAGTTGCACAGACAGAGTATCTGTACTCCAACATCTGCGGTTCGCTTGTGCAGACCCGCCCAGCCGCCCAGCCGATGGAATACGTTGAAGGCGATGGCGTTTACATGCTCAAGCGCCCGCCTCTAAATTTCCGCCAAACTGCTGATGGTGAAATTGTCAGGAGCAACAGCCTTGTGTTTCACTGTGCTGCCACGCCTGATGCAAAGGATTATGGCCGCCTCAGAACGCTGCTGTTTGTCGGGTATACGGCCACCAAAGCCATGGAAACGCGCCTCAAGCTCTGAGGCTATTGGCGGAGAGGGCGGTTTGACCTATTATCCCCTCCATGAAAACTGTCACCGTAGGTTCCGTTAAATTTGCCAATAACTTGCCTTTTTCGCTGCTGGCGGGCCCTTGTGTGCTTGAAAGCCGCCAACATGCCTTTGATATGGCAGGAAAAATCAAAGAAGTGTGCGGGCGCCTAGGCATTGGCGTTGTTTATAAAACATCTTTTGATAAGGCCAATCGTTCGTCACTTTCGTCGGAGCGCGGTGTAGGGCTTGATGAAGCCCTCAAGGTTTTTGCCGATATTCGCCGCGAATTTGATATGCCCGTGATGACGGATGTACACGAGCCGTGGCAATGCGCGGAAGTGTCGCAATCCGTTGATGTTTTGCAAATACCGGCGTTTTTGTGCCGCCAGACGGATTTGCTGTTGGCCGCTGGTAAAACGGGCAAAGTGATTAATGTAAAAAAGGGCCAGTTTTTAGCCCCATGGGACATGAAAAACGTGGCCGCCAAAATTGCCAGCACGGGCAATGAAAGCATTTTGCTGTGCGAACGGGGTGCTTCTTTTGGTTACAACACACTTGTCAGTGACATGCGCGCGCTGCCCATTATGGCTGAAACGGGTTACCCCGTGATTTTTGATGCCACCCATTCGGTGCAGCAACCGGGTGGTTTGGGCACAAAGTCGGGCGGGGACCGGAAAATGGTGCCGGTGCTTGCACGCGCTGCCGTTGCGGTGGGTGTGGCTGGTGTGTTTATGGAGACGCACCAGGACCCCGACAACGCGCCATCCGACGGGCCGAATATGGTGAAGCTTAGTGAATTTGAAAGCGTGCTTTCCACATTGAAAGAAATAGATAACCTCATTAAATCGAAAAAGGTAGCTGCATGAGTGCCATCACTGAAATTCTTGCCCGTGAAATACTCGATAGCCGCGGGAACCCCACGGTTGAAGTGGATGTAACCCTTGAATCCGGCGCACAGGGCCGCGCGGCGGTGCCATCGGGCGCATCAACGGGCGCGCACGAGGCCGTTGAGCTGCGCGACGGAGATAAAAAACGCTATGGCGGCAAAGGGGTTTTGAAGGCGGTTAAGTCCGTCAATGCCATCATCGCCCCTGAATTTGAAGGGTATGAATCGCTTGACCAAATCGGGCTTGATAAAACCCTGATTGAATTGGACGGCACTGAAAACAAAAACAAGCTGGGCGCCAATGCGATGCTCGCCGTTTCGATGGCGGTTGCCCGCGCATCGGCCGATGAACAAGGTTTGCCTTTGTTTAATTACATTGGCGGGGTGCATGCCCATGTGATGCCTGTGCCGATGATGAACATCATCAATGGCGGGGCGCATGCCGATAACGGCATCGATTTTCAGGAATTCATGATTATGCCCACTGGGGCTGACAACGTGACTGATGCTATTCGGATGGGTGCGGAAGTGTTTCATGTACTCAAAAAGCTTTTATCGGAAGCGGGGCATAGCACGAACGTAGGGGACGAGGGCGGATTTGCACCGAACCTGAAATCATCGACGGAAGCGTTGAGCTTCATCATGAATGCCATCGAAAAGGCCGGATACAAGCCGGGCGAGGATATGATGCTGGCGCTTGATGTTGCTTCGACTGAATTCTACAAGGGCGGCAAATACCACCTTGAAGGTGAGGGGAAGGTTTTAAACGCGGAGGAAATGATTGAATATTATCAATCCCTCGTAAACGCATATCCTATCGTGTCCATTGAAGATGGCTTGGCCGAAGATGATTGGGCCGGATGGGAAAAACTGACCAAAGCCATGGGCGATAAAGTGCAGTTGGTGGGCGACGATTTGTTTGTGACCAACGTCAAGCGCGTGCGCCTTGGCGTAAAACGCAAAGCGGCCAACGCCGTGCTTGTGAAAGTCAACCAGATCGGCACCATTACCGAAACGCTGGATACAATTGAACTGGCCAAGCGCGCCGGTTTCGGGATTGTTTTATCGCACCGGTCCGGCGAGACGGAAGATAGTTTTATTGCCGATTTGGCCGTGGCCACAAATGCGGGCCAAATTAAAACGGGGTCGCTCTCACGCTCTGACCGCTTAGCCAAGTACAACCAGCTCATCCGGATTGAGGAAATGCTGGGTGATACGAGCGTTTATGCAGGCGCAACAATATTACGCGCGTAGCTGTTGACGCCTTTGTTATGACTCATTATTTAGCTGCTTATGTTAAGCAACTAATAAGTGGAGATGGTTATGGTTATGGGCGCAAGTACGGAAGTTGGAGCAGATGTTGTTACAGGAACAGATTTGGTTCCAGTTACAAAAATTGTGCGCGAAAATCTTGGATATATTGTCTGTGCGAAGCACACTGAAACCGGTGAGATTATTGTGCTTGGTGAAGATAGCTCACGCAGCGGTGCTTACAAAGCTGTCAAAGATGTTGTCGATGCAATTGTTTGTGAGGACCCAGAAACCGCCAGTATCAGGTGTGAAGCTGTTGCATCTATGTTTGAAACCAGAAGGCCACCAAATGTTGCCGCCGGTTCTGTTCATATCCGCGAATTAGCAGCGGATGTAGATGCGAAGATGGTTTCTGACGAAGCTATGCATGGCATGAAACAGCGTAATGAGCTTGATAAAGCGCTTACGGCTGCTAAGTCAGCGAAGGGCCAGGGGAGAATCTCTTCTGGTGCTGCTGCAAAGTTTTGGAATGAGCTTGGTGCAGCTCCGGTACAGGATATGTTTTCGGTCAGTGATTTGCAGGATGGTGGTCATATAGTTACCGGCTATATTGATAGAGCAAGCGGAAAGCCATATTACCTTCAAGCAAATTGTTCTTGGCCTTCAGCCGCTGCTACATCACTTAAAGCCAATCGTTTTTCAAGCACGGAAGCTGCTGGTATGGCTTTGGTTGGGTTTAAAGATTCCGGTCAGGGTATGACGATCAGCCATTTATTGCCGTTACGCGGTTTAAAATCCTTGATGAAGTTTCTACAAAAGAAATGGATGCCAGAATTGCGGCCAATGTTGGTAACAGTCTGCCTATTGAAGTGCGTCAAATCATTGCAGCTGTTGCTCCGAAAGGGTTTGTTGATAGGCTTAAGTTGGCTGCTTGATAAAACTTTTATGATTTTTAAAGGGGGCTTCAGCCCCCTTTTTTTATGATGCTAATAATTGCGATGAAGGCCGCAAAGACAATAGCTAGAGCAGGGGCCGTCCATTCGCCTGTCACGACGCGGGCGATGATGAGGACGATACAGACAACACCGCCAAGGATGGGAATGGCGGGGTGGATTTCAAATTTGCCATGCGGTTCGTCCTTCCGTTTTTGCAGGACAACCAGCGCAATGTTCATGATGGTAAAAACCGTGAGGAGCAAGAGCACGGATGCTGCTGCCAGTTGGGCGATGTTACCTAATGTAATGGCAGGTATAAAAAGCAAAAGCAGTGTGAACACGGCAATATGCGGGGTACGCCTGCCTATATGCACCTCCCCTAAAAACTGGGGAAGCAGCTTTTGGTGGGCCATGCCGTAGAGAAGGCGCGAGGCCGTTACGAAGTTAACGAGAATGGTATTCGTTATCGAGAAAAGCGCGATGGTTGAAAACAGCGCAGGCGGGATAGCGGGTGCTGTTATGCGGATGACATCGGTTAGTGGGCTTTTGGAATCCGCCAGTTTTTCCCATGGCACGACGGATACGGCTGTAATGGCCACGCAAACATAGATCAATGCGACCGCCACCATGGCAGCCACAAGGCCGCGGGGCAGGGTGCGTTGCGGGTCGCGGCATTCTTCGGCGATGTTCAGCGTGTCTTCAAAACCGATGAAGGCGAAGAAGGTTAAAATCGTGCTGCCCATGACGGCGATGATGAGCGGGTCGAGACCCAATGTGCTCTCCGTTGCGGGCGGGATTTCAAAATAGTCGACGCTGCCCCAAAAGCTGATACCGGTTGCGATGATGAGCAGCAGCCCGCCCGCTTCCACCACGAAACACAATGTGTTGAGCCATACGGATTCGCGGATGCCACGAAAGATGATAAGCGCCAGTGTTAACAGCAGGCCCAAAGCCACCGCGGGTATAACGCTATCGGGCCAGGCCATCATGTCGGTGAAGGTGCGGGCAAACAAAAGGGACAAGGTTGGGATGCCAATCAAGGCTGACGCCAGAAGCATGAGGCCAACCACAAACCCTGCGCGCGGGGACTGAAACGCGCGTTCCACAATATATGCCGTGCCGCCCGCCTTTGGGTGGCGTGACCCCAGGGAGGCGTAAGAAAGGCCCGTCAAGGCGGCTGCTACCAACGCCACCAAAAAAGACAGCCATATAGCGTTGCCGGATACACCCGCCGCTGTGCCTATAAGGCCATAGATGCCGGCGCCGAGCATCGACCCCGCTGCATAAAATGCCATTTGGGTGGGGCCGATGTGCTGGTGCAGTTTTGTGTTTTCGTTCATACGCCACCATAGGCCGAAGCTGTGAATCTGTTAAACTGAAAAAATGTTGAGTGAAATGAATCGCTTAGCGGTTACCTGTTTTATGGCTTTTTAAAAGGCTTTGACGGGCGATTCGCTTTGTGATTCGATTGTATTTATGAAGTCCCTCCTGATGCGTTTTCGCCATGACATCCTTCGCGCTTTGCCCCTCATCATCAGCGGGGCCGTTATTGCGTGGTGCGGGTTTTATCTGCTGTTTGGGGCCTCGAGCGTTTTTGTTTTAAGGGCGCTCAAAATTCAGGATGCGCAGCTTGCCAGCAGCTATGACACGCTTCATAAGGAACGCGCCAAGGTGGAGGACCGCGTTGTGCGCCTCAGGCCCGATACGCTCGATTGGGATATGGTCGAGCAGCAGGCCCTTGAAAAGCTGGGGCCAGCGCCTGCGACACAATCGCTCAAAATGTAAAAAACTTAAGCAATATCAATATATTGCACTGCACAAACCGCATCTTTTCACTGGAAAGGTTAATGCGGATTGTGTATGAAGGCCCCCGTAATCTCTTCCATCGGAGCAACGGAACGTGAGCGCTGTGAAAAAGATCAAATCCGACACTGCCAAAAATCTCTCCAACACCCGCAAATTGCCTGACAAGGCCGAGCTGAAAAAGCTTTACCGCAACATGCTGCTTATCCGCCGCTTTGAAGAAAAAGCGGGGCAGTTGTACGGCATGGGCCTGATTGGCGGTTTCTGCCATTTGTATATCGGGCAGGAGGCGATTGTGACGGGTATCCAGTCGGTACAAGAGCCTCAGGATACCGTTATCACGACCTACCGCGATCACGGACACATGCTGGCTTGCGGCATGGATGCGAAAGGCGTGATGGCTGAGTTGACTGGCCGCATTGGCGGGTATAGCCGCGGCAAAGGTGGCTCAATGCACATGTTTTCATCCGAGGCCAAGTTTTACGGCGGGCACGGGATTGTTGGTGCGTCCGGCTCGCTTGGGACTGGTCTTGCTTTCGCTCACCAATACAGCGGCGATAAGGGCGTGACACTGGCCTATATGGGTGATGGTGCCGCGAACCAAGGGCAAACATTCGAGTGCATGAACATGGCCGCGCTTTGGAAGTTGCCTGTTGTGTACGTGATTGAAAATAACCAATACGGCATGGGCACGGCGGCATCACGCCACGCGGCGGGCGAGCTTTGGCGCCGCGGGGAAGCCTTTGGCATCCCCGGTGAAAAAGTCGATGGCTCGGATGTGCTTGAAGTACAGGCCGTGGCACGGCAGGTGCTTGACCATGTGCGTTCAGGCAAAGGGCCTTACGTGCTGGAAATGAATACGTACCGCTTCCGCGGGCATTCGATGTCGGACCCCGGTAAGTATCGTTCCAAAGAAGAGCTTGAAAAAGCCAAAGCCGAGCGCGACCCACTTGAGAAGCTGAAAGCCGTCATGATTGGCCAAGCAGGTTTTGTGGAGGCCGATTTTGACCCGTTTGAAAAAGAGATCAAAGCAATTGTGAATGAGAGTGCTGAATTTGCCCAGCAATCGCCCGAGCCACACCCTGACGAGCTTTGGACGGATGTACTGATACCGGTTTCTGAGTAGAGGTTTTTTTACCGCTAAGACGCTAAGGACGCTAAGAGAGTGGAACCAAAAATCGTCAATCTTGATGTTACGAATGACCTGTTATCAAAGCAGGTTGTAGACTCGATTTTTCATGTTCATAAAAGCCTTGGCCCTGGTCTTTTGGAAAGTGTTTATGAAGAATGTTTGGTGCATACGCTTAAAGCAAGGCAAATCGCAGTTACGAGGCAAAAAACGATACCGATACAGTTTGATGGAATGACCCTGGATGCAGGATTGAAGCTTGATTTGCTTATTGAGGATAGCATTATCGTCGAGCTTAAATCCGTCGAAAAGATTTTGCCGGTTCATGAAGCGCAGATACTCAGCTATCTCAAGCTTGCAGGCATAAAGACAGGTGTTTTAGTTAACTTTAATGTACCGATGATTAAGGATGGTATCCGAAGGTTTGTAAAATCTTCTTAGCGTACTTAGCGTCTTAGCGGTGAAAATAGATTAGTAAGGAAAAACACATGGCCACGAATATTTTGATGCCCGCGCTTTCCCCTACGATGACGGAAGGGAAACTTGCCAAATGGACCAAAAAAGAAGGCGATAAGGTGAAGCCCGGCGAGGTCATTGCTGAGATTGAAACCGACAAGGCCACGATGGAAGTTGAGGCTGTTGATAGCGGCATCATCGGCAAGATACTTGTGCCTGCCGGCACCGAGGGCGTTGCCGTTAACACCGTGATTGCCGTGCTGGTTGAAGCGGGCGAGAGCGTCACTGAAATACCATCCGCGCTTATGGCCTGCGGCCGCCCCAATTTGGCGGCGGATGCGCCTGCGGCGGTTGTCGCAACCGCAGCTGCTGCTGGGTCTGCAGGTGCTGTGATTGCCAACCGCGATATTTTGTACGCGCAAGGGCGCGTGATTGAACCGCCGGTCTTTGATGAAAATCTTTACAAGCAAAACACGCAAACCATGACGGTGCGGGAGGCGCTGCGTGCCGCGATGTCTGAAGAAATGCGCCGTGACGATGCCGTGCATATTTTGGGTGAGGAAGTGGCGCAGTACAACGGCGCTTACAAAATCACGCAAGGCATGCTGGATGAATTTGGGCCACGCCGCGTGATTGATACACCGATTACCGAACACGGTTTTGCCGGTATGGCTGTGGGTGCAGCCTTTAGGGGCCTCAAGCCCATCGTTGAGTTTATGACCATGAACTTTTCGATGCAGGCGATTGACCACATCGTGAATTCAGCGGCCAAAACACTTTATATGGCGGGCGGGCAGCTTGGTTGCCCGATTGTGTTTAGGGGCCCGAATGGGGCTGCGGCCCGCGTGGGCGCGCAACATAGCCAGTGCTATGCAAGCTGGTATGGGCACATACCAGGCCTTAAGGTTGTTGCGCCGTGGTCGGCGGCTGACGCCAAGGGCCTTATGAAGGCCGCTATCCGTGACCCGAACCCGGTTGTGGTGCTTGAAAACGAAATCATGTATGGGCAGTCGTTTGAATGCCCCGCCAATGATGATTTTATCGTGCCGATTGGCCGCGCGCGTATTGAGCGCGAGGGCACGGATGTGACCATTACGGCGTTTTCCATCATGGTTGGTAAGGCCCTTCAGGCGGCTGACAAGCTGGCTGAGATGGGGATCAGTGCCGAGGTTATTAACCTGCGCACTATCCGCCCGCTTGATGCACACACGATTGTCGAGAGTGTTAAAAAGACAAACCGTGTTGTATCGGTTGAAGAGGGTTGGCCGTATGCGGGGATTGGCTCGGAAATCGCGGCGGTCATTAACCAGCATGCGTTTGATTATCTGGATGCGCCGGTGCTTCGTGTAGCCGCCAAGGATGTGCCGCTGCCTTATGCCGCAAACCTTGAGAAACTCGCGATCCCGCAGGTGGATGATATTGTGACCGCCGTGCGCGAGGCGTGTAACCGGTAATAAAAAAGCCCGCCAAAAGCGGGCTTTTTTGTGTTTTGAATTTTTCTAATTAGCTACCCGAAATGACGAGACGTAGTCTTTGTGCTTTTGTAGCATCGACAACGCGAATGCCCGCTTCTTCACCAGTGGATGCAGCTGCGTCGGCGAGGCATGGAAGTACGCCAGCCTGCTTGGCTTGCTGTGCAAGAAACAATTGCAGGCTAGCCAAGTCACCTGGTTGGTTTTGTGTAGCTTTTTTTGCTTTGCTCATGGTCACACCTATCTATTATGGTTAATTTCTTATTTGGTCATAATTGCAGCTTCTTGTTGCTTAAATCAAGAGATTAATATAATAAAAAACCATCTTTTTTGAGCAATAAAATTACAACGAACTCCAAAAGATGCAAAAAAGCCCGCAGAATATGCGGGCTTTTTAGAGGTTATAGGCTAGCTAATACTATTAGCGTGCTACGAAAGCTTGTTTGCCTGCGCGTGTAGCAGCAACTTGAGCGGCAGCAATCGCTGCATCTTCAGGATTTGGGCTTACAGCGCGTCTAGCGGCTGCGGCTTCGTCTCTGGCTTTTTTAGCGGCTGCTGCTTGTTCAGCTTCTGCTTTTTCAGCGGCGGCACGGGCCATAACGGCGTGTGGACGCATGTCTAATTCAGCGGCAGCAGGTTTTTTGGCTTCGCGTGCGGCTGGGATTTTTCCTGGCATTTTAGTCTCCTTGTTATTTGTTCAACGAAAGTGGCTTTTGTATTTCGGTAATACAAGATACCGAGATAAAAATGCAACTTTTAAAATGGATAAACACAATCATTCTTTTGAAATAATATTACGCAGCAGTTTTTCGGTGATTTTTGGTGTCTATGCCTTTTCATGACGAAGCATTAGTATTGGGTCCTTAAAAATCACAGCCGAGCCCATAGGACATTTGATGCCCACCAAGATACTTATGCCTGCCCTTAGCCCGACAATGACCGAGGGCAAACTTGCCAAATGGACGAAAAAAGAAGGCGACAAAGTAAAGCCGGGCGAGGTGATTGCCGAGATTGAAACGGATAAGGCCACGATGGAAGTTGAGGCCGTTGATGCCGGGCGCATCGGTAAAATACTGGTGCCGGCGGGTACGGAGGGTGTTCCTGTGAATAAGCTTATTGCGGTGCTCCTTGACGATGGCGAGGATATGGCTGCAATTGACGCGTTTTTAGCTAACGACAACACCAAGGTGACTCCTATGGCTCAAGCGGCGGTATCTGCCCCATCATCTGTTTCCGTGCCTACTCAAAATACTTCAGCGGCAGCTGCGGCTGGATCATCGGCGCGTGTTTTTGCAACGCCACTTGCGCGCCGCATTGCCAAGGACAAAGGCGTAAACCTTAGTGCCGTTAAGGGCACTGGCCCGCATGGTCGTATTGTAAAGGCTGATATTGAAGGGGCAAAGGCTGGTACTGCGCCTGCGCCCTCTGCAGCACCGCGTGCGGCTGCGACAGCTTCAGGCCCGTCCGCAAGGGCTTTGGCTGATATGTTGGGTATGGCTTACGAAGCCGTACCCGTTTCAGGGATGCGCAAAACCATTGCCGCGCGGCTTTCGGAATCCAAACAGACCGTGCCGCATTTTTATCTGACGGTTGATTGCCGGATCGATGCGCTGATGGCAGCCCGCAAGCAAATGAACGACAGCGCGAACGGTAAATACAAACTTTCGGTCAATGATTTCGTGATTAAGGCCGTGGCTGCCGCGCTTATGAAAGTTCCTGCCGCCAATATGGCGTGGTCCGACACTGAAATGCTCCAGTACAAAAATGCCGATATATCGGTGGCTGTTGCGACGCCCACGGGCCTGATTACGCCGATTGTGAAAGCGGCGGAGGGCAAGGGGCTTGCCGCGATTTCAAACGAGATGAAAGATTTGGCCACGCGCGCGCGGGACGGAAAACTCAAGCCATCCGAATATCAGGGCGGGACGTTCAGTATTTCCAACCTTGGCATGTACGGCATCAAGGATTTTGCTGCCATCATCAACCCGCCGCAGGGCTGTATTTTGGCGGTCGGCGCAGGGGTTGAGCAGCCGGTTGTCGAAAACGGACAGATTGTTGTGGGGAACGTTATGTCGGTCACGCTTTCGGTCGATCATCGCGTGG
The DNA here is from genome assembly GCA_009926935.1 of Pseudomonadota bacterium. GTDB lineage: Bacteria > Pseudomonadota > Alphaproteobacteria > Micavibrionales > UBA1664 > UBA6145. Next base: position 17,217 of record RFNZ01000002.1, on the reverse strand, counting down.
TGGACGGGGCTGTAGGCGCCGAATTTTTGAAAGCCTTTAAGGAGTGCATTGAAAACCCTGTCCTGATGTTGGCGTAAGCCATGCGGGTTGAATGGCATATCTTCCGTGAAGATGGACAAGTGGTTGAAGCGCAAATCTGGGAACCGGATACGCCTAGCCGTAAGCTTGTTCTTTTTTGCCCAGGATTTCCGGGGCGTGGGGGCACGATGTTTGAGCAGCGCCATGCCGCTGCCTTTGTTGAGCATGGGCATACAGTATGCGTTATCAAACACGCGGGCACGCGTTTTGATGGTGCCGATGCGCCTTTCATGATCAATAATGGCGCGCGCCTGATGAAGGCCCGCAAAGAGGGGCATAGCCATGTGGGAGGAGGGCCATCGACCATCAGCGCATGGCTCAATGAACCTCTTATTGCTTTGAAAAAACTTGAGAAAAATTTTTCGCATATTGATGTTATCGGCAATTCGTTCGGGGCCTTATCGGCTTTGCAAATGGTGCTTGATGAGCGCGCACCGGTAGACAATATCAAATCCCTTTTACTGCTTGCGGGCGCGCAAGGGGTTGATGAAGACCCGTTCAACGGCATCATGCGTTTATGGACTCCTGTCACGCTTTCGCTGCCGGTTATTTGGGAAAAGATAGAGCTTGATAACGCCGTATCGATTTGCAGTGTGCTTAAAGATACGTATGCGCAGATTGCAGCGCGCGGGCGCGATATGCCCAAGCATATCAATCTATCGTATCTTGTTGTCGAAAATGACGAGATATTGCGCCTTTCCGATACAGAGGATTTCAAGCATAAAATCATGGGTGGGCGCGGGCATATCCTTCTGGATAAAGATAGCTGTGCGTATCCCTCTTTTGGCCTTATGGCGCACGATACCCCTGATTTAACGACCGAAAAATTGATGGAGATTTTGCATTGAGCGACCAAACTTTCGATGTTGTTGTTGTTGGCGGCGGGCCCGGCGGGTATGTGGCCGCTATCAGGGCCAGCCAGTTGGGTATGAAGGTGGCGCTTGTGGAGGCCACGCATTTGGGCGGTATCTGCCTTAACTGGGGGTGCATCCCCACCAAGGCGCTGTTGCGCTGTTCCGAAATCAACCATCTGCTGCACAACCTTGACCAGTTTGGTTTCAAGGCTGAAAAAATTTCGTTCGATTTTTCGAAAATTATTGCGCGGTCGCGCGGCGTGGCTAAGCAGCTTTCAGGCGGGATTGCGCATCTTTTGAAAAAGAACAAGGTCACCGTATTTGATGGCTACGGCAAGCTGCTGGGTAAAGGGCGGCTTGATGTATCGAAAGATGGCAAGAGCATCGCCACCATTGCATCCAAGCACATTATTCTGGCGACTGGTGCCCGCGCCCGTGTGCTGCCGGGGTTTGAGCCCGATGGCAAATTGGTCTGGACCTATCGTGAAGCTATGACGCCAACCGAAATGCCAAAGTCGATTTTGGTTGTGGGGTCGGGCGCGATTGGTATCGAATTCGCGTCCTTTTACAAAAATATGGGCGCGGAGGTGACGGTGATTGAGGCGGTTGACCGCATCATGCCTGTGGAAGACGAAGAAATTTCAGCCTTTGCGCGCAAGTCGTTTGAAAAGCAGGGGATGAAGATTTTGACGGGCGCGAAGCTCCAGAAAATCGAGAAGGCCGCAAACAGTGTGACCGCGCATGTGGATGTGGGTGGCAAGGTCGAAAAACTGACCGCCGAGCGCATCATTATGGCGGTTGGTATTGTGGGCAATACGGAGAATATCGGCCTTGAAAACACCATGGTAAAACTGGATCGTGGGCATATCGTAACGGGCCCGTACCTTACAACCGATGAGCCCGGCGTTTATGCGATTGGTGATTGCACGGGCGGGCCGTGGCTTGCGCACAAGGCATCCCATGAAGGTGTGATTTGCGTTGAAAAAATTGCGGGTGTGCCCGATGTGCACCCCATGAAAAAGGAACTGATACCGGGCTGCACCTATGCGTACCCGCAAGTGGCGTCTGTCGGTTACACCGAAAAGGCCGCGAAGGAAAAGGGCTATGCGGTCCGCGTCGGTAAATTCCCGTTCATGGGCAATGGCAAGGCGATTGCATTGGGTGAGCCCGAGGGGATGGTTAAAACCGTATTCGATGCCAAGACGGGCGAGTTGTTAGGCGCGCACATGGTGGGCGCTGAAGTGACTGAGATGATACAGGGTTATGGTATCGCTAAAACACTTGAGGCAACCGAGCTTGAGCTGATGCACACGGTTTTCCCACACCCGACGTTATCGGAGATGATGCATGAAGCCGTGTTGGATGCCTACGGGCGGGTTATTCACTTTTAGTTACTGCGTCATACGGCATGAGAGCGAAAACGGAAATGCGCCGCCTGTTATAGCCCATCCGCTGCCGCATGGAGGAAGTTGGCTATTGTCTTCTGCTTCTGGTGGTTTTGGAGGCTGGGTTACGCCCGCTGCAGCGCTGTTAAAGCCGATATTTGGGTTCAACACCAGCGGGCTTCTGGATGCACAGGCATTCGTGCCCATACAGATCACTGTGAGCATAAACAGACGCGAAATAAATTTTTTCAAAAACATGTGATTTTTTTACATAATTTTTATAAGGGGCGCTAGTTTTATTGTGACTGTATTTGTTTGTTTTTTATCTATCGAGTGCTAGTTTCCTGCCTGTCATGACCTATAACCCCGACCTTTTGGACCGTACGAAGCGGCATCCTGAAAAACAAAAGAACCCTGATAGGCCATCAGGCCCAAAACCTGACTGGATCCGCGTTAAGGCGCCTCCACCAAACGGCGTGTATCAAGAAACACACGACATCGTTAAAAAGCTGCACCTGACGACGGTGTGCGAGGAAGCGGGTTGCCCCAACATCGGTGAATGCTGGCAGAAGCGTCATGCGACCTTCATGATTATGGGCGAGATATGCACCCGCGCCTGCGCCTTTTGTAACGTAGCTACAGGCAAGCCCGACGCGCTGAATGACATGGAGCCAACCAAGGTTGCCGTGGCTGTCCAGAAAATGGGCCTTAAACACGTTGTTGTGACATCCGTCGACCGTGATGACCTGGATGACGGTGGGGCCGCGCATTTTGTTAAAACCATCAGTGAGATACGCAGGCTGACGCCAGATACGACCATCGAGATTTTGACCCCCGATTTCAAAAACAAGGCAGGGGCCACGGCTACGGTTGCAAAAGCCAAGCCTGATGTTTTTAACCACAACCTTGAAACCATACCGCGGCTTTACCCCACGGTGCGCCCCGGTGCGCGTTACTTCACGTCGCTACGACTGTTGCAGGAAGTGAAAGAGGTGGACCCGACGATTTTCACAAAGTCCGGCATCATGGTTGGGCTTGGGGAGACAAAGGAAGAGGTTGGACAGGTGATGGATGATCTGCGATCAGCCGATGTTGATTTCATTACCATCGGGCAATATTTACAACCGACACCCAAGCACGCGGCGATAGATCGTTACGTGCACCCTGACGAGTTTGCCGAATACGAACGTATGGCGCGAGCGAAGGGGTTCCTCATGGTTTCGTCCTCACCGCTGACGCGTTCCAGCCACCATGCAGGCGAGGATTTTGCGCGACTCAAGGCAGCACGTGAAGCCAAGCAGGCTGCGCAGTAACATGCCGACCCATGCCGAAGTCCGTACTTTGCCTTATACGCCCGAGCAGATGTTTGATCTGGTCGCGGACATCGAGAAGTACCCTGAGTTTTTGCCGTGGTGCCGTGCCGCGCGCGTCTGGAAGCGGGAGGGGGATGTTCTGCACGCAGACCTTGTTATCGGGTACAAACTTTTTCAGGAGCGGTTTACCAGCCGTGTGACCCTTAAAAAAGCACGGGACGGGCAGGCGGGGCATATCCATGTTGAATACATCAAGGGCCCGATGAAGCACCTGAACAATCACTGGCGCTTTTTACCCTCTAACCCCGATCATTGCTGTATCGACTTTTTTGTCGATTTCGAGTTCAGAAACCCCGTGTTCCAGAAGCTGATGGGCGTGTTTTTCAACGAAATCGTCAAGCGCATGGTTGCTGCCTTTGAGGCGCGCGCCTGCACCCTTTACGAATCTGAATAGCGCAGGGACATTTCCTGCTTCGTGCCGTCGGTGAGTTGGATTTCCGTTTTTACGTTTTTGTTGAGGCGCATTTCGTCGTAGCCGGAGAGGTGCAAAATACCTAGAGGCTGGCTTGGCAGATAGGGCTCGATGAATACTTTGCGCAAAGGGTCGTAGAGCGGTTTTGTGTCGCAGAGCCAGTTGCAAAGCGATGGCAGGCGCTCAGCCGGAAAGTTTTCGAGATAAATCAACATGCCAAGAGTCAGTTGCTCGGCTGTAAATATGTTGCCTTTCACCAGAGCTTTTTTGATGAGTTCTTGCCAACGTGCCCAGTGCGGGGCGTTGGCGCGCATGGCAAAAACGCCTGCGTTGATAGTGGGGTAGGGGAACAGCATGCGTGCGGTTTTGAAATTGAAGGCTTTACGCGCATTGCTGTAGTAAAAGCTGCGCGGGCGGTACGGTATGGGGCCAAGCCAGCTGATGCGCATGGTTTTACCGTAAGCGCGGTCTACCTGAGGCACGATGGCGAGGCCTGTTTTCATGGCACCCTCGACCAGCAACAGCATTGCCGACCAATGCTGGATCCATGTATCGGCATCCAGCCAGACGTAAACATCAAAGCCCGGGAAAAGCTGCGGAATGAACGGGCGAGAGACGCAGGCTTTCAAAAATTCGCGGCCGTCGATGCGGCGGCTTGATAAAGGGATGGGCCATATACCCTGGGCTATCTGGCAGTCTAATGCGCGTAGCTCATCCAGCTGTGTATCGGTCAGGCCCGCGTTGATGATGCCGATCGTGTACTCGGCAGACTCGGGATGGTGCCTGATGGATGCGATTAGCTCACGCAGCAGCGGATAATATTTGGCATCGGCTGAAGTGATGATGGCTTTTTTGGTCATGCGCAGACTTCCAGAGCGTAATCCAGTGCGTGTGCCACGGTTTGGGCGCGGATGGCGGCACGGTCACCGCTGAAGCGGTGTTCATACACGTTTGCTCTGTCCCATGTAGCGACACCGATATACACGAGGCCCACCGGTTTTTCAGGCGAGCCGCCCGATGGGCCTGCAATGCCCGTGACCGAGATTGCGATTTGCGCATTTGAATGTTCGAGTGCGCCTTTGGCCATGGCCTCCGCTACTTTTTTTGAGACTGCGCCAAAATCGTCTATCAGAACGGCGGGTACGCCCAACTGGCGGGTTTTTGAATCGTTGGAATAGGTCACAAAACCGCGGTCGAAATATTCGGACGAGCCTGCTACTTCCGTTATGCGGGCGGCAATAAGCCCGCCTGTGCAAGATTCGGCAGTGGCCAGCATCCAGCCTTTGGCTTTCAGTTTTTTGAAAAGATTTGAAATCAGCTCATCCATAACCCTACCCCATACACACAAATACCGGCCATAATGCCGGCTACAACATCATCCATCATTACGCCCTCGGCACCTTTGACGTTTTTATCAAAGTGGCTGACTGGCCATGGCTTCAACACATCAAAAATACGGAAGAACAGCAGGGCCAGCAACAACCCTTCCGGCGAGTTTGCAAATAACATCGCAATCCAGATGCCCGCCCACTCATCGATGACAATCATGCCGCTATCGTGCGTACCTGACTTTTTTTGAAATTCGGTCACGGCCCAAAACCCTGCGGCACAGGCAAGCATCAGTAAAAAAATGATGGCGGTTTTGGGTAGTGCCAGCGCAATCAGCCACGCCGCAAGGCTGCCCCATGTGCCGGGAGCAGGGCTCAGGCGGCCACTGCCAAGGCCCGTGGATATGAGTACGGCTGGGTCGCGCCATAGCAAACCTTCGGGCAGGGGGGTGATTTTTATCATCGCTGTGTCTTTTTTTCGTCATTCCTGCGAAGGCAGGAATCCACGGAACAGAATATCCGATATTTGTTTTGAGGCACGGTGGATCCCAGCCTTCGCTGGGATGACGGTAAATGCAAAATCATCGCTTGAGCCTGACTGTTACAATTGCTTGTACTGCCAGCCCCTCACCGCGGCCTATGTAACCCAGCTTTTCGGTGGTTGTGGCTTTGAGGCCGATAGCATCGGCGGGTAGGCCCAGTATATCCGACAGGCGTTTTGAAATTGCTTCACGGTGCGGGCCAATGCGCGGCATTTCCGCCAGCAATGTGCAATCCACATTGACGAGGCTGCCGCCTTTGACTGCAAGCAGTTCCAGCGATTTTTTGACGATATCCGCGCTATCCATACCGCGCCATTGAGGGTCACTGGGCGGAAAGTGTAAGCCGATATCGCCTGCGCCAATGGTGCCCAGTATAGCATCGGCAATCGCATGGAGGCCGGCGTCAGCATCGGAATGGCCGACGAGCTTGTGGTCGGACGGAATTGCTGTGCCGAATAATTTGATAGTGCCGTCTTCAGGAGCTTCGCCAAACGGGTGGACGTCATAGCCCATGCCGACGCGGGTTTCAGTCAATTGTGAGGACATGATTTTTTCTGCGCGCTTGAGGTCAGATTGTGTGGTGATTTTGAAGTTCTCGGCATCGCCTTCTATGAAGGTGCAATCTACGCCCATTTCGACGCGGACGAGAGAGGCATCGTCGGTGTAGCTTTTGCCTGCCGCTTTTACGTGAGCGGCGGCAATGACTGAAAAATTAAATGCCTGCGGTGTTTGCACGGCCATGACACCCGTGCGGTCCACTGTTTCGCTTCCGCGCATTAGCGTATCGGCTACGGGCAAAGCGAGTGTTGCTGCCTTTTGCCCATCCTCGATTGCGGTTTTGATGCGGGTGATGGAATCCGTGGTGACCAGCGGGCGGGCGGCATCGTGAATCATGACGTTGGCGGGGGCGAATTTTGATAAAAAAGCGAGGCCGTTCCGGACGCTTTCCTGGCGCGTGGCACCCCCCTCAACCACACTCACACCGCTTGCAAAAACAGGGAAATAGGGGGCGTGTGCAGGGTTTACCACCAAGGCCACAGGCCCATATTTTGTAAAGGTTTCAAGGCTGTAGGACAGAACAGACTTTCCGCACAAGGGGGCGTATTGCTTCAGCATTTCGCTTCCGAAGCGTTGACCGGACCCGGCGGCTACAATGATGGTGGCCCAAGTTACAGACATGCAAATCTTTGTTTTTGCCCAAAATTCGCGTAACAATACCGCTCCGTAAACCCAAACGCCAGTGGCATGAACACGAAAACCATCCAAAACCCCATCGATATGCGGCGCGTGCTTTTACGCCGTGCGGCGGTTATTGCCGCCTGGTTTGAAAGGATGGCCGTCGGCAACCGCCTGATGGTCGCGCTTGTCGTGCTTGCGCTGTTTATGGGCGGTCTTACTTACGCGACCATGACGGGCCGCTCCCTCCTTGCGTCCGATACCAATACGCTGATCCTGCTTTTGAACATTGATCTTGTGGTGCTGCTTTTGCTTGTGAGCGCCATTGCCCGCCGCGTTGTCGGGCTTTGGGTGGAGAGCAAAAAGGGGATGGCGGGCTCGGCCCTACAGGTAAGGCTTGTGGGGCTTTTTTCGCTTCTTGTCGCTTTTCCGGCGATTGTCACAACCGTTTTTTCGGTTGGTCTTTTCTATTATGGCGTGCACGGGTGGTTTGATGCGCGCGTCCGTACGGCTGTTGATGAATCGCTGGCAGTAGCGAGTGCTTATCTTGATGAGCACCAGCAAGTTTTGAAGGCGGATATACGCGGTATGGCAGCTGATCTTGAACGCGAGAGCCTGCTTTTGGGGAACAACCAAAAAGCGCTTGAAAAGATGATCAAGACGCAGTCTTTTTTGCGGAATTTTTCGGAAGTTATTCTGTTTGATAACGACCGCCAGATCATGGCACAGAGCGGGATCGCTTTTTCCATGATGTTTAGCCCCATCCCCGAGCAGCTTGTTGATATTGCGCGCACGGGCGAAGTGGCCCTTGAAAAGGGTGATCAGGATGACCGTTTGCGCGCCATGATGCGGGTTAAGGGATATGGCGAAGAAGTTTACCTGTACGTAGGCCGCAGTGTTGACCCGAAAGTCCTTAACCACCTTGATACCACGCGGGCTGCTGTGGCTCAGTATCAGGAACTGGCTGCCAAAAGCCAGCGGATACAGATTACAATTACTGTTTTATATGTGGTTGTGGTTCTGCTGTTGCTGACCATCGCCATCTGGTTTGGCCTTACGCTGGCGCGCCGTATGGTGGAGCCGATTGGCGCTGTTATCGATGCTTCGGACCGGCTGCGCGCCGGTGATATGAGCGCCCGCGTAGGGCAGGTAAAAGGGCTTGAGGAATTTGTTAATCTCGGACGCGCCTTCAACCGCATGACTGAGGAAATCCAGATACAGAGAAACGAGCTAGTGCATGCCAACCAGCGGCTTGATGAGCGCCGTAAATTTACTGAGGCGGTGCTGGGCGGTGTATCGACAGGCATCATGGGGCTTGATGGCGATAGCGCCATTACGCTTGCAAACCCCGCTGCGGGAAGGCTTTTGGGGCTTGATCACGAAAAGCTGATCGGCCAGAAATTTGCTGATGTGTTTCCCGATGCATCACTCGCTAAAAACGGCGAGCAGGATATAACCATCCTTCGTCGTGACGGCGCGCGACGCCGTTTTGTTGTGCGTGTGACGGCAGACCGCGTGATTGCGTTTGATGATATTACAGACCTTGTATCGGCCCAGAAATCCGCAGCATGGGCGGATGTGGCCCGCCGTATTGCCCATGAAATCAAAAACCCGCTCACACCTATCCAGCTCTCGGCCGAGCGCATTAAACGCAAATATCTCGGGCAGATGGTCGATGACAAAGACCGTGAAGTTTTAGAAAAGTGTACTGACACCATTGTTCGCCATGTCGAAGATATAAAAACGATGGTCAATGCCTTTGCCGGTTTTGCCAAGATGCCGGAACCTGTTATGGCGCATGTCAATCTTGAGCCCATCGTGCGCGAGGTTATTGCCCTGCAGTCAGCTGCAACCCAAACTGAGATTGCTTTTATCACTGGGCAGGGCACATGGAGTTTAACGGGTGACCAGCAGCTTATTAGGCAGGCTTTAACGAACCTTGTTAAAAATGCTCTTGAGGCAACGGCAGATGTTGAAGGCGGCAAGGTTGGTGTTTGCCTGACACAGGATGCGGGCGGCATCTGGCTCAGTGTGGTTGATAACGGGCCGGGTATACCGCTATCCCAGCGCGAGAGTGTGCTTGAACCTTATGTGACAACCAAACTGAAGGGCACGGGCCTTGGGCTTGCCATTGTCAAAAAAATCATCGAAGACCATGGTGGCCGTCTGAGTATGGATGACCCGGCGTGTATGCCGGTTGAGGCTACTGTTTATACTGGTGCGCATATCCATTTGTTGTTTCCGCGCGGGGGAGCGTAGGCATGTCCAAGGGTAGAATCCTGATTGTTGACGATGAAAAAGACATCCGTTTCCTGTTGCGTGAAATTCTGGAAGACGAGGGTTACGAGGTGGCTGAAGCACCGCATTCCGAGGCAGCTTATGGCGATATCGCTTCCAAAGGTATGCCGGATCTTGTGATCCTTGATATATGGCTTGAAAACTCGGACCGTGACGGGATGGAAATTTTGAGCGACCTAAAAAAACGCTCAAAAACCCTGCCTGTTTTGATGATTAGCGGGCACGGCAATATCGAGATGGCGGTTAAGGCCATTAAGCTTGGCGCTTATGATTTCATTGAAAAGCCTTTTAATACAGATCGCCTTTTGCACCTCGTTGGTCGCGCATTTGATACCGGGCGCAAGCGCCTTGGATCAGCCGGTAAAGTTGATTTTGTGAGTGTGAGCTCTGATATGCTTTCTACGCTCAAGGCCGCCCAAAAGGCCGCTGGCGGCGAGGGGCGTGTGCTTGTGACAGGCGCATGGGGTACCGGGCGCACTTACCTTGCCCGCTTTATTCATCAGGAATCCGGCCGTGCCGGTAAGCCTTGTGTGGTTTTGTCTAGTAGAGGGCTTGAGGCCGGTATGCTCGCGGAGGCGCTGGCGGGCGAGGGTAGTGTTGTTTTGCGTGATATTCAAAACCTATCCCCCGCGCTTCAGGCAGATTTGCTTACACGCCTCAATGCCAAGCCTGAGGCACGCGTATTGGCTACGGCCGGCCCAGAGCTTGAATCCGTCCGTGCTGAGGGTAAATTTTTGGGTGATCTTTATGACCGTCTTGCTGTCGTGCAGATTGAAATGCCATCCCTTGCAATGCGGCGTGCCGACATGACCGATTTGTGCGTACGATTTATTGAAGAACGTTTTGCGCGCTTTGGCTCTGCCGGCGGTATCAGGATTTCCGAGGCTGCAAAGAATGCGCTTTTCCCGCATCATTTTGGCGGGCAGGCGGCTGAACTCCAGGCTGTTTGCCATCGCGCGGCTATTGCCATGATGCTTGAAGGTGTGACCGAGGCATTACCGAAGCATTTTGCGCTTGGCGGCGGCACGGATGCCGAGGCGCAATCACTACCTATCGAAGGCTGGCTTGAAATGGATTTGAGATCGGCGCGTGAGCAATTTGAAAAATGGTATATCGAACAGGTGCTGGCACGCTTTGACAGTAATGTATCACAAGCGGCTGCTTTTGCCGGAATGGACCGGACTTCTTTCCACCGCAAGCTCAAGTCGATCAAGGACGGGGATGCCGAGGCGGCATGACCCTAAAGCGATCACTGCCGCCTGCCGTTATCTTTGATTGGGATAATACGCTTATCGATACTTTTCCGCTGCTGAAGGCGGCCAACAATCTTGCACGAACTACGCTAGGTTTCCCTGAGTGGAGCGATGCCGAGGCGAGGGCCAATATCAGGCTTGCGGGTCGTGATGCATACCCAAAAATATACGGCGAGCGCTGGCAGGAAGCCGAGCGCATTTTCTATGATCACGTGCAGAAACACCATCTTGAAAGCCTTGCCGTGATGACGGGGGCTTTTGAGCTGCTTCAGGGGTTGCACCAAATGAAGGTGCCGATGGGCATACTCTCCAACAAGCGTGGCGGCATTTTGCGCCGCGAGATTGCGCATCTTGGGTGGGGGCATTTTTTTAAAGTCGCTTACGGTCCTGATGATGTGGGTGATATTGGCAAGCCAAGGCCCGAGGGTTTGGTTATGGCCCTTAAGGCATTTCAGCTGAATGCGTCTTTACATGCGTATGCATGGTATGCTGGCGATACGGAAAATGATTTACGCACGGCACGGGCGGCTGGCGTTGTTCCTGTTTACATAGAAAATCACAGAATGTCGCAGGCCAGTGATATTGCTGCACTACAGCCTGCTTTTTCCTTTGCGAATTGTGCCGAATGCCTTGATTATCTTAGGAGCTTGGTAGATAGTGCCCCAAAATAAAACGAAAGAATAAATCGGATAAAAACATGACCGAAAAAAATCAGAACGTTCAGGACGTCTTTCTTAACGCCCTTCGCAAACAAAAAGTCCCTGTCACTATCTTTCTCGTCAACGGCGTAAAATTGCAGGGTACCATTACGTGGTTTGACAATTTCTCGATGCTTTTGCGCCGCGATGCGCATCCGCAGCTTGTTTACAAGCATGCGATTTCGACCATCATGCCGGGCGGCCCCATCAAACTGTTTGAGGGTGAAACCGCAGGCGTTGACGGCGAACCGGCGTAATTTTCCGTGGCCAATACTGTTATTGTCGTCCATCCCGTTTTCAAGGAGTCGGACGCACCGTTGCGTGATCCTGCCTCGCAAATGGGGGAGGCATGCGGGCTTGCCGAGGCTATTTCTCTTCAGATACTGGATCGCATTCATGTCCATGTTCCATCCATGAACCCGGCTACCCTGCTTTCAAAGGGGGCGGTTGAAAAGGTTGATATATCGGTCAAGGCTCTGAAACCAAGTGTGGTTTTTGTTAACTGCACCTTATCGCCCGTTCAGCAGCGAAACCTTGAAAAAGCATGGATGGCCAAGGTCATCGACCGCACTGGCCTGATTTTGGAGATTTTTGGAGCAAGGGCGCGGACGAAAGAGGGTAAGCTTCAGGTTGAGCTTGCCTCCTATACGTACCAGAGTGGCCGGCTTGTGCGGGCATGGACCCACCTTGAGCGCCAGCGTTCGACGGGTAAGACGGGCGGCCCGGGGGAAAAGCAGATCGAGCTCGATCGCCGTAAAATCACCGACAAAATCGCCCAGATCAGGAAGCAGCTGGACCATATCCGCAATACCCGTGACCTGCAGCACCGCGCGCGGCAAAAGGTGCCTTTTCCACTTGTGGCTATTGTGGGGTATACCAACGCCGGAAAATCGACGCTTTTTAACAAGCTGACTGATGCGCGGGTACTGGCGAAGGACATGCTTTTTGCAACGCTCGACACCACAACCCGTGGCCTTGTTTTGCCGGGCGGGCGGAAGGTTATGCTTTCGGATACCGTTGGTTTTATCTCGGATCTGCCTACGCAGCTGGTGGCGGCCTTCCGTGCCACACTGGAGCAGGTGACCCAGGCTGCACTTATATTGCATGTACAGGATGTCAGTGACCCGGATTTTGCGCTTAGGCGCACTGATGTTCTTGATATTCTTGAGCAATTGGGCGTTGAGGCAGGGGCTGAACATATTATTGATGTCTATAACAAGATTGATCTGCTTCAAGACAAGGATGCCAGAGAATGGCGTAAAACAGGCAACCGTGCCATCGCCGTATCGGCTGAGACCGGCGAGGGGCTGGAGGCGCTTTTAGGTATCATCAAGGTTCATTTGAACCGTGATCGTGCGGAGTACGATATCAAACTTCCGGTCAGCGAAGGGAAGTGGTTGGCGTGGCTTCATAGCCATGGTGAAATTTTATCAGACAAGGTGAGGGGGCAAACCCGACGCCTAAAAGTTTTGCTGACGGAAGCCGATTACGCCCGCTTTATACAGAATCAGGGTAAAAACGCTGCCTGATGATGGCGGTGCGTTTTAGGTTCAGGCTGCAGATTTTTCTTCAGCCTTTACCATGTTCCAATATTCGTCCATCTGCTCCAAGCTGGTTTTGCCAAATTCCTTAGAGTTTACTTTCATAAGGTCTTCGACCTTATTGAATCGGTTTATAAATTTATTGTTGGCGTTGCGTAGAGCTGTCTCGGCATCTACGCCCAGGTGCTCAGCTAATACACAGGCTACGAACAGGATATCCCCAAGTTCTTCCACAAGGTTATCCTGATCCTTATTTGCGACAGCCTGCTTCAATTCTGCAACTTCCTCGGCCATTTTTTCAAAGACGTCGTCGGTGGAGGGCCAGTCGAACCCGACCTTGGCCACTTTGCGATGAATTTTTTGTGCGCGCATGAGGGCGGGGAGGCCCTTTGTAACACCATCTAGCAGATGCGTCTGGCCTTTGTCTTTTTTCTCTTTGTCCTTTTGGGCGTTCCAGATATCGACGACGGCTGCGGCATCCTTGGCGGTTTTGTCTCCAAAAACATGGGGGTGGCGGCTAATGAGTTTGTCGGCCTCGGCTTGCGCTACCTCGTTTACGTCAAATAGACCTTCTTCCTCTGCCATCTGGGAATGGAAGACAACCTGTAATAGCAAGTCGCCGAGTTCTTCTTTGAAGTCGGCCATGTCACCGCGCTCAACGGCGTCGGCGACTTCATAGGCTTCTTCGATTGTGTATGGCGTAATGCTCTCGAAAGTCTGTTCCAGATCCCATGGGCAACCGCCGTTGGGGTCACGCAATTTTGCCATGACGTCGATGAGGGCCTTGATGCCGTCCATAAAAATTCTCCTGCTATTAATCAGCAGAGAGATTGCGTTATTGCGACTTGATTGTCAGTAGCGTTTTTTGGCCATGGAGTGCGGGGGGGGTAATGTGTTGCCGTAAGACCCCGCACATTTTGCTTCTACGTACTACGATGCATCTGTGCCGGAGGTTGGTAGCTTCCGCTTACTTCCCCTAGAGCTGCTATGTAAATGGCTGCTTTTTTAAGCCAGCTAGGCGGCTGCTGATCGGCATCCAAGAGGGCAGATAGTGCCTGACCGCGTCTCATGAGCTTTCCTTCAGGGGTAAGCATGAAACCCCTTTTACAAGCATAATTTCCGCCTATTTCCTCTTTTACCTCTACGTAATAATGCCCAGTCGGTATGCGGGATACAGTAAGCCTGTTATGGCCTTTCGATGCTGGAGTACTTGGGCCGAATTCCCTTGCAATACACAAAATAGTGTCTGCCGCTATTTGAGGAACGGCAATCCCGCCATCTTTTTTTAAGCGACCTTCTTCCAAATACTTGGACCACATGTCTGTAAGGGATTCCCCCTCGGGTACAGGCCAGGCTTTATCTCTTTCTGTATCGGGGATGGTCCGAATTGAATCGAATGTAAGGATAGTTTCCAAAGGCTGTGACGAAAGAACTACACCCCTATCTAGGATCCTAATACGAGCTGCATCCAGTTCGTTTGGATAGTTTAGCAACTCACCGGATAGTTGCTGTCCTTTTGCGTCTTCTAGTGAAATTCTGGGTTTGCTATAACAGCGAGCCTCGCCGAGAAATTCTCTTAAAACTGCTTTAGGTTTGCGTGTTGCCGCAGCCCAAGCCATTTGAAGGTAACTTGGAGGTGCCTTACGTTCCTGCAACCGTGCAGCGAGCTTGTCGTACAGCGGATCCTTAACGTCGACACCCAGAGTCAAATGCCATCCAATTAGGTCACGATTTCGTATCGTTGTGGACATACTGCTCGTATTTCTTGTGGGCGGAGACATAATAGTTACCTACCTCTCGAGGGTATTAGTTCATGTAATTAAACTGCATCATATTATTTTCATAATGTAATGTCAAGCTATTTTACCTTATATGTTCTTGCGTCCTCAGTTATGATTACCAGAAGACTGTCGTAAACCGTGCTTATGTGGCTAAGGGTTCTTTACATTAGGTCCGTTTTAAATCCCATGGGCAACGACGTCGATGAGGGCCTTGATGCCGTTCAAGCCAACTGTATCTTCATGCTTTTTCATAGGGTTATGCCTATCTATCTGATTATCATTTTTTTTTGACTTATGGTTCTTGTCTTGTGTATTATGTATAATATTTTACCTGCAGGGTATCTATGAAACTAACACAGTTAACGCTTACCTTAGCTCTTGCGGCCGGTTCTGCAGCTGCACCAATCTCTGGCGCCGAAGCTCAGTCGTCTCCAAAAGGGCCTGCGAAGCAATGGACTACTGATGTAGCAGATCAGATTGTTGCCACACAGAGGGCATTAGAGAAAGCCGCTAGTTGTGGGGCAACTTTCTCAAATGCCGTCAAGGCGCTTGCACACCAAGGCAAGTTTTCACCGAACACCGTTAACTGTGACAATCTTGCAGCGATTATAAGTGATTTTGTAAAAGAAAAAGTAGCAGAAGCAACCACAATTTTAGAAGCGAGCTGCAAGGGTGTTTTGACGCCTGCGCGTAGGGCTGTCCTTATAGACGATACCGTTGCCTATTGGAGCGGAGCCGCCAATGAGCATGCACCGCTATCTGCCATATTTGGAGGTTCTCCGCCATTGGCTGCATCCAAAGCTCCCAAAGGATCAAAGACTGACTGTGCCCATGCTGCAAGGTACCTTGATGGCGCGCCAAAACTCCGTAGTGACTACAGGAAAGATCCTTTTAGTCAGTCTCTGTGAGAAAATCTTACTTGTTGCGTAATGCAAAACTCAGATGCTGTTAGTGAGGCGGTAGAGTGTTGCCGGGCGCCCCAGCATATCAAAACCTTCCGTGCCGTCTGCGAGCGCAAGACTGTGGCGCGCTAAAATTGCTTTGATAGGGGTGACGTCGCCATCCTTGACCCTGACGGATACCTCAAGAGGGCCAGCCAGCTGGGCAATACCGTCGCCTGTTGTTTTCTGTGCGAATTCCGAAAGGGCGCTGACTATGCTTCTAAAAGTCGTGTCGGCTACATCACCGAATGCAATTTGTACGCGCATTGTTGTTTTTCTCCAGTCTGATTGTTTCTTTTTCTATAACAATGGAGACTGCTGTGGCAAATTTTATGGAGGGCGGTACCTTAAGGGCAAAGCCCTGAAGTGATAATGTATATTATGGAATATAATATAAGGTGTTTAATATGCGCGTGGGTGCGCTTTTTTAAAGGTTTCCAGCAGTTTTTTGTAATCAACTTCCGTATAGCGCTGGGTTGTTTTGAGCGATGAATGGCCCAGAAGTTCCTGAATTTCGCGCAGGTTCATACCTTCGCCTAGCAAGTGCGTCGCGTAGCTATGGCGCATGGCGTGCGGTGTGGCCTTAGGCCCAAGGCCCAGCGTTACACGCAAGTTCCGCATTTCCTTTTGGATCATGCCGGCGTTCAGTTGCTGGCCTTTCTGGCCTAAAAATAGCGCGCGTTCTGGTGTTTCAGGATACGGGCATGCAGCCCTGTAGGCTGCCAGCATGGCATAAACTACGGGTAAAACGGGTACCTCGCGTTCCTTGTTGCCTTTGCCCATGATGCGCAGGACATCGGGCGCGCCCTCAACGGCTTTGATGGTGAGGTTAATGGCTTCGCCCACGCGTAGGCCCATGCCATACAGCATGCCCAGCAAGGCGCGGTTGCGGATTTGTACCCAATCGTCTCCGCCTGCGTTTTCTAGTACGTCGAAGACCTGTCCTACTTCAAGCGGTCTTGGCACTTTATGTGGAGTTTTTGGGGTTGCCATCAGGCGGATATTCGGGTTGTGCAGAATGCCGTTGCGGTCCAGCCATTTATAGAAGGTGCGTAGTGATGAAAGCGCGCGTGCGCGTGTGGTTGCGCCGTTGCCCTGCATGGCTTTTTTGGATAGGTAGCCGCGAAAGTCACGCAAGGCTGTGTCCGATATATCTTTCAATGAAATCGCTTCGCCTAAATGGCCTGAAAGGTAATTTAGAAACTGTTTGATGTCGCCTTCATAGGCCCGCAAAGTGTGGGGTGAATAGTGTTTTTCACTTTCAAGATAGATGAACCAGCTTTTAAGGGCGTGCTGCAAATCTTCTTCCGTCATTCCCGCGAAGGCGGGAATCCACTTATCCGTTTTTAAAGACATACGAAACCAAGCTCATTTTACGCGTGGACCCTCGCCTGCGCGGGGGTGACAAAAAATTAAACTGGAACGTCCAGCCATAGCCTGAAACAGCGTTCGCAGACGCGGGCGAGGTAGCCAACCAGTTCGGTCCCCTGCCCGTCACGGAACATCTCGGGGTCGCGGGAGCCAAAACACAGGACGGCGGGCGGCGTTTTCATGGAA
>RFNZ01000001.1 GCA_009926935.1 Pseudomonadota bacterium | reverse complement strand
GATGGTGATGCCTGGTGACAACGTAACGATCACGGTTGAGCTGATTGCGCCAATCGCCATGAACGAGGGCCTCCGCTTCGCTATCCGCGAAGGTGGCCGTACGGTCGGCGCCGGCGTCGTCGGTAAAATCTTGGCTTAAGGGATAAGTCATGCCGGACGTCAACGTCGATCACGAAAAAGAAGAGGGCTTTTTGAAACAGCTCTTTGTATTGGTGGTAGCAGGCGGTTTTGCACTGGCATCTTCTGCGGCTTCTCTTGTAACAGGCCGTCGTACTCGTCGTGCAAGCACGCTCGAGCCAAATTGACCCAGGTTAAGACAAACAAGACTATAAAAACGGGCCCTTCGGGGCCCGTTTCTTATCTATAAAAAACTTGCCGTCTCTTGCTATGCAGCATATAAAACCCAAAAAAAGATAAAGACAGGGTGTTTAGATGCCAAAAAGAGACAAGGGCTTTGCCAGACATAAATTCGAGTGTTCGGTCGTGGGTGATGTCGAAATTACCTTCAACGAAGAATTCGAGATCAAGACGGTCATGATCGCCAGCGGTAAAAGCCGTGGTCAGGAACCGCAAATTTTAGAAGCCCTGTGGGAGGCCTATGCCGCACTGAAAACCCGCGAGTGGCAGCAAAGCTTCGACATCCATACAATTACCCGCGCCAACGGAACCGTGCTGAAAACACCACTGCACGCCGAGACAAAACCCTTCCGCGTGCGTCACTTCCAGACCGTAGCCGAAGGTCATGACCCGCTGGTCGAGATCCGTCAGGAAGGCTTCAAGACCATGATCAAGGTCGCTTGCGAGGGCGACAGAAAAACAAATGTTCTGCGCCGTGCTGAAATTCAGATCGAGCAGGATTTGCCGGGCGAGGTCGGTTTCCATGAGATACCGGGCTACTACGGCGACATGCTGAGCGAACGCTTTAACGGGGGCAAAAAACGCATCGCAGCCGTACAGACCCAATCATGGCGTGACAAAATCACGGTGCCTATCTATTACGAATGGCAGGGCGGCGAGTATGTTTTCCTTTATGAACGCGCAAAGGATATAGGCGTCAGCCGTTCGCGCGCGGGGCACGTACGCGACATCACGGAATTTGAAGGCGAAGTAAAGAAGGTATTCCTCTACGATGCCTACATGCGCGGCCAGCCTGTAGATATCAAAAAGCACCCAAAATTCGCGGGTCTCGATCATGACGAACTGAAGGAGATGACCTCGCAGTTCCTCGAAGAGCATCTGGCCAGGTTCCTCATATTCTCAAACGGCTGGCTTCAGGAAAACGGCTACAAAGACTGTAAGGTCGTACCCGTAACGCACTCGAAATCATGGCCTGAAATGGCCGCGTTTCATGAAGTCCTGGCTTCTCTCGGCAAGGCCGAACGTAAAGCGGCTCTAAGGCGCATTCATAGCCAGCCCGCCTTCGCGGTCGACCCCGAGCTGAGCCGGTACCGCCTCAATTTAGCTGCCTGAGATTTTTCTGCTGGAATTTTTTGGCAGAAACCCTATAACAAGGGCCACCGAATAGGGGTATAGCTCAGCTGGTAGAGCGACGGTCTCCAAAACCGTAGGTCGTGGGTTCGATCCCTACTGCCCCTGCCATTTTAAAAAATCCTTGAGGCGCAAAATGACGAACACTGAAGCACCCTCTCAGTGTTTCATTTATCCTGCCTTACCAGATGATCAAAATTTATTAGCTGCCTTTGGTGCGTTAACGATTGTACATGGGTGGTTAGAATATGAATTAAGGATGATGATTAAAACATTGAGCGGGGTAGATTTAAAGACGGTTATAGAAGCAACGAGTTTTCAAGGTGTATCTGAAACAAGAGAAAGAGTTAAAAAGTTAGCGCGTAAAAGGTTCGGTGAAGGAAGTGATCTAATTAAGATTCAAAGCTTCTTGGAGCGAGCAAGAAAGCTAAGCGAAAGCAGAAATGAATTTATTCACAGTTTGTGGTGTAATGACCTAGATGTTGGCCTTGTTCTTATATCCTCAGACCATTCCGCCACACCAATACCCACCAAAGATGAGATTAATAAAATAAGTAACGATATTGATGTTTTGATTAAAGAGATTAGGAAAGAAAGACTGGAAGGGTTTATAGCTGAAGCAGTTAAATAAACAAAACTTGTTTAATTCTACTTTCCATTAGATCCAAATCTATTCAAGCTGAAATGACAAATCTGCTATTCAAACTGGAAGAAGAAAGTATCCTCACGATAAGCGGGTTGTCTTATGCGTCGAATTTTGTAACGGCTGAAGAGCAAATCCATCTTATAGAGAAAATCAATCAAGGTTCGTGGATAAATGATCTAAAACGTCGCGTACAGCACTACGGGTATAAATACGATTACAAAGCACGGACGGTTTCGAGAGATGCCTATATTGGCGCATTACCAAAGTGGATAGAGCCAATAGCGCGGCGGCTATATCAGAAAGGTTTTTTTAACACGGTACCGGATCAGGTTATTGTGAATGAATACGAGCCGGGGCAGGGTATATCCGCCCATGTGGACTGTATCCCGTGTTTTGGAGAAACGATCGCATCTTTGTCACTTGGGTCTGGCGCTATGATGCAGTTTCAAAATCTGCAGAAAAATCAAAAAGAAGAAATTTATCTGGAAGAAGGCAGCTTGGTTATTTTATCTGGCCCAGCTCGTTATGAATGGATGCACGCCATTCCGGCACGTAAATCCGATGTGGTTAACGGTTTAAAAATTGAGCGCCACCGCCGTCTCTCCCTGACTTTCCGCACAATGATTGTGGCGTGAAAAGAATGTCCGTCTGACGATCACCCCTGCCATTTTCCCATAAAAGATGCATTTTCAGAATCAGGCCGCTATAGTCGGCCCCGATGACCAAAATCCTGTTTTACATTCTGCTTCTGGCGGCTGTGCTGAACAATGCCGCGGTTTTTGCCTCCGAGACCAAGACGGTCTTGGGCAGCGTGCCCATACCCGTGAGGATGGATGAAGGGCCAAAACGCTTTGCCACAATGCTGGACCGTATGCACGCACAAGGTCTGGAGCCATGCCTTCTCAACAAAGCCTGCGCCGGGGAGACCGTGGTGGAGTGGCTGACAGGCGTGCAGGATACTATGGGTGTAGGCGCCGACAATACGCTTGAAAAACTGATAGCCGTGCAGGATTACTTCGCTGTAGGGCAATTCCGCTACAACCGCAAAACCCCTGAGTGGACTTACCAGTACGAACCTATCGGCACGGACAACTGGAAAGATGTCGCGACATTCCTGAAGGACAAAGGCGGTGACTGCGAGGATTTCGTAATTGTCAAAGCAGCCGCCCTTTATGCCCTTGGTTTCAGGCACATGAAAATCGTTGTTCTGCGTGACGACAGCGCCCGTGAACATCACGCGGTACTGGCCGTAGAAACAAAAAACGCCACGTACATCCTTGATAACAAATTAAGCTCCGTCGTCCACGACGACAGCCTCTTTGTAAAATCCTACAGACCCCTGTTTTATGTTGACTATGATCCAGAGGCCAAACCGGAGGACCTAACCGTGGGGCTTTTCGGCCTTAAAGCCGAGCATAGTTACTAGAAAACGATGCGGCTGGCCCAGTCTGGCGCAGGTTCAAAAAAAATCACTGGATTTTTGGCAGGGATGGCCTTATAAAGTCCGCATTCCCCCGACAATCGGTTCCCAAAAGCGCCACAGGCGATGCGAACCTCTGGTCGGAAAAAAGCGAATGTAAACGAGGTTTTGAAATGACGACAGAAGCAGGCACTTCCCCAAAAACCGGCCCTCTCTCGTTCTTGCGTCAGGTGCGTCAGGAAATGGCGCGGGTCACATGGCCAACACGCAAGGAAACGACGATATCCACCATCATGGTTTTCGTGATGGTGTTTGTCTGCTCCGTCTTTTTATTTTTTACAGACCAGATTATCGCATTTCTCATTCAACTGATTTTGGGTTAAGGAGCCCCCGCCATGTCCACAGCAACCGCAACACAGACATCCCCCCGCTGGTACGTCCTGCATGTTTATTCCGGTTTCGAGCAGAAAGTTGCTGCCGATATTCGTGAAAAAGCGAAAAAGCAGGGTCTGGAATCCGCGATCCACGAAATCCTCGTCCCGAAGGAAGAGATCACGGAAGTCAAGCGCGGCAAGCGCGTAGCCGTTGAGCGTAACGTCTACCCCGGCTATGTCATGATCAAGATGGACATGTCGGATGACGCCTGGCACCTCATCAAAAACACGCCAAAAGTCACGGGCTTTTTGGGTTCGGGCAACAAGCCTCAGGCAATCTCCGAGTCCGAGGCCGTACGCCTGATGCAGCAGCTGACGGCACCTGCCGGTGGCCCGGCCCGCCGCACGATCACATTCGATGTGGGCGAAGAGGTCCGTATCAACGAAGGCGCATTCGCCTCCATGGTTGGCGTGGTGGATGAAGTCGATGAAGAAAAGGGCCGTCTTAAAATTTCGGTCACGATCTTCGGTCGTGCAACGCCGGTTGATCTTGAATTCGGCCAAGTCGAAAAAGTGGTTTAGGCGTTATGCGTCGTCCTTCCGGCCGCGAGCGTACGCAGCGTGTCAAAAGCGGGAAGAAGCTTAAAACCTCCTCTACGAAGTGGCTTGAGCGCCATATCAATGACCCATACGTGCATGAGGCCAACAAGCTGGGCCTGCGTTCGCGCGCTGCTTTCAAAATCATGCAGATGGATGATAAGTTAAGGCTCATCAAGCCCGGCATGCGTGTGGTTGATCTTGGCTCGGCTCCCGGCGGATGGTCGCAGTATCTGGGGCAAAAGAAAGTCGCCAAGATAACGGCGATTGATATTCTGCCTATGGACCCGCTTGATGGCGTCGATTTCATCCAGATGGATTTTACCGACAACGAAGCTCCCACAAAACTGAAGGAGATGATGGGCGGCATGGCCGATGTCGTGCTGTCCGACCTTTCTCCCAATACGACGGGCCACAAACGCACGGACCACCTGCGCATGGTAGCCCTTGTTGAAATGGCATGGGATTTTGCGGAAGAGGTTTTGAAACCGGGCGGCGCTTTTGTGGCCAAGGTTTTTCAGGGGGGCACGCAGGACGAATTGTTAAGCCTTATCAAACCGCGCTTTGCAACCATCAAGCACGTCAAACCCCCTGCCAGCCGTCAGGAGTCATCGGAAGTGTATCTGGTGGCGCAAGGTTTCAAGGGCTAACAACAAACGGGCCATCAAAGGCCCGTTTTTACATCTTTCTATCCAAGCCGTTTAGAAGCATACATCCGGCTGGAACTGGGGATTTTGGCGGAACATCGTTGTGAAGTAGGCGATGATGATCATCGTCAGCCAGAAATCATTGGCCGATGCCTCTTCTTCACGGATGCGCTTGGCCTCCGCCTCTTTCCACTCTTGCCGAAGCTTCAGAAAGCGATCGGTTTCAGCCTTACCGGCTTCGGTCCTCTCGCTGTCGTGGCGTTCGGTTTTTCGGCGTTCAGCCTTACGAAAAACAGGGCTTCCGGCCAGCTCCCGCGCACGTCGGACCAACGGCGCAAGCGCCGGTTTTCTGCTTGTGTGTGGGGAGTTTAGGGTGACAAACACGGCTTCCTCCTTTGTTATGGTTATACGTACACTGTGTTGTCACCATCATATTTAAAACAAAAGAATTAAATATTAGTTAACATTGATAATTGATAAAAAACAAAGATTTATAGATAAAATCAATATAAATAATAAATAGATTTTATATTTAAGTATTCATACATAAATAAAAATAATACTTATATTGTTGCGGATGTGGAGCGCCATATTTAAACTATACATAGAAGTATATTTAAATACTGGCTGAATAAATCTTAGGAGTTATAGCGGCTGTTGTCTTCGTGATCAAAGCGCAGTGACTTCTGGGCGATCATCATGACATCGACGGGCGAGCTTAAAAAACCGCCAATGCGGCCATTATCCTGCGCTGTGGGGGCTACGGGCGCAAAGGCTTCGATCATGCGGCGCGTATGCGATGCCTCGTAAAAAGGGTTCGACCAATCCCGGGCCTTAGGCAGAATAACTTCGGCTACATCTGCTGCTTCCTGTGTTTTGGCGCTGGCTGTCGCGGTTACCGGCGTTTCATCGCTATCAAACTTGGCATCAAAACGGTTGTAAACGGCCTGTAGCGAAAGAGGCTTGCCGTTTTCATAGAAAACACCGCGATTGGCGCGGGCAGCCTCAGGAAAAAAGCTGGCAGCAGGGGCCCATGGATTTTTCTTCATGGAGTTTAGAAAATGAGAGGCGCCCTGCGCTCCCAGAAAATGGGCAAGGTACAGATCCGTACCGCTTAAATTACCGCCAACCTTGTCTTGAAGGTGCTTGTGGTTTTCGGTGGCAAGTTCTGCCGCCATGAGCGACGCCGCCTTGGGGTCGCGCCTCAGGGCCAGAATCTGGTTCTTGAGCCCGCGTCCTGCAACGGTAAAAGTGCCGTCGCCGCGCTGCTGGATGGCGCTGGCAAAACGTTCAAACCCGTGCTCGGCACCGTGGGTTTTCATCATGCGCAGCCACGTTTGCTCGATAAACTGGTAAAGCCCTGTGGCACTGCTGGTTTTGGCCTTGGCGTTGGGATTCATGCTGCTCTCAAGATCAGCCTGGCGCATCAGGTAGCCGAAATCGACGCCTGTCTGGGCGCTGGCCTGCTGGATGGCGCCCATAACCCCATGCGCGGCCCCGCCGGACCGGGCTTTGGAAATCTGTAAACTGCCTAAACTATGCATCATGGGACGAATGTAAGTGCAATCCCCATGCCAATCGGTAAAATAAAAGGGAATCAAAGGGGTTGCCTGACATGACTTACACCGCACCCGTCTGGGAGATGCTCTTCATCCTGCGTCACGTGATTGGCGATGAGGCACTGAAAACTCTCAAGGAAGGCGAAGGCCTGCCGGAATTGCTGGAGCCCATTTTAACCGAGGCCGGAAATATCGCGGAAGGGGTTCTGGGTCCGCTCAACCATGCGGGTGACAAAGCAGGCTGCACTTGGGCCGATGGCAAAGTCACAACCCCCAAAGGCTGGAAAGATGCATACGCCGCCTACACCCAAGGCGGTTGGAACGGCGTACCCTTTGGCACGGAGTGGGGCGGGCAGGGCCTGCCCTGGGTCGTAGCCTTTCCGGTACAGGAGATGTGGCAGTCGGCCAACATGGCCTTTGGCTTATGCCCTCTCCTCAATCAGGGGGCGGTCGAGGCGATTGCCCATCACGGCAGCCCCGATCAAAAAGAACTCTATCTCCATAAACTGGTAAGCGGTGAGTGGACCGGCACCATGAATCTGACGGAGCCTCAGGCAGGCTCAGACCTTGCGGCGATCAGTGCGAGGGCCGAGCGTAACAGTGACGGCACATATAAGATTTTCGGCCAGAAAATTTACATCACTTACGGTGAACACGATCTCACTGAAAACATCATCCATCTTGTTCTTGCGCGCCTGCCGGATGCACCGGCAGGGGTTAAAGGCATATCGCTCTTTATTGTTCCCAAAGTGCTGGAGGACGGTACGCGCAACGATGTGAAATGCGTCTCGATCGAACACAAGCTTGGCATCCATGCGAGCCCTACCTGTACCATGCAGTACGGTGATAACGGCGGTGCAGTTGGCTACCTCGTAGGCCGTGAGCACGAGGGCATAAAATACATGTTCACCATGATGAACAACGCAAGGCTCTCGGTCGGGCTTCAAGGTGTGGCCATATCGGAACGCGCGACACAAAAAGCAATGACCTATGCAGCAGACCGCGTGCAGGGCGGCAAACCCATTATCGAGCATGCAGATGTCAAACGCATGCTCCTGACCATGCAGGCATTCACGCAGGCTGGCCGAATGATGGCTTACGAGGCTGCTTTTGCCATGGACAGCGGCAACAAACCTCTTGTGGAATTCATGACCCCGATCATTAAAGGCTGGTGCACGGATAGGTCAGTCGATGTCGCCTCGCTTGGCGTACAGGTCCATGGGGGCATGGGCTTTATCGAGGAAACGGGCGCGGCGCAGTTTTACCGCGATGCGCGCATTCTGCCGATTTACGAGGGCACCAACGGTATTCAGGCCGCTGACCTTGTATTCCGAAAAATCCTGAAAGATGACGGCGCCGTGATCCAGTCATGGATAAACGGCCTTGCGCCTTTGCTGCAAGGGCTTGAAACCTCGCAGGATGGCGATCTTTCGATGATCTGTGAAACGATCATAAGAGTTGTGGATTCTCTAAAAGGCGGAACCGGATCGATACTGGCACTGGGCAAAAACGAACCCGATGAAGCGAGCGCCGTCAGCCATGCGTACATTACGCTCGCGGGTCACGTCATGGCAGGTGTGGCACTGGCCAAAGCGGCCTTACGCGCCCACACGCTTCTGAGCGAAGGGTACACCGCTGATTTTTCACCCGATTTCTTGAGGCGTAAAATAATGCTCGCCCGTTTCTTCTGTGATCACGTACTGCCGCAAACATCAGGTCTCGTCAGGACAATCCGGGTTGGCGGTTCAAGCGTGACGCAAACGGCTCTTAAATGACCGATCTTACGCACGAAAGTGTTTATAAGGCGATTGCCTCTTCCGAAAAACCGGTGACAAAACGCGATCTTGCCAGATCCTTTGGCCTGCGCGATGCCCGTAAAATTGATCTCAAACGTATTCTAAAAGAACTTCTGGGGATGGGGCGCATTCAGCTCTTTCCCGGCAAGGTGTATGTGGCGCTCGACGGCTCGGATACAGTTGTCGAGGAAGCGCCATCGGTTCTGGTCATGCGCATAAGCGATATAACGCTCGATGGCGATGTATACGCCGAGCCCGTGGAAGAAGAAAAAAGCAAAAACATCCCCGCCCGCATTCTGGTAGAACCGGTTGAGAGCGGGCACAGCGCCCCCGCAAAAGGGGATCGCATTTTAGCCCAGCTCAAGTTCAGAAAAGGCGGGGTTGTAACAGCCCGCGTGATGCGCCGGCTTGGTGCGATCAAGGACCGCATGGTTCTTGGGCGCGCCAAAAAAGCAGGTGGCGGCTGGTGGCTTGAACCCGTCAACCGCAAGGAGCGCGATGATTTCATGCTTCTCGTGCCGCCAGAAAAACTGGCGGATATCGAGAACGGTGCTCTCGTTGAGGCATTTGTTGATGAGAGTAAACTTTTAAAACGCCCGCAGGCCAAGCTGCATGCTGTCATCGGCCATGATGACGACCCGAAGGCCATATCACTGATCGCCATGCACGAATACGGATTGAGGACGACGTTTCCCGATGCGGTCATTCGCGAAACGGATGATATGGTCGTACCTCCTCTGGGCAGCCGGACGGATTTGCGCAACATTCCGCTGGTAACAATCGATGGCGAGGATGCGCGCGATTTTGACGACGCCGTTTTTGCTGAAAAGCAGCCGGATGGATGGCACCTGATCGTAGCGATCGCCGATGTTTCTAATTATGTCCGCATAGGGACACCGCTCGATCATGAGGCTTACAAGCGCGGCAACTCGACGTATTTTCCCGATCGCGTATTACCGATGCTGCCGGAAAAACTCTCAAACGATTTATGTTCCCTAAGGCCAAAAGAGGACCGTGCCTGCCTAGCCGTTCACATGCATATTGATGACAGAGGCCAGTTAAAAAGCTGGAAGTTCGTCCGGGGTCTCATGAAATCTGTTGCGCGCCTGACATACGAGCAGGTACAGAACGCCCTTGATGGCAAGACCGATGCGATCACGGAGACTTTGCTTGATCATGTCCTGCGCCCGCTTCACGAGGCATTCAAGGTTCTCGATGCAGCCCGTACACATCGTGGAGCTCTGGATCTCAATGTGTCGGAACGTAAGGTTATCGTCGATGCCAAAGGCAACATGACGGGTGTCGCCAAACGCCCCCGCTATGACAGCCACAAGATCGTCGAAGAGTTTATGATTTTGGCAAACGTGGCGGCAGCAAGTGCGCTGGAGGCCAAAAACAGCCCGTGCATCTATCGTATCCATGACACGCCCTCCAACGAAAAATTGGATTCCGCACGCAGCTTCCTTGAAGGTTTTGGCCTCAACCTTGCCAAAGGTCAGGTGGTAAAGCCGCTGATGTTCAACAGCATCCTCAAAAAAGTCGAAGGCAAGGATTACGCGCCGCTGGTCAATCAGGTGATTTTGCGCTCGCAGTCACAGGCTGTATATGCACCGGATAACATAGGTCACTTTGGCCTGGCGCTTCAGAAATATGCGCATTTCACATCGCCCATAAGGCGCTATGCGGATCTGGTCGTGCACAGGGCGTTGATCAAGGCCTACGATCTGGGTGATGGCGGGCTTGATGTAACCGAGATCAACCGCATCCATGAAACGGCCGAACACATCTCAAAAACGGAACGAAGCTCCATGGAGGCCGAAAGGTCATGCGTCGATAGGTTTACCGCCGCATGGCTGACATCCCGCGTAGGCGAAGTGTTCAAGGGACGTATTTCGAGTGTCACGCGTTTCGGGCTTTTTGTATCGCTTGATGAAACGGGCGCCGATGGTCTTGTGCCCATCCGCTCCCTGCCCAATGATTATTATGTTCACTCAGAGGAGCATCATGCCCTTATTGGCCGGCGCACCGGGCGCCTTTTTAGGCTTTGTGCGCCTGTCATGGTAAGGGTGGTCGAGGCGGATAGGCTCACGGGTTCTTCTCTCTTCGAGCTAGTAGGTGCCGAGGAGGGCGCTGACGTGCCCGGTTTTATCATGACAAAGCCTCATCATGCTGGTTTTCCAAAAGGTCGGGGTGACCGGCGTGATAAACGTGGGCCTCCCAAAAAACCCCGGAATGACAGGGCCAAAGACCGTGGCGGTAAGCGCCATAATCGTGACAAAAACCGCTATTAGACTTGCGGCAAATCAGTGATAAAACAGATTACGCTCAATCTATATGGAGATTCTCATGCGTCACTTCCTGCTTATGTCTGCATCCATCTCGGCTCTTGTTTTTGCAGGCTCGCTTCCGGCATCGGCACAGATGAAACCTGTCATCGACGATGTAAAACCGGCGATTGAGAAAAAAGCGGATGAGGTCGTAGAAGCCGTAAAAGAAGTGACAAAAGACGCGGCTGAAACCGCCAAGGAAGAAACCGTAAAGGCCACTGAAGCCGTAGAAGAAAAGGCTGAGGAAAAAGTAGAAGAAATCAAGCAGGATATAAAAGAGGAAACTGCAAAGGCAGAAGCGCCTGCAATGCCGCCGGAACCTGCAAAGAGTGCCATCAAAGATGCTCTTGAAAAAGATTCTGATGTTGAAACATTTATGGAACTCCTGAAGGAAGCGGGGATGGAAACCGTCCTGACCGATACATCCACGCCGCACACGTTGTTCGTTCCTACAGACGAGGCATTCGATGATCTGCCTTCGGGCATGATCAAAGATCTGCGTGATCCAGAAAACAAAGATAAACTTGTCGACTTGCTGAATCTGCACATCGTCAACGGGCGTGTAGCTCCACAAATGTTGGATAACATTACGTCTGAAGTTCTGACAACCACACTCAAGCGCCTGCGTGTTGTAGGTGAAAAAGGTAAGTTCACGGTCAATGGTATCAATGTGGAGGACAAGGTTATCGAGGCGGATGACGGCGTCGTCTATAAACTTGAAAAAGTCATTACCTCCGAAGCGGAGAGAGAGGCCCTCCCATTCGCGCCCACACCTCAACCGCCTGCCCCGGGACCAGCAGCAGAAACCGCGCCGGAAGCTCAGAAATCTGATACGACCGAGACTTCTCCTGCCCCTGCCGCAGCCGCACCAGCTGCGCCCGAAAGCGCGCCTGCAGAGGGTGAAAAAGCCGCAAAGAAGGCCTGGTACAAGTTCTGGTAAGGGTTTTTCTTGACTAGTGTGCCCTAATGCGCGATAAGCGGGGCCGATATTGATTTTGAAAGGCTAAAGCCATGGCAAGAAAAGGCGCAACCGTTAAGGTTAAAATGGTATCGACCGCGGGCACGGGCTACTACTACGTGACCAAGGTCAACAAAAAGACCAAGACCGAAAAACTGGTCAAAAAGAAGTACGACCCTCGCGCAAAACACCCGACAACGGGCAAACTCGGCGCGCACGTCGATTTCAAAGAAGATAAAGTGAAGTAAGCTTTAAAAGCTTCTCATGCAAAAAGCGCCCCTTTTAGGGGCGTTTTTTCATTCGCGGGCCGCACGCCTGAGGCGGTCGTTGATGGCAAGGCCCAAACCTGTTTCGGGGATGGGGGCTACGGCAATCGCCGCGTGGCCCAAATCATCAAGTGCATGGAGGTAGCCAAATAAATTGGCAGCCGCTTCATGCAGGTCGCTTTTTTCGCTCAAGTTGCGCTTGGCCGTATCGGGCAAGGCGCGGCCCAAAAGGGTTGGCCCAAAGGCCAGATATGCTTCGCCATCCAGTAAATCGGTGGCGTTAAGGCGCAAAGGGGTCTTGGGGGCATAGTGCTTCAGCAATTGCCCGGGTGACTTGGGGGCGTCGTGCTGGCCATCATCCACAAGAGGCATAAAACCAAGGATACGCTGAAGGTCATCAGGCGTAACAGCCCCCGGCCTCAAAATCACGGGCGTATCGCAGGAAAGATCAAGTACGGTTGACTCAAGACCAACAGAGCAGGTACCTGCAGCCAAAATCAGATCCAGCTTATCGCCAAGTCCGGCAGCTACGTGATGCGGCGTGGTAGGAGAAAGCGTTCCCGAGACATTGGCCGAAGGCGCGGCAAGAGGCACGCCCGCAGCCTCGATGACGGCGCGTGCAACAGGGTGCGCCGGGCAGCGCAGGGCAATGGTTGGCAGGCCCGCGCATGCTAGTGCGGAAACAGGGCAATCGGGTTGCCTCCTGACGATCAGTGTCAAAGGCCCGGGCCAGAAGGCACTCACGATGTCTTTTGCGCGTTCATCAAAAATACCGAGTGAAAAAGCATCCTCCGGTTTTGCAACATGCGAAATAAGAGGGTTGAAGGCGGGGCGGCCCTTAGCCTCGAAAATCCGGGCCACCGCAACACCCTCACAGGCATTGGCCGCAAGGCCGTAAACAGTTTCGGTAGGCAGGCCAACAAGCCCGCCGCGTTTTATAATCGCGGCGGCTTCGGCAATGCTTTGAGTGCTTGCAGCTTTAACAACCATGCGGGGCGTTTTAGCACCCCTTTTCAGTTCACGCAAAGACGTGATTGTCCGAAGTGTGCCCGACAAGGGATGCAAACCCGCTGAATTTCTGCTCCGCTTCCTTGCGTGTGATGGGGCAAGGCATGGCGCGGCTTGCCGACCACCCGCGGGCATCCTCGAGTGCCAAGTCGGCACCAAGGCCTTTCAGTTTTTTGATAAGGTCGGCGTGGCGGGCAAACCAGGCGATATGGGCAGGTGTCCAGTTGAGGTAAGCCGCCCAACGTACATTCAGATCCGCATGATAATGAACAAGGATATCAAGTGCCGTGCCTCCGGCATCGTAAATGACGGCATCGTGTACAAGATACCGCCCGTCAGTTGCCGGGATATTGGGGTTGAGGCCCGTAGCCAGAAGAGCATTGAGCGCGACGTAATCGCGGGCTCTGATGGCACTGCGTGCTTCCTCAATGCGTGTGACGGCTTGTGTTGAATAAAACGGTTTACGGAACGTGATCATGAAAGCCTCCCAAGTTTCTATGTTGCCATCTCAACACGCCATCATGGTTACTCTTGGGCACCCGCAAGGTATGTGCGTGTCTGAAAGGTGACAATCAAGGGGCGTAGCCTTATATAAGAAGGCATGAATTCGCTCGGTTTCAACAAAGAACCAAAGGATACCCGCGTGGTCGTCGCCATGTCGGGCGGCGTTGATTCATCTGTTGTCGCGGGCCTCCTGCATGAGGAAGGCTACGATGTGGTGGGCGTAACCTTGCAGCTTTACGATCACGGCCTCGCTCTTGAAAAAAAAGGCGCATGCTGCGCGGGCCAAGATATTTACGATGCCCAGATGGTAGCGCAGTCGCGCGGCTTCCCGCACTACGTCCTCAACTACGAAAACAAGTTCAGTGATGCGGTCATGGAGGATTTTGCCGAGAGCTACTTGCGCGGCGAAACGCCTATCCCCTGCGTGCGTTGCAATCAGACAGTCAAATTCCGTGATCTTTTGGCGGTTGCCCGCGACCTGAATGCCGATTGCATGGCAACAGGTCACTATATCCGCCGCATCATGAACGATGGCAAAGCCGAGCTGCACCGCGCGGTAGACCCAAGCAAGGACCAAAGCTATTTCCTGTTCGCAACCACGCAGGAACAGCTGGATTTTCTGCGCTTCCCGCTTGGCGGCTGGGGCAAGGATGTCACGCGCGACCATGCCCGCCGCTTTGGTTTGATTACGGCCGAAAAACCGGATTCACAGGATATCTGCTTTGTCCCGAACGGCGATTACGCAAAAGTTGTCAAACGCTTGCGCCCCGAAGCGCAAAAACCCGGCGATATCGTTCATATCGATGGGCGCGTACTGGGCAGGCATGAAGGCGTCGTCGGTTTTACCGTGGGCCAACGCAAGGGCATCGGTGTTGGCGGCGGCCATACGGAGGGCAATAGCCCTCTCTATGTCATCAAGGTTGATGCCGAAAAGGCTCAGGTCATTGTAGGCCCGCGTGAGGCGCTGGCCTGTGGCACCGTGCATATCCAGCAATGCAACTGGCTGGGCGATACATCGGCCAGTATGGCGGTCACGGTTAAGCTGCGCTCGGTTTCGCAGCCGCTGTCTGCCCGCCTTGATTTCGGGCCTGATAACACGGCCACGCTCACGCTCGAGAGCCCGCAATTTGGCGTATCCCCCGGGCAGGCCGCCGTATGCTATGCAGGCGAGCGGGTTCTGGGTGGCGGCTGGATAAAGTCAGCGCAATAAAATTGACATAATCAAAAAATACCACTATGAGTTGCCATAACATAAAAGAGGCAACGATCATGGCAAAACAACCAACACTGGCATCCGTCATCAAGCGCGCATGGGCCCTTAAGGCCGAAGGCCGCCATTCGGAAGGCGAAGATCTTCTAAAAGCACAGGCACCGGCCGTGAACGACAACGTCAAAGGCCTCTTAAGCCTTGCCGAAGCATTCCGCAACGTAGCCGATGACTATAACGCCCTTGGCTATCAGGGCAGGCTATCGCGCGACTATTTCAACGGACAGGCATTTAACTGCCTCGAGCGCGCGGCCCAGCTACAACCCGGTGACGTAGATTTGGCACTTCGTGTTGCCAGAGTTGCAGACCAGATCCAGCTGACAGCAGCCGCCTACAACCATACGCGCCGGGCCCTCAGGATGGACAACGCCAACGTTGTTGCCTGGACCCTGCTTTCAAAACTTCTCAATCGGAGTGGCCAGCAGGCTACGGCTGAAATCTGCCGCAGAAACGCAGCCCTAATACAAAGCGGCCAGGCGGATGCGATCGATATAAGCGCGATGGAAGACATGGGCCGCGGCAGCTGGGGCAATCCGCGCCTGCGCGGCGGATAACTTCAAATCTGCATTTTTTAACATAAGAAAGAGACAGCCATGGCACGCACAAAAGCAGGCAAAGAAACGGAAAGACTTCTGGAGGAAGTAAGAAGCCAGTCCGCAAGCGGGCAGTTCCAGAGGGCGCATGACAGCCTTATAGCCCGCGCCGAGGCCACCAGAACGGATTACGATTCCCAGATTTTGCTGGCCCTCGCTCTAGAGTCCATGGCTACGGACTACGCTCAAAAAGCGCTGGCCAGAAAAACAACCCGAAGCCGTATGGCACTCTTCAATACCCTGCGCAACCAGTCGCTGCGCTGCTCGGAGGCCGCAACACAGCTATCAGACACAGTGGCGGGCCCGCCTTATCTCGCGGCCAACATGGCGTTTGAGTTGGGTATGAATGGCAAAGCGTTTGAATATGCGCGCATAGCCCTCAAACGCAGCGCTATACACACACCTTCATGGGAATTGCTGGCAAAGCTTTATGATGCAACGGGTGAAGGCGCCCGCGCCGAAGGGTGCCGCCTTAACGTCGAAGCCTTGCAGAGCGGCCGGGCCCAAGAGGTTGTGCAAGCATGGGCTGAACCTGCTAGCGGTATAAGCCCGCGCTGCGTCTGCTGATGTTGACAGTCCGGGGCTCCGCACTTATAAGCGAAGCCTTGATCTGGTACGTGGCTGAGTAGCTCAGCGGTAGAGCAGGGGAATCATAATCCCTTGGTCGGGGGTTCAAATCCCTCCTCAGCCACCATCCCGTTATCCAAAGACCTCCGATGGAGGTCTTTTTGATTTTCAGCCTGTAGCTACTGGGCTCTCAACTGTTGTTCAGTTGCAGAGGCATGAACTATCCCATCTTCCAAAGTCTAGTGTAGATTATGATGAAAACAGGTCACTCACTCTGCACGGACTGGAGCCGCAGTGCTGGAACAACGTCGCTCCCATGCGCCAGATTTTCAGGGGGGTCTTTGAAGAGGTGCCCTACTTTAACCTCCCCCATTTCTTTAGGCACATCCTGACCTATATGCGGTAGGAACTATGCAAAGTCCCAGAGCAAATGAAAGCTTTGAGTCAGAACCTCGGCCACGAAATGTCCTGACCACCTTCACAAGCTACGGTCACATAGCCCCCTACAGGCAAGGGGATGTAATCAAAAATCTTTGTAGCCCTGAGGAAAACGATATCAAAGTCACAATACAGGCGATTTTGGAGGAACCCCGCAAACCCGGATAATAAAAAAACTTCATGTAAAAAATTGCTTAAGGCTGCTAAGGTTTCGCTCAAGATGGCTTTACAAAGAGCAAGGAAAACCATGAATACTAAGAGAAAAATATCGAATAATGACCATCTAGAAGAGGAGAGTACCAATATTACAACAACATCTATAGCAGTAAAAAATGCACAGAGTAAAAAGATTATTAATGATCACGTTGAATTAGATGGGATGCTTAATCCAAGCTCCTATGAGGGTTTGTATGGATTTCATAAGTATTGGGGTAAAAAACCAGCAGAGCCTCTGAGATTTTTGATAAACGTTCTTACAAATGAAAATGGGGTTGTTTGTGATCCGTTTATTGGAGGTGGCGCTATAGCGAGGGAGGCATCAAATCTTAGAAGAAAATTTATCGGCGGTGATCTGAATCCATTTTCCGTCAAATTAGCTAGGTTTGTCGCATTTCCATGTAGTCGCAGCGTGTTCCTCAAGGAAATAGAGAGGATAGCACGTGAGGTACAAACTAATATAGAGCGTTCTTATGGTGCAAATGATCAAACAGTTGTTAGCCATGTACTGTGGGTCAACGGAAAAATGAATCAAATCTGGGAGCGACCCATTGGAAAACGTAAAAGAATAGAGCGTCTTCCTAACCATCTGGATCAAGAACTGTATGATGCTTATCAAGGCCATGAGGATATTGGAACACGCCCTCTTATCATGTTTGATAACAGCCGCATCAACACAAAATCAACTTTGGAATGGAGAGATTTATTTACAGGCAGGGCAATGAGCAACATAAAGACTTTAAAAGAGGCTATTTCTCGTTCTCCAGAATCTGTTCGTGATGCACTGGAATTGACACTTACTTCATCGATTGGGCAAATGTCCAACATGGTTTTCGCCATAACATCACGTGGTAAGAGTGCTGGAAAAACTTCAAATAAGATTGAAGTAGGAAGCTGGGTCATAGGCTACTGGAGACCAGAAACGCATTTTGAAATCAATGTCTGGAATTGCTTTGAATCTAAAGCAAATAAACTTTCTAAAGGCTTGCCAGAAGAGGCACAGTACGGTGGAACATTTTCGCCAGATATAAGGCTTTCAGACGCATTTTCTCTCATTGAAAATCTAGAAGATGAGTCTTTGGAGCTTCTAATCACCGATCCGCCTCATGGGGATCGTATCCCTTATCTTGAATTAAGCGAGTTGTGGAACGCCACTCTAAATTTAAAACCCGATCTAGAAGCAGAGATTGTTGTGTCAAATGCTAAAGGACGACATAAAGACATCGATGAGTATGATAATAAAATGACGGCATTCTTCAGCAAAGCTTGGCAGAAGTTAAAAATCGGTGGCGCTATAGCTTTGTTTTTTAACTCCAGAAAAGAAGAAGAGTGGGGGTTTATTAGAAGCGTTTGTAGGTCAGCGGCATTTAGTTTTGTGGGATCTTTTCCAATGAATTATTCTGCTAGATCTGTCGTACAGGACAATCGCAAGGGAAGCATGAAGTCCGACTATGTTCTGATTTTTTCTAAAGGAGAAATTGTGCATGATCGACTTCACAGATTGCGGGCCGTACCAGATTGGATGGATGCAGCCTCTGTGATGAAAGGTGTTTTATGACACTTACGTTTGCCCAAGCAACAAATATGTATCGAAATGACGAGATAGAATCACTAACAAAAACTTCTTTAGGGATGCGATTTTTGCTCCTTCGCTCTCTCTCTCGAGGTGATCACATGCGCGCTTTAGCCGAGCGGGCTGGCCTAAATATAGATAACATCGGGTCAAGGGATTTATTCGCGTATCTCTACCAATCTAACGTCACTATTGACCAAATTAAGGCCTCTATCAGAACGTCTTTTCAAGAAGAAAGAAGTTTGAGGCGTGAGGCTGAGTCAATGCTTATTGGTGAACTCTACAAGATGAATGAATTTTACTGGGGAGGCTTGCATCAGAATTCCTTAGAAAAGACCATCGTGGATAATTACGTTAAGAAGATAAAGTCATACGATTCTCTTAATGAAAATATAGAGGGGGCTCTTTTTGCAAGCATGAAGGGCTACGTCAGATGCTCATGGTATAATCACTGGACGTCGATAATTATTGAAGATGTTTTTAAAGAGCATGAAAAGGTCCTACCTGCTGTTGGATTAGTTAAGAAGATCGATTTCTTTGTCGGAGACATTCCGTTCGATCTTAAAGTCACCTATCTTCCAGAGGGGTATGTAAAAGATGAGAGACGTTCTCGTGACTTGCGACCTGAGCTTACTCTTTTGAAGCAGGCGGCTCGTCGAGTAGGTATAGCAATAGATGCAACCTTATCAGATTCAGATCTCCTCGAACATCTTTGGCGGATTGTTGCGGATCATCCTGATTCTGACTGTATAAGAGCCATAAATGAAATGAAGGCGATAAGAAACGAGCTTGTAAACGGCATAAGTGATAACCCTGAGCGGCTAATTAGATGGCTATACGAGAATCAGGGAGAAAGAAGGTTCGATGCTTCAAACCGGCTATTTCTTGTTTTAGTAAATCAGGACAATTACTTTCAATCGTGGCAGTTAAAGAGAAACAGGCCCCTGATTGTCGATAAGGTAAGGAAATACCTAGGCGATGCAGGAGATAATGCAGGACGATCAGTATCCTTTGAGTGGGAAGGATTACAATATCAAACAACAGCTGACATCATCCTTGTTAGAACTGGTACATAACTTCATTCATGATCTAATTTGTTCACAGCAATCCAAAGCTTTTTATTAAAGCCAGCTATTTCGTGCGTATATGTGCGCGTATTTGATTTTAGCCAGATGTTGTTACTAGGCTTTCAACTGTTGCCCAGCTGCGGATTTCAGGGGCGGGGTGCAGCCTTTGAAAAGATCGGCAAGTTCCTTGGCGGCGCTCATATCAATGGCCATGGCGACCTTCTCGCAAGATCCATAAACCTTCTGGCGTTGTGACTGCGAGAGGGAAGATACGACATCATACAGCAACTCGGTCATTCCTGTGCGGTCAAGGCTGAGCGTCCACCACACCGCACCCGGAACAGCAAGAACATCGGCACGTTGGTCGGTATTAAAGCCGCGCAGCATGCCAGCAAATATGCCGGTCACTTCAGGGTCATCACTGCCAACAAAATTTTGCAGCACAGTCGCATTTGGTATGCCGTACAGATGCGACTCCGATGCGGAAAGAACTTGAAACTGTTGCGTGCTATCCATGCGCTCAACAAGCTGAGCCAGCGCTTTTAGGTGGCCATTCTCGGTTAATGTCTCAAACCTCTCGGCATCGGCAGCTATAAAAGAGGCAACGGCCATAGCTTCGCCATCCGCTACCATTTTTGTCATGACAGCCATGACTTCCGCGGAGCGGTTGTTCACGTAATTATCGATCAAAGGTTCGCTTGCTGGCGCACGGATGCCTGCAAGTATTCTATCCGACACATCCTTAGATCTATCTCCAAACGGGCCTTTACTCATGGCGCACTCCTTATCCGGGCATGAATTTACGGAATTATAGTGCTGTAGGGCTTAAAAAGGGTTTAATGCGCAGCCCTAATCAGGGTTTTTGAGGATTTCTGACATTCGTCAAGGCGCGGCGCCTGCCTAAGTTCCAGAATGTGCGCATGCAGGGCTCCGTACGCTTCAAAAACTATGTGACTTATGGCTTGGCCGTAGCTGTGGGCGCGGCCACGCCCCATCTGGCGTGCTTCGTATTATGGGGTCTGGTGGCACTGGATGCGGCAATAGGCATTGGCATTATGCCGCAAGGGTATTCGCATCAATCATTTGCAAACGCGCGTGCTCTGGGCCTAAGCCCGTTTGAGTACATTGTGCAGTTTTGCAGCGCCCTTCGTTCCTGAAAATCCCGACGTGACCTGAAAGGAGCCGGACATCATCCACAACATGGAAAAATCTGTAAAACAGACCGTCCTCTCAGCCGACAGAATGGTGCCGCGCTATACCAGCTACCCCACGGCCCCCCATTTTCGGGAGGGATTCGAGCCGCAGGCGTATAAAACATGGCTTGGCTCGATCAAGGCGGGCAGCAGGCTATCGCTCTACATTCATGTGCCGTTTTGCGCGTCACTCTGCTGGTTCTGTGGTTGCCATACAAAAATCACCCAGCGCGAGGCGCCCGTGGCCGATTACGTGGCCCTACTGCAAAAGGAAATAGAACTTCTCGCGGCATCCATGCCATCCGGGCTTGAGGTAACGCACATCCATTTCGGTGGCGGCTCGCCCACCATCATACCGCTTCCTCTGTTTGAAGACTTGATGCTGACCATTCAAAAAAACTTCAAGCTCGCGGTATCGATAGAAACAGCAATCGAAATCGACCCAAGGCATTTTAGCGAGGCGCAAGCCGTGACCTACGCCCGCAGCGGTGTAACGAGAGTCAGTTTCGGCGTACAGGATTTTGATGAAAAGGTCATGTCGGCTGTCAACAGGCTGCAGCTCTTCAATGCCGTTTACAAGAGTATCGAGCTTGCCCGCACATACGGCATGAAAGCTATCAATATCGATCTCATGTACGGGCTTCCCTACCAGACGCCGCAAACCATGAAACGCCTGGCAGAGCAAACGGTTTCTCTGGCACCAAACAGGATCGCGCTTTTTGGCTACGCGCACGTACCTTGGATGAAAAAACACATGCGCCTAATTCCTGAAGATGCATTGCCGGATACCTCGGCACGCTATGATCTTTTTGAAATCGCGGCAGCAATATTTGAAAAGGCAGGCTATGTGCCGGTCGGCATAGATCATTTTGCAAAGCCTGAAGACGCGCTGGTAAAAGCACAAAAAGCCGGAACGTTACTGCGCAATTTTCAAGGCTATACCGCGGATACGGCAGAAGCGCTGATAGGCATAGGTGCCTCCGCCGTGAGCAGGCTTCCCAATGGCTATGTGCAGAATACCGTGCATGTGCCGCAATATCGGGACCGGATTGAAAAAGGGATCCTGCCGGTCGAAAAATCCTGTTTGCTCACGGAGGCTGACCTTCTTGTAGCCGACATCATAGAGCGCCTCATGTGTGACAGCAGTGTCGATCTTGATGCCGCCTGCCGCCGCCACGGAAAATTTCTTCAGGATATCAGTACGGCACTTCACAAACTGAAGGATCTGGAGGGCACAGGTCTTGTCCATATCCGTAACGGAAAAAGAGTGGAAGTTGATAATCGGTTTATGGTGCGGCTCGCTTGCGCCGCATTTGACACCTATTTGGCCCCGCCCTCAGAAAATATTCAACGTCACGTAACGGCCATATAAAAAAACCCCCGTAGTATGTACGGGGGCCAGTTTCAGTACAGGAATATCTTAAAACTTGTAACCAAGCCCAACGCCAACCACGACGGGATCGAGATCGACATCCGCTGTAACACCGCCGCTGTTCAGCGAGGCATCGACGTTCAGCCAGATCTTTTTGATATCGGCGTTGAAATACCAGTTATCGGCAATGTTGTAGTCGAAACCGGCTTGTAGTGCATATCCAAAGCCACCTGTCATCTCGAGCTTGTTAAAACCTGCAGCAGGTTTCTCGTTCCAGAACCAGCTGTAGTTAACGCCAGCACCAACGTAAGGCTTGAAAGCCTGCTCAGGCATAAAGTGGTACTG
Source organism: Pseudomonadota bacterium (assembly GCA_009926935.1). Taxonomy (GTDB): domain Bacteria; phylum Pseudomonadota; class Alphaproteobacteria; order Micavibrionales; family UBA1664; genus UBA6145. The sequence continues at coordinate 275,470 of RFNZ01000001.1, read as the reverse complement.
CAACGTAAGGGTAGGCGGCACGATCCAGGCATCGCCGATGGGCGTACCGGTCAGCGTGCCCTTGCCGTCTAGCTCGTGCCTTGTGGTGGCAAGGATGAGTTCTGCAGCCAGATTGGGCGTAAAAAAGTAACTGAAATCAAGTTCAGGGGCGACACGGTTGCCAACGGCAACTTCACCGCCCGCAACGGATGTCGAGCTGTCTTCCTGCGGGATAACATCAATGATGCGGCCACGGATCAGCCAGTCGCCTGCCTGAAAACCGGCAGCATCCTGAGCTGAAGCGGGTTCAATAGCAGCCACACCCATGAGGGCGAGACATGCCGAACTGAGAAGAATTTTTTTCATGAGGGCACTTCCTGATAATGCGACGAATCGCGGGTTCTTTTTCTAACCGCCGCAATGATAAAGTGCTCCGCAAAACGGGCTTTGATTAACGTCAATTTTTGGGCTGATTTTCGTCATCAATCAGGATGCGGTTGGCCGCACCCTCAAGGTCATCATACTGCCCCGATTTGAGCGACCATATAAAAACACCAAGCCAGATAAGCCCCATCAGCAGCGCAAGAGGGATCATGTATAAAAGGACACTCATATCTTTGCTCTCAGTCGAAAAGCGTTGGCAATGACAATAATGGATGATGATGACATGGCAATGGCAGCAACAAGGGGCGTCACGTATCCTGCCATGGCAAGCGGTACGGCAAACACATTGTAAAGTATGGCCAGAACAAAATTCTGTACAACAAGGCGCTGCGAGTAAACCGCAATATCGTAGGTACGCAGTATTGGCTCAAACAAAGCGCCTGTATAGACGATATCGGCGGTATTGCGTGCAATATCAAGGCCCGATGAAGGCGAGGCGGATACGTTAGCCCCTGCAAGAACCGGCGCATCGTTAAGACCGTCTCCAACCATGAGCACTCTATGCCCTTTGGCACGCAGTTCCTGCATCAGGGAAAATTTGTCGGCTGGCTTAAGCCCTGCTTGCCACTCGGGTATGGAAAGTGCTTCGGCCGTAGCTTTTACGGCTTCCTTGCGGTCTCCCGATGCAAGCAGGATTTTTAAACCGCGTGCTCTCAATACCGCGATCACATTTTTGGCATCTGTGCGCAACGGATCGGTAAAAGAGAACCGCGCAGGCTCATCACCTTCGATATTAAGCCAGAGTTCGAGCGCGGATACATTATGGCTTGCGTGCCTATCTCCGCACCAGTCACGGCTGCCGAGGCGTACGCGCTTGCCATTAAACATGGCCTCTAGCCCGCAGCCCGGTACTTCTGTCACACGCAAATCATGGAGGTCGCCTGTATATACACGCGTAAGTGCTACCGAAAGCGGGTGCTTGCTGTGTATCGCAAGTGATGCGGCAATCTTGATTTTTGTGCTCTCCGGCATGCCGACAAGACTAGGCTGCCCGAGCGTGAGCGTACCTGTTTTATCAAGCATGACGGTATCAATACGCGCAAGGCGCTCAAGTGCATCGCCGGATTTGATCATGACCCCGCGCTTCATAAGGCGGCCAACCGCCAGCATCTGGACAACAGGCAAGGCAAGCCCAAGAGCACAAGGGCATGTGATGATAAGGACTGTAACAGCAATCATCAGTGCGCCTTGCCAGGGCATACCAACCAAAATCCAGCCTAAAAAGGTTGCTGCCGCAAGCACATGAACGACAGGTGTATAGAGCCTCGCGGCACGGTCCGCGATACGCACGTAACTGGCTTGGCCTTGCGTTGCCTTTTCCATCATGCGGATGACATCAGCCAGAAGCGAATCCTCGGCCGCACGTGCAACTTTAATTTTCAAAGGGGCCGACATATTGATAGTGCCGGAGTAGAGCGCACCGCCCTCGGAAACTTTGCAGGGCATGCTTTCGCCCGTAACGGGGCTGGTATCGATATCAGACACACCTTCAATTACGTATGCATCAGCGGGGATTCGCTCGCCGGTGCCAAGCAGCACGGTCATGCCTTCGCGCAGATCTCGGATGAGAATGGATCGTGTTTTACCGTCTTCAAGGATGGTGGCGCTGCCGGCCATCATCGAAATCAGGTCGGATGCTGCGCGTCGTGCATTGGCGAGCGCCAGAAAATCAAGATATCTGCCGATGAGCAGAAAAAAAATAAGCATGACCGCGGAATCAAAAAAAACATGTTCCGCACCACGGAACATCTCAAAAAGACTCATGCCCGTTGCCAAAAGAATACCAAGGGATATGGGCACATCCATGTTCGTGCGGCCTTTTGATAGCGCGGCAAATGCGGATCTGAAAAAAGGCCTCCCTGCAAAAGCGACGGTCGGCACCGCAATCAGCGCTGAAATCAGATGAAAAAACTCGCGGGTGATAAGCCCCATCTGCTGTGTATCCGTAAGCCAAAGGGCGAAAGACAGAAGCATGATATTGCCGCTCGCAAATCCGGATATACCAAGGCACAGCCGCAAAAATTTTGCCTGTTCGGAATCCGTGGCTTCAGCGTGTGTCGGCTCAAACGGGCGCGCTTTGTATCCCATGCTTTCCAGTTTTTGAATGAATACATCGGCAGTGCTTGCCTCGCCTTTCCAGATGAGTGCAAGGCGTTTGGTTGTATAGTTGAGCCGTGCCTCGGTTACACCGGGAAGTCCTGCGAGTCCTGATTCAATTTTCTGGATACAGGCGGGGCAGTGCACACCCTCGACCGAAAGCGTTAAACGCCGCTGATCATCGGGGCCGTTCGTTACAAACAGGGAGGCGGTCATGGCACTAACAAAAACGCGTTTGTTTGGAATTCCTGATCGCGCACCTTGGCATAAATGCGTACCTGCCACTGGCCTTTGAGAGGCAGAGAAAGCGGTGCCTGATAAGCGCCAGGCCCTGTGCTTTTAAGATCAATATCAAGGTCATAACCCTGGGTTACAGGCCGTTTTATGGATGCTTTTAGTGTAGCGCCTTCAATGGCATTCCCTTTTTGATCGCGCAGATCGTAAGTAAGCAAATCGCGGGTGAGTTTGACTTCTCCCGTCCATCCCAGTGCGCTTTGGGCCGCAGAGTCCTCGAGGGTCTTGTTGTAAGCAAGCCCTTTTTCGTATGCCTGATCGGTAACGACGCCCGTATGCGTGCGCACGGCCATGGTAACAAACACGGTATCAACGGCGGCAATCACAAGAAAAAAAACGACAAAAAGCCACGGGATATATTTATCGATCGGCTTTGAGACAACGGGCGCATTCATTCGCTACCTCCTGAGATAAAGATACTCTCGTGTGCATCGGCAAAGCCTGTGGCTTTGTTTTCGATGCGGAACATGATATCTACCGGCGTTTCTTTTTGGGCAGGTGCCTTGATAAACACACGGTAATGGCCAATCGTATCCGGCGCAACGGACAAGGCTTCAGTGGCAATTTCGCCCGCTCCTTTTACTTCAAGCAGCGCCCCGTCAACTCCCGAAACCGACAGGGAAAAAGTTTGCATGTCGTGGGTCTTGTTCAGGATTTTAATATCATACCCGTTATGGATCTGCCCGTCCGACATTTTAACGAAAAGCGGGTTGCGGTCGTGGATGACATGGAGTTCGGCAGGGGCGCGGGTCACAACAACATAACCCATGACGGCGATCACAACCGCCAAGACAACGGAGTACACGATGGTTCTGGGGCGGATGATGTGCAGTTTTTTCTGCCCGTCTTTCAGGCCGCGCTCGGTATCGTATCGGATAAGACCGCGCGGCAGGGACATTTTATCCATGATGTCATTGCAGGCATCAATACATAGCCCGCAGGCAATGCAATCAAGCTGCAACCCGTTCCGGATATCGATACCCGTGGGGCAGACCTGAACGCAGGCGGAGCAATCAATGCAGTGCCCCTTGTTCTCCCATGTGTCTCCTTTTTTGTGCTTGCCGCGAGGCTCTCCACGGCCTGCGTCATAGCCGATGATAAGCGTATCAGGATCAAACATGCCGGACTGGAAACGCGCATACGGGCACATGTAAACGCACACCTGCTCGCGGGCAAAACCCGCCATGATATAGGTGCTGAGTGTAAGGCCGGCCATAAAACCAAGAACCGTGGGCGAAACTTCACGGTCAAGAAAACTGGCAAGAAGCGTAGGTGCATCATTGAAATAAAGCACAAACGCACCCGCAGTCATGAAGGCGATGTTAAACCATAAAAAATGCGTGAGCCCAAGTTTCCAGGCTTTTTCAAACGTCCACGCGCCTTCGTGGAGGCGTTTGCGTTCTCCCCGCTCTCCCTGGATTTTTCGCTCGACCATGACAAAAAGATCCGTCCAGACCGTCTGGAAGCAGAAATACCCGCACCAAACGCGGCCAAAAAGCGATGTCACGAAAAACAGAAGGATCGCGGCAAAAACCAGAATGGCCGCAAGGTAATAAACCTCCTGTGGCCATATCTCGATAAAGAACCAGTATGCGCGGCGATTGGGAAGGTCGATCAAAATCGCCTGATCAGGGGCGTTTGGCCCCCGATCCCAGCGCAAAAAAGGTGCGAGATAGTAAATGCCAAGGCAAACAGCCATGGCCATCCACTTCAGGTTTCTAAAAAAACCTCTGACACTGCGGGGAAAAACTTTCTCCGCTTTCGCAAACAGAACGATGTCATTCACCGGTTGTGGCGCCTGCGGGCTCTGTTGCGGCTGGGGTTTCAGGCAGCTGCTGCATGTCATTGTTGTTTGGTTCACCCTCTGTGGTGCTGGGAGGCACTTGCGGCTCTTCGTCCGCTTCACCGCCGCCAAGCGAATGTACATAAACAGTTAGCATGCGCAGTGTATCGTCTGAAAGTTTGTCATTCCAGTTCGGCATAACGCCTGCTCGTGCATTATAGATTGTTTGATAAACCGTCTCCTCATCACCGCCATAAAGCCAGATGGCATCGGAAAGATTGGGGGCCCCGACCTCGCGCATGCCCTGTCCCCGGTCGCCGTGGCAGGCAGCGCAGTTTTCGGCAAAAATCTTGTTGCCGGCCATGTCAGCCGATGCCTTTCCTTCAGAAAGGGCAATGACGTAACCTGCCACATTTTTTATTTCTCCCTGTTTCAACACGCCGTCTTTTCCGAATGCAGGCATCTGTGAAACGCGCGTTTCGTTATGGCCTGCACGAATACCGAATTTAAGTGTCGTATAGATATCGGAAAGTCTACCGCCCCAAAGCCAGTCATCGTCGTTGAGGTTGGGGTATCCACGACCGCCCGTGGCACCGCTGCCGTGGCAGGTGGCACAGTTGTTTTTAAAGGCGGCTCGTCCACCGGCAACAGCAAAGGCGTAGAGCGTCTCATCCTTCATGATCTGATCAAACGAGGCATCTTTAAACGATGCGGCATATTTCGCCTGACGCGCGGTAATCTCAGCCTGCTCGGTCTCCAGTTTTTTAAACTGTGTCCAGCCGGACGAGCCTTGCGTATGGCCTGAAAGCGTAGGCCATGCCGGATACACGACCCAGTAGCCAAATGCCCAGATGCAGGTCGCATAAAAAATCCATAGCCACCAGCGCGGGGTAGGATTGTTCAGTTCCTTGAGGCCGTCCCATTCATGGCCTGTGGTTTCGATGCCGCTAACGGAATCTATCTCTTTGTCGTTCTTCTCACTCATGGTTCCCGTCCTCTTTCAGGGGGATGTTGGCTTTGGCGATGTAACCTGCCTTTGATCCGGGTCTGAAAATCCAGAACACAAGGGCGGTAAAAAAGACAAAAAAGAACAAGAGACCAATCACTCCGGCATGGGTTGATAAGAAGTCGATCATTTGCCGGCCTCTTTCTTCTGAGGCTCCGCACTGCGGGGCTCATAGCTTGTAAAATCAACCATGGTGCCGAGTACCTGCAGATAGGCTATCAGGGCATCCATCTCGGATGTCAGGTTTGGGTTGCTGTCAAAGTCACGGGCATTGACCTTTTCACCGTATCTGGCTTTAAGGCCATCGATATTTGGGCTGTCAACGCGGGCTTGCGCCATAGCATCGTCGTAAGCTTCTCGGATCATGTCGTCCGTGTAAGGCACACCCACGATACGCAGGGTTTTAAGGTGTGCACTCATGTCATCAAGCCTGACAGCGCGCTTTGCCAGCATCGAGTAGGTAGGCATGATCGACTCAGGCACGACATCGCGCGGGTTGATAAGGTGCGCCGTATGCCACTCATCCGAATAACGGCCGCCGACGCGAGCCAGGTCAGGTCCTGTGCGCTTGGACCCCCACAAAAACGGATGGTCATACATGCTCTCGGCTGCAAGCGAGTAATGGCCATAGCGTACAACCTCGTCCCTCAATGGGCGGATTTGCTGCGAGTGACAGACATTGCACCCTTCGCGGATATAGATGTTCTGCCCCGCAAGCTCGAGCGGCGTGTAAGGCCGCACGCCTTTTACGGGCTCTATCACCGTTTCCATGCGAAACAGGGGGATGATCTCGATAACTCCGCCAATCAGCACCACCACAATGATGCAGACAAGCATAAGGATGGAATTGCGCTCGAGATGTTCGTGCTTCTTGAGAAAACTCATGCGATAGCCTCTTGGACTTGGATACGTTTGTCTTGAGCGATATCACCCTTGATGGTGCGCCAGAAGTTGTAAGCCATGATCAGCGCACCCGCGACGTAGAGCGCGCCTCCGAGCGCGCGTAGGATGTAGTAAGGATGCATGGCAAGAACCGTTTCAACGAACGAGTACTCAAGGAAACCCATGTCGTCGTACGATCTCCACATCAGGCCCTGCATGATGCCGGAAATCCACATCGCAACGATGTAAAGAACGATACCAAGAGTCGCCGTCCAGAGATGTATTTCAACAAGACGCAGCGAGTAGACTTCTTTTCTGCCCCAAAGCTTGGGAATGAGATAATAAAGGGCCCCAAAGGTAATAAATCCAACCCAGCCAAGCGCACCCGAGTGCACGTGGCCGATTGTCCAGTCCGTATAGTGCGACAGCGCGTTAACCGACTTGATTGACATGAGCGGGCCTTCAAATGTGCTCATGCCGTAAAACGCAACGGCGATGATCATGAAGCGCAACACGGGGTCTTGGCGCAGTTTGTGCCAGGCGCCCGAAAGCGTCATCATGCCGTTGATCATGCCGCCCCATGAGGGCATCCACAGCATGATTGAGAACGTCATGCCAAGCGTCTGCGCCCAGTCGGGCAGCGCCGTGTAATGCAGGTGGTGCGGGCCGGCCCAAATGTAAATGAAGATCAGAGACCAGAAGTGCAGTATGGACAGGCGGTAGGAGTAAACAGGGCGTTCCGCACGCTTCGGAATGAAGTAGTACATCATGCCAAGGAAGCCCGCGGTCAGGAAGAAACCGACCGCATTATGCCCGTACCACCATTGGATCATGGCGGACTGCACGCCCGACATCACCGTGTAGCTCTTGACCCCAAAAAGGCTGACAGGAACCGACAGGCCATTGCCAAGATGCAGCACGGCAACCGTGATAATGAAGGCAAGGAAAAACCAGTTGGCAACATAGATGTGCGGCTCTTTACGCTTGATGAGCGTGCCAAGGAATACAAGCAGGTAAGCCACCCACACGATCGTCAGCCAAAGATCAACATACCACTCAGGTTCCGCATACTCTTTGCCTTGCGTAACACCGAAAATGTAGCCAAGCCCTGCCATAAGGATGACGGCCTGGTAGCCATAAAATGTAAGCCATGCGAGAGTGTCATTCCAAAGCCGTGCCTGACACGTGCGCTGGACGATGTAGTAGCTCGTGGCAAAAAGGGCATTGCCGCCAAAGGCAAAAATGACGGCAGATGTATGTAGGGGCCGCAGGCGCCCGAATGTCAGAAAAGGCTCGAAGTTGAGAGCGGGAAAAGCCATCTGCAAGGCGATAAGAAGCCCGACTGCAAACCCGGCGATCCCCCAAAACACGGTGGCCAGCGAGAAAAAGCGGACCACATCATCATTGTAAATAGGGGTATTGGCGTTGACCTGCGTGTTCATCCTGTCCGTTCCTCGCTGGGATTGAGCGCTCACGAGGGGGAGGATGCTGCAGCAGCGAATTTAATACCTTGATTAAAGTCAACCGAATGTGGAAAAACAAAGGGTATGAAACAGGTTGCGTCCCACAAGTGTAGCTCCCACGACCATACCCAGCCGTTATCCGAACTTTTGCAGGTAACGTTGTTTCAGGGGTGCGATCCTTCTTTTTTGCAAAAGCTCGAAGTGGCAGGCATCACCCACCGTTTTTCTAAAAACCACGTTGTCTTTATGCAGGACGACCTCTGCGAGTGGTTTTACGTCATCCGTTCCGGCTGGATAAAGCTTTTCAGGCAAACTTTGGATGGTGACGAGGTCATCATCGATATTTTGCCTGCGGGCAAGGTTTTTGGCGAGACGGACATCTTTGATAACCGCCTTTATTCATGCAGCGCCGAAGTCGTACAGGACGCCGAGGTTATCGCATATCCCATCTCCATGCTTCGGAACGAGATCGCGACAAATCAGGCATTTTCCATGAAAATGCTGAAGCATGTGGTTCAGGGTCAGCGCGAAAAAGATAAAGAAATAGAGCACCGTACCATTCAGAATGCGCCACAGAGGCTGGGCTGCTTCCTGTTGCGTCTGATCCCTGCAAAAAAGGCAGGGCCGATCATGTTACATTTGCCTTACGATAAAACACTTATCGCCGGTATGCAGTCTGAAACATTTTCAAGAGCGCTTGCTCGTCTTAAGGAAGATCTGAATCTGAAAGTTCGCGGCTCAACGATCGAAATTGAGTCGATGGATGCGCTGATCACATATACATGTTCAGCTTGCTCGAACGTCTATCCTTGTGAAGATTGACATAAATAAGAATGTAAGTTTTGCGGTTTAGCCATGCATAATGCGCATGCTGATCGCCTATCCAGCTGATAAATATAAAAAAGCCCTTTTAACAGCGCCCTGTGACAATCTTGACAGTCATGTGCATAAACGCATAATACAAACGTATGAATTGTTAGGTTGAGTGTCTGAAAAGCAATGAATGTCCGTCCTCTGACCAAAACATCAAATGAGAGAAGTGATGCAACGCGCCGCCGACTGATCGACGCGGGCATGGAGCTTTTTGGCGTCAACGGATTTGATGCAACAACAACCCGCGCTTTGGCGGATGCGGCCGGCGCCAATCTCGCTGCCATCCCGTATCATTTTGGCGGAAAAGATGGGCTTTACAGGGCTGTGGCCCAGGCCGTCATCGACGGCCTCAACGACCAGATGGGCTCTTTTTTGGATTCAGTGCAGCGTGAGATGGATGCCGGCGTAGGCTCACCCCATCAGGCAATGGCGCTGATTGAAAGACTGATGGCCGATTTTGCCGAGGTCGTACTTCAGCGCCCCGAGGCGGATAACTGGGTCTGTTTTGTCATGCGTGAGCAAATGCAGCCGACTGAGGCATTCAGTATATTGTACGATAGCCCCATCAAGCGCATGCGCGACCTGTTTTCGAAGCTTTTGTCGCATGTCAGCGGGCTCGAGCCTGACCATGTTCGCATCAAGCTGACGGGCATCGAGCTTCTGGGCCTTGTGTATGTGTTCCGTGTGGCACGCGCATCAACATTGCGTGAAATGGGCTGGCAAACCATCAACGAGGCCGCCTATGCAGAGGTACGTACGGTTATCCTTGAGAGCACAAGGCTGATCCTGAGGGGCCTGCAAGCCAAAAACTAGCCGCACATGCGCATCTCTTCTGGCAGGTCGGCATCCGATAATGGCGCATACGCGCTAAAAAAATCGGGCATCAGCCTGAAATCCCACCATTCGGATGGTAAAGGTAAAATATCAGTCTTAAGGTCTCTTCCCGCATCGATCATCAGTTTTTCAAGAAGCGTACGGTTAGCGTACACCGCGGGATCAAGGCCGTTATAGCCTCGCGCAGCCGGATTATCATCGGGATCGGTTGAAAAATGATCAAGCACGGTCCCCATATCCAGAACTTCACCTGAAAAAGTCTCAAGATAAATATCAACGGCCATGGCGCGTGGGTGTCCGCCGCCGCCGGGTTTTGACAAAAGCATTTTGGGCCCGTCCTCTGTCCAGTGCGGGTTGGCACGGACAATGGCAGTATCCATCATCCGCTGCTGCGCATCGGTGGTTCTGAGGCCATCGGTCAGTACAAAGCGATATCGGTGTTGCTCGGCGCAGCGCTTGGCGGCCAAAAGGACAACCTCAGCAAGGCGGCTGTGCAACCATAATTTTGCTTGTGGCCTGTAAATAGCCTCCCTGAAAGTTGAGTTTAAGGGGTGCGCGGGATCGGCATAAATCAGATCGCAACGCAAATCTATGCCTCGTTTTACGGCCTCTTCCGAAATATTGATCAGGTCTTTTGGGTCTATTCTTTTCATGAAGAGGGAAATTGATTAGGGTCGCACACATGGATACTAGCAAACCAAAGTCGGTGATAGCCATCGGCAATTTCGATGGCGTGCACAAAGGGCACGCGGCATTACTGACCTTCGCCAAAAAATTGGCGCTGGTCGAAAACATGCCACTGAAGGTTCTGACTTTCGAGCCTCATCCAAGGCAGTTTTTCAAACCCGGAAACGCACCGTTCAGGCTCACGCCGGAGCACGTAAAAGAACGCAGGTTAAAAGAGCTCGGCGTCGATGCAGTCGAGGTGCTGATTTTTAACGCGATCATGGCCAAACTTTCGGCTGACATGTTCATCGATATGATGCTGGTTGATCTTGTAAACGCTGCTCACGTTGTCGTGGGCCATGATTTTCATTTCGGGCACGGCCGCACGGGCAGTATCGAAACCTTAAAGGCAGATAAGCGTTTTGTAACGCATACGGTGATTTTGGAGGAGAGCGGGGCCGCGCCGGTTTCATCCACGCGCATTCGCGAGTCTCTGGTTGGAGGCGATATTTCAGCCGCAAATGATCTTCTCGGCTGGGAGTGGGAAATAGAGGGCGTGGTCATACACGGCGATAAACGCGGGCGCGAGCTGGGTTATCCTACGGCCAACATCCCGTTGGCTGAAACCCTGTGCCCGGCACACGGCATATATGCCGTACGTGTAAACATTGGCGACGGAGTTTGGCGCCCTGCTGCCGCAAATATTGGCTTGAGGCCGATGTTCGAGGTTAAATCGCCACTGCTTGAAGTTTATCTGCTTGATTTCGATGCTGATCTTTATGGCCGTACGTTATACGTACGCCCCGTCAAGAAGCTTAGGGATGAGGCCAAATTCAAGGATTTGGAAGAACTTAAATCAGCCATGTCCGCCGATGTCGAAATGGCTAGAAATATCTTGGCTTGAAAAAGTCCTGTATTTTACGTATATAAAGAAAAATTTTACAAGAGCTAGGGACATCATGCGCCGCCCGCTTGTGGCCGTTTTTGACAATGACATGCTTGTCGGCACATCGCCGATGGAACGCATGCTAGACCGGTTTGGCTGGCAGTCCAATGCCATGCCACCCTATGTACAGTGGTGCATCGACCCTTATTTTACATTTAGAAATGCGGATGACATAGCAGCAGCCATGGGCTTTGGGGAAATCCCTTCAAAGCGTGTCGAGCGCTATCCCTCAAGGGCACTTATCAATGGCGAAACAGGTCGCCAGCAGCACCCCACTTGGTTTTTACAATGGGGCTGGGCCATGAAACCTAATAAACAGCTGCTGATTGAGCTTGGCGACGCCACGTTTTTCGCAAGCCTTCATTTTATAAAAGAGATGCCCGGCAATAACGGTACGCTCTGGCACCTCGACCACATCGAGCTCTTCAATCGCTCGTCCGTACCGCTGGTTCTGCCTTGCGGATCAAAAGGGCAGGTGAATTTGGCGCGCGAGCTGCTTGTATGCGTGGCAGATACAATTGCAAACCTGAATGCCGACAATTGGGAAGAAGCCGAAAAAAGGTTTCACCGTGCGATGGACGATATAATCCGCACGCTCGATGGTAATCCAAGGGTAACGGAAAACCCCCAATGCGGTGGTACCGCAATGCGCCGGAGGTATGGCTGATATGGTCAGAAAACCGCTTTTCATACCGGCAGGTTGTAACCTCAAAGGGCGCTTTAAAGCGGCGCATTTTGGCCTGCCCGAGCACTTGGTTCATACGGACTGCTCGCTCTACAAATATCCGGATGGCGCGGCAGTCATGGCAGCGCTTGGTCTTGGCGCAAAACCAAAGGAAAAAGTTTTTCTATCACCCGAAAAAGCACCCATACAATGGGGCTTTGCTACCGACAATAGGCGCCAGATCGCTTTTGAAATAGGCACATCAAAAACACTTGTCGCACTCCACTTCAGAAAAGTATCGCCCGCATGCGCACTAACCCCATGGCATCTCGATACGACAGAAATCGATATGGGCCATAAGGATGCGCTGGGCCGCCCTGTTACCTTCCACATGCCATGCGATGAAGATGCCTATGAGGCGGATGTTCAAGCCTTGTTTAATCTCGTACGTGGCACAAACACCTTGGTCCAGCTGAATGATCTCGAAGGCGCGCGCGATACGCTTGATGACGTAATCGAACCCATCGTACGCAGGCTTGATACACTCTCCGAAATCATGGCAACAGACCATGAAGTTGAATTTTTGCAAAGGACCGGCCAGTTTGATCCCGGCCAGCTGCGTCTCTAAACGCTTCCATTTTCCGGCAAACTTGCTAAAACCGTGGGCTGGAGATGCATGATGACCGAATACAACGCAGAATTTTTCAAAAACACAGTCTTTTTGCCGAAAACGGATTTCCCGATGCGCGGGGATTTGCCGCAGCGCGAGCCCGAAATCTTGAAACGCTGGCAGGATGCAGACCTATACAAACAATTGCGCCAGCGTTCCAAAGGCAAAAAACAATGGACGCTGCACGATGGCCCGCCCTACGCCAACGGCAACATTCACATAGGCCACGCGGTCAACAAAATTCTGAAAGACGTGATTAATCGCACGATGCAGATGTCCGGCTACGATGCCGATTACGTGCCAGGTTGGGATTGCCACGGACTCCCGATCGAATGGAAGATCGAAGAAAAATATAGAGCCGAAAAAAAGGATAAGGATTCAGTGCCCATCCTCGAATTCCGCCGCGAATGCCGCGATTTCGCCGCCCACTGGGTCGGCGTACAGGCGGATGAATTCCAAAGGCTGGGTGTCGTGGGGAATTGGAAGGACCCGTATCTCACAATGACGATAGGCGCTGAAGCGCAAATCGCCCGTGAGATACATAAGTTCCTACTCAATGGCGGCCTCTATAAAGGCGTCAAACCTGTCATGTGGTCTGTCGTCGAAAAAACCGCACTTGCGGAAGCCGAAGTGGAATACCACGAGCACAAATCCATCACCATCTGGGTCAAATTCCCGATCATCAAAACATCCAATAAAAACCTCGATGGCGCATCGATTGTTATCTGGACGACAACGCCGTGGACTATGCCATCCAACCGCGCGATTGCCGCGAGCGAGTCCATCACGTATCGCCTTCTGGTCGTAACCGCCGTTGATGAAGGCAGTAAAGCCAAACTGGGCGAAAAGATTATCGTTGCCGAAAAACTGATCGAGGATGTCGTCAAAAACGCCAAAATTTCTGCGTATGATTTAACCGCAAGTTTTACGGGCAAGGACCTAGCGGGCACCATCTGCCGCCACCCGCTGCGCGGGCAGGGCTATGAATTCGATGTACCTGTTTTGCTGGGTGACTTCGTAACCGATGACGCCGGTACAGGCTTCGTGCACATAGCCCCAGGTCACGGCGCGGATGACTTTGCACTCGGTAAACAACACGGCATCGAGGTCACGGATAATATCACCGATGACGGTAAATTCCGCACCTCAGTCCCTCTCTTCGGCGGCTTGCCCATCTTTGAAGAAAAGGGCGGCAAGTACGAATTCGGCGCGGGTAACTTCGCGCCCTTAAAAGCCATTGATGAAGCCGGGTGCTTGCTTGCCAAAGGCTCCATCCGTCACGAGTATCCGCACAGCTGGCGCTCCAAAGCCCCGCTTATCTTCCGCACGACGCCGCAGTGGTTTATCTCAATGGATACAAACGACCTGCGCAAAAAATCGCTACAGGCGATTGCGGATACCGATTGGTACCCAGCCATGGGTGAAAACCGTATCCGCGCCATGATCGAGCAGCGCCCTGATTGGTGCATCTCAAGGCAGCGCGCATGGGGCGTACCGATCGCGATCTTCCTAGAAAAAGCGACGGGCAATCCGCTGAAGGATGCGGAAGTATACAAACGCGTCGGTGATATTTTTGAAGCCGAAGGCTCGGATGCTTGGTATAAGCGCAACCCGCAAGATTTCCTCGGCACCAAATACAAAGCCGAAGATTACGATCAGGTAAAAGACATCGTCGATGTTTGGTTTGAATCAGGCTCGACGCACCAGTTTGTACTGGAGCCGCGCGGTCTTCCATGGCCTGCCGATTTGTATTTGGAAGGCTCCGATCAGCACCGCGGCTGGTTCCATTCCAGCCTGCTTGAAAGCTGCGGCACAAAAGGCGTAGCGCCCTATAAAGCCGTGCTCACCCACGGCTTCGTGCTCGATGAAAAAGGCATGAAAATGTCGAAGTCCTTGGGCAACGTCGTGGCCCCGCAGGAGATGATTGCCAAATACGGTGCCGATATTCTGCGCCTCTGGACCATGATGTCGAATTACAGCGAGGATATCCGCGTAGGCGAGGCGGTCATCAAAACAACCGCCGATGTTTATCGCCGCATCCGCAATACCTTCCGCTATCTGCTGGGTGCTTTGGATGGTTTTACGGCGGATGAATCGGTTGATTTATCGGATACTAAAAATCTGCCTGAGCTTGAGCGTTATATGCTGCACGAACTCGCGATGCTCGATGCGCAGGTAAAACAGCATATTGAGGAATACGAATTCGGGCGCATGATGAACGCCGTGTACATGTTCTGTAACGGCCCGCTCTCGGCCTTCTACTTCGATATCCGGAAGGACAGATTATATTGCGATAGGCCGGATATGCCTGAACGCCGCGCTTACCGCACCGTCATGGCCGCGATATTCGAGGCCCTGTGCGGCTGGCTCGCGCCCGTCCTGTGCTTTACGGCGGATGAGGCGTGGTCCTTCCGCCCGCGCGGTGTTTTCAAGGATGATTGTGATAACGTACACCTGCGTACGTTCATGGAAGTACCTACAAAATGGCGGGATGACGCCCTCGCGCAAAAATGGAAACGCGCATTTGAAGTCCGCGATGTCCTTTTGGGCGCACTCGAAATTGCAAGGAAGGATAAACAAATCGGCTCCGCCCTTGAAGCGCACCCTGTTTTATACCTCGATAAAAACGTCGAGGGCATGGATTGGGCGGAATTGGCGATCACCTCGCAAGTCACCGTTAAAACCGATGCGGCACCGGCGGGCGCTTTCACGCTGCCAAATATTGTTGGCGTCGCGGTTGTCGTAAACAAGGCCGAAGGCAACAAATGCGAGCGCTGCTGGAAAATCCTGCCGGAAGTAGGCTCCGATAAAGACTTCCCGACGCTTTCAAAACGCGATGCTGATGCCGTACGTTACTATCTAAAGCAACAGCAAAAGGCCGCATAAAACACCGCCGTCACTCCCGCGAAGGCGGGAGTCCACGGTAAAAAGTGAGTACTATTGAACCAAAGGCACAATGGATTCCTGCCTTCGCAGGAATGACAAAGGAAAAATGAATAAACTTTTCAGCATCAGTCTCGTCCTGCTCATAATCGCGGTAGACCAACTCAGCAAATGGACCGTACTCGAAAACATATTCCGCCGTGAACTCGGCTTGGGTGACCCGATGCGTTTCATGGACTGGCTGCAGCAGGCACCACAGCGCCTGCCTGATGTGTCATTGCCCGTCTGGCCCATGTTCAACCTCACCATGGTCTGGAACGAGGGTATCAGCTTCGGCCTCCTCCAAACCGGTGGATGGGGCCTTCTCACCATTATGGGGCTGGTTATTTGCGCCGGCTTTTTTATCTGGATGCTACGGGCCTCGGCCTTGGGTGAGATTTTGGCTTTGGCGCTCATCGTCGGCGGCGCCTTGGGGAATATATTTGACAGAATAAGGTTTGGTGCGGTCGCGGATTTCTTCGATTTTTATTGGGGAAACTGGCATTTCCCCGCCTTTAACGTCGCCGATTCAGCCATTACGGCAGGGGTTGTTCTTTTAATTCTACAAAGCCTGTTTTTTGCCAAAAAGTCTGGCTAAGATACCAATCATGAAAAATCACGCTCCCTTAAACATTGTGGCTTTGGCCACTGTCCTTTTACTTGCTGCCTGCGGCGGCGGTGAAGACGTCAAAGAAAAACTAGGCCTCAAGGCTGCACCGCCAGATGAGTTCGCGGTTGTAACGCGGGCTCCGCTGGCCGTACCGCCAGACTACACCCTGCGCCCTCCGCGTCCGGGTGAAGGGCGGCCGAACGAGCTTTCGGTGCGTGAGCAGGCAAAGCAGACCGTTTTTGGCGTAGCAAGCAAACCCGCGCCTGAGCAGACGGTTGGCCAAAAAGGCTTCCTGAGCAAGCTGGGCGCAAGCAATGCTGACCCTAACATCCGCAGTTCAATCGATACCGAAATCAAGGAACTTGAGGAGGCGGATCAGCCCGTCGCCGAAAAACTTCTTTTCTGGAAGGATAAATCGGTCGTAGGCAAACATCTCGATCCTGTCGAAGAACAAAAGCGTCTTGAAGCGGAAGGGATTTCAGATAAAAAACTGCCTGATAAGGCAGTTAAAAAACGTAACGAAGACATCCTGAAAACGCCGTGATCCGACGGGTTTCATTTCTGCTTGTATTTCTTGCATGGGCCGCAACAGCCCATGCATCAGACAAGGTTTATAATGCGCAGCATGCTACGCTAGATAACGGGATGCAGGTGATCGTCATCCCCGTTCACCGGACACCGGCCGTCACGCACATGGTCTGGTATATGGCGGGCGCTGCTGAAGAGCCGCAGGGTATATCCGGCACGGCCCACTTTCTGGAGCATCTTCTTTTTAAAGGTACGCCGCGCGTGCCTGCAGGAAAATTCAGTGAAATCGTGCAGCGCATGGGCGGCAACGATAACGCCTTCACCTCATGGGATTACACGGCCTTTTTTCAAACGGTTCCTAAAGAAAAACTGGCCGATGTCATGGCTATGGAAGCCGAGCGTATGAACGATCTCACGCCCAAGCTTTCCGATGTGTACTCGGAAAAACAGGTCGTCATGGAAGAGCGCCGCCAGAACATCGAAAGTGATCCCGGTGCGTTATTGGGTGAGCGCATGCGCCAGGCACTTTTCCCCAACCATCCTTACGGGCGCCCCATCATAGGCTGGATGCCCGAAATGCAGGGCCTGACATGGGTGGACTCGCTGGCTTTCTACAAAAAATGGTACGCCCCGAACAACGCCGTTCTCGTAATCTCGGGCGATACAACACTCGAGGAAGTGCTGCCTCTGGCAAACAGCACATACGGCCAGCTGAAGCGTGAAGATGTGCCAATTCGCGCGCGCACCGCAAGCCCTAAAATGGATGGCACGGTGCGCGTAACCTACGCACGCCCCGATATCCGTGAACCACAATGGATCAGAATGCTGCGCGTCCCGTCGGTAAGGCAGGATACAAAATCATCACTCTCGCTCTCTCTTTTGGAAGACCTTCTGGGCGGTAACACGGGCCGCCTCTATCAGGATCTCGTGGTCAGTCAGAAACTTGCGAGTAATGTCGATGCCGCTTACTCAGGATACGCATGGGATGATGCAACATTCACGCTCTACGCAACGCCGGCTTCTGGTGTCTCTCTCGAAAAACTCGAAAAAGCCGTGACGGAGGCACTCGCAAAAATAGCCGCGCATGGCTTTACTGATGATGAGATAAAAAAAGCCGTAGGCCGCATGCAGGATAGCGCCGTCTATGCTCGTGATTCACTAGCGGGTCCAGCCATGAACGTGGGTTACGGTATCGTCACTGGACTTACGCTGGATGATATTGAAACCTGGCCAAAACAGCTTGAAGCCCTTTCAAAAGACGACGTATCAGGCGCACTAAAAAAATTCGTCATAAGCGAGGCCGGTGTTACGGGCTGGCTGCTGCCGGAGGAGAAAAAACGATGAGGGTGTTTCTCTGCGCATTTTGCCTTGTCATGACTCTCTCCTCACACGCATTTGCAAAAGTGCTGGATATTCAGGAGTTCGTCACGGAAAAAGGTATCAAGGTCTGGCTTGTTCCTGATCAATCGATTCCGGTGATCGCTCTTTCCTTTGCCTTTGAAACGGGGACCGAGCGTAACCCCCCTGCAAAGCAGGGTCTGGCAAGGCTGCTTTCCAACACATTGGATGAGGGGGCAGGCGATATTAACGCAAAAAACTTTCAGGCACGCCTGCGTGACCATGCCATTGATTTTTCGTTTGAGGCAGGCCGCGACGTTTTTTCAGGAAACCTGAGAACTCTATCGCGTCATAAAGAGGAAGCCTTTAAATTGTTGAAACTGGCCGTAACGGCGCCGCGCTTTGAAGCCGAGGCAATCGAACGCATGCGGGCCGCCAATCTTTCCAGTATCAAATCAAACATAGGCGATGCGGATTGGATCGCATCACGCCTGCTTTTTGACCGCATCTACAAGGGGCATCCATACGCACTCAACAGCGGTGGCACACTGGCATCCATGAAGGCGCTGACGGCGGGCGATTTAAAAGGTGAATGGAAGCGCATAGCCACCCGTGACCGCTTATATGTAGGCATTACGGGCGAAGTGACCATAGAAGAAGCAAAGAAAATCGTAGATGACACCTTTGGCACCTTGCCTGAAAAATCAACAGAAAAGCCGCTCGAAAAGGCGACAATGCCTCAGGTTGGAAAACCTGTGTTTTACGCGAAGGACATGCCCCAGACAGTCCTCTGGATGGCGTGGGATGGTATTTCGGTCAGTGATCCCGATTATTACGCGGGCGTTGTGGCCGACTACATTTTTGGCGGCGGCGGTTTTTCCTCCCGCCTAATGGCCGAGATACGTGAAAAACGCGGGCTTACCTACGGTATCCAGTCAGACCTCGTCAATAATGACTATGCCGATAGATACGTAGTCATGGCCTCATTGCAGCCAGCCAATGTAGCTCCTACGATCGAGGCCGTGAATAAAATCGCGGATGAGATGAAATCAAAAGATGTATCGCCGGATGAACTGACCGCCGCCAAAGAATATTTGACAGGGTCTCTACCGCTCGGTCTCTCGTCATCCGCGCGCATAGCATCAACACTTGTGAGTTTGCAGCTCAACCGCAGGCCTGTGACCGCGCTCGACGACTATCGCGCGAAAATCGAAGCCGTAACACCGGCCGACATCCGCCGTGTGACGGCACGTCTTCTCAACGGCCAACCGCAAGTTGTGCTGGTTGGCGCAAAACCGGATGGTCTCGAGCTTGAAACACTAACATCAATCCCGAACGCGGAAACCGTAACAAAACAATGACAATACTGGCATCATCACCGGCATGGAAAGCGCTTGAGGCGCATGCAAAAACGGCAGCCGATATAGACATCACAAGGTCTCTAGAGAGTGAAAAAAACCGTATCGAGGCTATGGGCCTCAAACTAGGTGGGGTATTTTTCGACTTTTCAAAAAATCAGGTATCCTCTGAAACGATGCTGCTTTTAAAGGCCCTAGCCGAGCAGCAGGATGTGGCAGGCTGGTTCCGCCGCATGATGGCAGGTGAAGTCATTAATCATACGGAGGGACGGGCCGTGCTGCACACCGCACTGCGTGAAAATCTGCCAAGCAAAGAGGTTCGGGACTGCCTTGCTCAAATGGAGCGTATTGCGAACGCCATCCGCGCCGATAAAACTATCACCGATGTGGTCCATATAGGGATCGGCGGTTCCGATCTCGGCCCCCGCATGGTCTGTGAGGCTCTCTCGGGCCTGCATGAAGGCCCACGCATGCATTTTGCGGCAAATGTCGATCCTGATGACCTCGACCCAATCCTCATGGGCCTTGACCCTTCAAAGACGCTTATCAGCGTAGCCTCCAAAACGTTCACAACGCAGGAGACGATGCTCAACCTCAAAGCCGCCCGCATGTGGCTTAAGGGGCGTGACGATAGGATCGTGGCGCTGACTGCAAACGTAAAAGCGGCAGCCGAGATGGGCATCACCGAAGACCGCGTTCTGCCTCTGTGGGATTGGGTGGGCGGCCGCTTTTCAGTATGCTCGGCCGTCGGGTTGCCGATCGCCATCAGCTGCGGTTTTGATGTCTTTAAATCTTTTTTGGCAGGTGCCCATGCCGCCGATGAACATGTGGCAACAGCGCCCTATGCCCTAAACATACCGGTCACAATGGCGCTGCTTTCGGTCTGGTATCGAAGCTTTTTAGGGTATCAGGCACTGGCACTTGTTCCTTACAGCGCCCGTCTTTCAAAGTTTTCGGACTACATGCAGCAGCTATCCATGGAATCGAACGGCAAAGCCGTGGACAGGGAGGGTAACAGGGTCGATTACAAAACAGCCCCCGTCGTATTTGGGCAACCCGGCACCAATGGTCAGCACGCCTTTTTCCAGATGCTGCATCAGGGGCCTGATGTCATTCCAGTGGATTTTATAGGCGCTGCAGAGTCCCAAGGCTGTCCGGCACGCCATAAGGTCTTGATTGCCAATATGTTTGCCCAAAGTCGTGCCCTTATGCTCGGCCGTAAAGGGCCGGCGGAGCGGTCTTGCCCCGGCAACCGCCCATCAACCACGATCATTCTGCCCAAAATAGATGCCTATCACGTGGGTTTGCTCCTTGCAGTCTACGAACACAAGACCGCAGCCGAGGGTTTCTTGTGGAATCTCAACTCTTTCGACCAGTTCGGGGTCGAATTAGGCAAAGAACTGGCCAAAGAGCTCCTTGCGCAGGGAAACGATATAAAGCAGAATGAAACGCTTGATTTATCTACAAATAAACTGATTTTTCATACTTTTCAGGGAAAGTAGAAAATAGGTCAAAAGTCTAAAATTCTAGAATTTAAAATTTTATCGGAATGAGCACGCAAAAAAGCCCGCAAGGTGAAATCGTGATGGCCCAGGTCTCGCAAGAGGAACTGGATAAAATCATTAAGCTTCACCAGATGTATATGAAAGGCCACCATGGTGGCCAGCGTGCCGTTATCAAATTCAAAAACCTGACGGGCCTTACATTCAAATCACAGGATCTGAGCCACGCTGACTTTACGGGCTCTTGCCTCATAAACTGCGACCTTTCGGGCGGTAAATTCGTCTCCGCCACATTCTTTGCCTGCGATATGCGCAGATCAAACCTTGAACGGGCTTCTTTCGTTCGCGCCGACTTCCGCGGTGCGTTTGTGGCCGGCGCCAACCTTTCAGGCGCTGACCTCAAATCAGCCGACTTGCGTGAAGGCAAGATCATGGAAAAAGGCGCCGAAGGTTATCTGGCCGATCGCGTCCGCCGCGATGGTCAAAACTCACCTGTAGCCAAAACGATCTTTACCGGCGCAAGGATGATGGAAACAAACCTCTCCGGCGTGCGCGCGGGTTCAGCAGATTTCTCGGATGCTGATCTTTCAAACGTCCGTATTCAGGGCGCCGATATGCGCGGTGCAAACCTTGAGGGCGCAAACCTCTCTCACTCCGATTTGTCGGGTACTGATCTTCGCGGAGCCGCACTTAAAAACGCTATCCTCGAAAAAACGACAATGACAATGGTCGAGACCGAGGGCGCGGATTTCACGAACACGATTACCGAAAAACCAACGGGCGATGAAGTCAGCAACCTCGAAAAACCATTGGCCGAACTCCTGAAAGAGCACGTCGTCTGGGTCAAATCCGGCGGCAAAAACGGCATTCAGCTCGATTTATCAGGGTTTGACCTGCGCGAACTTGAGGACCTGAGCAAATACTCTCTGACCGCGATGAAAGCGATAGGCGCCAACTTCGTGAACCAGAACTTCTCGAACGTCGAAATGCAGAGTTCGATTTTCGATGAGTCCGATTTCCGCGACTGCCTCTTCGTCAATGCCGATGCGCGCGGGTCCACATTCAAGGATGCGCGTCTGTCCCGCTGTGATTTTACGGGGGCCAATCTTTCGCCGCTCATTTTCCATGGCTCGGACGGTACGATCAAACGTATCCAGCCTGTCAGCATGATGGGCGCAACACTGCGCTATTCAATACTCAAAAATGCAAAGCTGGCCGGTATCCGCCTCAAAAACGCCGACCTGTCTTATGCCGACTTCTCGGGTGCCGATCTGCGCAAAGCTGATCTCACGGGCGCAAAACTGGAGGGCACGGTGTTTGCCAATGCCATCATGGAAGGTACGCTGATGGACAGCGGGACCGAATACCTCTGATTATCTCCCATAACGTGATTGTTTTTGACAGCCGTCCATGCTGAATTGATGACATGTCCGTTATCCGCCAGCTCCCCGAGAGCCTCATCAACCGCATTGCGGCTGGTGAGGTCGTAGAAAACCCCGCAGCCGCAGTTCGGGAACTTGTCGAAAACAGCCTCGATGCCGGTGCCCAGAATATCACGGTCGATATCAGGGAAGGCGGTAAAAGCTGGCTTGCCGTAGATGACGACGGCGCGGGCATGGATGCCGCGGATCTTGTTCTGGCGGTGCAGCGCCACGCCACGTCCAAATTGCCGGATGACGACCTCGTTAACATTGCAACTTTCGGTTTCAGGGGCGAGGCGCTTCCATCCATCGGATCGGTTTCGCGCCTTTCAATAGAAAGCCGCGCGTCGGGTGCGGCCGACGCCTGGTCAATATCCGTGGACGGAGGCCATGTAGGCGCGCCCGCGCCCGCCGCTCGCAGCAAGGGAACCCGTGTCGAGGTCCGCGATCTTTTTTACGCAACACCTGCGCGCCTTAAGTTTTTGCGGACTGCCCTTGCAGAGATGCTCGCGGTAAAACAGGTGATGGCCCGCATCGCGATGGCCCACCCGCACAAGCGGTTTACGCTTGTTTCAGATGGGCGGACGGTGCTTTCCTGCACGCCGTGCAGCGATGCCGTCATGCGCATAAGCCAGATCATAGGCGATGATTTTCAGGATAGCTGCATGGCGCTGGATAGCGAGCGCGGCGGCATCCGGCTCTATGGTTATGCTGGCCTTCCTACCTATTCTAGAGGCAACGCACAACAGCAGTATTTGTACGTCAACGGCAGGCCCGTGCGAGACAGGCTTCTCTTAGGGGCGCTCAAAGGTGCCTATGCGGATACCATGATGGGCGCGCGTTATCCCGTTGCTGTTCTCTTTATCGATGCACCGAGCGAGGCGGTCGATGTCAACGTGCATCCGCAAAAGCAGGAAGTACGGTTTAGAGACCCTGCGAGCATTCGGGGGTTGCTTGTATCCTCTATCCAGAGTGCATTGCAGGCGCATGGCAGGCGCACGGCCATTGCAGCGGTACCAGAAAAAGCGGCCATGCCTTTTGCAGCCCAGATGTATCAGGCAGCGCCTCAGCCCACGAGGCATGTTGTCCAAGAAACGGCGTTTGCAGGGCTCTCGCAGTGGCAGCCAGCCGCAAGAACAGCGCCCGAGCAAAATAACGTTCTCCAGCCGGGTCAGCAGGCATCTTCGCATCACCCGCTTGGGGCGGCGCGGGCACAACTGCACGGTACGTATATCGTATCCCAGACGGCGGACGGAATAGTGCTGACCGACCAGCACGCAGCGCATGAGCGTATTGTGTATGAACGCTTAAAGCAGGCGCTGGCTGAAGGCGGCGTCAGGCGTCAGCCCCTCTTGATCCCTGAAATCGTGACACTCAAGCAGGACGGCGCGATTATACTCATGGATCATGCGGAAACGCTCTCTGCATACGGCCTGGTACTGGAGTCTTTTGGAGATTCAAGTTTGGCCGTCCGTGAGGTACCCGCGTTGCTGTCCGACCGTATCGATTTCAGAAACCTTCTGCAAACACTGGCGGATGCTCTCTCCGAGGGCAGTGCAGGCGAGGTGATGCGCGATGCAATTCTGGCTATTCTGGCACGGCAGGCGTGCCATGGATCCGTTCGTGCCGGCCGTATTTTGAATATCGACGAAATGAACGCGCTCTTAAGACAAATGGAAGAAACGCCACTTTCTGGCCAGTGTAACCATGGACGTCCAACGCACGTTTCGCTAAGCTTGGCTGAACTTGAAAAACTTTTCGCACGCAAATGACCGAGCAGACAGAACAACCGATAATCCCCGCGCAGGCCATCGATACATCGTCAGTGATGCGGTGCTATGTTTTGTTGGGGCTTGGCATGGCCGTTGGTTTTACGAATATGCAGCTGGTTTCAACCATCGGTGTCTGTGCCATGCTCGCGGGCATATTCTGGGCTTATAAAATCAGACAGAAAAATGAAAAGGAATCGCTGATCTGGAATCATGCGCAGTGGATGGTCAGGACTTTCTGGGTATCAAGCGTCTATGCGGTCATCGCAATGCTACTTTGGTCATCAACCGTGTATTCAAACGCAGATTTTTCAAGCATGCACGAATACATGGCCATGCTGAAAACCGGCAAAGTCGTGCCAGGCATAGCCGAGAAAGCCGCTACGGAATTTATAAACACAAACGGAACGATCTTGCGTTGGGCAACAGTCGGTTTTCATGGGCCTGTCATCCTGTTTGTACTGGCGCGGTTTGTTAAAGGATATCGCTTGGCTGATGCAGGTAAAACGATAGATAACCTGAAGACTTGGAAGATCTAAGCAATCTCCATATCTAATAACAAATACTTTTTACGCTATATCAACTGAGCGTCTACGCTTATTAATTCTTCTTTTCATTCCTGGCGTCATATGGCCGCGAGCATTCATCATGGCATCACGCTCACGCTCCAAAACGTCTTGCTTCCCGGCGATGGCAACACGCGTTAAAAAAATTAATTCTTCATTGATAGATTTAGTATGCGGCAGAAAAAAACGAGGCGAAAAAAACAGATACATGCTGGCTAAAGTTGCGCTGATGGACCCCATTGCCTGAAGGCTTGCCGCAATTTCAAATGCGGGTAGGCCCGCTTTTTGTGCAAATACCCCAATCATCGTCGCACCGGCAACACCAAGTCCGTTTTGAATAAGGCTTGTGTTTACTGGCTCCAAGACGCGGTCCATGGTATTGCGCACGGCAGGGATATCAATCGCGGATGCAGCCAGAAATGGTGCGATATTGGCCATAATTTTCGGATAGCTGGCGGACGCTACAAATTTACCCCATGAATCAGTTGATGTAGTGAGTTCTCTGAGCGTAACGCCGGTCTGAGAGAGATAGTTTGCGATTTCACCGCCTGCCAGGACAAGGCAGGATGCGATACCCGCAGCAGCCAGAATTGTCGGCTGCGAAATCTGAACGGGATTGCGGGCAGCCACAGATAGTGCACGGCTGAAAATCCGTGAGAGGTGGTTTTTTCCAAAACTAATATCCGCAATTGCAACACCAAGAAGTACCAGAAGACTTCCGCCCATAAGTAAATCAAGCCGACCTGTGGGTACGTAGCCATACGCTACTTGCATACCCATTTGAGTTAGCCCGGCTGGGCTCGCAATTTTTCCGATAAAACCTACGGTATCAAAAAGTCTCTGCGTTGAGGGCGGTCCCCAGACAAACTGGCGGATTTCTTGATCTGTAATAGGTGGCTGTTCTTCGATATTCATAGACAGATGAATAGTCAAACCATAACAAGAAGTCAAGTTATGAAAAACAAAAAAGCGTTAGCTGGCGGTGTTGATCAACCGCAGATAATAACGGGCCGTTTCAAGGTCTCGTAGCATGGAGTCGCGCCGCTTTTGCTCAATCGGGTCAAGCCCGTGCTTTTCAAGATCATGGACGCGCTCATAGTATAATTCTTCGCACAAGGCACAGCGCCAGACCTCGGGTGCGCTGATCGCGCCTTCTAAAAATGCAACGCCTAGAACGACAGATCCCGAAACACCGACAGCGATCTGTAAGACCGTAAACGAATGCGCATCAAGCTCTTTGATATACGTAGATAAAAGGGCATGGGCCGCATCTGGCTGGTCCAGACGCGAAAGCGAGTAGGTCGTTAAAAGAGACACTCCAAAACGTTTTTCAAACCATTGTAGCCACGGGGCCCAGAGCTTTTCCTGCTCCTGCCTTAGCCCTTCCGGCTCGTCGGCCGGGTAGCAGATAAGATCGCTGTTCAGGTAGGCCATCACGGCCGTAGCCATGGCCTCACGCTGCGATGCGCGGTCGATGGTCGTTGTCAGCATCTGCGTAAGCGGCATGGTGCTGGTTACGACTGTATCTGTCTGATCCTGCCACTCCTTGGCAATCGTTGTAGCAAGTAGCTGGTTGGGGGCAGCCATAAGGGCCTTTTCCGGCGTGCGAATCGGGCGGCCGTCAAGTAGCACGACATGCCCGCCCCCAACGGCAGGACCGGTCGAAACGTCTGTATAGAATTTTTTCATGGGATGGGGTTAAAACGGCAGCTTGCCCGGGTCAACCGTTTTCATGTTTACAAGAGCGCGGCAGAGCGGAGTGAGCGCGCATACTTCCTGCGACATTTTCTTGTCATTGATAAGAGACCAGAAAGCTTGGCGTACGCCTATATAGTCGCGCGACGATGCATCGAGTTTCTCGGCATCAACCCCTTTGGGTAAAAGTGGTATGGTCGCGCAGCTTTTATTGGCAATGCATTGCGCATATTCGCTACGCTTTTTCATCTTGCCTTCTTCTATCATCTTGGCTGTGCGGCGCATCTTGCCGTAATGGGCGGACATAAGCGGCTGTATCTCGATATTGTAGTACCGCGAGATAAGGTCAAAGGTACTGCAGCGCGGAGGCACAACCTGGTTCAAAAGCGCGGGTTGAACGCAGTCATCATTAAACCTAACCCAATCAGGCGCCTTCAGAAACTTGAAAGTATATTCTTCAAACGTAGGGTATCTTTCAATGAACTCTTCAAGGAAAAACGGCTGACCCATCTCAGCTAGTTGGATATAGTTCTGCCGCCAGTCGAATTTCTTGGTCGCGTAAACCTGTATGCCGCCAACCAAACCCACGGCCAATATAAGCAGAAAGATGTTCGAAAGCCTGACAGCAAAAAAAAGAAAAATGCAGGCAACCAGATATCCGACAGCCAGAAGGTTATGCCCGTCTTCGGCATAGGCGTATCGCATGTAAAAAACGCCGTACCCCACAAGCAGGGCAACCATGGTCATCATGATCGCTATAAAGGTCAGTTTGCTTTCGCTGAGCTGGGCCATGGGCAGGGTGGGTCGTGAGGTAAGGGGTTAAACCTTTGAAACGGCATTATAACGCGGGATTCACAGAATGTGAATGCAGGTTTTAGAGCACGGGCGGAAGGCCCAAACGAAGCGCCTGAGCCTGAAAATCCGCGGGTATCGGGGCCTCAATGCTCATCAGGAGCCCCGTTTTGGGGTGGTTAAGCGTAAGGCTGCTTGCGTGCAGGTAAAAACGGTTCCCTACATTGGCTCCGTATTTGGTGTCTCCCCAAAGTGGACATCCGATATATGCGGCATGCACCCTTATCTGGTGGGTACGCCCCGTTAAGGGGTGAAAGGCGACAAACGCCGCAAGCGCGTCTTCGGACCGGCTCAAAACCTCATAATCCGTAATGGCGGATTTGCCGACATCGTCATCAATCAGCATTTTTTCCATGGCAGGGCCCGTCAAGCCTTTGGCCATAGGTGCATCAATCCGGCCTTTCGTGTTTTTTGGGGCAGGTGCGGTCAGTGCCACGTAGGTTTTATGCATGTCACGTCCTGCAAAAGCCTCGGTCAGGCGTCGCGCGCTTTCGGATGATCGGGCCAGAATCAAAACACCCGATGTCTCGCGATCAATGCGATGGACAAGCTTTGGCCGTACTTTGTTGGCACCGGAAAGAGCATCAAGCATGCCGTCAATATGGCGCGTAATCCCGCTGCCACCCTGCACGGCTAGGCCTGAAGGTTTGTTGATGGCAACCATATCCTCGTCCTCATAAATCACGAGTCCACGTATAAAGTCGCGGTCTTTGGCTGAGCTTGTTTTTTCAGCGACCTCGGCGTTCGAGAGCATGGGCGGCAGGCGCAGTTCCTGACCTGCAACAAGCCGTGTATCAGGTTTCGCACGCTTGCCGTCCACCCGCACCTGGCCTGTGCGGAGCAGCTTTTGCATGGCACCAAAGCCTATATCGGGGAATTTCTTTTTCAGCCAGCGGTCAAGCCGCTGCCCGTCATCATCGGGCGGCACTGTGGTCATGATTTCTTTGCCCTCATCGCAGCCCATTCCGAAAGGCGCGCCTTAAGATCTTTTTCAAATCCGTCGCCTTTGGGCGTGTAATAGGTTTCGCGTTGCATGCCGTCAGGGAAGTAGTTTTGCCCCGAAAAACCTTCTTCCGTATCGGGGTCGTAAACATACTCGGCACCGTAACCAATCTCTTTCATCAGTTTTGTTGGCGCATTCAAGATATGTTTGGGCGGCATCAGAGAGCCTGTTTTTTTAGCAGCAGCTTTTGCGGTGTTGTAGGCAACATACGATGCGTTCGATTTAGGCGCTGTTGCCAGATACAAAAGCGCTTCCGCCAAAGCCAACTCGCCCTCTGGGCTGCCGAGGCGCTCATAAGTATCCCAAGCGGCGATGGTCAAAGGCAGAGCCTGCGGCGAAGCAAGGCCGATGTCTTCCGTCGCCATGCGCACAAGCCGCCGTGCTATATAACGCGGGTCTTCGCCACCATCAAGCATACGGCAAAACCAGTACAAAGCGGCATCGGGGTCAGATCCGCGGACGGATTTATGCAGCGCCGAAATCAGGTTGTAATGACCTTCATCTTTTTTATCGTAAAGTGGCGCGCGCTTCTGCACGATTTTTACAAGCGCATCCGATGTCAGGCTCACGCCTGCTTTCGTTTGCGTATACACTTGCTCGACCAAATTTAGCATGTAGCGCCCGTCGCCATCCGCCATGGCCTTGAGGGCAGCACGGGCAGGGGCATCCAACGGCAGCTCGCGGTCTGTATGGGCTTCGGCGCGCGCGATGATGCGCTCAAGCGCACCGTCATCAAGCCTGTTCAAAATGAAGACTGCGCAGCGCGATAGCAATGCCGCGTTGAGTTCGAATGACGGATTTTCGGTCGTGGCACCAACCAGCAAAATCGTTCCGTCCTCGACATGGGGCAAAAACGCATCCTGCTGTGATTTATTGAAACGGTGTATTTCATCGACGAACAACAGGGTTTTCTTTCCCTGCTCCGCGCGCATCTTGGCTTCCTCAAACACGCGGCGCAAATCGGCAACGCCGGCAAAGATGGCGGACATCTGCACAAAGCTGTATCCGCTGCCCTCCGCCAAAATGCGGGCAAGCGTGGTTTTCCCGCACCCCGGCGGCCCCCAAAGGATAAGCGATGTAATGGCACGCGCTTCGACCATGCGGCGCAAGGGGCCTTCGGTCCCCAGCAAATGGTCTTGCCCCACGATGTCGTCGATAGTTTGCGGGCGCAAACGGTCCGCAAGCGGACGTGCATCGCTTTTCAAAGGTTCAAACAGGGATTGGGGTTGAGCCATAGGCTCAGTTTTATCTTAATATAATGGTTTGGTCACGCCCGTCGCGCCGGATGGTAATAACCCACCCGCGCCTTGCGTCATATTGGGCCAGAAGGCGCTCAAATTGAGCGGTATCCGTCACACGCCGGTTACCGAGGGCGATAATGCCGTCACCTGCTTCAAGGCCAACACGTTGGGCAGGGCTGCCGTCAAGCACGGCATACACCACAATCCCGTCATTCTGGTTGGCAAGGCCCATTTCTTCAATCACGGCAGGCGAGACATTAATAACCGTAACGCCTGAAAAAAGTCCATGGTCCTTGATGGTAACTGGCGCGCGTGTCGGCGTTTCAGGCGGGGGGCTTGCCGTGAACAGGATGGTTTTATCAGCCCCGTCGCGACGCAAGCTGAGCGAGGCATGGGAGCCCATAGGCAAAGTTGCAATACGATATTTCAGTTCTTCGGCATCACGAATGGCGCGCCCGTCAATCGCAGTAATGACATCGCCGCGTTTAAGCCCGGCGGTATCGGCAGGCCCGTCTTTGGTAACGTCAGCTACAAGCGCGCCCATGGGGCGCTCGAAACCGAGCGAGGTCGCAATATCCGCAGTCACCGACTGGGCTGAAAAACCAAGCCACGGCCGCAACACGCCCCGTTTTGAAACCTGGCCCGATTTTTCGGCAGCCAGTACCGCATTGACCATCTCCGCCGGTATGGCAAACCCGATACCGAGGCTTCCGCCCGTTTTTGAAAAAATCGCCGAGTTGACGCCAACAACGCTGCCATCCAAAGCAACAAGCGGTCCGCCCGAATTACCGGGGTTGATCGCGGCATCGGTCTGGATAAAGAAATCGAAATCATTGATATCCGTATTGGACCGCGCAAGTGCCGAAACAATGCCGCTTGTCACGGTCTGGCCAACGCCAAAAGGGTTACCGATGGCAATCACGATATCGCCAACTTCAAGCGCCTCGCTTTGCCCAAGCCGGACCGTCGGCAAAATTTTGCCCTTGGGGTCTATGCGCAAAAGACCAAGGTCGCTGGGGCCATCCACAAGAACGCTCTTTGCTTCAAATTCCTCGCCGTCGTTTAAAACGACAACAATCTCCTGCGCATCTTTGATGACATGCGCATTGGTTACAATAAGGCCTGATGTGTCGATAATAAAACCTGAGCCAAGCGATTGCTCGACGCGCTTGCGCATGGGTGAAAAATCTTCAAAGAACGGCGCAAAAAAAGGGTCGTTCATGAAAGGGTTGATGCTGCGGCCAGATACGACGCGTTTTGTATAAATGTTCACGACAGCAGGTGCCACTTGCTTGACCAAAGGCGCGTACGATAGTTTGACCTGCGCCGCACTCTCCGGCAAAACATCCTGCGCCGTGGCTGGCAGCACGCAGAAAATAGCTAGAAAAACGGCAAGCAACAATTTCATGGAGCCAAGGTTATTCGGTCAATTTGGCAAATTTTAGGCGGCCAGTTTTGGATAATGCGGGCCCACCTGCCGTAGCAAAGCTGCCACCATGGCGTTGAGCTTGGGAGCATCGATGCAGCCATCCGGGTCAATTCTCCAGCCGCCGGCCACTTTGATGTATGGGTTCATGGCTTCCAAAACGCCGTGACGTTCCGCGGCATCGCCTACTTTGAAACCCATAAGTTCTCTGTCCTTTGCACGGGATAGCAACGAGTCCTGAAGTTTTGTGCGCGCAATGGAAAGCTGCTCGACATCGGCATGTTCCAAAAATCTCTCATGGCTGATGTACCGCTCGACAAGGCCTCTTGCGGATGCGTTTCTGTGAGGCGCGGGGTCGGTCACGATGTCGCGGATTTTCCACGCATCAAATGGCCCTTTTGGCTCCTCGATACACGCGATGGCGCGGGTCTGCTTGTCGCGGCCACGTACCGTTACAAAGTGTACGCCTTCATCTTTTTTGGCTACAAGATGCCCAAGATTCATGAGCGAGAAATCCTGCAAATCACGGCATTCCTTTAACAGCTCATCCATTCTGCGTATGGGTGTAACGGTATCAAATTCATCAAGATCCCTGATCTCGGGAAGGGCCGGGAAAAGAAATTCGGCAGCGCTCTCATAAAGACGGTTTGAAAGCAGGCGGTCCTTGATCTGTTGCTCCCAGGCCAGCTTATGAGTCCCGAACGAGTGGGCAGAATCAAGAAGCCTGTCCGCAGACATGCCTTCAAAAAATTCAGCAAGAAAACTGTGTTCCTTTCGAAAACCCTCAATCGCGCGGCTCTGGTCGATACGGATATGGTCCGATAGGTCGCGGCGCATTTTAGGGTCACCCGCAACCATATAAAAAATATGCCTGATGGGTATGTTGAGATTGCGCTTCTGGCTCTCGACCAACACTTTGGGTACGAGGACGCGGGAGATTATAAAATCCCGCCAGTCGCCCAAATTCATGATACTCGAAAATCGGCCTCCACGATCTCTCAAGGAGAAATGACGGTAGATAGTATCAGTAGGCTCTCGCTCATCCGAATTGATGAGGTCGCGCAGAACGCGGTCACTATCACGCCCCAGGATCATCGCAATATGGTTGGCCGCATCTACAAGCGTTGCAAGTGTATCCCAGTCTTTTGGGTTTTTCGGGTCTGGCAAAAGCCCGTCAAGCTTTTCAAGGTGCCGTGCCAGATACTGTAGCCGCTCGGCGTTATGAAGCCCGACTGTCTCTTCGGTCAGGCTCTTGTAAAATTCAAGACGCTGGGGGTCAGTCGCGCCAAAGTAATATGAAACGACTTTATCTGGGTCAAAACCGCCCTCAGCCATTTGCAGAAGCTCTTGATCGCGCAGCAGGCGGTCCTGCATCAGCAAAATGATAGGGCAGGCACGGGCGGCTTCACGCCAAAGCGGCGGTATATCAGCCTTTCTGCTGCGCGTTAAAAGCCCGTAGTTGCGCGTGGTAACGCCAGATGGGTTGACGGCCATGATCTCCATGGCTTCACGATCGAGCTGCCTTCTGATTTCTGCAACCACACCATGTGCGGCGCGCCCCATTTCGGCATCAAAATTCTCAAGGCACTCATACAGTTTTCTTTTGATGAAATCGCGTTTTGGCATGTCATCAAAACGCGTGCCTATAAGGTCTTTCGCTGCTTTCATCATCTCATCAACGACAGCATTACGGCTTGAATGGCTGCCTTTGAAAAGAGGAAGATCGTCGTCTTCAATGAAGCTGAGGTCTGACACCCATGTCGAAGATGATTGGACTCGCCTTACAACACGTTCAAGCAACCTGTGCTTTTCAAAAATGCCGTCAAACAGGGCATCATAGGTCGTAAGGCCCGTTGCCATATCGGCATAGGCGCCACCGAATTTTGTAAGCGTGTCGCGCGGGTCTTTATCATGTGACGCTTGCCGTGCCTTGAGTTTCGATAGGCCGCTATGGGCGCCGGCCTGCCGTCCAAAAATATCGCTTTCATCAGGAAGGCGCGTTGTATCGGCAATGCCAATGCTTCCCGCATGGTCGATGGAGATGATGCGATAGGCATACGGCCCCCCGCGGTGGCGACCATGGCTTAAAATATAATGCGTAACCTGGTTTGGGCTCCGTTTACCGCCGAGTGGTTTTGTAATCCGGCGTGGCATCGTGGCACTTGCATGCTGGAGAAACGCAGGGCCAATAGCCTCCATAAAACCAAGGGGATCAATGCGCCAAGTCTCATCCCCCAATTCACGAAGGAGAGGCTCAAATACGCGCCAATGCGGCGGAGGGGCGAGCATGTCAAAAATGTTTTTTGCCATGGCGGCTGTTCTAGCATGCCATATTACGAAAAAGCAAAGTTAAAACGGAGCCTTGGCGGAAGGTAAGGCAAGTACAAGCCCGTTAAGCTCTTCGCGCATCAATATCTGGCAGGAAAGGCGGGATGTTTTGGTGAGATCAAAGGCCAAATCCAGCATATCTTCTTCTTCAACCGATTTACCGCCATCGGGCAGTACGCGGGCGTACCAGTCTGGGTGTACGACCACGTGGCAGGTGGCGCAGGCCAATGATCCGCCGCACGCGCCCTCAATATCGTTGATACCGGCTTTGCGGGCAATCTCCATGACAGAAAGCCCGATAGGCGCATCGACAACCATCGGTGTGTTGTCGCGCAGGATGAAGGTTATTTTTGCCATGTTTTTTTGAGGCGCGTGTAGGTTTCAATAAAGGTTTCGATATCGGCCGCTGTCGTATTCCATCCCAGTGAAACGCGCAAGGCTGCTGTTGCAAGTGCGGGCGCAATACCCATCGCTTCCAGCACATGCGATGGCTTGACCGAACCGGACGAACACGCCGACCCGCTAGAAACACAAATCCCCGCTAAATCAAGCGCCATAAGCTGCGTATCGGCAGGCACGCCTTCGAGGGCAAAGCAGGTGGTGTTGGCAACACGCGGCGACTTATTGCCAAAAACGGTAATCCCATCAATACGTGCCTCAATCGCATCTCGCAGAGATGCCAGTTTGTGATAGGCTTCCATATCGGCCAAAGCCGCGGCGGCAGCTATTCCAAAACCATGAATACCGGCGATGTTTTCAGTGCCTGCGCGCTGTCGTCTTTCCTGCCCGCCACCGTGAATAAGTTTCACGGGCGGCGCACCCGCAACCGTCACAAGCGCACCAACGCCCTGAGGTCCACCCATTTTATGTGCGGATAAAGTCAGGTAATCAATACCAAGTGCCGTGATGTCGATAGGTATACGCCCAGCTGCCTGCACGGCGTCACAATGCACGCGCGCGCCTGTGGCTTTTGCAAGTTTAGAAATCTCTGCAACCGGCTGTATGACACCCGTCTCGTTATTGACCAGCATGACACTGACAAGCGAGGCACCGCCCTCAAGCATTTTTTTTAGAGCACTCAAATCGACGATGCCATTTTGGGAAACAGGAATACGTTCCGTGCCTGCAACAGCTTCGATAACAGATGGGTGCTCGATACCGCTTGTAAGGATGCGGCCCGATGCAAAATGTTTCAATACGGTGTTGTTAGCTTCGGTCGCACCACTCGTAAAAATCACACCCTTGGCATCAGCACGGCAAAGGGCCGCCACGTGCCGCCTTGCATCTTCAACATGGGCGCGTGCGCTGCGGCCTGCTGCATGGACAGATGATGCATTACCGGTATCGCGCATAACACCCGCAACCGCCTCTATAACAGGCGGCTTGATGGCGGTTGTCGCGTTATGGTCCAGATAGATGGTCAAACCCTTAAGCCCTCTTAGGGCTGGGTTTTAAAGACTTTTTGATAAACTTCAACGCGTTCTGATGCGACGTCATCAAGCGTGACCTGATCGAGCAGTCTTGCGATATGGCCGCCAAGGCTCTCCCAAAGCTTGAAAGTGGCATCATCATCCGATCTCAGCCGCCGGATGTGTGGCTGGGGTGCCCGCACGGGCAGGTCATCTGCGGCGTGGATAATAGAGGTAACGCTGATATCGCAGGCAGGCTTGGCAAGAACATACCCGCCGCCGGGGCCCCGGTAGCTTTTCACAAGCCCGTGGCGCCGCAGGCCAGAGAACAACTGCTCAAGATAGGACAGCGATATCTTCCGGTTGGCCGCAATATCAGAAAGCGGAACAGGTCGGTCGCCCCCACGGCGGGCAAGGTCAACCATCGCTGTTAAGGCATGGCGCCCGCGCGTTGAAATTTCAAAGAGCTCAGTATCCTGATTTATATTAGTCATAACTTTTTAGTGCCTATCTTTTTCATTCGTGCGCGTGATTTTTTTTAAAAAGCCTGCAAGCTGCAATAAGTGAAATGGATCATAAGGTTTTCATGTCAAGTCAGCCTTACGGAAGGTCAATATCAAAAATGCTGCAGTGCGAAAGTTATTTGACAACACGCTGGACATTTCAATATAAGGCCACTACGCGTAAATTGGCCTTGAGGTTGATGCTTCCTGTTTGAAATATAACGATAAGCAGGGCTTTCAAGGGAACATGAAACGATAGTTTTTCAAGAAAGTTGCCAATGCCTGAGATTATCATCAATGGCCCCGCAGGCCGCCTCGAAGGTCGCTACACACACTCTAAAATGACAAATGCCCCGCTGGCGCTGGTTCTCCACCCGCACCCCGAGCACGGTGGCACCATGAATAACAAAATCTCCTACGCCATGCATCAGACTTTCGTGGCAAGAGGGTTTTCAACACTGCGCTTTAATTTCCGCGGAGTTGGCAAAAGCCAGGGCACGCACGATAAAGGCGAGGGCGAACTTTCAGACGCCGCCGCCGCATTGGATTGGATGCAGGCACTTAATCCCAACGCGCCTTATGTGTGGGTTGGCGGTTTTGCTTTTGGCGCATGGGTGGGCATGCAGCTTCTGATGCGCCGCCCCGAGATCCGTGGGTTTATTTCAGTAGCGCCACCGGCTAATGTTTATGACTTCAGCTTTTTGGCACCATGCCCGACATCGGGCCTTATCATCCACGGCGCTGGCGACGATATGGTAACGCCACAACCCGTCCAGAAACTCGTTGAAAAACTGCGTACGCAAAAAGGCATAAAAATCGATCACCGTATGGTCGATGGCGCGAATCACTTTTTCAAGAATCGCATGGGTGATCTGGTCGAGGCGATGCACGACCACATGAATGTGGCTCAGGCTGGCCGCACGGTTGATCCAGAAAAAATGGCGGAACTCCTGCTTGCCGAAGCGGCATAGTTGGGAAATCTCTAACTATACGGAAATACTGGATTTTTGCCCGATTTTCGCCTTAAATAGCGTTGAAACTCAAATGATGCTGTCAAAACAACCATCGTTGCCCGAGTGGTCGGAAGCTCACGCTGTTCTCGACATGGCTGATCTTGTCCGCCGTGAGGGCAATCGTGTTTACAGCAGTTCCGCACTGGCGGAAGGCCTTTATCAGTCGATGTTGTGCGGCCTGACCGTTTCCTTCCTGCGCGGTGGCAATGTATGCGCCATGAAAGCGCATGACCTTGATGTGACGGTCTCTCTCCATGAAGCCGCAATCGAGCAGGATGACGGGATCGAGCGCAACAGCCCTGTCAAAATGATAGTTTCGGTATCCTACATGAAGGGTTCAGCCGAGACACTCGCAACCTGGCACCGCCATCTGTGTCTTTATCGCCAAAGCATCCGTATCGCGCCCCGCGAAACAGTCACAGCCTGACAAACAAAATACTAAAAGTCATCCGCCGCCAGATAGGCGGTTTTTTTAATGCTCTGCGCTAAGGGCTAACCCAGAAAAAGTTTTTCCGTATTGGTGATGGCTTCAGGCAGAGTTGTGAAAACAAGTTCTTCCATCTGGCTGTAGGTTAGCTCGCCAGATCGGCATCCCTTTTCAATGGCGGCTGCGGCATGTGCAATCGCCTTCAGGCCAAAGTTACCGTTCATGCCCTTAAGTTCATGCGCGGCGCCTCGCAATGCTTCGGTGTCCTCGTCATTGAAGGCGGTCTGCAGGTTCGGCAATACGGCACGGTTGTGTGCAAACACGCCCGCGAGCATTTCATTGAGCTGCGCCTCATCGAGCGAGTTTTTAAGCGACCCGAAAATGGCATCATCAAGCAAAGGATTATTCAACCCCTGCGGTATCGAAACGCTGGGTTGTGTATCGGCTGCGGGCGCCTCGGCATGATCGTTATCGGTCTGCTCAGGTAGCTCTTCGGGCAGCGATGCCTGCTGCGAGGCCGGATGCGCATATTCGACGGATCCTGAAAAACTGTCCTCATCAAGATCTTCCGCACTTAGTTCAAAGGTTACAGGGGCCTTAGATTGTGATTTGGCAGGTACGACCGTTGCGGCCTTTGGCTTGCCGAAGGTCAGCAACACTTGGCGCAGGCGCTCGGGATCTATGGGTTTTGCAATCGTATCGCGCATGCCTGATGCCAGATAATGCGCGCGGTCATCATCGCCAACATTACCTGTAAGCGCAACAACCGGTGTATTGGCTACGCGCGGATCGGTGGATGTTTTGATGTGCCCCATGGTTTCGATACCGTTCATCTCCGGCATTTCAATATCCATGAAAACAAGATCAAATGATCTTTCGGCAAGTGTCGATAATGCTTCCTGCCCGCTGGCAACCGATGTAATGCGGTGCCCGTCGCGGCCCAATAGCCCTTCCATGACCTTGCGGTTGATGGCGTTGTCATCGACAACCAGAAGTTCCATCGGCTGGGCAATGTTTGTACCGCCCTGGCCTTCGGCACCGCGCCCGTCATCCTGCGCGGCCTGCTGGTCGCCAGGCGGAAGCAGAAGGGTAAAGAAAAACGTCGTGCCCTGGCCTTCAATGCTCGAGAGCATGATATCGCTGCCCATCGCCTCAATCAGGCGTTTACAGATCGCAAGACCAAGGCCGGTGCCGCCAAACTTGCGGGCGATACTGGAGTCGGCTTGCGAGAAAGGATTGAAAAGGTTTTTCTGCGCCTCTTCCGAAATACCGATCCCCGTATCTTCAATCGAGCACGTAAAGGGCAGATAGCTGGCCTTGTCACCGGTAGCAAGGGCAGGGTCGCCGCTTTTGAGGCGCAGTGTAACACCGCCGCGCGCTGTAAATTTGATGGCGTTCCCGACAAGGTTCAAAAGCACTTGCCGGAGGCGTGTAGGGTCACCCTTGAGATAACGTGGCGCATCAATATCGATATCCGTTTGCAGGTATATGCCCTTATGTGCTGCGTGCCCGTTCATGAGCATCGCAACACTCTGGATGATCCGGTGGAGGTCGAAGTCGATGGATTCGATATCCATGCCGCCGCCCTCGATTTTCGAGAAGTCGAGAATATCATTCAGCAGTGCAAGCATGGCATCGCCCGAATCCTGAACGGTTTGCGCAAAGTCGCGCTGTTCGCGCGTAAGCTGGGTATCCAGCATCAGGCGGATCATCCCCATGATGCCCGTCATAGGGGTGCGGATCTCGTGACTGACGATGGCAAGAAAAGCTGATTTCGCGCGGTTGGCTTCATCCGCCGATATTTTGGCCATGCGCATTTCTTCGGTACGCTCGGCTTCCCGCGCGCGCAAATCCTGCATGATCTCGCGCTCGCGCTCGATGACGCGCAACAGGCGCGCTTGGTCCGCTG
Source organism: Pseudomonadota bacterium (assembly GCA_009926935.1). Classification (GTDB taxonomy): domain Bacteria; phylum Pseudomonadota; class Alphaproteobacteria; order Micavibrionales; family UBA1664; genus UBA6145. The sequence goes on along the minus strand of RFNZ01000001.1, from coordinate 237,049 downwards.
TTTCTTTGCTCATCTTCAGGCGGTTTTGCGTCTGGGCACGGTGCGCCTGCCGTAGCACCTCGCGTACGAGCCATGTATTGCCGGCTCTGATGTACGCAGCACCGGCCAGCACCAGTAAAATGCACACGATCGGCATCGCAAGCCATGGTGCGGCCATGAAAACAGGATCAACGCTCTTGGTTAAAAACACGCTGTAAGGCAGGGCCGTACCAAACAGCATGGTCAGCCACGCAAGTGCGGTAGCAAGCCCCGCCCAGCGCAGTTCGCGCCTGACCATAAGGGCCTTGATGGCCGCCATTCCATAGCCAAGAACGGCACAGACGCCGACAATCCCGATACGTATAACGCTACCTTCGGGCGCGATAAAGGCAAACAGAATGATCGCAAGAAAAACAAAGCTCGCGCAAATGTACAAAAGCAGGCTGTCGCCGGCCTCGCCCTCCTGCGAGATGACGAGCGACTGCGTTGCAGCCAGTGCAAAAAAGGCGGATGTCGCAATCGCAATCCCCTGAAAATCAGTTTGCCCCGGCAAAGCGGCATAGATGTGATGCCCGCTCAGCCACAGCCATGCGGCCTGAACCGCGAAAAAAAGCACGAACGGAAAAAAGCTGACGCCGCGGCGTAAAAACAGGCCACCCGCAAAAAACATAAGGGCGCCCGCAATCATAAGAAGCACGGTGGTTCTGAGCGTGCGATCCGAAACAGGATCGCTGCCATCAAGAATAGCCGAGGCTTCAATGATACGTGGAGCCAGAACAAAAGGCGCATGATCGGTCGGTATCACGTACATCACAACCGTCATGGACTGGCCGGGAAGGAGGTTCAGGGCATAGCTGGTCTTAGCAAATCGTCCAACAGGTATGATCGTGCTGTTTCTCTGCCCGTTCTGGACGATAAGCTGCGCCGCCATCCCGGTACGGCCTTGTGCAAGCGTGCCGAAATCCAAAACCCAGTCGCTGCGGTGACTGTCGTTGCGGATATCAAAAAGCAGCCAGTGTGGCACAGGATCAAGAGAGAGATCGATCGGCCCGGCATTCAGACGTTCGCCGCGCAAGTTGCTCTGATGGCGTAAAAAGATTTCGCGTGCGCTCAGCTCACGGGCGATGTCACGTGTATGGTAAGTAAATGATGTAACGTCATAGCTGCCCTGTTTGTCGCTCAGGACAATCTGTGTTGAAAAATTCTGGGCACGGGCCTCATGGCCTGCACAAAGCAGGGCAAGGCAGAACAGAAATAAAACCTGAAGGACTCTAGGCAACAAGTGCCGCGAGAAGGATGAGCACAACGACAATCGCACCTCCCGCAACGACCGTCGCCTTGGTGAAAGCCGTCCACATGGCGTGAGCCCTTTCAACGGACTGGGCATCCGCAACAACAGGGTGGTCGTGATGATGGGTATCGTGGCTCATGGTGTGTTCCGATGGTTTAGGCGATTCGGTTCCAACAGCATCATGATGCCGTAATGGCGCGTCCCTTTCAATCCGTCCCTGACGGATGACGACAGCCCCCCGGGCGATCTCGGCAACTACGCTGGGGTAAAGGGTATGTTCTTCGGTAAGCACGCGGGCTGCAAGGGTTTCCTCGGTATCACCCGCCTTGATGGGGACCGGTGTCTGGGCAATCACGGCCCCTTCATCCATCCCCGCCGTCACAACATGCACGCTGCAGCCATGGGTTTTTTCGCCAGCGGCCAGCGCGCGGGCATGGGTATCAAGCCCCTTATAGGCTGGCAGGAGCGACGGATGGATATTGATAACACGGTCGCGGAAACGGTTCAGAAAGCGTGGCGAGAGAATTCGCATGAAACCCGCAAGGCAAACAAGCCCGGCCCCGCTTTGCTCGACAATGGTCGCAAGCGCATCCTCAAAGCCGTCCTTGTCGCCTTTAAAATACGTATGATCGCAAATCATGGCAGGGATACCGGCCTCGGCTGCACGGGCGAGGCCCTGCGCTTCCGGGTTGTTGGATACGACAACGGCAATCTCCGCGGGATAACCCGGTACCTTGCAGGCATCGATAAGGGCTTGCAGGTTAGACCCGCGTCCGGAAATCAGGACAGCCAGCTTGAGTTTGGTCACGGTTTTATTCCATCCAGCTTGTTTCGGCGTTATCGATGGCCACGCGCATGTCGCCTTCCATGGCCTCGACGGACCCGATTGCGTAAACGGTTTCCCCGAGGTTCGTCAAGGTCTTAAGCGTGTTTTGTGCCTCGCTGGCGGGCACAACCACAACCATCCCTATACCGCAGTTAAAGGTGCGGGCAAGGTCGGTTGGTGTCAGTTTTCCGGCCTTGGCCATCCATTGAAAGACAGGTAGAAGCGGCCAGGCGCGGGCATCAAGGCGTACACCCAGGCCCTTGGGCAGTACGCGCGGGATGTTTTCAAGCAGGCCGCCGCCCGTAATATGCGCAAGGCCCTTGATAGGCGCACCCGCCTTGATAGCCGCCAGAAGCGGCTTCACGTATAGCTTTGTGGGCACAAGCAAGGCCTCGGCAAGGCTGATATTAGGTGCAAACGGGCAGGGTGCATGTAAGTCCGCACCCGCATCGGTCACGATTTTGCGTACAAGGGAATATCCATTGGAGTGAACCCCGCTCGAAGAAATGCCAAGCACGGCATCACCAGCTTTGATCGTCTCGCCGGTAATCTGGCGACCGCGTTCAACGGCACCCACGGCAAAGCCTGCAAGGTCGTAATCGCCTTTGGCGTACATCCCCGGCATTTCAGCGGTTTCACCGCCGATCAGCGCGCAACCTACATCCTGGCAGGCTTTGGCTATACCGTTAACGATGGTTGCGGCATGGGCAACATCCAGCTTGCCTGTCGCAAAATAATCAAGGAAAAACAGGGGTTCCGCCCCTTGCACAATCAGGTCATTGACGCACATCGCAACGAGGTCCTGCCCGATACCCTCGTGGCGGCCCGTATCGATGGCGATTTTAAGCTTGGTGCCGACGCCGTCCGTGGTAGCAACCAGAATAGGGTCGATAAAACCGGCGGCTTTCGTGTCGAAAAATGCTCCAAACCCGCCAAGACCCGACATAACGCCCGCCCGTTTTGAGGCGGCGGCGGCAGGTTTGATGGCTTCAACAAGGGCATTGCCGGCATCCACATCGACGCCCGCCTGTTTATAAGCTTCCCCGCTTTGACCTTTCATGTTGAAGCCAGTCCTTCCATAGTTGTACAAAGGGGTGAAACCCATAACTTTTGGTCCTCATACCCCATGCGCACGATGTTGTATCGCTTTTTTCTGGCCTCGTTAATGATAATTTTTCTGGGGGGGGCTTCGCACCCTGTTTCCGCGCAGGATGACGGCATATACAACGTCAAGGGCGTGCAGGTGGATGTAAACGGTAACTCGGCCCTCGATGCCCGCAAAAAAGCGTTTGCCGAGGCACGACGCAAAGCCTACGGCATGATCGCCGATAAGTTGCTTTCAGCAGAGCAGCGCCCAAATCTCGTAATCCCCGATGATAAGGTTCTGGCCTCGCTTGTCCGCGATTTTGAAATCGTGAACGAGAAAATGACAACCAAACGCTACGCCGGCACACTGCATATCCGGTTCAATCCCGCAGCAGTCAAAAGAACGATCGAGGTTGCGGATGCACCCGTAGCCGAAAAAAGCGAGATCACACAAACAGCGGACGCTTTCAGCGACCCCGTGGCATCCGAGGCGCAAAATACACAAACCTCGGCAGAAACCGCGGAAGAGGGCATTTACTCACCCCGCAAAAAAGCCGTAGTGCCCGAGAAAGCAAAAACCTTACAGGCAACAGCAGCACAAGGGTCGGTACTGGTTCTGCCATGGTACGGGCCAGTCGGCCGTCAGACGTTGTGGGGCGACAACAATCCTTGGCGCGCCGCCTGGGAAACAAACCCGGCGCTGTCCCGTGACAAATCGATGCCGATTGTTTTGCCTGTCGGCGATGTGGATGACGTGCGGGATTACAGCCCGCCTCAACCGCTTTCACGTCGCGGCAACATTGACGCACTCATGAAACGCTATGGCGCTTCTCAGGTTGTGCTGGCCCTTGCTGAAAAATCATCGGGCGGTGGTTTGTTGGTATCGCTCTATCAGTTCCAGAACGGTGCGCCCATCCCTATGGGGCGCTTCGGCATGGATGCAAGCGACAATCAGAACGCCTTGGCTGAAGCCGTAGGCAAGGCCGTGGCCTCGCTCAAGGGTTTGCCTGAAATGCAGCAGCAAAAAGCATCTGCGATGCCAGTTGCACACGCCCCGCAACAGGCCATGCCAACACCAACCGGCGGCCAATACCGCACGCTCGCACGCTTTTCAGGGCTTCAGCAATGGGTGGCCATGCGTCAGGCGCTTGCGCGCGTGGAGGGCGTAACGGGCCTGAATGTGCGGGCCATAAGCCCATCACAGGCCAGCATCGATTTTGTATATGGTGGTGACAACAGCATGTTGATGGCGGCGCTCGCACGCCACGGCCTGCAACTGGCACCGGCACCGGAAGGTATTTCAACGGGCGATCGCCCTGCGCAATACACGCTTGGCTTCGTGCGTGGATACTGATCATTGAGGGCAATATGAACTTTGGCAGTCTGTCATTTTTCTGGGTTTTGGTTGTGGCTCTGTTCGGCGGCTTTCTCTGGCTGTTTCAGGGTATCCTCACGCCTTTTGTATTGGGTATGGTCATTGCCTATCTGCTCAACCCCATGGTTACAAAACTCGAGGCAGTCAAATGGCCGCGCTGGCTTGCGGTACTCACTCTGCTTGTCAGTTTTTTGATTGTCGTTGGCATTGGCATCGGCCTTCTTGTGCCGGTGCTCTACCGTGAGATCGTGTTGCTGGCACAGGATGTACCGCAGTGGCTGGATCAGGGTCAGAAAACCGTCTCGGCAATGGCAGCCAAGTTTGGGGTTGATATCACGCCCGATACAGCCGCGATGGTTGAAAACATTCAGGGGCAGGCTGGCAATATTTTTAAAGCCAGCAAAAACATTCTCTCGGGCGTTCTGGCGGGCGGTGCCGCTGTTCTCTCTCTCATCAGCTTTGCCTTGCTGATGCCGATCGTGGCTTTTTACATGATGCTCGATTGGCCCCAGCTGGTCGCCAAATTCAATGAACTTCTGCCGCGCGCCAAAGCTTCTGTTGTCAAACGCCTGATGCAGGAGGCGGATACAACGCTGGCTGGCTTCATCCGTGGCCAGCTTACGGTCTGCGTTATTTTGGGCCTATTTTACGGCATTGGTCTATCGGCAATTGGTTTGCGTTTTGGTTTTGTGATTGGCATGAGCGCGGGCATTCTTTCCATCATGCCGTATGTGGGCTCTGGCTTTGGGCTTTTGATGGCGGTTGCAGTTGCGTGGTTTACAACGGGCGACCCAATGTTGGTAGCCGCAGCGCTGGTTGTTTTTGCGCTCGGGCAGTTTTTGGAAGGCAATTTCCTGACCCCGAAACTGGTAGGCGAAAACATCGGTCTGCACCCGCTCTGGGTCATTTTTGCCCTTATGGCGGGCGGCAGCCTTTTGGGGTTCACGGGGCTCTTGATAGCCGTGCCGGTGGCGGCGGTCATCGGCGTACTCGTCCGCTTTGCGATTTCTGAATACAAAAAGAGCGGTTATTACGCCGCAACGCTCTAACCCATGGCCCGCACAAACCAGATCCCGATGAGCTTCCCTGTCACGCCTGCAATGGGCCGTGAGGATTTTCTGGTTTCCGACTGTAACCGCGAGGCCTTGGCATGGATTGATCGCTGGCCGCACTGGAACGCGCCCGCTCTTTATATCTACGGGCCCGAGGGCAGCGGTAAATCGCATCTCGCTTCCATATGGAAGACGGGCGCAGGTACAAAAGGCCAGGTTATCGAAGATATAGACTCCCAGATTGGTAACCGCCCGGAGGAGGAGACGCTCTTCCACCTCTACAACCGTATCCGCCAGACACCCGGCGCCCTGTTGATGACCGGCACAAAACCGCTGGCTCTCCAGCGCTTTGCGGTGCCTGATCTGGCCTCGCGCCTCAAGTCCTGCCCGCAAGTGGCCTTGGGCCTACCGGATGAGGATCTGTTACGCGTCCTTCTGGTAAAGCTTTTTTCCGACCGCCAGATGCGCATCGATGCAGGCGTTATCGAATACTGCGTCGCCCGCATGGAGCGCAGCTTTGCTGCCGCGCGCGATCTTGTATCCCGCCTTGATCAGGCATCGATGACCGAAAAAAAGCCGGTCACAACCAGCATGGTCCGTGCGCTTTTGTCGCCCGAGCAGGCAACGTTAATTCTTTAAGCCCTGCCTTAAAGGATAAAATTTGCCTCCTTTCGGGCAAGCCGCTAATGTCTGGCCGTTCTGATAAACTAGGGAGATACGCCCATGATCGTTGTATTTGGTTCCTTGAATATTGACTTGGTTTTGCCCGTGGTAGATTTTCCAAGGCCCGGCGAAACCACATTCTGTGACGATTATGTTTGGCTGAGCGGCGGCAAGGGTATGAACCAGGCCGTGGCTGCGGCGCGTGCCGGAAGCCATGTGACAATGGTAGGCTGCGTCGGCAATGACGGATTTGGCGAAACGCTTCTGACGGCCCTTAAGGCCGATAAAATTGAAACAAAATTCGTAAAGCGTTCCAGCAAATCGTCCGGCTGCGCGACGGTGATGGTCGACAACCACGGCGAAAACCAGATTCTTGTGGCCCGAGGCGCCAATGCGGATGTCGTGCCCGAGCAACTGGATGAAGTGAAGGTCGATGCCAATACCCTCTGCGTTTTGCAAATGGAAGTGCCGATAGCTTCAGTCGAGTACGCCGTACGCAACGTCAAAAAGCGTGGTGGCCGCGTTATGCTCAACGTAGCGCCATCCCGCCCGTTTGATTACAACATCTGTGAAAGCGTCGATATTCTTGTTCTGAACGAGGTTGAGGCGCAGGACATGGCGATCCGCTTGGGTCTTACGGATGGCGACTCTGAAGAAAAAATTGCCCAGATGATCGCGAAAAAATTTGATCTTTTCTGCATCGTGACACTGGGCGGCGATGGCTCGATTGGATGCCATGCAGATGGCGAGATCATTCGTGTCGAGGCTTCGCGTTTCGGTGAGGTGGTAGATACCACTGGCGCTGGCGATTGCTACTGCGGTGTGCTTGCGGCCTCGATCGATCAGGGTTACTCGTATCATGAAGCCATGGCGCGGGCGAGTGTGGCCTCGGGCTTGTCTGTCCTTGTGCGCGGCGCTCAAACGGGAAGCCCCACAAAATCCAGAATCGACGAGGCTTTCTCAGGCGCAGGTAACCGCGTTGAAAAGAGAATGGCTCTTAGAAGCTAAAGATAAAAACCTAGGCCCAAGGCCCTTTGCCAATGACGTTTCCTGGGTAGATAGTGGTGGTCGTGCCATCGGCGCGCGTTACGGTCTGTGGGCCGTGGGCGCGAACCATACCTTCATAGACTTTTCCAAGAAAAGATTTAATCCCCCATACTAGGTCTTCATGCATTTTGGGCGGGCAGGCGATAAGTGTCGTGCTCTCCATGGTAAGGGGGCGGCCACTGATATCGGATATTTTGCCGCCGGCCTTCTCGTAAATGAAAGCGGCACCCTGAAAATCCCATGGCTTGAGGCCCGTCGCAACAACCGCGCAAGACTGGCCAGCGGCCATCTGTGCAAGGTCAAGGGCGGTAGAGCCAAATTTACGGACACCTGCAAATTTTGTAGCAACGCGCTGGATACGGTTAAGAGCGGATCGCTTGGCTAGATTTTCTTCTGTGACAAGGTATGTGCCACGAGGCTCTGATTGTGTAATCGTAATGGGCTGCCCATTCATATAGGCACCGGTTTCATCGGCAGCATAAGCGCGATCCCTGATAGGGTCATATACAACGGCGGCTGTTACTTTGCCGGTCTCGTCAACATTGGTCAGGCATACGGCGAATTGTTCGACACCCAAAAGAAAGTTTTTGGTGCCGTCCAGAGGGTCTACCAAAACATAAGCGCCCGTGGCATCACCACCCTGTTCTTCACCAACCACTTTATAGCCGGCAAGACGGGTGCGGATAGCCGCTTCACATTCATGATCAACGCGGCTGACAAGATCAGCCGTGCCTTTGCCACCGCTTTTGTCAGTGACGGAAAGGTTCGTCCGGAAGTTTGCGCGCTGGATAGCCCCGGCAAGGCGTGCCGCATCAATCAGATCATTAAGAAGAGGTGACACCATGCTAACCGCCAATAAAGTTAATAGGTATTATGTAATATCACAGGCGGGAGATATTGTGCAACAACAATTCGCTAAAGCGTTTGTTATCGGCCTCTACAGCCACGCGCATGGGTACGCCCTCATCGCCTATGATGCTTTGACCGGCGCGGTCCCCCGTGGCCGGAACAGATACAAGAACATCGGCAGTCGTAAAGATGCTTGGGTCCTCGGCGTAGGCAAGGGCCACGGCATCATGGATGGCGCGCACAGGGTCGCTCGGGCTCTTCTTGAGGGTTGCGTAGTCCTGGTCGTCCTCTTCCCCGACGGTAGAAAGGATATTGGCAATCGCAATAGCGGCTTTGTTGCCTATTTTTCGCAAGTCACGGTCCATGTCCTCGCCGTAAAGGACTTTGCGGGTCACATTAAGGCCGATCATGTGGATGTTGCGTATGCCCGATTCCAGTACAAGCGCGGCGGCATGAGGATCGACCGCAAAATTATACTCGGCACGGTGGGGGCTGCCGGGAATGCCGATGTTACCCATTTCCCCGCGCAGAGGTTCCGGGTACGGGCATCCACCCATGATCACAAGACCGGGGATGTTTTTGGCAATGGTGGGGTTTTTTTGAAGGGCAAGCGCAATATTGGTCATGGGCGCTATCGGGGCCAGCAGCATATCGGAAGGCTGGCTGTAAAATTCAATTAGGGCATCAGCCGCATGCATGGCTTGAGGTTTGACGCTCGGGGTAGGTAGGCTCTCGCCGCCGGCAAGGCCGTCCTCTCCAAACACACCTTCAAGATGTACGGGCGGGTTTACAAGCGGCCGATCGGCACCGCTATATACGGGCACATCGGTGCGGCCTACAAGTTCAAGAAGCCTTTGGGCATTGTTTACACACTTGGCAAGGCCAACATTGCCGCTTGTAACGGTGAGGGCCTTAAGGTCAAGCTTTTCCGAACCAAGAGTAAGCAGGATGGCGATAGCGTCATCCTGCCCGGGATCTGTATCAATTAGTAATGGTATACGCATTCGGTCTGTCGCCAGCAGGGCGGTTGTTGTTTACTGCAGGTCCCTGACGTCTTAGCACAGCCGCACCTTGAAGGATACTGTCAACAACACGCGCATCAGGTGCAATGCCGTCAACGTTTTCAGGAAGGTCTCTGCCGAGGATGTGTTTGCCAGCAAGGTTTTCAAGCCCTCTCCAGAGTTTGGCAGATACGCCAAGTAGCAGTTCGGAAACTGCAACAGCGTGTTCTGGCGGCACCGAGGCACGCTTGACGATATCGCCAAAGGGTAAAATGTAAGGGCGCTTAACAAGTTTGCCGTCAATCATCATCAGAACGCCTGATTGCGGGATACCGCACAAAAAGTCGCGTTCGCAGATTTGGTCGAGCACGTTTTCATAGCGGCGTACGCTGTCAACGCGAATACCGGCTTTTGCCAGCGCTTTCACGCCATCTTCAATGGCAACGCAGCTGACGACGTCGGTGACGATAATGCCATTTTTAGCGAACTGCTCAGCCGTTTTAACAATAGAACCGCCGGAAAAAATAACATCATCGGCAAGGGCAATCTGAGTAATGCCTTTTTTCGTGAGGTCTCTTGCAATGGAGGCCACCATTTCATCAGGCGCCATGTGCGAGAATTTGCCATGGAGGCGCGGGCGAAGCGTAGACTTGCCAGCCGTATCGTACATGCGGGTAACGTCAAGCCAGTAGTGGCCCTGTTCAGATGTAAGGGTGCTGTCAGCATAAACGCGGTCAAGGCAGACAACGGCCATGCCGCGGTCACGTACGGCTTTAAGTTTTTTGTTAAAGCCAAGAGCGAGTTCTTCTTCGCTCAGATATTCAAAGTTTGAGAAAACGCTGGAAAAAATTTCTTGCAGGTCATTACGGACTTCGGCGAGCAGACCGTCATATCCACGACGAATGCCCAGCGAGGCAAAGAATTGCTTTGGAAGCCCTGCGCCACCAAGGATGGATCCGATGTCTTGCGAAATGACTAAAGGTTGCATTGTCTCTCCCTCAATTTTTTTGTACGCAACGTCTCTGTTGAGGATTTAATAATCAAATGCTTTGGGAATTGCAAGTTTTAATTAGTTATGTCATTAGGCTTTTAACGATCTTTCCGTCCTTGACCGATAAGGCAAGCCTGCCCGAGAGCAGGCCCAGTGCCGCATCCCCAAAAACCGTACGCCGCCATCCAGAAAGGCAGGCAATGCTTGCGTCATCTCCCTTGAGAGCGATGGCCTGCAAGTCATCCCCGTCAGCCACCAGCCGCGTCGAGATGCCGGATTCCGAGCATTGGATACGCAAAAGCATCTTCAGCATTTCAAGGGCGGGCTGTAATTCGGTCGGGAAAGGCTTAGGTCTGACCACGCGCGGCATATCCTCTTTGGGTACGGCCAGCGATTCCTCAACCACCTTTAAAACGCTCTGCCCAAGGCTTTTCTCGGCAAGGTCATTGGGGAACCCGCGCACACGGGCAAGGGCCTGCGGTGTACGTGGCTGTGTGAGTGCGATCTCGGCAAGCGTATCATCTTTAAAAATACGACCCTTAGGTATGTCGCGGCGTTGCGCCTCGCGCTCACGCCACGCGGCAAGCCCACGCAGTACACTTAAAACATGCGGCTTGTCCGATCTGATTTTAATCCGCTGCCAGGCATCCTCAGGCTGCGGCGTGTAAATGGAAGGGTCACAGAGATTCGCCATCTCCTCATCAATCCAGGCGCGACGGCCAAGGCGGTCAAGCCGCTCGCAGAAATTCTCGTATACGGTGCGCAGGTACAAAACATCATCCGCGGCATAAGCAAGCTGCTCGCCTGTAAGCGGCCTTATGGACCAGTCGGTAAACTGCTGTGACTTATCGATGGAATGTTTGCAGACATCGGCGACAAGTGATGCGTAGGAAACGGATTCGCCGTATCCAAGCGCCATCGCGGCAATCTGCGTATCAAAAATAGGTGCGGGCACACGGCCGAAGAGCTTTACAAAAATTTCAATGTCCTGCCGCCCGGCATGAAAAACCTTCACGACATCAGGGTCGAACAATGCCTCCTCAAGGTCGCTCATATCGTCGCCCGAAAGCGGGTCGAGCAGAATGGCGTCGCCGGTGGGGGCCGCCACCTGCACAAGGCATAGCTGCGGATAGTAGGTACGCTCGCGGATAAATTCCGTATCAAGGGCAAGGTAGGCAGGTTTTGTCATCCCGCCCTTTTAGAAGGTTGAAAAAGGCTTTTCAACCAATCCTTTGTACGGGGGCCGCATCAGCCTGTGGAGCGTTTGGGGCGACTGGTGTGACAAAACGGCCAAAAAACCGCCTGCGACGGATAACTGGCGCTTTAACCCCTGCCTGCTTGAAGATGGTAGCAACTTTGGCTGCATCTTCTGCAAGCCAGAGGCCGCGTGCCCGGCTACAGCCAACGGCGTAGTGCACATAACTGAGTTCGTCGCCGTAATCATAAAGCTTGATGGCCTGGCCAAGGCCGGATATGGCGCGTACGCTTCCCGCCTTGACCGCTGCTATCATGTGCTCTTCACCGTCCCGTGCGGTAGCAAAGATTCTGACGAGACCTCTATTGCAGCTAAAGCGAGCCATTGACCATCCTTTATAGATATGAAAAAACGTGGGTTCCCACCCGCGCCAAGATATCTTTGGAGACTCGGCGAAGTTTTTGTTAGAAACATGGCACCAAAACGTTTTTTAGGAGATATCCACCGTGCACGCCTACCGCTCGCATACCTGCTCAGCCCTTCGCCCTGAACATGTAGGGCAAACCGTCCGCCTCTCCGGCTGGATCCATTCCGTGCGCGATCACGGCGGTTTGTTGTTCATTGACCTCCGTGATACCTATGGCCTAACGCAGGTCGTGCTGCCGGGCGGCCACAAGCAATTCGATGAAGTATCGAAATGGCGCGTTGAAAGCGTCATTACGGTTGATGGCAAGGTCGTCGCCCGTAACGAGGCCACAAAAAACGATCGCCTGCCAACAGGCGCAATCGAAGTGGTGATCGATACCGCAACCCTCCAATCAGCCGCCAAGGTTCTGCCGCTGCAAGTGGCATCCGATGAAGACGCGGGCGAAGATGTTCGCCTCAAATACCGTTATCTGGATTTGCGCCGCGAAAAAATGCAGAAAAAAATCCGCCTGCGTTCGGCGGTCGTGACCTCCATCCGTAAACGCATGGTGGAAAGCGGTTTTTCCGAATTTCAGACACCAATTTTAACGGCCTCAAGCCCTGAAGGCGCACGTGACTTTCTGGTGCCGTCGCGCGTCCACCCCGGTAAATTCTATGCCCTGCCGCAAGCCCCGCAGCAGTTCAAACAACTGCTCATGATGTCGGGCTTCGACCGCTACTTCCAGATCGCGCCCTGCTTCCGTGATGAAGACGGCCGCGCTGATCGTCTCGCTGAATTCTACCAGCTCGATGTCGAGATGAGCTTCGTGACACAAGACGACGTGTTCGCCACGATGGAACCCGTCATCGGCGGCCTGTTTCAGGAATTCTCGAATGCGCACGGCGTCAAACACACGGTCACGCAGTGGCCGTGGCCGCACATCACGTATAAAGATGCGATGCTCAAATACGGTTCGGATAAACCCGATTTGCGCAACCCGCTCGAAATCTGCGATGTCACCGCCGTGTTCAACCGCGCCGATGTCGAATTCAAAGCCTTCAAAGGCGTGATCGAAAAAGGCGGCGTTGTGCGCGCTATCCGCGCTCCCAAGGTTGCCGACAAGCCACGCAGCTTCTTTGATAAACTCAACGACTGGGCCAAGGAGCAAGGCGCACCGGGCTTGGGCTACATCCTGTTTGATAAAGGCGAGGGCAAGGGCCCAATCGCCAAATTTGTGCCACCAGCCGCACAGGGAGAACTGAAAACCTTAGCCAAGCTGGAAGACGGCGATGCTGTGTTTTTCGTTTGCGACAAAGAAAGCGCCGCTTGCAAAATCGCAGGCAAAGCGCGTGACAAAATCTGCGACGACATGGGCAACCGCGAGCAGGGCGTGTTCAAATTTTGCTGGATCGTCGATTTCCCGATGTACGAAATGGACGAGAAAACCGGCAAGATGGATTTCGCGCACAACCCGTTCTCAATGCCAAAAGGCGGTATGGAAGCGCTCGATTCAAAAGACCCACTTACAATCAGCGCCAACCAATATGATTGCGTATGCAACGGGCACGAACTCGCCTCAGGCGCCATCCGTAACCACAAGCCCGAAATCATGGAACGTGTGTTTGCGCTCGCTGGCTACGGCCGCGACGTGCTGGAGAAAAAATTCGGCGGTATGCTAAATGCCATGACCTACGGTGCCCCGCCGCACGGTGGCTGCGCGTATGGTATTGACCGTATCGTGATGCTGTTTGCAAACGAGCCGAATTTGCGCGAGGTCTATCCGTTTGTCATGAACGGCGCGTTCGAAGACTTGCTGATGAACGCCCCGTCGGAAGTGGACGCTCAGCAGCTCAAGGACCTCCACATCAAGCTGGACCTGCCAAAACCTAAGTTAAAAACCGACGAAGCAGCTTAATTTCACGGCTTTTACAAAGTCTTAAGCCAACCCGCATACAATGGCAGGATGGATAAATACGCCCTTTCCAAAGGCACGGCTTTGGCCGTTTTTATGGTGGTATCAGGCACCACGGCCGACGCCGCTGATTTGCCGCAGCGCCCGCTGCCGCGTATCACGACAACCGCGTGCATCATGTCGGGCGAGGCGAATTTGGCAGCAGCACTCGAAGGTTCAGACCCAGCCGATACACAGCACCTCATCACCCTTGAAATGGAGAGGCGTAAAAGCAAGCTCGGTGCCCTAATTTCGGATTCCAATAAGGCGGAAGGAGTGCTGCGCTGTACCTTCCGTGGCCCCGCCCTTTATGCCGAATATGACTGGCCCCGCAAAATCGTGTTTGTGCCTGCAGCGACCGATAAGGATGTTTTAAATGCCGCAGGCATTAGGGCCGCTGACATTGAGGAATCATTTCACGCCTTCCAGATAACAACGCGTCCTGATGTACCGGAAGCCTTCACAAAATACGATGCTCTGGGGCTGTATTCGGTATTAAAAGGGCTGGAGCTTGAAGCGAAGGTCGCAACATCGCTGGTTGTATTTGAAATGACGGGTGATCTCGATGCGGTAACATCTCATAAATCGATGATCTTTAGAAAAGGCAAACCAATGGAGATGGACTTACAGGCGCAAACCCATGTACGCAAAGCGCTTGAGGCTGCACAAAATCCATCAACTGATGATGCCGTTTTTATGGGCACCGTGTTTGCAAGTGCTTTCAATCTTCTGCTGTACGCCGATGATACCTGGTATACAGGCCGCGTTGGCCGTTGGGCTGAAAGCGCGGTGCGAGGGAATGAAAAATTTGATATAGCCACGATTGCGGTATTGTTTTCAGCCTTGCCTAACGGCATTCAAGGACACTTAAAGGGCATAACGCTCGATATCGCACTTGCAAATGCAGATGATGACAATCGCGAATTCATCGCAAAACATCGCCCCGATCTTCTTAAAAGATAAAAATTTTACGCGGGGGTAAGACCTCGGGCAACGCCAAGATAATGCCGTGCGCTGACAATTGGCCCGTCCGTTACCGTACCGCCTTCAAGATGCAGCACAACGCGCTGGAAGGCGTTTGCCGTTTCCTGAAATTTTGTATCGTAATCGCGTTTAAATGCAGGGTCCGTCGCAAGGGCATGCTGGCCGGCTCCGCTTGTAGCTACCAGATAGGCTTGCGCAATCCGCAGGCCAAGGCGGGCAAGGCTGGTTTCCGCAATAGAAACATGCGTATCGCAAAGATCGAGTGTGTTTTTGGCGTAATCCCTGTCAGGGAGATACGTCATATCAGGGTAGTCTCTATAAAACGCTTGAACCTCACCAATGGACATCTCACCGCGTGTCATACCATCACGCAGTTTCACGTACTCCTGAGCTACGCGCCCGCGGCGGTCTTCAAGGCTGTCGATGGTAGGTTTAAGGGATGGGCCGGTCGGGTATGTTTGAGCAGCACTCAAAAAGTTGGCGGCCGTCTGGTGCGCGTAAGGCACATAAGCCACATGCAGGTTTGTAATTTCATTGGCAACAGCCTGTGCGTGGGGGGCAAACAAATCATCTTCGCCAAGCTCCGAATAACCAAGAGCCGCACGCGGCGATTTCATCAAAATACGCATCCGGCGCTGTGCCTGCTCGCTGGATTGGGTTAGAAGCGCGGCTTCTTGGACTACCAGTGTCGTGTGTACAGGCTCAGCCCCGTTCAGAATATCGGCAAGCGGCATGGCGGCGCTCAGACCGTTTGATTGCAGCGATGTCTTTACAAGCGCGAGCAGTGCCGGGTCGTCATAGCGGCGCTCGGCGAGCGCATTAAAACACGCAACCAGTCTCCCGTAAAAACCAAGCGAAGTCGCAAAACGCGCCTCAATCGCAGCAAGTGTAGCGGCATCTGTCATGCCAACACTTTACGCAGCGCAACAACGTTATGTCAATAAAAACAAGGCTGATATCTAAATCAACCGAACAAAGCGATCCTTAATTTCTGATACATCATAGATGAAACCCTGCCAGCCAGATCTTTTTGCATGAGGTCCGAGAGGCTTTCTTGGCACATATATATCCGCTGTCTGAAGATCAGCGGACAAGTAGTAAATGGCACACCCAGATTTTTTCTGGTTTGTGGAAAGAACAAGAAAGAGCGGAAAAAAGATGCTCGCATTCATGCGTTCTTTCTGCGGTCCCCAAGCTGCGCCAAGTACACGATTAGGAATGACATCCAAGCAATCAGAGCTGGCAGTCTTCACTTGCGCGAGATAACCACAAAAATCACAGATTACATCTGCGCATTTGAAGTTCTTAGGCAGACATTTCAATGTTCTTGTACGTTTGCACTTAGGACAGGCACAGCGCTCGGCAACAAGTTTTTCACCCATGTCACCAAGATCTTGTTTGTCAGTACTCATCTAAGCCGCCAGTTTGCCTTCGATGGCTTTAACGGCCGCATCAGCCTTGCTGCCATCAGGCCCGCCAGCCTGCGCCATATCAGCGCGGCCACCACCGCCTTTACCGCCCAAAGCTTCGGCGCCAACCTTTACAAGGTCAACAGCGCTAAAGCGTTTGGTCAGATCATCGGTCACAGCCACGACAAGGCTGGCTTTGCCATCATTGACGGCAATCAGCGCAATCACACCACTGCCAAGCTTGGCTTTAATATCGTCAGCCAGTGGCTTCAAATCGCCTGCGGGTAGATCCTGCAAGACGCGGGATGTAAATTTAACCCCGCCAATATCTTTGACATCAGACGCGGCGGCGCTACCGCCGCCACCCGCAGCCAGCTTGCGCCGTAGCTCCGATACTTCTTTTTCAAGGCGTTTCTTTTCATCGAGCAATGCTTCAACACGGGCATCCACATCTTCGGGCGCGGCCTTCAAAAGGGCCGCTGTTTTTTGCAGCTTGGCATCACGCTCCGCCATATAGGCAATCGCGGCATCACCCGTTAAAGCCTCAACGCGGCGAATGCCGGCCGATACAGCCGACTCCGCAATGATTTTAAACGCGCCAATATCCCCCGTGCGCTTTGCGTGCGTACCGCCGCAAAGCTCGACCGAAAACTCATGCCCGGCACCGGCATCAATACCACCCATGGCAACCACGCGCACTTCGCTGTCGTATTTTTCGCCAAAGAGGGCGCGGGCACCGCTTTCGCGGGCTTCATCAAGCGGCATGATGCGTGTTGTAATATCGCTGTTGGCACGTATGCGCGCATTCACTTCCGCTTCAACAAAAGCAACATCCTCAGCCGTCATCGGCACGGGTTGTGAAATATCAAAGCGTGTGCGGCCTTCCTGCTGTAAAGATCCTTTTTGCGCAACATGGTCACCCAAACGACGGCGCAGGGCCTCGTGCAGCAGGTGCGTGGCCGAATGGCTTCCACGGATAGCATTGCGGCGGGCAACATCAATCATCAAATCAACCGCGTCGCTCTCGGCAAGCGTGCCCTTGTCAATCGTGACACTATGGGCCCAGATTTTACCAAGGTGTTTTTTGGTATCGGTCACCGCGCCCGACATCTTGTCGGTCTTGAAGCTGCCTGTATCGCCCACCTGTCCGCCCGACTCCGCATAAAAAGGTGTCTGGTTAACAACAAGCAGTACGTTTTCACCGGCCTTGGCGGATTTCACGCGGCGTCCGTCTTTCACAATCGCAAGCACCTTGCCTTCAGCGTGGTCTTGGGCGTAGCCCAAAAATTCGGTAGCGCCGCAGGTATCAAGTATTTCAAACCATACTTTGTCATCCGCAGCCTCGCCCGATCCCGCCCAGTGTTTGCGGGCTTCCGCTTTTTGCGCTTCCATCGCTTTGTTAAAGCCGTCCATATCCACATCAATGCCTTTGGGGCGCAGCGCATCGGCGGTCAGGTCAATGGGGAAGCCGTAGGTATCGTAAAGTTTAAAGGCGGTCTCGCCGCTAAAGGTGCCGCCTTTGGTAAGGGATGATGTCTCGTCGTCCAGCAATTTAAGCCCGCGGTCGAGCGTGCGCTTAAAGCGTGTTTCTTCCTGTTTCAGCGTCTCGGTTATCAAAGCCTCGGCGCGCTTCAGTTCAGGGTACGCCTCACCCATCATGGATATAAGCGTCGGTACCAGCTTGTACATCAAGGGCTCAACCGCGCCCAGTATGTGCGCGTGGCGCATCCCGCGGCGCATGATACGGCGCAGCACATAGCCGCGCCCTTCGTTGGAGGGCATAACGCCATCCGCCAGCAAAAACGACGAGCAGCGCAAATGGTCCGCAATCACGCGGTGTGATGCCGCTTGCGGGCCGTCAGGGTTTACGCCCGTAATTTGTGCGGCGTGTTCAATGATGGTACGCAGCAAATCAATATCGTAGTTCGTGTACTTGCCCTGCATCAGCGCCGCCATACGCTCAAGGCCCATGCCGGTATCGATGGATGGCTTCGGCAGCGGCACGCGGTTATACCCGCCTTTACCGTCCGGCGATTGTTCGTATTGCATGAAAACGAGGTTCCAGAATTCAAGGAAACGGTCGCCGTCTTGGTCTGCTGAACCGGGGGGGCCACCTTGCAGCTTGTCGCCCTGGTCGTAAAAAATCTCGGAACATGGGCCGCAGGGCCCGAAATCACCCATCATCCAGAAATTGTCGTTGGTGGGGATGCGGATGATTTTCGAGTCGTTAAAACCCGCAACCTTGCGCCAGATGGCAGCCGCCTCTTCATCGGATGAGTGCACGGTCACTAGCAGCTTGTCCTTGTTCATGCCGTAGTTTTTGGTCACAAGCTCCCATGCAAACGCAATCGCGTCTTCCTTGAAGTAGTCGCCAAACGAAAAGTTCCCGAGCATTTCAAAGAACGTGTGGTGGCGGGCCGTGTAACCAACGTTATCAAGGTCATTGTGCTTGCCGCCGGCGCGCACTGATTTTTGGGCCGTGGTCGCGCGTTTGTAGGGGCGTGTTTCCTGCCCCGTGAATACGTTTTTGAATTGCACCATGCCTGAGTTCGCGAACATCAGCGTCGGGTCGTTTTGTGGCACAAGCGGGCTTGATGCCACCTCGGTATGGCCCTTGCCAACGAAGAACTTCAAAAACTCAGAACGAATATCTTTCACGGAAACCATAGCAAAAATCCTTTTTAACCACAGAGGGCACAGCGACCACAGCGACATAAGGGCACAAAATCGCTGTGCGCGCTGTGTTCGCTGTGGTTAAATTAATAGTTAAATTGATTGCAGGATAGGTTGTAAAATGCAAGAGACGATTGGCTTTTTGGATGAACTCGCGGACATAAGCGCTTCGGTTATTCGCAACTATTATCGCCAAAACTTTGTGATGGAAGCCAAGTCCAAAGGCGATCCGGTGACGGAAGCCGACAAAAAAACCGAAGAAGCCTTGCGCAAAAGAATCACCGAAAAATATCCCGATGACGGCATTCAGGGCGAGGAATACGGGGTTACAAAAGGCACCTCGGGCCGCGTCTGGGTCATTGACCCCATCGACGGCACGCGGGCCTTTACGGTCGGGCGCGCGACTTTTACAACAGTCATTGGCCTTTGTGAAAACGGCGTACCCGTGGCAGGTCTGCTTAACCAGCCCATCGTAGGGGATAGATGGATAGGTGCCAAAAACAACCCGACCTTTTTTAACGGCAGGCCGGTTTCAACCCGCGACTGCGCGGCCCTTGAACACTCACGCCTTATCCTGACATCTCCGGGCCAGTTCAAGACCGAACATGAAAAAGCCGCCTATAAAAAAATCCAGGACGCGACAGGCTTTCAGATTTACGGTGGGGATTGTTACGCTTACGGGCTCATGGCATCAGGCTTTGCCGATGTGGTGTTCGAGGCATCGCTCAAAGCACACGACATCATGGGCCTTGTGCCGATTATTGAAGGGGCCGGCGGCATCATTACGGACTGGCGGGGGAAGGCAATTACGTTGGATCGCTGTTCAGGCCAGACGCTCGCTTGCGGCGACGCCAAGCTCCATCAGCGGCTATTGGCACTGATGGCGGCGTAAACAGCCCTGTCGCGGGGCTGTGCGTACGTGGCGTACACGGCGGGGGCGCCCGCAGCAACCGCATCAAGGGAGGCCACGCCGTACCCCATGCGCAAACTGTATATCCAGTAATTCGCCATCACGCGTTCGACATAGGCGCGGGTTTCGCTGTATGGCACAAGCTCGATAAATAAAAGCGGGTCATCGAGGTTGGCAAACCGGTCTTTCCAGATGGCAAGATTGCCGGGGCCTGCGTTATAGGCAATCGCGGCTTCAAAAAGGTTGCCGTCCGTCATGTCCAATAAATCTTCAAGATATTGCTGGCCTAAAGCCATGCTCACGCGTGGGTTTTTCAGGGTGTCGCCCTGCATCGTTTTATCAAGCGTACGGGCCGTACGTGGCAGTAATTGTAGCAGCCCCGTGGCCCCGCTTGTTTTGTTGGTCGCCTCTGCCTGAAAGCCTGATTCCTGGCGCACAAAGGCATGGATAAGCGCAGGGTCAAGGCGGTAGCCGTCGCGCGGCTGCCAAGGGGCTACGGGGTAAAGCGCCATATCCATTGGCTTGCCTTCTGGCGTTTCCAATATGCTCGCAACTTTCATCACGACATCCGGCTTGAGTGTGGCAACCGTTAAGGCAGCCAGTGCCTCCCGCCATAAAGGCGCTTCGGCTTCATCGAGCAGTGCCAATTCAATACGGGCCATATCAAACTGTCCGGCCTGAGCAAGCTTAAGGGCACGCACAGCGCCGCGATGCTTTTTAAGCACATCAATATGGGTGTCTGTCAGCCGTGGCACCGACCAGTTGAAATCAAAACGCGTGCCAAGCGCGCGGGTGGCAATCAGGCCGTAAAAACTGCGTGGGTTTTTGGCGGCCTCAAGAAGCCATGCGCTCACATGGTTGTAGTGCCCTTCGCGCATCATGGCGCGGGCAGTCCAGTAGGCGGCGGCAGACCGCATCCATGGCCCTGCATAAGGCGATGCGGGGATCCAAGTAAAATATTGGGCGGCGCGCGCCGTGTGGCCTTGCGTCCAGTTGGCAAGCCCCGCAACCCATGCGGCCTCGGGCACGACTGGTCCGGCAATCTGCAAGGCTAGATGTGCCATTGATGCAGCCTCGGCATAGGCGGTATTATGCAGCCGTGCCGTTGCAATTTTCGCGTAAAGCTGTGCAATTTCAATACGGTCGATGCTGTGTATGCCTGCGGCGCGGCGGGTGACTTCAAGTGCGCGTTCTATATCATCTGTCTTGAGCAGCACGGATACCGACAGCATGATATCGGCAGCAGTATCCGCAGCCTTCTTATCGCGGGGCACCGGGCTTTTATAGAGACGCTGCACGCTGCCCGTTTTTTGCGGCATCCATAAAGCAATCTCCCGACCTTGGCGTACCTGCGCCCAGTCAACGAGGCTTCGGTCGCCAAGTTTTTTTGTAAGCGATAGAGCCTCGGCTTTGTTGCCGCGCGCGCGGGCTGAAAAAATGCGCGCATAAAGTGCCGCGTCTTTATCGCTGAGATGTAGCTTTGAAAGCGTATCAATATCGATCGTCTGCTCGGGCAAAAGCGTGTCGGTCACAAAAAGGGGTTGCTGACGCGGTGTGGCCAGCGGCGTATCGGCATAGGCGGGCACGGCTGCAAGCAGGCAGACACCCAAAGCCAAAAGGCGTGGTATGGAGCGCAGCAGGGTTGCAAGGCAGGCCATGACCCTGCCAATTACTCCCGCGACCAGCCAGAGTCGAGTCGCTGAGGTAAAAATTTACCGTATAAATGAAATAAAATTACTTGTCTTTCAGGGCATCGGAGAGGAGCAGGAGATCCTGCCATGCTTTCTTCTTTTGTAAAGGCGTCCGCAACAGGAAGGACGGGTGATACGTCGGCAGCAGTTTTGCGCCCGACGGATGGTCGTAAAACTTGCCACGCAGACGCGATATGGCTTGGTCCATATCAAGGATACCCTTGGCGGCAACAGCCCCCATGAGCACCACATACTTAGGGGCCACAAGGGCAATATGCCGTTCAATGAAAGGCATCGCCAAACTAATTTCGGCCTCGGTCGGCGTGCGGTTGCCTGGTGGCCGCCAGTTCAGGATGTTGGATATATAAATGGCTTTTGCCGGGTCTTCCTCACGGCGCGAAAGGCCGATGCATTCAAACATCTTGTCCAATAACTGCCCGCTCACGCCTACAAAAGGCAGGCCTTGACGGTCTTCGTCAGCGCCCGGTGCTTCGCCAATAACCATCACGCGGGCCTTGGGGTTGCCGTCGGCAAAAACAAGATTCGTGGCAGTTCGTTTGACCTCAAGCCCGTCATAGACCCGAATCGCTTCCCGCAACCCTTCAAGGGTATTGGCCGCAGCGGCCGCATCAACGGCTTTTTGACGAAGGGCTGCAAAACTGCCTGTAATGGCGATGCCCGGCTCGGCATGTTTCGGCTCGGCAGGCTTGAGTTCGGAGGCTTTGGGCGGCTCTGCTGCGCGCGCAACCGTGCGGTTTACCGCCACGTCACCAACCGCCACATCGACGCCGTTATCGATATGCCATTGCAGTGCCTCGGCCAAAGGATGTCCCATTGTCTTTTCACAAGCCTGTTTGAATGTCATAGTCGTAGCAGACCAAATCAAGAAGCGCTATATGCCCGAGCCAATCCGCCCCGATAGATCTGTCATGGAATACGATGTCGTCATCGTAGGCGCCGGGCCCGCGGGTTTGTCATGTGCTATTCGCATCAAACAGCTTGATGCTGCCAAAACCGTCTGCATCCTCGAAAAAGGGTCGGAAGTCGGCGCGCATTTGCTTTCAGGCGCCGTGTTCGAGCCCCGTGCCTTGGATGAGCTTATACCCGACTGGCAATCAAAAGACGCCCCGCTCAAGGTCCAGCCGACGGAAGACCATTTTGTTTTCTTAACCGAAAAAGCCGCTATTCATCTGCCAACCCCGCCGCAAATGCACAATGCGGGCAATTACATTATCTCGCTCGGCGAACTGGGCCGCTGGCTCGCAAAACAGGCCGAAGAACTAGGCGTAGAAATTTACCCGGGTTTCGCTGCATCCGAAGTGCTGTATGACAGCGAAGGTAAAGCTATGGGCGTCGCCACAGGCGATATGGGTATCGGCAAACATGGTGAACAAACGGCGCAATACCAACCCGGCATGGAGCTCCACGCAAAAACCTTGGTGCTGGGGGAAGGCTGCCACGGCTCCCTTACTAAAACCGTTATCAACAAATTCGATTTGCGTCGCGGCAAGTCACCGCAAACCTATGGCCTCGGGGTCAAGGAAGTCTGGCAAATCGACCCCGCAAAACACAAGCAGGGTTATTGCATGCACACCATCGGCTGGCCCATGGATGCACAAACCTACGGCGGGTCATGGATGTATCATATGGCCGATAATCTCGTCTCCATCGGCTTCGTGACGGGGCTTGATTACAAAAACCCGTATCTATCCCCGTTCGAGGAAATGCAAAGGTTTAAAACCCACCCCGCCATCAAAGCGTTCTTGGAAGGTGGTAAGCGCATATCTTACGGCGCCCGCGCGCTGGTCGAAGGCGGGCTGCAATCCATGCCCAAGCTGACTTTCCCGGGCGGTATGCTGGTGGGCGATAGCGCGGGGTTTTTGAATGTGCCTAAAATCAAGGGCAACCATGCCGCCATGAAATCCGGCATGCTTGCGGCCGAATCCATCGTAAACGGTCAGGACTACGAAGAACTATTCCGCAAAAGCTGGCTCTATGACGAACTGTATAAGGTCCGCAACATCCGGCCCGGTTTCCATTACGGCCTCCTGTTTGGCCTGTTGCACGCAGGGTTCCAGACCATCGGCGGTTGGCGTCTGCCCTATACGCTTGCGCACAAGGCGGACCACGCGCAAACAGGCAAAGCCAAAAACTATACGCCAATCAACTACCCAAAGCCTGACGGTGTGCTTACTTTTGACCGTCTGTCTTCCGTCTTTTTATCGAACACCAACCACGAGGAAGACCAGCCAGTGCATCTAAAGCTGCGCGATCCGTCCATACCCGTATCCGTAAATTTACCCGAGTTCGCCGAGCCCGCACAGCGCTACTGCCCCGCAGGCGTCTACGAAATTGTGGAAGGTGCAGACGGCCATAAAAAATTCCAAATCAACGCGCAAAACTGCGTACATTGCAAAACCTGCGACATCAAAGACCCATCGCAGAATATCGACTGGACGACCCCGCAGGGTGGCGGCGGCCCCAACTATGGTGCTATGTAGGATTTCATGGACTTCAAAAGATTTTCGTATGTGATTGTTTTGGCGGCGCTAGCGTTTCTTGGATACGCCGTGCACGATACCCGCACCCGCACTGAAGAAGGGCAGGAGAGGCCGAACGCTATTGTCAGCTACGTGACTCAGCCGCAAAAGCCAAAGGGCCAGTGGGTCCCGAACGAGACCGTGACAGGCAACATCCTTGCCGCCAACTTCGCTCAGGGCCAGAGAGACTGGGCGCAGGCCAACCTCTATCTCGATAAGCTCTCAACAACGATGGCAAGCGATACCTCGACAACCTTGCGCATGATGCTTCTGGCATTAAGCGCGGGGCAGTTTGACCGCGCGGCCGAGTATGCGCAGCGCATCACCTCTTCAAAACAAGATACGGACGCCTCCCTGCCTGAAGGCACGATGGACGCAGCAGCCGACGGGCGGGATCTCGCGGCACTTGTCCTCATGGCACAGGCTGTCCGTGCGGGGAATCTGGAAGCAGCCGAACAAAAACTTTTATCCATACAGTCGATGGCCCTGAAGGCCTTCGTGCAACCTGTCATCCACGGCTGGCTCAAAGCGGGGCAGAAAAAGCCTGTCGACAGTACTGTTGAAGGTCTTTCCCTTCTGCAGGCTTTGCACCGTGGTTTGGCGGCCGAATGGGCAACCCAGAAAGAAACGGCAAACAAGGTTTTTGACTCGCTCGCCCGTGCGCCTCTCACGGCCACAGGTGCCATGATGGTCGCCGCCTACGATATCCGCAACAGTCGTATGGATGAGGCAAGGGCAGCCTTAACGGAAGCCCTGCGGCAGAACCCGATGGATCAGGAGGCGAAAAAAATTCAGGACGCGCTCTCGCAAGGTCAAACACCTGCTTTGCCGCCCGAGTTCTCCTATCACTTAAAAGGCGTGACCGCGGGCATCGCGATGGCTTTCCGTGATCTTGCGCAAATGATGATGACGGATGGCGCCGGTGAAAGCGCGCTCATCTTTGCCCAAATGGGCAGGTCAGTGCGTAACGATGTACCGGCACTGGCCATCATCGTCGGCAACATTTTCATGGAACAAAAAAGATACGACGAGGCCGTGCTGGCATTCCAGTCCGTATCCACGGCGGATATCGATTATGTCGATGCACAGATCAGGCTCTCCGAGATCGCGGTCGAGCGCGGCAATAACGAAGCCGCCATCGAAATTCTGGAATCCCTCATGAAAAGCAACCCGTCTCCGCGCGTGGCTTATGCGCTGGGCGAGGTTTACCGCGCAGGTCAAGATAACAAAAAGGCGGTCAGTGCTTACGATCAGGCCATCAATGCCGCAGGCGGTACGCCGGATGACAGCCTGTGGTCTGTCTACTTTGTCCGCGCCATGGCTCTTGATGAACTGGGCGAGTGGGATAAAGCCGAGAGCGATCTCAAAAAAGCCCTCCAGTACAGGCCCGATAATCCGCATGTCCTCAATTACCTTGCCTACACATGGGCTGACCGCAACATCAACCTCATTCAGGCGCGTGACATGCTCTTAAAAGCGCTCTCGCTGGCACCGGCCGATCCCTACATCACGGATTCCCTTGGCTGGGTCTATTACCGTCAGGGCGATACAACCCAGGCCGTGATCTTGCTTGAGCGTGCCGTGTCGCTAAAACCGTATGACCCGACGCTCAACGACCATCTTGGCGATGCCTACGAAAAGGCGGGCAGGCATCTGGAGGCACGCTACCAATGGCGCCGCGCTCTTGATTACGCGGATGCCGTAAAAGATGAAAAACTCATTCTGTCGATCAAAGAAAAACTGGCGTACGACCAAAAAGACGTTCAGGAAAAATAGCGCAGGCGCATGAGGAGCGCGCCCGCTATAAACCCGCCGGCATGGGCGGCCCAAGCAACATCGCCAATCCCGATAGACCCGCCGACAAACGCCATAAACAGTGACAGCCCTATCCACATGGCACCAACGCCCCATATACCGTAGCGCCCGTTTTGCATGCGACCTGTCTGTTGCAGCTTGAGGCATAGCGCGGCAAAAAGGCCCGAAAGCGCGCCCGAAGCCCCGATCATCGGTATAGGTGACCCCCACCCGAAAATGACCTGCGCAAAAGCACCCGCAATACCTGAGGCTACAAAAAGCAGGGCCGCACGCCAGGCCCCCAGCATCCGTTCAGCCCCCGCGCCAAATGCCAGAAGCATGAGGCTGTTCATCCCCACATGTAGCCAGCTCCCATGCAGCATCACATGCGTAAAAGGTGAAACGGCCGCCCAGAGATCAAGGGTTTCCGGAGCGGCATAACGCCCCGGCACAAAGGCAAAACGGTAACCCCATATCTGCTGGATGTCTTGGGGCAGGACCATAAAAAGAACATGCACGCCCAAAATAGCAGTGAGGATGCCGAGCGTAAGCGGCGGTATATTTAACAGGGGTGGTACTGGCTTGCCCCCATCATTGGCGGGCTTCGGGAAATGGATGATGCTCATGCTGCGCTGCGCCCCAAAAGGGTATAAATTTATGATATAATCATAGAGTACACGACCAGAATAGGAAACCCGCATAAGGCTAGGAGGTATCTTGATGGAAACCAAAGATTTCATAGCCCGTGAACGCCAGTATCTGGCCAAAATGTACAAGCCGCTCCCGATTGTCCTCAATCGCGGGGAGGGGATATGGCTCTGGGATACAGACGGCAAAAAATACATGGATTTTCTGGGGGCCTATAGCGCCGTCAGTTTCGGTCACCTCAACGCGCGGATCAAAAAGGCAATGATCGACCAGCTGGATCTTCTCGATGTTCCCGCCCGTGCTTTTCATACCGAAAGACTGGGCGAGTTTGGCGAGATGATAGCAAAGCTCACCGGCCTCGATATGGTACAACCCATGAACTCGGGCGCCGAGGCCGTTGAAACGGCTATCAAGGCGGCACGCCGCTGGGGGCACGATGTCAAAAAAATACCGGACGGCAAACAGCGCATCATCGCCTCCAAAGGTAATTTTCATGGCCGCACAACGACCATCATCGGCTTTTCATCGGATGCCGATTACAGGCGCGGTTTCGGGCCATTTGATAACGGTTTCGACCTCGTGCCCTTCGGCGATGCCGAGGCACTTGAGGCCGCGATCACACCCGAAACATGTGCTTTTATAACCGAGCCCCTGCAAGGCGAGGGCGGCATATTGGTGGCGCCCGACGGTTGGCTCAAGCGGGTGCAGGAAATCTGCAAGAAGCACGACATCCTTCTCATTCTTGATGAGGTTCAAACAGGCATGGGCCGCACCGGCGCCAATTTTTACTACCAGCATGAAATCGATAAGCCGGATGGTCTATGCCTTGGTAAGGCACTGGGCGGCGGTATCTATCCGGTGTCCGCATTCGTCGCAACAAAAGAGGTGATGGAGGTTTTTGACCCCGGCTCGCACGGATCGACCTTCGGCGGCAATCCTGTAGCCGCTGCCGTCGCCATCGAATCCATGAAGATTTTGCAGGAAGAAAAACTGGCCGACCGCGCAAAAGAAAACGGCGCATATCTTTTGCGCAAGCTTAAGGGCATTAACTCGCCCATGGTCAAGGAAGTGCGTGGCCGCGGGCTTCTCGTGGGCATGGAAATCTATCCCGATAAAGCGCCGGCACGCGCTGTCTGCGACAAGCTTCTAGAAAAAGGACTTCTTTCAAAAGATACGCACGGGACCGTAGTCCGTTTTGCACCGCCCCTCATCATCGAAAAAGAGCATCTGGATTGGGCCGTGCAGACTGTCTCTGAAGCCCTCTCCGAAATGACCTGAACAAAAAAGCAGGCCGCTCGAGCCTGCTTTTTTTCTATTCGTCCTCTTCCGAAGATTTTTGTCGCCGCCTTGGGGGCGGGCCTCCGCCACCCGTGCCGCTTGGCCCCATCATATGGAGAGGCACGGCAAATGGCGCGCTCTGAAGTTTGGGCCCAACCTGTACGTCCTGCTTGCAGGCCGAGGCGATAAGGCCAAGAGCTTTCGCGGGAAGGCCGGCAACAAGGTTTTTAATGACCTGAAACGCGGCTTCGATGTTTTTGACAATGTTGCCCGCAATCTTACCGCGGGCTTCGCCCTTACGGCCAGACCCTGAGGCTCCAGATGTAAAAGCGGTGGTGATGACTGTACTCATGATGATGCCCTCAGTGTTTCGTCATATCGAGTTCAAGGAAATTTTCCGCCTGTAACCAGATGGCGTATTTTGAAAGCTCTTTCTTCTCGGGCATGGCACCGGAAAGACCTGGGCGCACTTCAACACGGATTTTGTTGAGGTCCGTCTTCCAGTCAAAGACAAGCGTGTAGCTTGTTCCCGGTTTTTCACCGATATGCTGGCGGTATTTGATTTGCCCTGGCGAAAGCGGCTCATCGAGGCCAGCCTTCTTAAGGAAATCTTCTGCACTGATCATCATGACACACCCGTTTTTTCCGCCCGTTTGCGGGCCTTTTTCGAACTCTACTGTGTATACATTATGCAAAATATGTAAACACAAGGTTAAAAAACAGGGTTAAAAAAATAGAGAATGAAAAAAAGGAATTTGCTACACTGGTTACATGGCAAAAAACCTTACCTTTTCGGTGTTTCTGGCGATTTTAATTCTGGGGGCATTTCCTGTGCAGGCGCAGCAGAGCGGCAACTATCAATATGGCGGCTCGACAGACCCTCTCGGCACCGGCAACGACCTGATCGGGGTTGATCCGGCACTCGCCAAACCGAAGCGCCCATCTTCCGGCCCTGTCTTTTTAAGCGGCACCGGGCCAATCAACTTGAGGGCAGGGGCCTATGTAAGCCATGAGCCGGTCCCGCAGCAGGACCCCGCGCTCCAGCAACCGGCCCAGCCAAAACCCAATTCGGCGATTATTTACAACGAGACTCTCCAGCAGAAAAAAGAGGCGGATACCCTCAACTCGGGCTGGGATAGCAACCCATTCCAGTAATCTCCTTTCTATGAAAGCCCCTAGCTGTGGAACGACTGGCGATCACCGCTCTTGCCTTCGCTAGTCTTGGCTATGCGTTATTCGGCAGCCCTACGCCTGACAACCCGGGCATCAGAGAAATCGTCATTCTGGCCCTATTGGCCGTGTGCATGGTCGCAGGTGGCTTAAGGCGCGAGAGCTTTGTACAACCATGGTCAAAATCGCTGGTCCTCTTATTGGGGTACGGTTTCAGTATCGTGCTCCTGATGGGCGTCGCGGGCGGGTATGCAGGCGGCGACATCCTGCGTGATCTCGTCGGGTTTGCAGCTCTGGGCGTACCGTTGGCACTCTATGGCATGCCGGACCAGCGGGTATTGATGGCGGCCATGCTGGGTATCGGCCTTTCTTTTGCGGCCCGCTATGTCATTTCGCCCGATCTCCTAACCTCACTACTGGCTGAAAACCTGTTGTACTTGGCAAACTCACCGCTTGTGGCTTTTGCCGCGTCCTGGCTGTTGTTATACGGCTGTTTTGTTGAGCGCAGGCTTTGGCTTGCCATCGGCTGCGTCATGGCATCACTCCTGCCTATCCTTGCAATGGCAGGGATGATGCAGCGGGCCACATTGATACTGCTGGTCATGGGGTTCACTGTCTTTTGGATTTCCACTCTTTTAAAAAAACCGCGTCGCGCCCTTGTGGTAGCGCTGGGGATTGCGGCAGTCTTCTGGATGTACTGGCCGGATGTTTCAGGCATCGCACTCTCGCTGCTCGATAAAACACGCGCGATCGGCTGGAACGCGCGCGGTGCCGAAATTGCCGCACTTCTGCAAGCCCAGTCTCAAAGCCCGCTGACAGCAATCTTCGGGGCCGGATGGGGCAGTATCTTTAAATCACCCGCCGTCGGCGATCAGTGGGTACGCTTTTCGCACAGTCTCCTGACATCGCTTTGGTGGAAAGCGGGGTGGCTGGGGCTTACGCTGGCTTTGGTGGCCTTGGCGTCTTTGCTGTGCAACGCCTATCGGCGCCTGCGTCATAATCTTGTCCTCTTCTGGTCACTTGTTTTACCACTTGTTCCCGCAGTATTCCTTTATGGCTCATACAAATCATTCTGTTTTGGCTTGCTGCTTCTGGGGCTTGCCCGCTTCGATTGGACTTTAGGGACAGGGAATGTTAACCAAGCGCCCAGCCATGACCACGCAGGCAGCCCGTCCGTCGATCCTACTTGTGAACCGCGTCTATCCCCCGATGCGCGGTGCCACGGGCCGTCTCCTGCATGATCTCGCGCGGCATTTCGTAAAGCAGGGGCACCGCGTCACCATTCTGACAACGACCACGGGGCGTGAGGGCATAAGCGCTCGTGGCCCCATCAGCATTGTACGCATCAAAGGGGTCAGTACTCCAAACAAGCGGGATTGGATATCCGGCCTGTGGCGGCTTTATAAGGCGATGCTGGCAAGCGCAAGGCACGATGTGATTGTCACGCTCTCCGATCCGCCTATGCTCTATGTCATGGGCCAGCGCGCCGCTAAAAAGAAAAACTGCGCGCATATCCATTGGTGTCAAGACCTGTATCCCGATCTCGCGCCGGCATTGGGCTTCAATCCTCCGGCGTTGCTTTATAAGCTCGCGATGGCCCTTGGCCGCGCGGCATTGCAGGCAGCGGACCGTGTCGTATGTATAAGCCGGTGCATGCAGCGGCATCTGGTGCGCACGGGTGTTGAAATCAGACGCACCTCCATCATCGAAAACTGGCCGGATCAGGAACTTCTGGTATCCGTATCCGAAACACCAAAGATCACGGCAAAACTTGATCTCCCGCATAAAAAATCCTTGCGTGAGCGCCGCCTCTACAGCGATCCCGCGGGTCAGAAATTCAGGGTTCTGTATGCAGGGTCTATAGGGCGCGCCCATCCGGTCGAGGCACTCGTCGAGGCCGCAAAAATACTCCAGAAAACGCAGCCCGATATCGAACTCGTTTTTGTCGGCAAAGGAGAGGGCTTTGAAAAACTGGCGCAGGCAAGAGCGACGCTCGCCCTCGATAATATTCGCCTGATGCCCCCTCAGCCAAGAGCAGCCCTGAAAGGGCTTATGGAGAGCGGCGATATTCATCTCGTCACCATGCGGGATGAATCGCTGGGTCTATTACTGCCATCCAAGTTTTATGCGGCGCTTGCGGCAAGGCGGCCCGTTGTCTTTGCGGGCCCTGCCGAGAGCGATATTGCCCATCTCGTAGCCAAATACGGATGTGGCCGTGTGGTAAGGCCGGATGACGGAAAATCCATGGCCACCGCAATCGCCCTTTACCGGACAGAGTCCGATGCCTGGTTTGCTGCGCATGACGGCACGATAGAGGTCCTTAAAGGCCGCCTGCCTGAAGACGCTTTTGCCTCTTGGTCCGATGTGGTACGTAAAGTACTGAATGAACGCTCATCTTGAACGTCTGCTCTCTGATCCCGTGGGTGCCTTATGGGCCTCGCGTCGCAGTGTTGCGCTGGGGCTTTGCGCAGGCATCCTCTGCGCATTTCTATCATGCGTGATACTGCCCACTAAATGGGAAGCGCGGATGACCGTAGGCCCGGCAGGCCGCGGTGCTGGGCCTGATTTATCTGCTTTTTTGCCGGCCTCCGAATCTCCGACCGTGCAGTATCTCTTGCAGCGTGTGGGGTCTATGACCGCCGCCGATTTCTCTGTATATGAAATGCTGATGACAAGCCCGCGCATAGCAGGCGCTCTCCTGAAAGACGATACGCTCAAGATCCGGCTCGAAAGTCTCTGCAAAAACTGCGGGCGGGATGCCGCAAAACTAGTGAACTGGCTTGAGTGCAGCGTGCGTGTAAAACCAGTTGGCGCAACCCAGATGCGCCGTATAAGCGTACAAATGAAGGATAAAACCCTTGCGGCGGATCTGTTGCGCGCGCTCCACAAACTCTCCGACGAGACGATCAGGGCCGATGCCCGCATCCGTACGGATCAGCGCATAACCTATCTTCGTGAAAAACTGGGCGAGGTCGTAAATCTTGATCAGCGTGATGCACTGGTAGGGTTGTTAAAAGAGCAGGAACGCCTGCGCATGATGGTAGGCATCGATAACGATTTCGCATCCGAGATGATCGACCCGCCAAGCATACCGGCCCGCCCTGTGTCTCCTAACCCTTATCTTCTGTTTCCTGTCTTCGCGCTCCTTGGTGCGGTTGCTGGCTTTTTGTGGTCGTGGCGCAAATGATCCCCGTAACCGCCATCGTTGTAACAAAAAACGAGGCGGAAAATCTTTCGCACTGCCTTTTGCCTCTGGTTGGTCTGTTTGCGCGCGTGATCGTGGTTGATTCCGCCAGCACCGATGAAACGGCTGAAATCGCCAAAAATCTTGGCGCTGATGTCATCCGTTTTCAATGGAACGGCGAATATCCAAAAAAGCGCCAGTGGTGCCTCGAAAATATTTACGGCCTAGGCGATTGGGTGTTTTTTATCGATGCCGATGAAACGGCCTCGCCCCAGCTCTTGCGCGAGCTGCGTATTCTGTTTGCACGGGGGCCCGGGGCCGACGGCTATTTTATCCGTGGGCGTTATGTCTGGATGGGCAAAAAACTAAAATTCGGCATGACCAACAACAAGCTCTGTCTTTTTCGCAAAGGGGCATTTGTCTACCCGCCCATAAGCGATCTGGATATCCCCGGCATGGGGGAGATCGAGGGGCATTATCAGCCCGTACCGGTCAAGGTTGGTATGCGCGTGGGGCAGCTCGATCATCCGGTCATCCACCACAACCTCAAGGGCAGGGGCGACTGGCTCCGCCGTCACGAGCGTTATGCCGCATGGGAAGCTGGTATGATAAGTCGCGCGGCCTTCCCGCCGGACCCAATCCCATGGCGCGAAACTTTAAAGCAGATGACACGGGATATATGGCTGCGCCCCTATCTCGTGTTTTTCTATAGCTACATAGTAAAGGGCGGCATCCTTGATGGCGTGGCAGGCCTCGATTTCGCACTCCACCGCGCGGGCTACGTAAGGGATGTACTAAAACGGCTGCGCAACGCCCAATAAAGTACCGGAAATAGTTTTTTTAAAGCAGATGCCGCAAACTGAACTATATCGATAAAAGGCGCGTTTATTCCAAGTTCTCGGCGGATGGCGGTTTGCTCGTCGCGCCCTTGCTTCACGCGCCGCTGCGAGATACCGCCTTCTTCAAATATGCACACGGCCACTGGCACATACTGTACGGTCTTAGCCTCCTGCACGGCATGTGCCGTAAACTTATAATCGGCGGCTATTTTATATTTCAGGTCGTATCGCCGAGGCCCGGCCTTGTAAAACATGGCTTGATGATGCGTCAACATCCCGTGTGCAATGTTATGCCGCGCGGGCTTGTAGTAACAGGGGCGCGACTGCGGCCCCGTGCGCAAGCACGAAGCCTGCGTGGCGGCTGAACGCATGTCATTGCCGCAAGGCGATGACATTTCATAAGCATCGCCGTATACAAAATCAGGGCCGTCACCAAGATAAGGCGCAACACGCTCAAGCACATCCGGCGCGGCAAATGCATCTCCGCCATTCATGAAAATCAAATACTGACCTTGCGCGCGGTCACAGCCCTTGTTCATGGCGTCGTAAATGCCTTGGTCCGGCTCGCGGTCGCCGTCAATGACAACCAATTCAAAATCACGGAAAGTCTGGGCATCCACACTTGCCTTGGTGCGCATAAAACCGGCAGGATCACCCTTGGTAATGGTAATGACTGAAAAAAGCGGCATTAATTGCGGTCCACAAGGTCCTCGGCATAAATGCCGGTAATCGCAAGGTTGGATAGAATTTGTGTAATGTCTTTTGCGCTCTCGATAAAATCAAACGGCTTCGGATCGCGCGGTACAACAATGGTGGAGCCTGGCGTAATCATGACAGGTTTGATCCGTGTCCACTGGCTGGCGGACAAAGGCTGCGCCGCGCCATTCGGGTAAAGCACAAACATACGGCCCGTATCGGCGTGCAGGGTCATGCCGCCGGCTTCGGCAATGTAATCATCAGTTTTTTTATCGGCCTTGAATTGCAGCGCGGCGGGTGAAAGCACCTCGCCCGTCACGCGCACGTTCAAGGGGCGCTTCGGTACATAAATCTTATCACCTGCCTCAAGTAGAATATCCTGCGCAGGATCGCGCCGCAAAACGGCAGGGTCGCCCTCAACCGTAATCCGGCCCACGGGTTCAATGGTTTTCAGCTCGTCCGCAAGTTCCTTGGCAAGCGAGATTTGCGCCATATCAACCTTGCCGTCCTCGCCCTGCGCCGCAAGTGCAATTGCGCGCTCAAGGTCACGGGCGGCGCTCGCAAATTTTTCCTTCTCGCGGCGGCGTTCGGCCGCGCGTGAGAAAACGGTTCCAAGCGGGTAGGCTTCATCCGTAAGGCCGCCTGCGCGGTCAATCAGGCTCAGTAGCGTATCTCCGCGCATCAGGTCATAAGTGCCGGGTGTACGCACTTCGCCGAACAGGGTCACTGTCTGGCGCGTTACGGCTTCAAACCGGTCCGGTATGCGCACGGCATCACCCGCACCCACCGTTACACCCTCAGCACCGGCTTCCGATAAATTGACAACATCCCGCCGCGATACGGATGAGAGCGATGCCTCAATCAGCCCCACATCATTGCGGCTGATTTCAGCGCGGGTGAGATCGGCGTCGCGCAAAGGCCCGCCAGCAACATCCAGTAGCTTGGCGGCGGCAACCGTGCCTGCAACAGGCCAAAGTCCCGGAAGTCTTACAGCACCCTGTATGCTGACGGCATGTTCACGGATAAAGGTAGCTATCAGCGGATCGATCTCGCCATCTGATTTTTTTTGTAAGACCTCATGAATATCGGCGCGCGAGAAAAGATGGACGACATCGCCATCGGCAATCGTCATATCTCCAACACCTGTGTAAATATCTTGTGGCGAGAAAGCGACGAGCTCACGCGCAAGCGTACCGGCACCACGGCGGCTGATAACCGCCATCAAAGGATAGACATCGTCGCCAAAAGTTTCGGCACGGCGCAAAAGTTTTGAAAGCTTGGGGTACTGTGAAAGAGGATAAGTACCCGCACTGCGCGTTTCACCCTGCAGAATAAATGACCCTGCCATACGGTCATCCGTCCGACCGATGGCTAGTATGGCGCCGTCGCCAATAGTGGCCGATGATGTCGCGCTGATCATCTGTGTTGTCCGGCGCCCATCACTTTGCGGTGTCATGATGGCAACGCGGTTTTGCCCGTCCGATAAAAATCCGCCGGCAAGTGTAATTGCGGCATGTACGGGCATCATACCGTCAGCACCCAGCTCATAAATGGCGGGCTGGCGCACATCGCCCGTAACGGCAATGGTGGGCCCGAGCGGCGGCACGATAATCCTGTCGCCGTCGCGCAATGTGGGTAGGGCAATGCTCATCTCCTTGCTGCCGATGACTTCGTAAAGATCAACAGGGATGGTCTTGCCGGCCCTCACCAGTTTGATTTGTCTTAGGCTGCCCGTTTTTAAAACACCACCGGCGTTTTCAATCGCTTCAAGCACGGTCTGCAAAGGCGTAACGGACTGCCTGCCCGGTTTTTCAACATGTCCGGCAACAAGCACGCCAAGCTGCCGCACGCTTTCAAGCGATACAAACACATCACCATGGTATGCCTGCAAATCCAGCATGGAACGGATGTCGCGCCGCAAGTCACCCAAAGTTTTTCCTGATGCCGCAAACGGCGGTAGCAATTCTGCGGAAAGACTGCCGCTTTGATCGATCGTGTAGGTGTTTTTATCCTTGCGCTCCCCAAGAAACGAAAGGGTAATGCGGTCGCCTGCACCAAGTATGTAATCATCCTGCACAGTGCCTGCCGCAGGGGCGTTCATGTTATCCAGCGATCCAAAAAAACCGTAACCGAACTGTGAAAGCGCCTCGTTATCCGTGGCTTTGCGGTAAAATGCCTCGATGGTCGAGGCTTCATCACGCGCCTCGTCCATGCTGCCGGCGGCAACGTCCAAGGCATCGCTATTAGCCGTTTTCTGGGGCTTGATAGGCAACGGTGTTCGCAGATGCTGCGGCAGCGTGGCTTCAAGGGCTTCAAGGCTAAGGTCATCCGAGACAGCGGCATCCGGGCTATCGTCCAAGTTTTGCGCCCGGACGTCAGCAGGGTTGACGGCCAGTAAAATGGCCGCCACATAACAAAGGAGATTAAATAAAAAACGCCTGAAAATGGCTCGGTACCCCCAGATTGAGGTACAAGTATATGGGCAAATGCATACACGGATAAAGAGAGAGATTGGGATGGTCCACCTTTTGCGCACAGCCGCAGGAATCAAAGATTTAACGGAGCTTCAGGCCGTGCAGACCCACTTCCGCCTGCGCCGCCATAAGTCATGGGGTGAGGTGATGGTCCTGACAACCCGCAACACCCCGAAACGTGCGGGTGAATTGCTGGATGGCGGTTCGGTATACTGGATCGTCAAGAATATCATTCAGGCGCGCCAGCCGATTCTCGACGTCGAAACAATCAAGGATCAGGACGGGCAAAGATGTTGCCAGATTTTGCTGGACCCAAAAATTATTCGCGTCTTGCCAACCGCGCAGCGTGCTGTGCAGGGCTGGCGTTATCTTGAAAAACAAAAATCGCCGAAAGATATAGGCATCCTGAGGGTTTCAAACGACTCGGAGCCGCCAGAAGACATGGCAGTCGAGCTACGTAACTTGGGGCTTTTGTAAGCGCGCGAAACGATGTTTCGCGCTAACCGCTCAAAAAAGTAAAAAAATGTTTAAAAAGATATTTGACACCCGGAATCACTCTATGTATAAAGCGCGACACCGAAGGCGATTGCGTGCCCGTTACAGGGAGTGTCCAGCGCCGGTCTCGAAAGAGACACCAATCGGAACTTGACCGTTAAGTAGTTTTTAACTATGGTGCGGTTACTCCATTAGGTTTTTTGGTTTGCCCGAAGGCATCTAGCGAAAGCAAAGGTGCCGCGTCGGGCGCGGTTTTTGAACATCGTGGTTTAGATATCAAAGAGATACGCAGGCAGCGGTCCGTACTTTGTCATGTTCGCATGATAGGGTTGTCTTCACGGCACTTAACGATGGACTTGCTGTTTTGAGTATCTTTTATAAGTACGCAAATACATGCAGGTCTCATCAATTTTATATATTGACGACCATCAATTGCACTTGTTCTTCGGAACAAGATGCCAGTGATATGGTCAGGTCATATTCTCAACTTGAGAGTTTGATCCTGGCTCAGAACGAACGCTGGCGGCAGGCCTAATACATGCAAGTCGAACGCCCCGCAAGGGGAGTGGCGCACGGGTGAGTAACGCGTGGGAATGTACCCTTCAGTACGGAACAACACCGG
This sequence comes from Pseudomonadota bacterium, assembly GCA_009926935.1. Taxonomy (GTDB): domain Bacteria; phylum Pseudomonadota; class Alphaproteobacteria; order Micavibrionales; family UBA1664; genus UBA6145. The sequence continues at coordinate 199,930 of RFNZ01000001.1, read as the reverse complement.
GAAACTGGTGCTAATACCGTATAATGTCTTCGGACCAAAGATTTATCGCTGAAGGATCAGCCCGCGTTGGATTAGCTAGTTGGTGGGGTAATGGCCTACCAAGGCGACGATCCATAGCTGGTCTTAGAGGATGATCAGCCACACTGGAACTGAGACACGGTCCAGACTCCTACGGGAGGCAGCAGTAAGGAATATTGGACAATGGGGGAAACCCTGATCCAGCCATGCCGCGTGAATGAAGAAGGCCTTAGGGTTGTAAAGTTCTTTTAGATGTGAAGATAATGACGGTAGCATCAGAAAAAGCTCCGGCTAACTCCGTGCCAGCAGCCGCGGTAATACGGAGGGAGCGAGCGTTGTTCGGAATTACTGGGCGTAAAGCGTGCGCAGGCGGCTTTGTAAGTCAGAAGTGAAAGCCCTGGGCTTAACCCAGGAATTGCTTTTGAAACTGCTTGGCTTGAGTATCGGAGAGGTTGGCGGAATTCCCAGTGTAGAGGTGAAATTCGTAGATATTGGGAGGAACACCAGTGGCGTAAGCGGCCAACTAGACGATAACTGACGCTCATGCACGAAAGTGTGGGGATCAAACAGGATTAGATACCCTGGTAGTCCACACCGTAAACGATGTGTGCTAGCTGCTGGACAGCTTGCTGTTCAGTGGCGCAGCTAACGCACTAAGCACACCGCCTGGGGAGTACGGTCGCAAGATTAAAACTCAAAGGAATTGACGGGGACCCGCACAAGCGGTGGAGCATGTGGTTTAATTCGACGCAACGCGAAGAACCTTACCAGGCCTTGACATCCCGATTGAGGAGAGCAGAGATGCTTTCCGTCATTTAGTTGGATCGGTGACAGGTGCTGCATGGCTGTCGTCAGCTCGTGTCGTGAGATGTTGGGTTAAGTCCCGCAACGAGCGCAACCCTTATCTTCTGTTGCCAGCATTTAGTTGGGCACTCAGACGAAACTGCCGGTGATAAGCCGGAGGAAGGTGGGGACGACGTCAAGTCATCATGGCCCTTACGGCCTGGGCTACACACGTGCTACAATGGCGATCACAATGGGCAGCTAACCCGCGAGGGTATGCAAATCTCCAAAGATCGTCTCAATTCGGATTGTTCTCTGCAACTCGAGAGCATGAAGCCGGAATCGCTAGTAATCGTGGATCAGCATGCCACGGTGAATACGTTCCCGGGTCTTGTACACACCGCCCGTCAAGCAATGGGAGTTGGTTCTGCCTGAAGACAGTGCGCTGACCGTAAGGGGGCAGCTGACCACGGCAGGGTCAATGACTGGTGCTAAGTCGTAACAAGGTAGCCGTTTCGGAAGGAGCGGCTGGATCACCTCCTTTCTAAGGAAGTCGGGGAGCGTTTACCTTCGGGTAAATCGGGCTGCTGTCTTCGTATCTCTTTGATATTCGGTTTAGTGCGGGCTAGTAGCTCAGCTGGTTAGAGCACACCGTTGATAACGGTGGGGTCGCAAGTTCAAATCTTGCCTGGCCCACCATTACTTGACTAAGAATGGGGACGTAGCTCAGCTGGGAGAGCGCCTGATTTGCATTCAGGAGGTCGAGAGTTCGATCCTCTTCGTCTCCACCATTTGCTAAGCCGAAATGCTAACAAAAAGAAATCAGAATCAAGTCGTTACATGACGACTTTATCCTGACTTCTTGAAGTCAGTGGTTCTTGATACATCGTGAATAGGTTTTGAAAGTAAGTGAAGATTAAGAATACATTCATGGTAGTTCCGGTTTCATGTTCACAAACATGAAACAGTAATAAACGTGGTATTTTGCATCTCATTTATTCAATTTCTGCTGAAATTTTCTAGTGAATTCAACAAACAAACATGGTTTGGCGCAAATCATCCAAGGCTTTACAAGAGGGCTTGGCTCTGTGCGTCATTCCGGATTAATTAAGTATGACAAGTGCATTTAGTGGATGCCTTGGCGATAAGAGGCTATGAAGGACGTGATACGCTGCGATAAGCGTCGGGGAGCTGCGAATAGGCTTTGATCCGACGATCTCCGAATGGGGCAACCCACCTTTTGATATGTTGTCCGATACCGGGCCCGCACATGGGCGCCGTTTCGGCACCGGTTTCCGGTAACATATCATATACAAGGTATAATACCCTGAATACATAGGGGTATTAAGCGAACGCGGGGAACTGAAACATCTCAGTACCCGTAGGAAAGGACATCAACCGAGACTCCGTTAGTAGTGGCGAGCGAACGCGGACTAGGCCAATGATTGATTTGTAACAACTGGAAATGTCTGGAAAGACATGCCAAAGACGGTGATAGCCCCGTACAGGTAAAAAACAAATCAATCTTCGAGTAAGGCGGGACACGTGCAATCCTGTCTGAACATGGGGGGACCATCCTCCAAGCCTAAGTACTCCTTATCGACCGATAGCGAACTAGTACCGTGAGGGAAAGGTGAAAAGAACCCCTATGAGGGGAGTGAAACAGACCTGAAACTGAATGCATACAAGCAGTCGGAGCCGCAAGGTGACGGCGTACCTCTTGTATAATGGGTCAGAGAGTTAGTTTGTGCAGCAAGCTTAAGCCGTAAGGTGGAGGCGCAGCGAAAGCGAGTCCGAATAGGGCGACTTAGTTGCACGAATTAGACCCGAAACCCGGTGATCTAGCCATGACCAGGCTGAAGGTGAGGTAACACTCACTGGAGGGCCGAACTCATCACTGTTGAAAAAGTGTGGGATGAGTTGTGGCTAGGGGTGAAAGGCCAATCAAACCGGGTAATAGCTGGTTCTCCGCGAAATCTATTTAGGTAGAGCGTCGTGTAATTCACTTTGGGGGGTAGAGCACTGGATCGACTAGGGGGGCGCAAGCCCTACCAAATCTAACCAAACTCCGAATACCCAAAAGTGCGACCACGGCAGGCAGGCGGCGGGTGATAAGGTCCGTCGCCGAGAGGGAAAAAGCCCAGACCTACAGCTAAGGTCCCCAAATTGTGACTAAGTGTTAAAGGAAGTGAAAACTCCAAAACAACCAGGATGTTGGCTTAGAAGCAGCCATCATTTAAAGAAAGCGTAATAGCTCACTGGTCTAATTAAGAGTTTTTGCGCCGAAGATGTAACGGGGCTAAAGTCACATACCGAAGCTTAGGATTTACACGTAAGTGTAAGTGGTAGCGGAGCATTCTCTAAGTCTGTGAAGGGTCACGGTGACGTGGCCTGGAGATATGAGAAGCGAGAATTCTGACATGAGTAGCGAAAAACAGAGTGAGAAACTCTGTCGCCGAAAGACCAAGGGTTCCTGCGCAAGGCTAATCCGCGCAGGGTGAGTCGGATCCTAAGACGAGGCCGAATGGCGTAGTCGATGGCAAGCAGGTTAATATTCCTGCACCTGGTGGTAGTGACGAAGGGCAAAGTGGGTTCGGTCTTATTGGATTGACCGGGCTAGCAATGCACTTCCAGGAAATAGCTCCACCGTATAGTCCGTACCCCAAACCGACACAGGTGGTCTGGTAGAGTATACCAAGGCGCTTGAGAGAAGGATGTTGAAGGAACTAGGCAAATTGCTTGCGTAACTTCGGGATAAGCAAGCCCGATGTGAGGGCAACCTTGCATCGGGGGCACAAGCCAGGGGGTGGCGACTGTTTCTCAAAAACACAGGGCTCTGCTAAGTCGAGTAAGACGAAGTATAGGGTCTGACGCCTGCCCGGTGCTGGAAGGTTAAAAGGAGGAGTGAAAGCTCTGAATTGAAGCCCCAGTAAACGGCGGCCGTAACTATAACGGTCCTAAGGTAGCGAAATTCCTTGTCGGGTAAGTTCCGACCTGCACGAATGGCGTAACGTGTCTCCAACATTCACTCAGCGAAATTGAATTCTCCGTGAAGATGCGGAGTTCCCGTGGTTAGACGGAAAGACCCCATGAACCTTTACTATACCTTCACAATGGCATTAGGAAATACATGTGTAGCCTAGGTGGAAGGCTTTGAAGCCCAGCGCTAGCTGGTGTGGAGCCAACAGGTGAAATACCACCCTTGCGTTTCCTGATGTCTAACCTCGACCAGTCATCCTGGTCAGGGACATTGTGTGGTGGGTAGTTTGACTGGGGCGGTCGCCTCCCAAAGTGTAACGGAGGCGCGCGATGGTAAGCTCAGGACGGTCGGAAATCGTCCAGCGAGTGCAATGGCATAAGCTTGCCTGACTGCGAGACTGACAAGTCGAGCAGAGACGAAAGTCGGTCATAGTGATCCGGTGGTTCTGTATGGAAGGGCCATCGCTCAACGGATAAAAGGTACTCTGGGGATAACAGGCTGATAGCGCCCAAGCGTCCACAGCGACGGCGCTGTTTGGCACCTCGATGTCGACTCATCGCATCCTGGGGCTGGAGCAGGTCCCAAGGGTATGGCTGTTCGCCATTTAAAGCGGTACGTGAGTTGGGTTCAGAACGTCGTGAGACAGTTTGGTCCCTATCTGCCATGGGTGTAGGATACTTGAGAGGAGTTGCCCTTAGTACGAGAGGACCGGGGTGAACGTACCTCTGGTGTACCGGTTGTTCCGCCAGGAGCAGCGCCGGGTAGCTATGTACGGACGAGATAAACGCTGAAAGCATCTAAGCGTGAAGCTTCCCTCAAAACAAGGTATCCCCATTAGAGCCGTAGAAGACTACTACGTTGATAGGCCAGGTGTGGAAGAGTGGTAACACTTGAAGCTAACTGGTACTAATTGCTCGATAGGCTTAAATTTCCAATAGGAATGGCGTACAGGGTCAAGCCCTGCACGGCTAAACCGTGTTTGAAAAGTATTGAACGGAAGATGTTGGTAAGCAACATCGACCAACTCAATAACTCAGCACTAGGAAACAAAGCAGACTTTGAATAGATAAACGTGCTTAATACTCTTGAATAAATATGCATAAAAAAATGACTGTATTCGGTCTTCGCTTCTTTCAGTTGAATTTGGACGATCTGGTGGTTTTTGCGTGAATGCTACACACGATCCCATTTCGAACTCGATGGTGAAACGTCACTGCGCCAATGGTACTGTGCCTCAAGGTCCGGGAGAGTAGGTCGCTGCCAGATCATCCAAGTTCAGCTGGAAGTAAAAACGGGAGGTGTTGGTAAGCAACACCGACCAGATATAAATTTTCAAAACCTGTTCCGACATCAACACCAAAAAAGCCCGCCGTAAGGCGGGTTTTTTGTTACGAAATCTCGGAACACAGACAAATAACAAAAAGTTGACGCTACATATCTTGCATGATCCAATGTTGATAAGTGCTTCGTCTGCATCATCAATGTCCTTGTAAATCTTCATTATCGTGTGTTATAAATTCGCCATCAGCGATATACGTGCGTCTGTAATACACCCTAGAAAGCCAGGGGTATTTTGTTATGCAAATAATTCTTAAGCAGTTGTTAACTGTAAGAGGGGCAAAATGAAAGCTATGCGCCAGGAGGATCAGGAGATGGACGTCAAAGAACGCACCATAGCCAAGAGTCCAATTCTGTCTGTCATTGCAGAATGGGATGACGAGAGCAAAACGTTTTTTGCCTATAGTGATGATATTCCAGGGTTAGCTACAGAAGCTGCCACATGGGAGCGTTTGATCGAGCGTGTTGAAGCAATTGCACCGGAATTGCTTGATCTAAACCACATAGACTCCGCAGCAACCCACATTGCGATTCAGCATAAGAATCTGTATGTTCCCTTAAAAAGGGAACAGGTGAGTGCCTAGAGGGTTTTATAAAGAGCTAGTGAAGATGCTATCGGATGCTGGCTGCACGTTCGTGCGGCCTGGCAAAGGTGACCACGAGATTTGGTATAGCCCCATTACGAAGCGTAACTTTTCAGTAGATAAGGGCACCACAAACCGCCATTTGGCGAACCGCAACTTAAAAGACGCAGGCTTATCAAAAGCATTCTAGTGGGTGTTTTTTTAGATTTGACACGAAACAGAACTCGTACTACATTGGTACTTAATGCGGGGCCGGGCCCCTCTGACGAAGGCTATGGTAGCCTCGTGATGTCGGACCGCATCGGGTAATACCGATGCAGCCGACTTTTTTTATATCCAGGCCACAGCATCGGTATCACCTGAAACGTAAAAACGTTTTTTGAGGTGTCCAATGCAAAACAAACTGATCTCTCTAATCCTGAAACTCACCAGCATCAATCTGGCGATAGAATCGGAGCACAAAAGCCGCGCTCCAAACTGGATGCGCCTTTTTAGGCTCAAGCGCATAAGGCTGATGATAAAAGACCGCATCCAAGCGTTCAAAACACTCCGAGAGGGCAAAAAGGCAGTACGCGTCAACGCCCGTGAGCCGCGTCGCTATGTACCGGTTATGGCGCTCGCCCGTATGCAGAAAAATAACGGTGGCCGCGCATGAGCACGCTCAATTGCCCCGTCTGCACATCGGCCATGCAGGAAAGTACAAAAAATGGCGTGACGATCGATATATGCCCGCGTTGCCGCGGCGTATGGCTTGATCGTGGCGAGCTGGAAAAGCTGATGCAGGACATAAGGCCTGAAATTCAGCGCCATGCTACGCGCTATCACGAGGATGATGATGACGATCGGGATGATCACCGCCGCCATCACGCAAGGGATGTGCATTCAGCGCATCATTCCCACCCTCACAAGAAACGCTCGAAGCTGGAAAGCTTCATGGAAATTTTTGACTAGAAAGGTCAATCGATGTCTTTTTTAAATGAAATCGTGATGGGCACCCCGCTATGGATGTGGGGTGCCTTTGCAGGCATAGTTCTTTTCTTGCTGGTGCTGGATCTGGGCGTTCTGCATAAAAAACAAAAAGAGATTGGCGTGCGCGAAAGCCTTTGGATGAGCGCATTCTACATCGCAATTGGTACCGCTTTCGGCGGCTGGGTTTGGTACCAGATGGGCGCCACAAGCGGTAAGGAGTACATCACGGGCTTTCTGGTCGAAAAAACCCTCGCGATGGATAACATCTTTATCATCTCCCTTATTTTTACCTATTTTGCGATCCCCAAAGCCTATCAGCACCGTGTCCTCTTTTGGGGCATTTTGGGCGTCATCATCCTGCGTGGTTTGGTTATTGCCGCAGGTGCCACGCTTGTGTCTGAGTTTGCCTGGGTTCTGTATCTCTTTGCGGCATTCCTGGTGGCAACAGGTATCAAAATGCTCTTGATGGGCGATAAACCCATGCAAATGGACCAAAACCCCATCCTCAAATTTTTGCGAAAGCATCTGCGTATCGAGGATGAGCTGCACGGCAATAAGTTTTTTGTCCGGTTGCTCGACAAAAACACGGGCAAATACGCGGTCTACATGACGCCGCTTATGGTAGCGCTGCTGATGATAGAGATCGTGGATCTGATATTTGCACTCGATAGCGTGCCGGCTATCTTTGCAATCACAACAGATCCATACATTGTCTACACCTCCAATATCTTTGCGATTTTGGGGCTGCGGGCTTTGTATTTTGCACTGGCTGCCATCATTCACCGCTTCAAATATCTGAAGCAGGCTCTGGCGCTTGTTCTGGTCTTTATCGGGTCAAAAATCTTCGTGGCTGATTTGCTGGGCCTCGAAAAGTTTCCGGCCAGCATATCCTTGGGCGTAACACTTGCCCTTCTGGTCGGGGGCGTTTTGTACTCGCTCTACAAGACACGCGAAGCCAAAACGGCTTAAATTCTATAAGAAACCCGCCCGAAAAGGCGGGTTTCTTTGTGTTATATCTGTTGCGCAGGCCCTTGCCGTAAAAACCGTCTGACATGCGTTTCCCCTTGCCGGAGGTGAGTCAGTACGGCAATTTCACCCGCGGCAGCCTTTTCAAAAGTCAGTATCGCCGTAACATCATGGCTCTTCCTGTAGTAATGATGGCGGGCAAGCGGGCTGAACTCATGGCTGGTGTCCACGCAGCCGGCCCCGTCCGAGTAGTAGTAACCACGCGGTCCTATACACTCCTGCGAGTAAAACCCGTCGCCTTCAGGCACGCTCACAAAAATGCGTATGGGCTTTGCCGGGTCCGGCAGGTCTCTGTCCAGAAGCACGGGGCAGTCAAGCCTTTGCCCATCCGCTAGTGGGCGGCCTGTATCGTCTATCTGTATGTAAGAGATATTTTGCCAAACCGGAATATTGCTGGGTTTTGTAGATGTCGTCATGGTGTTCTCCCTTCAAAAATGATGGAGAACGGCCAATAAAAAAGCTGTAGCTCCATCGGTTATGGGTCTACAGCGTCGCTAAAATCAAACGGCTTTCTGCAGTGCTTTAGCTGTGGTAACGCGGAGCAAGCTACCCTTCAAATGCCGCGGTGAAAGTACGTATCACCCTTCCAGAAAGCCACGAATCAACGGGCCTTGTCAAACATCGGAACTCATTTTTTGAAAAATAAATCGCTTTGGGGTAAAGTCGGCCCCATGCAACAGTCACAGCTCTCGCCCGAACTGCGCGATTATATGCGCCATTTGCTACTTGATCCGTGCCTGCCGGATGAAGACAGCAAGCCAACGGTTTTCTCCATGGCGGGGATCCCGGGCTCCGGCAAAAGCACGTTTGTTAAAAATGCGCTTGAGCGTCGTTATTTCCCCAAAGGCTCTTTCATTCTTAATCCTGATCTCGTGATGGATAACATTCCGGCCTACCGGGCGGACTTTGTAAAGCTGGGTGCGGAGGAGGCATTTACAAGGTGGGAGCTGCCGGCAAGGGCGCTCGCCTATGATCTTGCCCGTGAGGCTTCTCAGAAAAAAATCCCCATCATCAAGGATATGGGGCTGGTGCGGATAGAAAACTGGCGCATGTTGATGGACCTGCGCTCCAAGGGATACAAGGTCGTGATCCATCACATCCTTTGCAATGCCGATGAAGCCGTGCGACGGTGCTCCGAGCGTGCGCGGCATTTTCCGGCCCAAAAAATATACGAACGTGCCCGTGATCTTGATGCTTTCATGGTCGAGTTCGCTGATGTCGCGCATGAAGTTCTGCGCTTTGACAACAGCGATCTCGCGCGTCCTTTCGTCCCCTTGCCATCAAATGGCCGCGAACGCAGCCTAAAGTCCGCGTGAAATACAATTCTCAGGAGAAATGAATATGCCTTTGTCAAACATCCCCGTGGGTAAAAATCCACCACAGGACATCAATGTCATTGTCGAAAACCCAAAAGGTGGCGATCCGGTCAAATACGAAATGGATAAAGAATCCGGCCTTATGTTTGTCGATCGCTTTCTGCACACGGCCATGGTTTATCCCGGTAATTACGGCTTCATCCCGCATACGCTTTCAGGCGATGGCGATCCGGTGGATGTACTTGTGGTCGGTAACGTGCCGGTAATGCCGGGCGCTGTGCTGCGCTCACGCCCTATAGGCGTACTGCTGATGGAAGATGACGCAGGGCAGGACGAGAAGATCATCGCGGTGCCAGTAGCCAAGCTGCACCCGTATCACGACGGCGTAAACGATATTTCAGGGCTGCCGCAAATCTTGCTCGATCAAATCGCTCACTTTTTTGCCCACTACAAAGACCTCGAAAAGGGCAAATGGTCAAAGACGATGGGCTGGGGTAACGCCGCTGAAGCCGAAAAAATGATCCTTGAGGGGATAGAGCGCGCTAAAAAACATAAATAAATCAGATAGTTGTAAATTTCATACAAATTTACATAAAATTTGATTTAAGTTTGGCGAAAACTTTGGTATTCTGAAAATAGAAGAGCAACGCATAAGACGTTGAGATAGGGAGCAAGGGCCGGCTGTGGTTATGCCGGCCTTGCCATTTCTAGGGGTTTTTACCCATACTCGATTAAAGCTTGATTTTAAAAGACGCGTCCTTTAAGCCTGCACAACCGAAGGCGATTGCCTTACCTTCTTTTTACTATCGCGGGGTGGAGCAGCCCGGTAGCTCGTCAGGCTCATAACCTGAAGGCCGCAGGTTCAAATCCTGCCCCCGCAACCAATAAAATCAATGAGTTGGTAACTCTTTCTTAAGCGTTTCTAGACATAATAGAGGTTAAATCACTCGCGCACTACTCGCACACTTTTGCGGGTATTTGCGGGATTTAGGCTCGATTTTCGGAGAACGCGATATGGAGACTCTTACCAACCACAATCCCCCCAAAACCCACCAAGTCCTAGGCGGCAGAGCCTATGTGTACCGCCGCGACCGCAGCCCCTTCTGGCAAGCATCGACATTTATAGGGGGCAGAACTATCGCGCCAGCACCAAACGACAGGATTTAGAAAGCGCCATCGAAGCCGCTGAGGAATGGTACATCACCTTGCGCGGCCAAGCGGCCACGGGGACTCTCCCCAGTGCCGATAAACCAAGGCACGAGCCAACCTTCCGCGAAGTCGCCGATCAGTTCATGAAAGAATACAGCGTCATTACCACAGGCCAGCGCAGCCCGCGCTGGGTGCAGGGGCATGACATTCGCCTGCGTGTACATCTTCTGCCGTTCTTGGGGGATGTGCCTATTTCCGAAGTGACATCGGGCAAGATTCAGGAATACCGAGTCCACCGCATGACTCCGCAGGAGGAGAAAAACCCGAATGCGAGGGACAACCGCCCTCACAAAAACAAACTGCCTGCCCCTAAAACCCTTCATAACGAAATCGTGACGCTGCGCTTGGTTCTCAAAGCCGCCTTACGTCGTGGATTGATCGAGGGGCTGCCAGATTTATCCGCACCCTTCCGCAAAAACGGTAAAGTCTCGCACCGCGCATGGTTCAGCCCGAATGAATACAAACAGCTTTATACAGCCACGCGCGAATACGCCAAAACCGCGCGTCCACAAAACAAATGGACGGCCGAGCAGCTGCATGACTTTGTGCTCTTCATGGCAAACACGGGCCTGCGCCCTGATGAAGCCGCAAACCTTCAACACCGCGATGTCGAAGTCGTGCATGACATCGACACTGATGAAACAATTTTAGTCATCGAAGTACGCGGCAAACGCGGGGTTGGGTACTGCAAGAGTACATCAGGGGCCGTAAAGCCTTATCTGCGCCTGAAGGAAAGGCCAAAACCAAGAACAAACGATCTGCCAAAACCCGACGACCAAGTCTTCCCCGGCAGCCACATCAAAATGTTCAACAACCTGCTCAATCGCATCAATCTGAAAAGTGACCGCGACAACCAACCCCGCACGGCCTACAGCCTGCGCCATACGTATATATGCTTGAGGCTAATGGAAGGCGCCGATGTCTATCAGCTCGCCAAAAATTGCCGCACGTCAGTGGAAATGATCGAGCGGCACTACGCCGCCCACATCAAAAACCTGTTGGATACATCCCTCATCAACACCCGCAAACCCAAGGGCCGCACACGGCCCATCAATACGGAAGAAGAGGATTTGTGAAAATAGAGGGCGCAGGCCCTCTCATAAATCCGATACAGGGAGGGGTTCAGCCCCTCCCAACCAGCCCGCCCCGCGCGGGTAAGATAAAGTGGCTTCATGCTCGAATCATTCTGTGGTGGAACGCAGGGTTTTTCTTGACGCAATGAGTGGAATCCATGTTGAATCAACAACGGCGGTTGCTGTTTCCCCGCTCTTCTTTTGATTGATGGTGCTCGCGCTGACACGCGTGAGCGCGACCAACATCAGGAAGGAGGTGAGCACAATGGGATACAGATACCGTAGTTCGGAGACTGGGCAGTTCGTTCCTCGTAAAGAGGCCGAAAGAAGCCCCGCAACCCACGAACGGGAGCGTACGAAAAAGTCGAAAAGCTAATGTTTGCAGACAGGCGCTTTTTCTAACTTAGTAGGACGGCAACCGCCACCCCTCTATCGAATCTGACTCGAGATTCTGCGTCAATCCCTTCACAAAAATTTCCACAACAGACCGAAGTCCATAGGGCTTTGAAAAAAGGCGCAATACTGGGGTGTATGGTTCCAATTTAGCGCCTCAATTCTTAAAAGTCTCTTAAAAAATAAAAAAGCATCTAGTGTCTTAGAATCTGGAAGCTCGTCTTTAAGCGTTAGGTGTGTGATATCAAGGCGGTCTTGCGCCGTAATTCTCTAATAAAAACAATTGGTTTTTGCTAAAAAACCGTGTGATATGCCGATCTATAGAGAGTTAATTGGTATGGATCAAAAGCAGTTTGAAGCGTTGTTGCGGTATTACTTGTCCTGCATGGATGCAGAAGAGGCAACGCAGCTAAAGCTAAGAAAAAATCAGGAATTCAAATCGCATATCTTTCTGACAGAAGGGTTTGAGGAGCAGTTTTTCTCAGAAAATCTGGCAAAGCTTGAATATTCGATTTCTGACCGCCGCCAGAAAGAATTTATCGAGCATAAATCTGCTAACGCTGAAACTCTGATTGACCTTTATTACGGTTTCCCTGTTTTTGTTGATTAAAAAGATATGCTTTGCCCACTCTTTTACGAAGAGGTGGAGGCAACCTTCCATGATAGCGATAAGCTTCTCCTGATTCCAAAGATTGGTGGCATTTCTGTCAATCGGATGCACTTTGTCAAAGATCAATCAGCAGAAGAAATTCAAACTATCTGCGAAGAGCTAGAAGGCGAGTTTGGTAGCTTCGAAGCTCGATTAAAGGCTGCAAAGGAGTATATCCCATCCTTAAAAGCAGGTGCGGACTGTTGGATAGATAAGCCCATCCTTTTCCGCTCGAATTTGAAAGGCGCAAAGTCAGACCTTCGCTACGATTTAACCTATCTTCTAAAAGATAAATCTGCGCTAACGCATGACACAGCCTTAAAATATTTCGTGAAAGGTACGCAGGCTGTATCCAAAGGAAAAGATAAAGATCACCTCCCATTTGTCTTGGAGACGAGTACTCTTAATGACCAGCAGGAAGAAACTGTAAAACAAGGTTTGAATGAGCCTTTGTATGTCGTTACCGGCCCACCGGGAACGGGCAAAACTCAAGTGGTTACAGCGCTGATTTCTAGTGCTGTCTATTATAAGAAGAGCGTCCTTTTTTCGAGTAACAATAATATGCCCGTAGATGGCGTTTATGAGCGCCTAGGGCAGGGTATGAGTGGTTCAGGGAACTGGATGATGCGCTTGGGAAACCAAGCTAAAAGGGAAGAATGCCACATAACTATATCAACGCTTCTTGAAAATCTGATCAAAACCAATCCTCAGCAACCCGTGCTAGCGCAAGATGTGCAGCGAGTATTTGAGATAGAACGTAAAATTTCAGAAATTCGTACCAATCTTAAAAAGGCCCAGCAAATACAAACTGAAATAGGCGCTCTTGTTAAAAAAGAGCAGTTAATTGCAAGGGGGCTGCCTAGCCGCATAGTCGAGGTATTCACAAGCGCTGACCCAAAACTTTTGAATCAGCCAATTGTAAGAAAGCTTAAAGGTCACAGCACGCAAGGTTTTTGGCTTTGGCTACGCCTTAAAATTCTTGGCCTTGATAGATTCAAGCAAAAGCATGATGCGCTTCTGCTTGAGCTTATTGGCAACGACGAGCTTTTAGCCGAATACAAGGCTCACCTGTTAGCCGAAGTGCTGGATACTGAGGCGGTATCAAAAGCTCAAGAAAGCGTAAAAATTCTGAACAGACACCAAAATTGGTCTTGGTGCATAAGCCAGCGCCGCCAGTTGGAGGCTCAGCTCGTTAAGCTTGCATCTGGTTCAGATTTGGACGCTTTAAAAAAGGAAAAATCAAAGCTGTCGCAAGGTCTTTTTGATAAGCGATGGCAAGATGGAATTTATAATTACGCTCAAGAGGCGCTTGGGGCTTTTAATGACTACTATAAAGACATCGAGGACTATAGCGGCGGTCGCCATAAGCGACTTGAAAAGTCGTTAGCAGCTTTAAAGCGATTTTTCCCTGTCTGGATAACTACTAACCAGTCAGCGGGTAAAATCATGCCGCCTCAGGCGGGTTTGTTTGATTTGGTTGTGATTGATGAAGCCAGCCAATGCGATATCCCATCTGTTATTCCGCTTCTGTACCGCGCTAAAAGTGCAATTATCATTGGCGACCCTAACCAGTTTCAGCACATAACCTCATTAAGGGATGATATTGAGCATACGATTGCTAAAAAGGCAGGGGTTGAATCCATCCACGATGGATGGTCCTTTACAAAGCGTTCAGCCTTTGATCGAGCATTTGCCTCTGCTTCCAATACCGCATTCTTAAAGCAGCATTATAGATGTCACCCTGACATCATAGAGTTTTCAAACCAGAATTTTTATGAAGGAAAGCTCGTGGCCCAAACGCCACTCATTCAATTCCAAAATCGGTTACCAATCAGGGAGAGCGGTCTGATATGGCACAACACGCCGGGCAAGGCCGTAAGAGCGCAAAAAGGCGCTTGGAACCCAGCGGAAGTTGAAAAGACTATCAGCATATTTGAAAATTGGGCGCAGCAAGGACTTTTCTCTGATGCAAGCCTTACATACGGCGTAGTAACCCCGTTTACAAGACAAGTGCAGGAAATGCGTAAAGCGCTTGCAAGAACCGCTTGGTTTAAGTCGGTTGAAGATCGTTTTACAGTAGGGACTGTCCATAGCTTTCAGGGCAGTGAATGCGATGTGTTGGTCTACTCGCCAATTGTGACAGAAGAGCTAGATAAATACCTTGTAAACTTTGCCGCCTCTCAAAGCGATCTGATTAACGTCACTGTCACCCGTGCAAAGAATTTACTGTATATTGTAGGTGATCTACACGCCTGCCAATCCGTACCTACAAACACGCCGCTTTATAAGCTAGCCACTTATGCTGAGCAATTGCGACAAAGACAGCTACACCCACTAAATGAAGCAGAAACCGCTATGGCAGCTATATTGGATGACTTGAAGCTAAGTTATAGCCCCCAATATGCGCTTGGTAACTATCGCCTAGATTTTATGCTGAATGCGCCTTCAGGTGATCGTTATGACCTTGAGGTGGACGGCGATATACACCTGACAGCCAAGGCTGTGCAGCACGATGAAAAACGGGATGCGTTTGTAGCGAACAGAGGCTTAAGAGTTCTGAGATTCTCAGCTCGTGACGTTATGCATAGGCCAGAGTTAATAAAAGAGCGCCTGAAGCGTATTTAGAGCCTAGCCTTAAAATCCAAGATGCGCACCTCTCATACTAAGGGGTACAGGGGGATAAACTCTGCTTTAATCA
The DNA here is from genome assembly GCA_009926935.1 of Pseudomonadota bacterium. Lineage (GTDB taxonomy): Bacteria > Pseudomonadota > Alphaproteobacteria > Micavibrionales > UBA1664 > UBA6145. The sequence continues at coordinate 184,894 of RFNZ01000001.1, read as the reverse complement.
TTTCCCCTTATCCTGAAGATAGAAAGGTCTAATAGCGCACTTACGCAAACTTCGTTTGCAGTGCTTTCAGTACGGTCGCTTTCTTTTGTTTGGGCGAACAAAACAACAATAAAAACAATCGCCCAGTGGGTCGCGGATAGGATGCGACTTTGGCGATTTTTCATTGTTCAATGCGGGTGTTTTCACGGGAGAAGCGGGATTCCGCTGTCGCCGCTGCCGCGTATCGGGCTGGCCAGAACCTCGTGGATGACAGGCTCGCCATCACCCACGACTTCAGGAACCGAAGCAAGGCTGTCGCCGCCTCGTTCATTTTGGCCCCGCCCGATGCCCCTGAAAAAACCCACAACCGCGCCCTGTTGTGGAATGCGGCAGAAGCTGCCGAAACGCGCAAGAATTCCCGCGTCGCGCGGGAACTGATCCTTGCCCTACCGCATGAGCTATCCGCAGCTTTCCGTGAAGCTTTGGCGCGGGATATGGGCCTCTGGATGGTCGAGCGCTATCGTGTCGTCGTGGATGTCTCCATCCACCAGCCGACCAGCGGCCATGACCCCCGCAACCACCATGCCCATTTGTTGTTCACCACCCGCGAGGTCACCAAGGACGGTTTCGGCCGCAAAACCCGCATCCTTGATGACAAGGAAAAAGGCCCCGAAGAGATCGAACTTGTCCGCGCGGTATGGGAGACGCTTGTAAACGATGCCTTGGAGCGGGAGGGCTTCCCTGAAGCCAAAATCGACCGCCGCACACTGGAAGACCAAGGCATCGACCGCATACCGCAAGTTCATATCGGGCCAGAGGCAAAGGCCATTGAAGAACGCCTGAAAGAAGACGAGGAAGAAGAAAGCAAAAAGGAAGACGAAGACGATAAGGACGGCAAAGGCAAAAAGGGCAAAGGCGGCAATGGCGACGGCAAACAGAACACACCAAACAACGCCAAGGCGGGCGATGACGGCAAAGGCCATAAACCCGACTACCAAAAGATAGACCAAGATCGCAGCCGCCCCGACCTTGCCAAAGAGATCAAGGCGGTAAACACCGAACGCGCCAAATGGCCCGACACACCGCTAGGCAAACAGATACGGGCGCTGGAAGTGGATATGAGCCGCCTTGATACCCGCCTCAAGCACTATGAGAGATTGGAAGCCAAAACCCGCCTATCTGGCGTTGTCCGCAGTGCGATAGGGAAGGCAGTAAAGTTCTCGAAGGATATTCTGGCAGGCCGTATTGAGCGCCGCCGCGCCCTGCGCCTGACGGAACTTGAAAAGCAAATCAGGATCAACCGCCAGAAGGAGCGTTACAAGCGTACATACAGGGAAGGCATACACGCCAAACTCAAGGACATGCATATCCGCCTAGATATTCTCAAAGGCACGCATACCGACTACCAGAATTACAAGAAGTTCGTGGACAGCATCGACAGGGCATTAGCCGCGCAACCTGTTAAGCCTACCTTCGAGCGCCAAAGCCGTATCATCACCAATCAGGAACATTCTCTAAAACTGAAACTCAAGGCCGCGCTGGTGCGCGAGAACGTGCTGGAACGGTTCAGGCCACCTAACCCACCACGACTATCAAAAGCGACAGCTTCGCCCATCAGGGCTGTTATTGAACGGTCGCAAAGACAGCAAGCCAGAGGCGAATCGGAACAGCAGCGCCAGCCTGTACCAAGACAGGAACCGCAAAAGCCAACCACGAGCAGCCTATTCAATACGAAGGCCGCACAAACACGCCCTGTGCCTATCCTCACGCACCAACAGGTAAGGGCGAAGTCAGAAAAAATCGTCTCTGATATCAGGCAAAACATCCCGCCCAAATACAAAGCGCAGCCATACCCGCCCAAAACGCCCAAGGCTGCAAAGATGTCAGGGAAATTCAATAAGGCTGGTTTCGGTGCAGCGGCAAAGCCAAGGAATGGCCCAAAAGCCAAGCCATTCTAGCCTGAGTATTGTTCGATTTTTAAATTCATAACCGATTGATTAAATTGGTAAATACACAGAATGCGGCGATTAGGCCCTAAAATCGCCTCAAAATATTAATTAGAATGAGGCGATTAACCTGTATAATCGCCTCATGACCTATAACTGGCAATTACCTGACTGGCCCAAATTTCAGTATGACCTCAAGGGCATTGAAGATCAGCTTTTTATATTCGCTGAGAAGGCAGGCCATATCAGCGGCCTCATGCAGGGCCTACCAAACAAGACACAAGAAGAGGCCATTCTGGACCTGATGGTCTTTGAGGCTATTAAAACCTCTCAGATCGAGGGCGAGAACCTTCTGCGGTCCGATGTCATGTCATCCATCAGGAACAATCTGGGCCTAAATCCAACGCCCGAAAAAGTGGGAGATAAAAAAGCCCAAGGTGTCGGCCAACTGATGGTTGAGGTTAGAAAGAATTTTGCCGAGCCGTTAAGCGAAGCCATGCTGTTTAACTGGCACCAGATTTTAATGGGAGCCTTCAGCAAGCGGATTGCCGTTGGTCAGTGGCGTGACCACGAAGACCCCATGCAAATCATTTCGGGTCCTATCGGTAGAGAGAAGGTGCATTTCGAAGCGCCCCCATCAGCTTCAGTAAAGAAAGAGATGGATCAATTTATCGCGTGGTTTAACGCAACCGCGCCAAACGGCAAAACGCCTATCAAATCCCCAGTCGTCAGGGCAGCAGTGGCCCATATCTACTTTGAAAGCATCCACCCGTTCGAGGACGGCAACGGGCGCATAGGTCGCGCAATCTCGGAGAAGGCGCTATCCCAAGGCTTAGGCCGCCCTGTCATCATGAGCCTTTCCAAAGCCATCGAAGCAAAAAGGCGGCTGTATTACGACGCGCTGGGAACCGCCCAGACATCAAACAATGTGACCGACTGGATCAGATACTTCGTAACCACGGCAGTGGAAGCGCAAGAGGATGCAGAAAGAACGATTGGTTTCATTCTGTTCAAAACGAAGTTGTTCGACCGCTTCCGCGATCAAATGAACGAGCGACAAACCAAAGTGGTCAGCCGCATGCTGGAAAACGGGCCTAGTGGGTTTGAAGGCGGCATGAGCGCACGAAAATACATCAGTATCACGGGCGCTTCACGCGCGACCGCAACCCGTGACTTGCAGCAGCTCGTTGAAATGGGCGTCTTTGAAGAAATTGGCGAGGGCCGTAGCACGCACTATCAAATCAGGGCGGATATTTAATAAGGCCTTCCAAGCACAGGTTATCCATAACAAATTCGCCATACGGTAAATTTTCAGGAAGCAAATTGCCTTACTTGATGTTAAGTATCTAAGGAGATTAGCTTTTTGAGGGAAAAATGACCGCTAGCAGACAGAAATGGCGTGATATAGGCGCTCCCACCTATGACGAGCTGATTTGGCCGACCATTAAAGCTCTAAGAGAGCTTGGCGGCTCAGCTACAAACCAAGAGCTGGTCGATAAGATGATTGAGCTTGAGGGATATTCCGAAGAAATTCAACTGATACCACACCGCGAAGGCCGTGAAACGAAATTAGAATACCGCGCAGCTTGGGCGCGCACCTACCTCAAAAAATATGGCGCCATCACAAATCAGTCGAAGGGTGTTTGGATTCTTCTGGATAAAGGCGAGGCTCTAACCGAAGGTGAGGCCGCAAAAATTGCTGGAGTGGTGCGAGGGCAAGACCCAAGTCGCCAAAAAGATAAAAAGACCGCGCTTGAGCATAGCGAAGAGGAAGAGCCAGATGAGGTTGCAGAAGAAAGTTGGAAGACTGCTTTGCTCGAAAAACTACGTTCCATGAAGCCGGATGCTTTCGAGCGTTTATGTCAGCTCGTTTTGCGTGAATCAGGATTTGTAAGAGTACAAGTTACAGGTAGATCGGGCGATGGCGGTATCGATGGCATCGGCATCTTGAAAATGAATCTGCTGTCTTTCCATGTATCATTTCAATGTAAACGCTATCAAGGAAGTGTCGGGTCTAGCGACTTAAGGGATTTCCGGGGTGCAATGATTGGTCGCGGCGACAAAGGCATATTTATCACCACTGGCAACTTCACTTCAGAAGCCCGCAAGGAAGCTAACCGCGACGGTGCACCAGCTATTGATCTGATTGATGGCGACGAATTGTGCGATCTCCTTAAAAAACTCAAGCTGGGGGTACAAACCGAATTAATTGAGAAAGTGCAAATCAGCCAAAGCTGGTTCGAAAGTATTTGAAGAAACAGACATGAACTTAATAAAATCCAAAAAACGTGTAGCCGATCATGGCGAGGTCTTCACCCCCGAATGGATGGTCGAGGCTATGCTTGATCTAGTGAAAGGCGAAACGCAGAGAATAGATTCTCGCTTTTTGGAGCCTGCCTGCGGCAGTGGAAACTTTTTAGTTCATGTCCTACAGCGGAAACTCGCAGCAGTTGAGCTCAAATACAGCCAGTCAGAATTCGAAAAGCGTCACTACGCCTTGCTTGGCCTAATGTGCATATATGGCATTGAACTTTTGCCCGATAATATCGCCGAATGCCGTGATAATCTGCTGGATATTTTCGTTGAATACTTAGAGCTAAAAGAGGGCGATGACCTCTATAGCGCCGCCAGTTTTGTTCTTTCGCTCAATCTGGTGCATGGTGATGCGCTGACTATGAAAGGAAGTGATGGGTTGCCTATCGCCTTCGCCGAATGGGGTTATCTTGGTAAAGGAAAATTCCAGCGCCGTGATTTCCGTTTTGATGTCCTTACAGGTTCTTCAGCTTTTAGTGCCGAAGGCTCACTGTTTGCACACTTGGGCAAACATGAAATCTTTAGGCCAATCAAAATATGGCCTCCAATGAATATAAGTGAGCTAGCTGGTCAACTTGTGCAGGAGGCTGCATGACAAAAATCTCGCAAGACCAAGCCCATTTTACTTTGCGGGGCCGTAATCCAGATGTGCTGACCTGTATTGCCAATCTAAGTAACGATGAAGTCTTTACTCCTCCTGAGTTTGCAAATCGGATGCTGGACACATTGGCGGCGGCATGGGCAGCAGATAATGGCGGGGCAAATTTATGGGCAGACAAGTCAGTGCGCTTTCTCGACCCATTCACCAAGAGTGGCGTCTTTCTGCGTGAGATCACAAGCCGCCTGACGGTAGGCCTAAAAGATGAAATACCTGATTTACAGAAACGTGTAGATCATATCCTCACTAAACAAGTCTTTGGTATCGGTATCACAGAGCTGACAAGCCTACTCGCGAGGCGCAGTCTATATTGTAGTAAGTTTGCCAACGGCAAACACTCTATCGCTAAATCTTTCGAAAATAATCAAGGGAATATCTGGTTCAAACGTACCGAACATAATTGGATAGACGGCAAGTGCGCCTATTGTGGTGCAAGTCAGAAAACAATGGATCGTGGTGATGGCAATGAAACTCATGCCTATGCATTCATTCATACTGACAACATCAAAACACGAATAATTGAATTTTTTGGAGACGATATGCAATTCGATGTCATCATAGGCAACCCGCCATATCAGCTAGACGATGGCGGGTTTGGCAAAAGTGCAGCGCCCATTTATCAGTTGTTTGTAGAGCAGGCTAAAAGGCTAGAGCCACGCTATCTCTCTTTAGTAATACCTTCACGTTGGTTCGCGGGTGGTAAGGGATTAGATGAGTTTCGCGAGTCTATGCTAACCGACAAACGAGTTCGTTCTATTAACGACTATCTGAGCGCAGCAGATGTTTTCCCAGGGGTTGGGTTAAAAGGCGGTGTTTGCTATTTTCTCTGGGAAAAAGACAATCCTGGCTTGTGTCGTGTGACCACCAGCTTCAAAGACTGGCCTATTTCTTCAGCTTCACGGCCACTGCTTGAAGAAGGTGCGGATATTTTTATACGCTTTAACGAAGGGCTGTCGGTTCTCAAAAAGGTCGCCGCAGTAGAGACGGGTCAATCTAACTCAATATTGCTACCTGAGAATAAGCGTTTCGACAGGTTAGTAAGTTCTCGAAAACCATTTGGGCTGGAAACGAAGTTTAAAGGAAAGGCATCCAAGCATGCTGATGACCTTTTCGTATACCAAAATGGGGGAACGGGTTACACGCCAAGAAAATCAATTACTACTGGCGTTGATTTGATAGACAAATGGAAGGTATATGTGGGCCGTGCTGCCCCAGGAACAGGGAATCGTGATACTTATCCACACCGCATCATAAGCACTCCCTTCATCGGAGAGCCTGGAAGTATTTCTTCAGAAACTTACCTTTGCATTGGCCCACTGGAATCAAAAAGCGAAGCTGAGAGTGTTTTATCCTATCTCTCTTGCCGACTGACACGACTACTTATTCTTCTACATAAGCCTTCGCAAGATACCACGCGCAAAGTCTATACATTCGTGCCAACGCAAAAATGGACTAAACAGTGGACAGATACCGATCTCTACAAAAAATACAGTCTCACTGACGAAGAAATAGCTTTTATAGAAAAAATTGTACGACCAATGGATTTGACTAGCGATTTGTTCGAAGAAATAAGCGTGGACGAGGATGATGAAGACTAAAGCCATCGAAGAAATCCTTGCGCCCAAGCCGCAAGCGCGGCCACGCATCTACGCCTATTCGATAGCGGACGCTGCACACAAGGGCTTATTGAAGGTCGGTCAGACCACCCGCGATGTGAGGCAGCGCATAGCTGAACAGCTAAAGACGGCGGCTATTGAAAACTACCGTATCGAATTGGATGAAATTGCCGAACGCGACGATGGCAGTATTATAACTGATCATGAGGTGCGAGCAGCACTTAAGCGTATGGGCCACGCACCTCACCAGTTGGAATGGATGCGTTGCGCTGTCAAGGACGTGCATGCGGCACTTATCGCTTTACGCAAAGGCCAGCCTGTGGCGGGTACACGCGACCAAAACTTCCCCCCACGCGCCGAGCAGCAAGCGGCGGTGGAAAAGACTTTTGAATACTTTCAAAGCATCTGGGCTGAGAATAAGAAGGCCACGCCGCGCTTTCTTTGGAATGCCAAGATGCGCTTTGGTAAGACCTTCACAACCTACCAGCTAGCCAAAAAGCTCGGTGCAAAGCGTGTTCTGGTTGTTACTTTCAAGCCTGCTGTGGAAGACGCTTGGCAGACGGATTTAGAAAGCCATACGGATTTTGAAGGTTGGCAATACCTTTCCCGCAATTCTGGCAGAGATCCGACACAGGTGGCAAAAAATAAGCCTCTGGTTTATTTCGGGTCGTTTCAGGATTTGCTGGGCCGCGATGCACAGGGCAACATCAAGGCCAGGAACGAATGGCTGCATATGGTGAATTGGGATTTGGTAGCGTTCGATGAGTACCATTTCGGTGCTTGGCGTGATACGGCCAAGGAATTGTTCGAGGGTGAGGACGAATCTGTCGCCAAGAAAGAGGCTAAGCAGGAATACGCTGAAGGTTTGCAAAATGTGAACGAAGATCTATCCAGCTTATCGAGTGAGTTTCTGCCTATCACTACCAAGGCTTACCTCTACCTTTCCGGCACGCCATTCAAGGCCTTGGCAACAGGCGAGTTTATTGAGGAGCAAATCTTCAACTGGACGTACACAGACGAGCAACGTGCAAAAGCGGAATTCGCGGATAAGCATCCAGGTAAGAGAAACCCTTACGGCGCTCTGCCTCAGATGCGGTTGCTGACTTACCAAATGCCAGACGAACTATTGGCGATTGCCAGTGATGGTGAATTTGATGAGTTTGACCTTAACGCCTTCTTTGAGGCTGATTTTGGTAAAAAAAGCGACGGCAGCAAGGCACGGTTTAAGCACCAAGACCATGTACAGAAGTGGCTGGACATCATTCGAGGCCAATATGCGCCTAAGTCTCATGAGCATTTGAAGACAGGCACGCGTGCCCCATTCCCTTATTCGGATGCGCGGCTTTTGCCCTATCTCCAACACTCATTCTGGTTTCTGCCTAGCGTGGCTGCTTGCCATGCAATGGCTAACTTGTTGGCCGAAAAGTACAATACATTCTGGCGTGACTATAAAGTCATCGTAGCAGCTGGAGCACATGCAGGGATTGGTCTCGATGCTTTGCCACCCGTACGTGATGCGATTGGAAGTGGATTTGAGAGCAAAACGATCACGTTATCTTGCGGTAAACTAACAACAGGTGTGACTGTAGCTCAGTGGTCAAGCATTCTGATGCTGCGCAATCTAAAAAGCCCTGAAACGTATTTCCAGGCAGCTTTTCGCGTACAGTCACCGTGGAGCATCAAGAATCCTAATGGCGATAATCCAAACGAAGAGGAAATCCTAAAGCCAGTTTGCTTTGTGTTCGATTTTGCGCCCACGCGTGCGCTACGACAGCTAAGTGATTACGGTATTGGCCTTGCCCCAGGCGAAGCAAACCCAGAGGCAGCCGTACGCGAGCTTGTAAGCTTTTTACCAGTTCTAGCCTACGACGGCGCGAATATGACGCAGATTGACGCGGGCGGCATCCTAGACATTGCAATGGCTGGAACCACGGGAACACTTCTTGCCCGCAAATGGGAAAGCGCTCTTCTTGTGAATGTGGACAATGAAACATTGCGACGCATACTCGAAAATGAAGAAGCTATGAAAGCCGTGGAACGCATCGAGGGATGGCGTGCGCTTGGCGACAACATCATCGAAACCATCATCAACAAAAGCGAGAAGCTCAAAAACCTTAAGAACAAAGCTAAAGAAAAAGAACTCTCGGCTAAGGAGAAGAAGGAACTTAGCGCCGAAGAAAAAGAGTTTAAACATAAGCGCAAGTTAGTGCAGGAAAAGCTTATCAAGTTTGCAACGCGCATTCCCGCGTTCATGTATTTGACCGATTTCCGTGAAAATACATTACAGGATGTCATCACTAAAATTGAACCTGATCTGTTCCGCGCTGTCACTGGTCTCACAGTGCAAGACTTTCACCTGCTAGTTAAATTGCGTGTGTTTAATACAGAGCATATGAACCAGGCCGTATTTGCTTTCAGGCGGTATGAAGATGCTTCGCTACGCTACACAGGCATAGAAAGCCACGAAGGACTAACCCAATATGGGCTTTATGATACCGTTGTTGCAAAAGAGCAGGCTGGCTAACAAATATGTTTAGAGAATTTTACATTTAAGAAAAAAGCGTATGAAACGTCAGGCTAAACTAGAGTGAGCGTGTAATGATCGATCAGATGTTCACAGCAGAAAATTTCCGACGCATATATGATAGCGAAAACCGTAAAGGGTTGGATCTTGCTGCCCGCTACTTTCCTGACCTAGAGCCTTATACCCAAGCGGTGCGCGACAAAGTAAAGGAAATCAGAGAACTGCGCGCAAATAAAACAATACTCAATACAGACGAGTTTAGTGCGAAACAGCTCACCTTAAAGGCCGAACTTGCCGCCCTCAAGACTAAAAAATCAGCTACCATAGACGGCCTGATGGAAGCAATCAGCCTTAAAGTTTTGCAACCAACCTTCAAGATTGAATTGACCCAAAAGCCTGGCCCCAAAGGAAAGCCTGTTTACTGCATCGACGCAAAGCCCGAAACATTCTTCGTCATCAAACAACTCCAGCAAAACATTTATCGAATTTACGGGGTCAAACAAGCCAATCGACATGATCTTGTTTGTCAGTTACGGGATATGGTCGATACAAAATTTCCATTCGAGTTGGTTCGCACCGATATATCTGCGTTCTATGAGAGCGTTGATCGCAAGCGCCTTATCGAAAAGCTGGATCGAGATCATCTCTTGAGCCCAGCCTCGAAAAAGTATATCAAGCAGGTGCTAGACTCTTATGGCACGATTTCTGGGACATTAACAGGTGTACCGCGCGGCGTAGGCATTAGCGCCTATCTGGCAGAACTGTATCTGAGGCTAGTGGATAAGTCGATCCGAGCCATTCCTGGCCTCGTGCTCTATTGCCGTTTTGTGGATGATGTGGTGGCAGTCTTTGCGCGACCACCTGCTGGCAGCGCTCTTGGCTCCTACAAAGACAAAATCATCGCTATCTTCGACAAAAGTGGGTTCGCCTTCAATCCCAAAAAGACATTAGAATTTAACCTTGCAACACCAGCAATAAAAAAATTTGAGTATCTAGGCTATCGCTTTCTCCTGGGACCAAGTGGTTGCGAGATTCGCCCGAGTGCTGCGAAAGTGTCGAAATACAAAGCGCGGATGAAAGCCGCCTTTGAGGACTATTGGCGAGAACGCCCTCATAATTCCAAAAGGGCATTCCGCAACCTTGTTGCTCGCATCAAATTTCTTACTGGTAATACACGATTGTCCAATAGCAAGTCGCGCGCGACCACAGGGATTTATTACAACAATCCCATCGTGAATGAGCTATCGAGTTTTGAGCTTCTAGACAAGCTCCTGAAGTTGCGCATATCTAAGCTGAAGAGAGCTAAACTGATTAAGCGTCTAAAGCCTTATAAATTTACGGACGGCTTCCAGTCACGGCGCTTCCATAATTTTAGTACACGAGAGCTACAGAATATCGTGAGGGCGTGGAAGCATGGCTAAGCGTCGTATCACCTTTACACATCGGAAACAACGGTCCGTCCTTACGGACATGTTACCTTTTGAGGTGCCGCCTACGTTCTCTAATCGAGGCTTTTACCGCTTTTTGCGTGATCATAGCGTTGAGATCGAGCAGGGGCAGCTACGCTGGACTTGTGACACTGACGCCCTTGATGAAACGATCAAACTAATTTTTGGAGTTGAGCCTGGCGGTGTGATCTCAACCCATACCGCAACAGAGTGGGGAAAAGAAAAAACGCGTCGTTCAGTGTCCATTAAAAAATGCAAAATGGATACGATTCCATTCAGTTTTCGTGTAGCACACAATCTTGATGGTCGCATTTTAAGTGTGGTACATCCACGTAATCAGGTGGCGGTCGCTAGCTTTTACGCCGCACATAGTGCCCTCATCATCTACTATACGGGCGTCAGTGAGTTCTCGATTCGACGGCCTGTCTCGGTATCCCGTTATGCCTATTTCAAGGATAAGCTGCATGAAGAAAGGCTGGATGCAGCGTTGGGAATTGAAGAAGAAGATAAGGAGTATGAGCAACTCGGCTCTTATTTTGTCTATAAAAAATATCGAAATATTCATCGTTTTTTTGAGTCCTATCAGTACCATCGCAGTGAGAAGAAGTATGATGCGATGGTTCAGATCGACATCAGTAAATGCTTCGATAGCATCTATACTCATTCATTGCCTTGGGCAGTTCTCGGAAAGAATCAGGTTAAATTTAATCTTAAGAAGCCTAGAGATACATTCGGAGACTGCTTCGACGCCTTGATGCAGAACCTGAATCACAATGAGACCAATGGTATCGTCATTGGGCCAGAGTTCTCACGTATCTTTGCAGAAATCATCCTTCAATCGGTCGATACTGAACTTTTAAGCCGCCTGTCGGAAGGTGCTAATTTAACACATAAGATTGACTACGAAATTTTCCGCTACGTCGATGATTTCTTCATTTTTTACAACGAGGATTCTGCGCGAATCAAAATATTTGAGACATTGCAAGACGTTCTGAAAGTAAAAAAGCTCAACATCAATACGAGTAAAATTAAGCACTATCAGAAGCCTATCATCACGGAGATTACGATAGCTAAGGAGCGTGTTTCGACGCTCTTAAATGCGGCGATCGATCCAATATGTGAGGAAGAAGTCTCGGCCAATCCTGCTAAGCCTCCAAAACAAAAGCTGGTCTGCGTTATCAATGCAAACCAGCTTATCATTCGATACAAAGCAGCTATTAAAGAGACTGGTATCGCTTACGGCGATATTCTCAACTACACATTTGCTATTGTAGAAAACAAAATCGATAAGCTCTTTAAGTCGTATGCTTCGAGCGATAAAAATGACCGCGATCGCAAGCGCCTCATTGGTGCGCTTCTGGAAATTATGGAGTTTTCTTTTTTCATTTATTCGGCAAGCCCAAAGGTCAATCATACCATCCGCCTGTGCCGCATGGTTACCACGTCAGTGAGCTTCCTGCATAAGCAGAATTTGCCATACGAATTCAAGCATCTCCTGTTTAAGTACGTCCACGACAATATTATGCAGCAATTAGAAAAAAACACTATGAGCGTTCATCGTGAGGTTGAAAGCTTATATCTTCTAATATCTCTTTCGCAGATTGGGCGAGAATACTGGCTGCCAGAATCAGTGCTTCTGAAGCATTTCCTCATCACTAAGGATAATATTACAGGGGAATATAAACGCGACGGTTTTATGAACCATTTCTCAATCACAGTTCTATTGTCCTATATCAAAGATAAGGTTCGATATAAGAAACTAAAAGATTTTATAGAGGAAAGTGTCATCACTAAACTTGCTTATATGAAGGCGTATTGCCCGCATGATGCTGAAACCCTGATGATATTCCTTGATTTGATAGTTTGTCCTTACATATGCGCTACTACAAAGGATGCAATCGGGCAGATCTTCAGCCTCGATACGGCAAGATTAGCATCTATCCAAGCAGCCAATAACTACTGGTTTACTGCGTGGGGCGAAAAATTTAATCTTGGAAAAGAGCTGGATGCTAAGCGCAGTCGTGAGGTATATTAATAACGGCGCTCCGCTCTACCCATAATGGCTGTTGGCAGCCCACACACAAGCGCCTTCTCGGCTTCTATATCAATTGGAGGTTGGGTAACTAGACGGTAGGAGCGGGCCGTCTTATTTTTTCAGGCGCAAAGAGTCCACATTGTACATAAAGACCGCGCCTTCAGGCTTCTGCGGCCTGTTTTTGACATTTTTCATTGACTTACACACTCGTTACACACTACAAAGATGCATGGTTTTTCGTGTGAAAAATCAGACGCTTACAGAAAACACGTTGCCGCTCATAACCTGAAGGCCGCAGGTTCAAACCCTGCCCCCGCAACCAAGGAAATCATAAAAAAAGCCTCTCTTTCAGGTTTTTTTTGACTCGTATACCGTCCCCGCTTAACCAAATTTTATGTAATAAACACTAGGATGCTCCCTATGCTATAAAGTGGGGCAGTTTAGGCATGGCACGTACCGTTGAGACAAGAACAGTTGATCTGATCAATCAGGAGCTTGATCGGGGCGTGATCAGCCAGGATTTTCTTGAATATTTCAGCATCAACACGGTTCTAGACGGCAAGGTCCAGAAATTTGATACCCCTCAGCAAAAAGGCTTTGAGGGCTATATGCAGATGCTTGCCAACAGAATCATGGAAAGCAAGTTTGCAAAAGATCACATGGTAGGCGATGTGCCGCCGCCGCAATTCAGGTTCATGGTCATGGACCACCACATCGCAACGCACATGATCTACGAGCACCCTACATCGCCTGTCATTATCCTTACAAAGCCTCTGCTGGAGCGTATTCGTGAAGCAGGCTCGGAGGACTTTCTGGCGGCCCTCATTGCAAAAAATCTGGCAACGTTCTTTTTTGGCGAAAAATCAGGCCGCAGAAATACAACAAAACTTGAGGCGGCATTTACGGATGCGGCGCCAACTTTCTTGTTGCACTATGCAGGCTATAGGTACGATATGGCCGAGCATCTGGTCAGCATCTGCGACCCACTTCCATATGAAGACAAGCTAAATCGTATGCGTATGGATACGCACATCAATGTGTCAGATTCATTCAGGGAACGTGTGGTCGAGGATTCATACGCACTTTTATCCCAGTATCTGAAGAGAAGGCGGCAAAATCATGCTGGACTTCAAGCAAGAGAGACCACATCAATTGATGAGTTAGTCATTGACGAAGCCTTGAAGTTTGAATTTTATCACGGCAACGAGCTGACGGTACTCGGTAGAGAAGAATATCTAAAAAAGCACGCGCAAAAAGCAATCGAGGACCCCGCCGGATTCATCATGGATCTGGTCAAGTTAGTGAATGAGTTTAACGTCCCAGAAGAAAAAAAGCTTACCGGCTACGCAAAACGTATCCCAACATCAAGTTTTGCCGGTGAGGTATCAAGGCTGATGTACGGTGTCGCTAAGTTAGGCGGCCCAGGCATGGATGACATCATGCCGCTTTACGAAGCGGTTCAAAAAAAATTCGGTGACGGTACGTCTATTATAACTCCATTTTTAATGGCTTCTAAATCGAAGGCACGGGAAGACGCTTCTGAGTTCTTCAGTGCCAAAGCACATTTTGGCGAAAGCGCAATGGTGCCGACGGTAGGAAACTACGGAGCCTTAAAAAGATCATTGGATGAAATTTACGCTCAGCTTGATGCGGATGACATTGATCAGAACGATATGCAGCAAAAATGCCGTGCCTTTAGTGAGGCGCTTGCTGATATGGGCGAAAACGCAACAGTTTTGAGATATTTTAAATTTTCTCTCTTTAAAGGCAATTTCCCGACTGTGCTCGGGAAAGATCCGGAGAATGACCTCTACGCCCGCTGGGTTCAGCGGATGGAGGCCATGGATCGTGGTGAAGAACCGGTTGAAGGCTTCACGCCACCATGGGAAAAAATGGTTGCCATGGCCAAGCAGGAATACGCGGAAGCCGGAACGACATATATAACCGAAGTGCTGATGACCCTTGGTATCCGCGATCCGCGCCTGAGAGTTGAAAATAATGCGGCAGAAAACACCCCGTCACAAAAAATGGGGATTACTTTATTTAAGCTGTCTCCGCCTCATCTTGTGCAGGATGAGCAAGGGAAGATGATCGGCTCTTACCAATTCCCAAGTTTTTATGCAGGCAGGTTGATGCCTGACTACAAAAAAGAAATCATATATCATGATGAGTTAGCCGAAGACGTATCAGCTAAAAAAATTGCCTGCTTCAAAACGGCAGAGCGTGCCATGGCAAGAACGATTGAAGATGCCAACGCATCCATCTACGGGCACATCGAAGCTATACAATCACCGGATGACGTCTATAAATTATTTAAATTGTACCCATTGCTCTTTGTTTTGAACCCAGTCTACGAAGGTGGTGAAATTGACCCTGAAACGGGGCTACCAGAAGGCTCAAAGGCTATCGGAAAACTGCTTGAAAAAATGAGCGGTTTTTTGGCAGAGGACCCCAAAAAATGGGCACCTGTTCTTGAAGTACTTTTCTTTGAAAAGAATTACCTAGGTTACAGAGACATATATTTGCCTCTAAAGGAAAACCCAGTTTTTGAAACCGAACAGCAGAAAAAATACAAGGATAGCATCGACAAAGTTGTTGAAGCAAAAAAACATCTGGAAGATCTGCGCGAACAGAAAAAGCGGTACCAGTCCGAAAACCGGAAAACCAGCAATCTGGACTTTCTGGGGATCCTTAAAAAAAGTGCAGCTGATGCGAGCGATACTGAAGTCGATCCTGAAATCACCCGCTTTGATCAGGAAATTGAGCAAGCCCATGAAGCATGGCTGGCGTCTTATGAAGATTACAAAGAGGCGCTAAAACAGATCGAAGAAAGTTTTTCCGGCCAATACGGCAGAACGTTTCAGGATGCGGATAATGTAGCCAAAAGTATGTGGGAGAGTATTTACCACAACCAAACACGTGGCTTGTGGTACACGGCATTTTTTCACAGAGCCAGCGGTTTTGATGAAATCGCAGCTTTGCCTATTTTTAATCCAGCGTATTACGATGAAAATAAGCCGGGATATGCCAAGGCAGTTGCCCGTATTCCGCGCATGCTGAAAAAGGCAAGGCGCGAGTTTGAACAGCACGGAACCGTTACGCTGCCAGACGGCACCAGCATGGGCAAGCTAGATAAAGTCATGGTCATTCAGGACGATAGCCTTGGCTTGCACCCCAAGCATCCGGCCATTCAATTTGTCCTGAGATATACGGAAGGTATGGCTACGAATGGGGACCCGGTGCTTTTTACAGTCTCTCAGGCTCTTAACTACATTGATCGCGTATCAACATCAAACAGTCATGATTCAAGTGGCAGAAAGCTGCCTGAACCCGAAATTCAGCTGACGGATATCTATTTTACGCTGGCAGGTCTTAATGGATACGCCCGCGATGAGGCGGATCTCGGAAAGCGTCTCAACAAGTTGAAACATATAGTGCCGTCTTTTTTGGTCAACGCGCTTGGTGACGAAAATGATGAAGATAAAAGCTATTTCAGGGCAAGTAAGAACTGGAAAAGCTCCTTTATGTTCACGCATGCAAAATTTGAGGCATACAATTTCTTAAAAAGAAACCCCGATGTCATACTTTCAAACGAAACGCTGCGCCTGGTTCATGAGCTGGCAACGATAGACGCACGTTACTCAGGCGAGTACGCGATTAGTAATAAAGATTTCAAAGAAGAAATTCAGGAAAAACTGAAGCATCAGGTGCGTATCCGCGCAAATCATGATTTTGCACAACCTGATCACGATCCTGATGTTTTGGCCGATACATACGTTTTCATGGGCCGTTCCTCGGTCTTCCAGTACTACCCGGATATCATGTGGGGTGATGACCGCAAGGGTGGTTATAACAAGCTCGTTTCAGTCGCGCTAGAAAAATTGACATCTGCTCCTGGAAACTATCAAGACGTCAGAAGATTTACCGAAAGAATTTTGTTTGGAACGACAGTGCACGATCCAAAATTAAGAAAAAGCCTGATCAAGGCATGGGCTGAATCGGTAAAGCACGAACACGGCATAGACCCTATGTCTGCGTTCGCAAGCTTAAAGCTTGAACCGCAGCACGAAGCCTATGTTGAAAATGTTCTCGAAGTAGGTAATCACCTGATCAAAAATCTTGGTTCTTCATCCGCGCTGCTGCTTGAGATAACAGAAGCAATGATGGAGGAGCTGGAAACACAAAAAACAGCGACAGATGCAGTTGTTCAAAATTTGCGTGAACGCGCGTTAAAAGATCTCTCTGAAGCGGATATTTTGAGTCTGGCCGGGTTTCATATGGATTCTCTCGTCAAAGATGAAAACCTGAGAGGCGAAACACTGGACTTCCTGAGGGGTGACCTAACGGATGAATCTCTAGAAAAATACATTGATGCCATTCGCCTAAGACAGGAGCAGGCTGAAGTTTATAACAGCAAGCATGATAATAACCCCTTTAAGCGCGATGAAAATTTTGATGCCATCGAGTTGTATTACGGGATCAGTAAAACCAAACTGAACCTGAGTTTGCCTGAAGACCGCAAAAGACTTGCGGCAATGCTGTCCTCAGCACATGAGAATTTTTGGCAATCGTCCGTCATGGTGCGCACATATTACATCAGCCAACTGGCATTTCCGGACAAAAACCGCATCCGCCATGTTAAAAGGAATCCGCCGTTCAACGAGCTCATGCAGCGCTGCATCGATTCTCTTCTTCCATTTGAATACGAATTCAACATCCAGCGCGGCCACGTACGAAAAGACTCAGAGTATAACGAGTATGTCGATATCGCTCGCGACTTAATCTATTCCTATATGGATGAGGCGCTGATCTCGGAAAAACGTCTTCTTCTCTCAGCGGCATTGGTCAGCAGCAAGTCAATGGGTGAAAATTCAGAGAGATCTCTCGACCGTATTGGGCAGGCACTGGCAACCGTGTTGTCCAACCTTGGGCCTGCGGGCGCTAAAATGGCTCAGGCTGTGCATAGTTTTCCAAACCTGCCAGATGAAATGCGCCGTGGTATGGGGAACGTAAAAGGCGAATTCTCTCCTCCCACACGTAAGCAGCGTATTGACCGCCTGTCTGAGGTCATACCAAAGACGACAGCAAATGACGATACGCCTGTGACGCAAAGGCAGGTCAGGCATATTGGTCGCGGCATGGGGGCAGGGTCGTATCAGGTGACAACGCGCGTGCAGCTCAAAAAGCAAATCAATGGCATTGATGATGTTGCCTTTACGCATCTTCGATCGCACGTGGCAACACATGCTAAAAATGAATTTGGTCACTTCTTCCGTTCGGTCAATCGGTTCATCGCAAGGCGTGCCGATAAAGGAAAACCAGTTACACCAAGCGCTATTAAAGGCATCGTGAGCTCAATGGGGCAAGCGCTGGGCATGGTTGATATTGAAGTCAATTATGATACCGGCAAAAATCAGTCCGACATGATGGAGGAGCGTTATGACGGTATGGTCATAGAGGTGGATGGTCGTAAAGTGGCATTCACTACGGTCGACTGGCTCGGTCACTATACAAAAACGGTTAAAGTCGGCGATGAAGAAGACGTGCTGGCATTCAAAATGGCCGCGATCGCACCAGGCATGGGCTTTAATAGGTGGGTCGATACCCAGAAAGAGGCTGGGGCTAATGGCGCATCCGTTAAAATCGTATCAGCTGCCGCAGACACGGCAGAAAACATACTAAAATTGCATGGATCACACTCTGATGACGATCGTCATGGAGAAAATTTCCACGTGTATGAAGTACGTGAAAATATCGATCTAGGATCGGTCAAACTTAAGGCCGGTGATTTTATCGTATCCATATACGATCTCGGTGCCGTAAATCTTGAGCAACCAACAGCTGATCAAAAAGCAAGGATGGGCGAAGCCGTCATAAAATCATTCTCGGGTGAAAGCGATCCTCAAAAGGCTCTCTTGAGCGGGCTAAACGACGCAATTTCTGATGATGTCGATCAGATAGAAGAATTAAAAATCACGCCCGGCGGCAATTATTTTGCAGCAACTTTGCGGGGCATGCTTGCTAGAAACGATTTTGCGCGCGAACTATCGCCTGATGATCGGATGCAGGCCTTCATGACGGCGTTTCAAGCCGGCGTTACGGATCCGGATATCCTGCGCGGTGCAAAATCAGGAATGGGTCAAACAGGTGGTGCTGTGGCAGGCATGCTGATGTCAAGCTGGGGAGCAACCGCCATGAAACTGTTCTCGGGCAGTCGTTCGGGCATAAGCATTAAGGTACACTCTCTGCCCGGGGCGTTGCGTCGTGGTAATGAGGTCAAGCTTGGGCAGATTTCTAAGCCAAGAGGGCTTTCGGGCGGCGCCTAGTAGTTGGCTTTTACAAAAAAGCTTTCTAGGCACCTGAAACAACGCTAAACAGGCGTCTATGGCATCTACATCCGAAGTTACAATCGAATATCTCGGCCCGAAAGGCGATGGCATCGGCAAAGGCCAGCGCGGGCGCGTCTACATTGAGGGCGGCCTTCCGGGAGACCGCGTGCGCGCTAAAACATGGCGCGGTGAAGACGATATCATCAGAGGCGAGGTCACGGATATCATCGCCCCCTCGCAGCACCGCATCCAGCCGCCTTGCAAGTATTACGATCAGTGCGGCGGCTGCACGCTCCAGCATGCAAAAGCCGATTTTTACCGGAACTGGAAACTCGGTGTTGTAGAGGGCGCACTCAAAAAACTCAATCTTCATGCACGCCGGTGGGATGAACCTGTATTCATAGGTGGTGGCACGCGCCGGCGCGCAACATTCGCAGTCAAGCGCGTGCGCGATAAGGTGGTGATGGGGTATTACAAACGCCGCTCCAAGGAGATCACGGATATCGAGTCATGCCTCGTTGTCATGCCGGAAATCATAAAGATGCGGGATACACTCAAGCCCTTTCTGGTAGATATCATGCAGGAAAAACGTGGACTTGATGTCTTTATCCAGTATGTCGGCGGTGCTTACGATGTGGTCTTTACAGGCCCGCTTGGCGTTAAAGGCGAGCCGGATATGCGCACCCGCGAGGCTGTGGCGGACATCGCGCGCAAAGCCCGTATCGCCCGCATCGGGTGGCGCATGCATGAGCGCGAGGATATTGAGATACTGATCGAAAACCAAAAGCCGACAGCAACCTTTGGGGAGCTGCGTGTAGGGCTGCCACCGGCGGCTTTTTTGCAGCCGACCCTTGAAGGTGAAAAAGCGCTGTCTGATTCCGTCATGGCGCTGATGCCAAATAAAAAAGGCCATTACGCCGATTTGTTTTCAGGATGCGGTACGTTTTCGGGGCCCATGCTGGCAAGAGGCTCTGTCGATGCCTATGAAAGCGTTGATCCGGCCATAAAAGCGCTCGTGAAGGCGAAAGGCGCTTTGCCCTTAAAGGCATTCAAGCGGGATTTGTTCCGCAACCCGCTGCGCCGTGACGAGGCCAATCGCTACGATGCCATTGTGTTCGATCCTCCCCGTGCGGGAGCTCGCGAGCAGGCGCAGGCTCTGGCCACGGGCAACGTTCCATTGTTGATCGGTGTGTCCTGTAATCCGGCTACCTTTGCGCGTGATGCCCGTATCCTCTGCGATGGTAATTATAGGCTGGAAACCATGCGCGTCATCGATCAGTTCACATGGTCGCACCACGTCGAAATCGTGGCGTCTTTTAGCCGCAAATAAAAAAGGCCCCGTTTTAAGGGGGCCTCTCTTATCAGTGGATTTTATTAGTTGTAAACGTGAACTTTCTCACCGTGCAGGGCCATATCAAGGCCGCTACGCTCGGTATGCTCGTCAACGCGGATGCCAATCGTAACCTTAAGAACCATAAGGATCACGAAGGTCATAAAGGCTGAGTATCCAACCGTAACAACAACGCTCAGCAGCTGGGCAATCACCTGGTCTGCATTGCCTTCAAGAAGGCCGGCACGCCCGCCAACCGCAACAGATGCAAAGACACCCGTAAGAATAGCGCCGACAATACCGCCAACTCCGTGAATGCCAAAGGCATCAAGGCTGTCGTCATAGCCGAGTTTCTCTTTGAGGAACGCAACGGCAAAGAAGCAGAAAACAGCTGCCGCAATACCAATCATTATGGAAGCGCCGAAATCGACAAAACCCGAAGCAGGGGTAATGGCAACAAGGCCGGCAACAAAGCCGGAAAGGGCACCGACAACCGAAGGCTTGCCTTTTACCATCCACTCCAGCATCACCCAGGCAAGGCCAGCCGTGGCGGCTGCCGTGTTGGTAACAAGGAATGCCATACCGGCAAGGCCGTTGGCTGCGAGCGTTGAACCGGCATTAAACCCGAACCAGCCAACCCACAGCAAGCTGGCGCCAAGGACAGACAGGATAAGGTTGTTGGAGCTGGCTTGGCTAACCTGAACGCTTTTGCCCAGAACAAGTGCGGCAACAAGGCCCGCAACGCCAGAGCTGATATGCACAACGGTACCGCCCGCAAAATCAAGCGCCGTACCGAAACCCAAAAGGCCGTTGTAACCCTCGCGGCCTAT
Source organism: Pseudomonadota bacterium (assembly GCA_009926935.1). Classification (GTDB taxonomy): domain Bacteria; phylum Pseudomonadota; class Alphaproteobacteria; order Micavibrionales; family UBA1664; genus UBA6145. Next base: position 163,886 of record RFNZ01000001.1, on the reverse strand, counting down.
ACCGCCAAGGAAACCGCCAGGTCCCCACACCCAGTGGGCGATCGGCGCATACACAAGCACGCACCACATAACCGAGAACACGATCACGGCCGAGAACTTGATGCGGTCAGCAACCGATCCAAAGATAATCGCGCAGGTGATGATGGCGAATTTCATCTGGAAAAGCATGAAGACGTTTTCAGGGATGGTACCGGTCAGCGAGTCAACGCCAACGCCCTTCATGAACATCTTGGAAAGGCCACCGGCCCAGCCGTTACCTTCGGTAAAAACCATGGTGTAGCCGATGATTGGCCAGATAAGCGAGATGATGCAGGCAACAGCCAGCGTTTGCATGAGCGTTGCCAGAACGTTGTCCTTGCGCACGAGACCGCCGTAGAAAAGGGCGAGGCCGGGGAGCGTCATCATCAAAACAAGCAATGATGAAACAAGCATCCAGGCCGTATCACCCTTATCAATGGCGGCTACTACGGGCGCAGCGGCGGGTGCCGCAGCTTCCTGTGCCATAGCCGCGACGGGCGCAAGGCACATCACGGGCACCATTGCCCGCAACAGAATTCGATTCAAACTTTCAAACATCATACTCTCCTTGTCTTATTTTTTCTGGTGGTTGCTAAATTCCGTCATCCGCAAGTCTGCGTTCAATTTCATCGCGGCTGATGGGTTTCTGGATAACGACCCCGTACCATCCAAGGCCGTCATATTCTTCGTATCCGATGGTTTTTGCGAACGACACGATATTGCCGTTGCTATCGTAATAGGTGCCACGCTGCTGCCCGCCCGTTTCAAGCTCAAATTGCGTGTAGATGCCCACGCCGTCCGATGCCTGAATGATGCGCAGATTTCCATCAAGCAGCAAAACCCGGGTCCGCGTTTTTTCTTCGTCGGTCAGTGTCGGCTCGTTGTTGCAAATACTGCGTGATTGCGGACCCCAATCGAAATACACGCCAAGGACTCCAAGCGCTTCGCCCTGCAATTCGCCGCCACGACGCACGGCGGCTGAATACACGGCGGTCGGGTTGCCGTTATGGATGGGCGAGTTGTGGATGTCATCAACAATATAGTCAGCGCCGCTGGCGCTGCGCATGGCTTCGTAAAACCAACGTTCGCGCTTAACGTTAGCGGTCATGGCGCTCGGGTAGATATCGGGGCGGGATGTGGCGATGACATTCCCTTCGGTATCAGCCAGAATCAAATTCATATAGACGGTATAAAACTTATTGATAACGCCAAGGCGTTTGGTCGCAAAATCACGCATTTCCTGTGTTGGGTTTTCAAGCGCCTTCCAGAAAGCCTCATCGGTAGCCCACCAGCGGCAGTCGGCTGTGCGCTCGTAAAGGTTACGCACGATGATCTGCACAAGCGTCTGCGACATATCGGTGAGGCGCCCGCCTTCAACCTGCTGCACCATGCGCTCGGTGATGTTGATGCCGTACTGGATGCGGTTGATGACCAGTGATTTGAATTTTTCCGAGTTTTCTTTGGCCTGTTTGGCAAGGCTCTTCACTTCATTGGCAACCACGATAAATCCACGGCCAGCTTCGCCTGATCGTGCGGCCTCGATCGTCGCATTGAGTGCCAGCATGTTGGTTTGGCTGGCGATAACCTCGTTGTCTCTTGAGAAGCGTTTAACGTCGTCTTCGATTTTATGAATCAGGCGTTCTATGACACGGGGCATCATGGGCGGGGTCTCCCTTTGTGAAGGCGATGAAAGGTTGCGTGTAACCTTCGAATTGTAATGGAAACCATGAGACAGCTCATGTTTGTGAAGTCTTTGCTGCAATTGCGAAGTTGTCAAAGCAACAATGCGTACAAGACCGATTTAGTACAATTGCTTCAATGGATTGATTGGCAGGAATCAGAGGGCCGGAGAGGATCGTGGCAAAACAGGTGTGACACTATGTCCAACTATTATGAATAAAATAAGGTCGTCTTTATTCCATAAGTCGTATGTGTACGCCGCCACCGTTCTCTGTACCCGCAACCAATGAATCGCCATCGGGTGAAAATACGATGGCGGTTACAGCATGTCCGGATGAAGCAGTCGCGTTAAAAGCCTTGCGTGAGACAAGATCAATCATGACAACCGCACCGTCACCAAAACCGGCGGCAAGCACGGGGGCCTCGGGGTGCGAGGCTAGGGCGGTGACAAGCGCCGAGTTGGACCATCCAAGCTGCAAGGCCTCGCGCCCATCAGGCCCGGCCTTATCAAATGGCCACACGATAACGGCTTCGGCCCCGCTGGTCGCAAGCCACTTTTTATCAGCCGACCATACCATCTGTGTCGGCTTGTTCCAGTAGCCGCGCATCTGATAGTCGCGCTTGAGTGCTACGTTCCACATATGCAGCGCGCCTTCCTGCATGGCGCTCACAATCCAACGCTTGTCTGCCGATACGGTTACGGCCAGATGCGCGCCCTTCCACGGCAGTAACATTTTTTGTGGCTCGAAATGCTGCCACGCCCAAAGGGAAACACCGTCGCGGTGTGCGGCGGCAAGGCCCATGCCGTCTGGTGCAAAAAAAACATCATTCACTGTACTGTCATGCGGGCCTAAAATCTGCACGGCGGCATCGGGCTTTGTCCAAAGATGCACATTCTTTCCAACGGCCACGGCAAGGCTTCCGTTTTTATGCGTGTCCATGCGTTCGGTCCACGCGCCTTTGAAATCGGCCATGTCCGTAACGGTGCCGTCCTTCGCAATAACTTTTAGCGTCCCGTCATCGGACAACGATGCAAAGCGGTCTTGCCCGAGGGCCTTAAGGCACGGCACTGCGCCCTTGTGTACGGCAATCGTCTTACGATCTTCTCCGCACACCACATGCACGGCGCCATTGCCAAGGCCAAGCGCGTAAGCCTCCCCGTCACGCGTGTAAGCTACGCTGTTGACGGGCGCATCGAATTTGAAGCCTAGGGCTTTGAGCTTGCCGTTTGTTTCCAGCATCACGCGGCCTCAAGGCAGCTCTCAAAACCTTTTTTGAGATCGTCACGGCTCAGATTGCGGCCAATGAACACCAGCTTGCTGGTTTTCTTTTCATCCTCACGCCAAGGGTTGCCGGGGGCTGAATCCGCAATCATGTGTACCGCCTGAAACACGAAGCGGCGGGGCGAGTTGCGGATGTTGAGCACGCCCTTCGAGCGCAAAATATTTTGCCCCTGTTCCGCGAGTGTCTGCCCGATCCATTCTTCAAACCGCCCCATAATAACCGCGCGGTCCGTACTAAAGGCCACGCTTTGCACGCTGCTGTCATGGTTGTGGCTGTGCGCGCCTTCCAGAAACTGCGGCTCGATCGAAAGAATGCGGTTGAGGTCGAAGGCCCCGCGGTCCAGCACCACATTCAAATCAACCTGACTCTTGGTCGATGTATGGACGGAAGCATAAGGGTTGATGCTGCGAATGCGGCTTTCCACTTCCGCCAGTTCTTCTTTGGTCACAAGGTCCAGCTTGTTGAGGATGATAACATCCGCAAACGCAATCTGGTCTTCGGCCTCTGGGCTATCCTTCAGGCGTTCAAAAATATGTTTGCTGTCAACCACGGTTACAACGGCATCCAGTTTTGTGGCGCGGCGTACGTCTTCGTCCATAAAAAAGGTCTGGGCAACGGGTGCGGGGTCAGCCAAGCCCGTCGTTTCAACGATGATGCCGTCAAATTTATCAAGCCCGCGGCGCAAAAGGCCGGATATGATACGGATAAGGTCGCCGCGCACCGTGCAGCAGATACAGCCGTTGTTCATCTCGAACACTTCTTCATCAACGCCCACGACCAAGTCGTTATCAACGCCGACCGCACCAAACTCGTTGATGATGACAGCAAATTTTTTACCGTGCGGTTCGGTCAGAATGCGGTTCAAAAGGGTGGTTTTACCGGCACCCAAATAGCCAGTCAAAACGGTTACAGGAATTTGTTTCATAGTCTTATCTCACAAACAGTCTGTTACGGGGGTTGCCTTTGGCGCGGAACGCCACGTCTTCATGAAGGCCCGCAGCCTTAAGCGGAGCATCAATACGCTCTGCGGCAAACTTTTCATTTTCGCCTTCAACTTCCACCATCACGGTTTTGACGCATGAAAGCACCTCCGGCATGCCAGCCAGTATCAGGCCCTCGATCCCGTCTACATCCAGCTTGATATGTGTGGGGGCAGGGATACCGAGCAATTTTACAGCGTCGTCACCGCGCAGCGCGGGCACGCTCTGCTTGAATACGGCCTTGAACGCGCCTTCCATCGTCCGTGCTTCCTGGAGGCCGTTGCCCGCCCGTCCAACCGAAAGATTCGCCATGTGCAGCGGGAAAATACCTGTGGTATCGGATAGCGCGATGCAAAGCGGGTTCACGGCGTCATCACGCTTGTTCATGGCTACGTGTTCAACCAGTAGCGCAAAGTTGAAGGCAGATGGCTCGAAGGAGAAAATTTTAAGCCCCGGCTTTTGTGAGGCATAAAGCGAATACAGGCCGATATTCGCGCCGATATCCCAAAGCACGTCGCCTGCCTGCAAGGTCGTATCAATCCATTCAAGGCAGTCGGGCTCATCGTCAAAAAAGCGGGCGATGGCGCTTGCGGTATACGCACTGCGCAGCGCCTGAAATTTCAGGGTGCCGTATTTGGTGGCAACCTCAGCGGTCTGGCGTGCGTTCAATCGCTCGCTGAAGGCGGCAACGGTTTTATCGCGCTGCCGGGCTGAAAGCGGCGCGGTTACGGCCTGCATCAGTCCGTCGAGTGTTTTGGCAATGGTCTGGCTCATGGGCCACTTATATAGCGGCCCTGCGGCCTAAAGCCAAGCGACTACACCCACTCGAATTTCACGCGGTTCTGGATACCTGTCAAAAGGTCGTAGACAATGTTGCTGGTGCGCGGCGCAACGTCCTCAAGGGGCAGGCCGTAGCCCCACAGCGTAACATCGCTGCCTACTTGGGCGTGCGGTACGGGCCTGAGGTCGATAGCCGCCATATCCATGGATACGCGGCCAGCAAGACCGCAGCGCACACCTTCAACCAATACTGGCGTGCCATCGCGGGCGCTGCGCGGGTATCCGTCGCCGTAGCCCACAGCCATGATACCGATGGGCATATCTTCAGGGCACACATAGCGCGCGCCGTACCCGATGCTCGAACCTTTTTTGTGCATCTGCACCGAAATAAGTTTCGTCTTGAATGTCATGACAGGCTTGAGGCCGATATCAGCGGCGCTTTTGTCGGCAAAGGGTGAGGCGCCGTACAGCGCAATGCCGGGGCGCACCCAGTCATGCTGGTGGTCGGGGAAGGTAAGGATACCCGCCGAATTGCAAAGGCTCCGCGGCCCTGCGTGCCCTTGAAACAGTAACTTAAAGGTTTCGATTTGTTGCGCGTTCAAAGGGTGCTCGGGCTCATCCGCGCAAGCAAAATGCGACATGATACCGACAGGTTGAATGATGTTGCTCGAACCCGAAAGCGCATCCATGGCAGCTCCCGCGATATCGGCAGGGAAGCCAAGCCGCCCCATCCCCGTATAAACCTTGAGCCACGCAAAAAGGGGCTTCGGTAATATCGCCGCTACCAGCCATTCGACTTGTTTTGCACTATGAAAAACTACTTGAAACCCCTGCGTAGCCGCAACCGCCAACTCGTCAGGGGTAAAAACGCCTTCAATCAGCGTAATCGTACCTTTGATGCCTGCTTCTCTGAGCGCCATTGCCTCATCGATGCTGGCAACCCCAAGGGAATCCACAAGGCCGTCAAGCCGCTGCGCAACAGACCGGAGGCCGTGGCCGTAAGCATTGGCCTTCACCATGGCCATGATGCGCTTGCCTTTGGCCGCACGGCGCATCGCCTCAAGGTTATGAAGCAGATTGGCGCTTGAAAGCGTGCAGGAGGTATGGCGGGCCATAAAAAACGCTGTTTAACGGTAGTTGGATATTAGTGTTTTTTGTCTTTTGTCTTCCAGAGCGAGTAGGCGACACCCGCACCCAGTATGCCAAAAGTGATACCAAGCGACAGCGCAGGCGGGAATTTGCCTTCCCCAAGCACGAAATCGACGATGAAAATTTTCGAGCCAATGAAGATCAGCACAGCAGACAGCGCGTATTTCAGATAAGCAAAGCGGTCCATCATCGCGGCCAAGGCAAAATACAGCGTCCGCAGGCCCAGAATGGCAAAGATGTTGGAAGTGTAGACGATAAACGGATCAGTCGTGATAGCGAACACCGCGGGCACGGAATCCACGGCAAAGATCACATCCGCAAACTCTATCAGCACAAGGGCTACAAACAACGGCGTCATGTAGATAGCCGTGTGGCCTACATTTTTGTCCATCAGCCGGACGAAAAACTTGTCGCCATGTAGTTGGTCTTCAACCCGCAGATGCTTTTGCATGAACTTGAGCAGCGGATTTTTGGAAAGGTCAGTCTCGTGGTCAGCCATGGCAATCATCTTGATACCGCTGAAAACCAGAAACGCCGAAAACACGTAAAGCAACCAGTGGAATTCGGAAATCAGCGCGGCTCCAACGCCGATCATGACACCCCGTAGCACGATGACACCCAAAATACCCCAGAACAACACGCGGTGCTGGTATTTACGCGGTATCTTGAAAAACCCAAAAATCATGGCCATGACAAACAGGTTATCCATCGAAAGCGATTGTTCGACGACATAGCCCGTGTAGTACTCCATGGCCTTCTCGGCGCCCAACTGGCTCCATATCCATCCGCCAAAGGCGACGGCAGCCAGTATGTAAAAACCGTAAGTGATAAGACTTTCCTTGGCGGAAATCTCCTTATCCTTCTTGTGCAGAACGCCCAGGTCCAGCACCAGAAGTACGATAACGATAGTAAGGAAAGTAGCCCACATCCACACAGGATGGCCGAGAAAAAGGTCTGTCATAAGGCCAGAATGCGGTCTCTCTTGAGAAGCGTCAAGGCCTGAACTAGGTTAATGATACATATCTCAAATCAATGAAGGGAAAGCAGGATGGGCATTCACACTCTAAACGCCTCAGATTGGAAAGCAGATACCGTGCAAGACGGCATTATCCTTGACGTCAGAACTGTGGCCGAACACGAAGAAAAACGCTTGGCAGCCCCGCACGCCCACGTCCCTCTTGATACGCTCAACCCTGAAGACATCATGTTAAAACATGGGTTGGATAGCGGCGCCCCCGTCTATCTTTTGTGTAAAGGCGGCAAACGGGCCACGCAGGCGGCAGAAAAATTTCAGGCATCGGGTTTTACCAATCTAACGGTCATCGAGGGCGGGCTCATCGCTTGCGAGGCGGCGGGCCACGCCACCATTGGCACGGCTTCAGGCTTTGGCAAGGCTTGCGCCATTCCCAATAAATCAGAGGCATGCAGCTGATGCTGAATCCGAATGTCCGTGGTTTTTTTGACCCCATGACAGCCACATGGAGTTACGTTGTCTGGGCAGAAGGTAACCCCGACAAGCGCTGTGCCGTTATAGATACGGTGCTGGATTTTGATATGCATTCAGGCCGTACAAAAACCACGGCAGCCGATCGTGTCATTGATTTCGTTCGCAAGAAGGGGCTTGAGACGGAATGGATTCTCGAAACCCATATTCACGCCGACCACATTACCGGCTCAAGCTATGTTAAAAAACAGTTGGGTGGCAAAACAGCTATCAGCCGCCACATTCTCAAGGTACTGCAAACATGGCAACCCATCTTTCATAACGATCACGATACGCCTTTGGAAGGCTATCAGTTTGACCATCTGTTCGCAGATGACGAGGCTTTCAGCATTGGCCCGCTTTCCGCACGGATGATATACACCCCCGGCCACACACCGGCCGATACATCTTACGTCATTGGCGACGCCGTCTTTGTGGGCGATGCCATGTTCCTGCCCGATGTCGGTACGGGGCGGTGCGATTTCCCGGGCGGCAGCGCCGAGGATTCTTACGATTCTTCGCGCAAACTATTAGCGCTCCCCGATGCTATGCGCATGTATGTGGGTCATGACTACCCGCCAGCAGGCAAGCGCCTACCGCAATGCATGGCCAGAATTGCCGAACAAAAAGCCGCCAATATCCGTGTTAAGGAAGGCATTCTAAAAGGCGAATACGTCGAAAAACGTAACCGCGACGACAAGGGCAAGGATGTCCCAAAATTACTATTACCCTCTATTCAGGTGAATCTCCGCGCGGGCGACTTCGGCGCGGCAACCAAAGGCGTGCAATTCGTAAAACTGCCTATCAATAAAATTTAAACAACAGCTAAAATGATACTCGTTACTCCCGTAAAGGTGGGAGTTCAGCAAATAAAAAATTCACCGCTAAGAGCGATAAGAGTACAAAGTTACGCTAAGAAAGTTGTAATAATCTCTTAGCGGTAAAAAGCTTTTTATTCTAGGCAGCCGCCGCCTGTGGGGCCTTCATCGCGGCCTTAAACTCCGTGCAGATATAATCAATCTGCGCGTCCGTCAGGTACGGATGCATGGGTAGGCTTATCACGCGGCCAGCCAGGTTTTCGCACACAGGCACGCCGTTACCGGCAACAGGGTAACGGTTATAGGCCGTCTGCTGGTGTAAGGGTTTCGGGTAATAAACAGCCGTCGGAATACCTTTGTCTTTAAGGGCGGCAGCCAGCGCGTTGCGGTCGGTACCCTCGGGCAGTGTCAGCGTGTACTGCGCCCAGACCGATGTGCAATCGGCAGGAACGAAAGGTGTTTTGACCGCATCTTGAAGGCGCGCCGTGTAGGCCGCAGCCACCTTGTTGCGCGCTTCAATTTCATCGGCATAGACGGCAATTTTTTCAAGCAATATAGCCGCCTGCAACGTATCAAGCCGCGCATTCATGCCAATGCGCACGTTGTCGTATTTATCACTTCCCTTGCCATGAAAGCGCAGGGATTGCAGCAAAGTCGCCATCTCGTCGTCATTGGTAAAAACGGCGCCACCATCGCCGTAACAGCCAAGCGGTTTTGCAGGGAAAAAGCTTGTCGTGGCAAACGTGCCAATCATGCCCGTCTTGCGGCCTTTATAGGCGCAGCCAAACCCTTGGGCTGAATCGCAAATCAGCCACAGGCCGTTCTCTTTGCAAAGGGTTTCAACCGCATCGTAATCGCAAGGCAGGCCAAAAAGATCGACCGAAATAACACCAACGGCCTTGAGGTTCTTTTGCTTGGCGGTTTCAAGCCCCGCCTTGATGCTCGCGGGTGAAATGTTAAAGGTATCGGCGTCAATGTCGCAGAAAATGGCGGTGGCACCAAGCCACGCCACCACTTCGGCGGTCGCGGCAAAAGTAAAGCTGGGGCACAAAATCGCATCGCCCGGGCGCACTTTAAGGGCCATAAGGCAGAGGGCAATGGCGTCCGTGCCGTTCGAACACGCGATGGCATGTTTCACGCCCGTAAATTGTTTCATCGCGTCTTCAAACTGTTTGACCTCTGGGCCCAAGATAAATTGCCCATGGCTCAATACTTTTTGGATAGCGGCATCGATTTTGTCGCCAATGCGTGCGCGCTGTTTTTTCAGGTCCACAAATTCGATAGGCAGGATGTTACTGTCAGCCACGGGCGGCCTCTTTCTTAGTTGAAGGTTCTGCAAATTTTTGTTTATAGGCGTCAAAACGCGCCATCATTTCATGTTCCGTCGCGGCGGGCATGCGCTTGGGTGCGGGCCGCTCGGGGAAGGGGCTTGTATATGTACCGCGGCCTACATAATCGGCAAAGCGGCTCAACAGCTCAATTTCGCGATCATAGTGGCGCTGGGCGAGGCTCTCAAGCGTGTCATCTATATAAACGGGTGTCATCTCGATGGTGATGAGGTCGCCCATATCCACGGCTTCGTCAATGTAGTGCAGCGTGTTGCCAAGCGGCTGCCCGTCATATATCGCCCACTTGAAAGCATCCAGCCCTCGGACGGACGGAATAATACCAGGGTGCGAGTTGATGATACGTTTTCCGCGCACGCACTCGGGCGACAGGATGCCCGCGCCCGTAATCACGTAATAATCATAGCCGGCAGGTATATCGGCATCCGCGGCTACGTCCGTGTAACCAAAACCGTATTGGCGGCAGATGTCGGGCGTCGCTTTATCCGTATGCTGGTCGGGGCGATGCTTAAAAACAACATCCCGCGGCTTGAACGGCCGGAAGGGAATGGCGAATACGTCGACCTTCATCGGTGTCGCGCCAATCTGGTCCAGGATCTGGCGTGTTTTCAGGTGCGGAATATTGTAGGTAATAACGGCAAATTTCATGGCTTAAAGTCCTGCAGCTTTGTCGCAAGCCTGCATTACCTTTAGCACGCGCGCGGCCTCCGCGCCATCCGTGCGGGGGGGCTGGCCTGACGCAACACACGCGGCAAAATGGATGCATTCGTCTTTCAGGGGTTCGCTTTGGGCCAGCGGTACAAACTGCGGCTCGCCTTTGTTTAAAACGGGCTGCCCGTTTTCGAATGTCACGCTGTTCATCGCGACCGAGAGTTTTTTGTCCCAGCCTTGTGTATCATCAAACACGGCCATGCCTTTGGTGCCCACAACCACAAGCTTCTGTTCCTTGAACGGGTTGAGCCACGATACATGGATATGCGCGGTCAGCCCTTCCCCAAAATCAAAATGCGCAATCGCCGTGCTGGCCAGTTGGCTTTGCGGTAAATCGGCAGTGTAGCTCGCCTCGATTTTTATGGGCTCGCGGCCCGCAAGCGCCAAAATCATGGAAACGTCATGCGGCGCAAAAGACCAAAACACGTTTTCTTCCGTACGGATTTTCCCGAAATTCAAACGGTTGGAATGGATATGCCTAAGGGTGCCAAGCGTACCGTCCGCCATCATCTTTTTAAGCGCCAGAAACGCCGGGTGGTATTGCAACAGGTGCCCGACCATCAGAATACGGTCGGCCTTGTTGGCGGCGGCAATCATGTCGGCGGCTTCATCCATCGACAGCGCAATCGGCTTTTCAACAAACACATGCTTGCCCGCTTTCATGGCGGCAATCGCCATCGATGCATGCAAAGGCGCAGGGACGGCCAACATCACACCGGCAACCGCATTGTCGTTGAGCGCCTCTTCAAAGGTCAGGCCTTTGACGGCGTATTTTTCGGCAAAGCTTTGGGTGCGGGCGGCATCGGCATCCGAGACGGCATATAAAATGCCGGCATCAGCCGCCGAGCGCACGATGTTCTGGCCCCAATACCCGCAACCGATAACGGCAATATTTTTGGCTGGCATGGCTTACGCTTTCACGACGTTCGATTTATCAAAGTTCGCCATCATGTTGCGCGTATCGACAACCAGTTTCGCATGCTGCGATATAAGCGCGTAATCCACATCATCGTGATCGGTCACAATCACCACCGCATCGTAGGATGCAATCGCGGCGGCTGTTAATGGCACGGATTTACGGCCTGCATATTCAGGGTGTTCGCGGGTCATCGGCACTTCAGGCACGAAAGGGTCATGGTAGGCGGTTTGGGCCCCGCGCGCTTCAATCAGGTCTATCAGCTTCAAAGTCGGTGTTTCGCGCATGTCATCGATATTCTTTTTGTAAGCCATGCCAAGCAGCAAAATATTTGCACCGTTTAGTCCCTTTTTGAACTTGCTATCCATGCCCTCAACCAGCTTGCCAACCACGTAGCGCGGCATATTGGCAATTATTTCACCGGCCAGTTCAATAAAGCGTGTATTCAGCTCGTATTCGCGCGCTTTCCACGTCAGATAAAACGGGTCGATGGGGATGCAGTGCCCGCCAAGCCCGGGCCCCGGGTAAAACGGCATAAAGCCAAAGGGTTTGGTTGCGGCCGCATTAATAACTTCCCAAACATCAATGCCCATCGCGTCGTAAATCACCTTCAGTTCGTTCACGAGCGCGATGTTGACCGAGCGGAAAATATTTTCAGTCAGCTTCACGGCCTCGGCCGTATCGGGCGTTGAAACAACAACCGTTTTATCGATGAAGCTTGAATACAGCGCATCCGCAAGCTGTGTGGCATGCGGGCCGTCCCCACCCACAACTTTGGGTATGGACCGCGTGTTGTAATTTTTATTGCCCGGGTCTTCACGCTCGGGGCTGAAGGCCACAAAGAAATCCTCGCGCGATTTCAGACCCGATTCTTGAAGTAACGGGATCATGACCTCAGTCGTAGTGCCAGGCCATGTCGTGGATTCAAGGATGACAAGCTGCCCGCGCTTGATATACGGCGCAATCGATTTGGCTGTGTTGGTGATATACGAAAGGTCGGGGTCGCGCTGTTTGGTCAGCGGCGTTGGCAGGCAGATGATGATAACGTCCGCGCGGGCGACATCCGCAAGGCTCGACGATGTTTCAAACTTGCCTTTGTTTACGGCAGCTGCGACGACATCAGACGGAATATGCTTCACGTAAGACTTGCCCGCGCGCAGATTTTTGATTTTGGCGGCATCCACATCAAGGCCAAGCACGGGGAAGTCGGCATCAGCAAACCCGAGGATCAGCGGCAAGCCGACATAGCCAAGGCCAATCACGGCCACGACCGCATTTCGGCTTTTGATTTTGTGAGCAAGGGTCGCCGCAAGCTGTTCGGGGTTGGCTGCAAGCGGTGTGATCGGGTGAGCGCGTGTGTTGGACATGGCTATTTTCCTTGTTTCCGGCCTGTTTTAAGGCCTCACGGGCCCGTTTTCCAGTGTTTTTTTGGGTTTGCACAAAAGCCCAACGAATGCCATATAGGAGGCACATTTGAGTGCGAAGCTAATAAATAGGCATTACGCAACGTTCAACGATACTGGAGATACCTAAAATGCAAATGCGCAAGCTCTTCCTCGCGGCACTGGCCGTGGTTCTGATGTCCGGCCCCGCAATGGCGGAAGACGGCCAAAAAGAAGGTCCAGAAGGCCACAAAATGATGAAAAACGACGCCGATACGGATGGCGACGGTTTCCTAAGTAAAGCTGAATTTCTGGCCATTCAGGAAAAACGCTTTGCCGAGATGGACGGCGATTCCGACGGCAAGGTCTCAAAAGACGAAATGAAAGACCACTTCAAAAAAATGAAGGACAAATATCAGGAAAAACGTAAAGAGATGGCCGAAAAAATGAAACAGAAGGCTGAAGAAAAACCAGCCGAATAACTGTTCATTCCACGATAAAAGGGCGGCGTCATGCCGCCCTTTTTGTTTTAGGCTCGTTTCATGCGATTCATTGTTCTGATGTTCATTCTCTTTTTATCCGCCTGTGCAGGTAACACAGGCGATACCTCTAAACCGGCGGCATCTTCCGGCCTTGGGGCGGCGCAGGCGCAATGCCTCTCGAAAGGTTATGTGCGCGGCTCCTTTGAATTTGATACCTGCTACCGCAACACCCCGCAAGTGCAGGCCCATGAGCGTATGGGCAGGCTCGAATCACTTGCCATCATCAATAAAAACAAATCGGAAGCGCGCCGTACCGGCCGCAGTTATCCAGTCGAATAACGAGAAAAAAGGAACTTAGCGTCACTTAGCTGTTCTTAGCGCTCTTAGCGGTAAAAGCATTCAGCCTTGAAGATGCGCGCTCTCTCAGCGTGCGGCAGAGACAAAACTGCTGGGCGCCCCTTCCACAAGGTGTGATTTGCCGCCTGCAATCTGCAGCACTGCAAGGCCGCGTTCGACAAGCCCGTTGGATTTGAACCTGAAAATACCATCAACGCCCGAAAATCCGTTGGGGTTTAAAAGGCTGTTGCGGTCATAAGTCACGCGCTGGCCCGATGATGAGGCGCTGCGCGCAAGCACAATGGCAAGCGCGGCGGCGTCATACCCGATACTGGCAAGGCGTGGCGGGTAAGTGCCGTAAATGCGTTGGTAGTTGCGTTCAAAAGCGGCGCGGATCTGCGGTGCGGGCGCTGCATAAACGGCGCCCGCCATATTTGGGTCGGAAAGGACGATGGGGTCATCCCAAAGCCCTGTTCCTAAAAGTTTCAGGCGGTCCCCACCGATGCCGTATGTCTTGAGGCTGCTGGCGACAACCTTGGCGGCTTGCCCGCCAACAGGCATGAACACGGCATCATAAGGCAGTGCGGACCCGCTCAAAACTTTGCCTTCAGTCAGCATGGCAACAGCTGCGGCACCATCTCGCCCGTCAGGTGATACGCGCACGACTTTGGTCACGCTCATGCCGTAGCGCTGCGCTGTGCTCTGAAAAAGCGAGAGCACGGCATCGCCGTACATGTCGGACGTAGCAATCGCCGCAATACGCCGCATTCCCTGCCGCGATGCGTATTCGGCAATCCGCTCGACTTGCCCAAAGGGCAAAACGCCCATCGTAAAGGCGTTGTCTCCTGCCACGCGCCAGTCGGTTGAAAAACCGATGAGAGTGAGGCCATAGCTGCGGGCAGCGGCTTTGGCGGTTTCAACTTCCTTGGCAAAAAGCGGGCCTAAAATCAGTTTCACGCCTTCGCGCGCGGCTTCATCAACGGCGCGGCGGGCACCTTCGGCAGTGCCTTGGCTGTCCTTGGGTACGATCTGGAACTGCGGTTCGTCCAAATCAAAAACAGCCAGCTGCGCTGCCTGTATCAGGGCCTCACCCATCGCAGCATTGGGGCCGGATTGCGGGGCCAGAATGGCAACTTTAACGGGCTCTCGCAAAGTACCTGCGCTTACGCGGCTCTGTGGAGTTTGAGGCGTTGTTCCTTGGGTTTCCGTGGTGCTGGAAGCCGTGATATCGGTTGCTTCCCCATCCTCAAAAATGGCGCTTCCGTCCGTCGTGACACACGAGGCCAGGGCAAGTGAAAACAGGCAGGCGGCAAGAACGCTAAAAAAACCAGCGCGGATCATCAAAGAACTCCGTATATATAAGGTAATGAACGACCCGATTGATTCCACGGATACCGCCCCGATGCAACAAGGGCTTTACCTTGTTGCAACACCAATAGGCAATTTGCGCGATATAACGCTCCGCGCGCTGGACGTCCTGAAGGCGGCCGATGCCGTATTATGTGAGGATAGCCGCGTGACTGGGCGCCTGATGCACGCCTATAACCTCAAGAAAAAGCTGGTCGTGTATAACGACCACTCGGACGAGGCAGATCGTGCATCCGTTCTTTTGCGCCTCGAATCGGGTGAAACGCTGGCATTGGTCAGCGATGCCGGTACGCCCATGCTCTCCGACCCCGGCTTTAAGCTCGTATCGGCCTGCCTTGAGAGGGGCATTCCGGTCGTGCCGATTCCCGGTGCATCGGCACTCCTGCCGGCGTTGCAACTGGCGGGCTTGCCAACGGACCGTTTTTTGTTTGCAGGGTTTTTGCCGCATAAATCGGCGGCGCGCCGCACCGTTTTTGAGGAATTGAAAAATCTCAGGGCCACGCTGGTGTTCTACGAGTCGCCAAATCGCGTGGCCGAATCGGTCGTGGATGCATTCGCGGTCTTGGGTGACAGGCCGGTCGCCATGGCGCGTGAAATGACGAAGCTGCATGAGGAGTGCCGCAGAGGCACTCTTGCAGCCTGGGCTGCCAACGAATCGCTTTTAGGCGTCCTGAAGGGGGAAGCCGTTCTCTTGATCGGCGCGGGCGTCGAAAACGCGGCTTCAGAGGCAGATATTGAAGGCACACTCATCAAAGCCTTGGCTGTAATGTCGGTCAAGGATGCGGCAGAGCTTGTGGCAAAGGCCACAAACACGCCCAAAAAACAGGTCTACGAGATGGCGCTCAGGCTCAAAGATGCAAACAAGAAATAGCTATAAAGCAGGTCTTGCTGCGGAGCTCCTTTCCGCTCTTTGGCTAACGCTCAAAGGGTACCGCATTCTTGGTTGGCGCTTTAAAACATCCGTGGGAGAGATTGATATCATTGCCAAACGTGGCAAGGTGCTGGCCTTTGTTGAAGTCAAATCCAGACCCTCGCTGGAGGAGGGGTTTACTGCCATCTCCCCTGAAAACGCATCGCGCGTCAGAAGGGCTGCCGAGTGGTGGATGAAATCAAACCCCGGCATTGCGGATAAATGTGATATCCGCTTTGACGCGGTCGCGCTTGCCAACTACTCTCGTATCAAACATCTGCCCAACGCATTCTAGGATATGCCAATGAAAAAACTTGCCTCCCTTGTGCTGGTAATAACCCTTTCACTCGGTGCTTCGGCGTGCACGCCTATTGGCATCGGGGCTACGGTGGGCTCAACCGCCGGGGTTGCCGCCGCGCGGGAAGGCGGTATCAAATCCGCCCTTGAGGATACGCGCATCAGGGCCAAAATTAACGAGCTCTGGCTCAATCACGATTTCGAGATGTTCCGCAAGGTCAACCTGACCGTCGATCAAGGCCGCGTCTTGCTTACGGGCGTGGTGCAGGCGCCGCAGCATCGTGTGGATGCCGTGCGTCTTTCATGGCAGCCCGAGGGTGTCCGTCAGGTCATTAACGAAATCAAGGTCGATAACAGCGACGGTCTCAAGGGTTGGGCGCGTGACAACTGGATCACGGGCCGTCTGCGTGCGGCCATACTGTTTGATAAAGAAATTCAAAGCATCAATTACACAATCGATACGGTGCAGGGTGTCGTGTACTTGATGGGGATCGCTCAAAGTCAGACTGAACTCAACAAGGTTACAACGCACGCAAGGTCAGTGCCTTACGTGAAACAGGTTGTGTCATACGTGAAGCTCGCCGGCATGCCCATGCAGCAATTGCCGGCAACGGGGGCAGCGCAAATGCCTGCGCCAGCGGCATCCTCAAGCGTTGCGGTCGAGCCGCTGACATCTGCACCTGCGCGTCCGCCATACGGTGCGCCTGTTCAGGGCCGTTCGCAGCCGATTGTTGATCAGGGGTTTTAAGCAATGTTACCGGGCTTCCAGACATTTGACGAAGCCATGGCTTATCTTGATTCGGTTGGCAGTATGCCCGATGCCGATATTGATCTTTTCGAGGCGGCGCTCGCCATGTCGTCCATCAATCATCCGGGCGTACTGCCCGACAAATATCGCAATCATCTCGAAAGGTTATCCGAGGATTTTAAAATCCAGCATACATCTCTAATGGGCGAGGGCGCGCCCGACAAACTCGAGACAAAAATCAAGGCGATGGCCGATGTATTTACCGGGCGCCATGGCTACATAGGCGATGATTTTCGCTACAACGATCTTCAAAACGCCGATCTGATGCGCGTGATCGACCGTCGTCTGGGGCTCCCCATAACGTTATGCATTATATGTATTGCAGCTGCTCGTAAGCTGGGTTGGCCGGTGACGGGGGTCAATTTCCCTGCCCATTTTGTGCTACGATTCGATGAGGGCGGCGCGCGTCAGATCGTCGATCCGTTTCAGGGGTGTATTACGCTGGCCGCAGCTGATCTGCGCGAGATTCTTAAAAAAACGATGGGCGATCGGGCCGAGCTTTCCGCCAGTTATTACGAGCCGGCAAGCAACCGCGATACGCTGATCCGGCTGCAAAACAACATCAAGTACCGGCAGATCGAGGCCGAGGATTATCAGGGTGCGCTCGAAACCGTCTATATGATGAAACGCATAGCTCCGGACGAGTATCGGCTGGACTGGGATGCGGGGGTTTTAATGGCGCGGCTTGAAAGGCCGGCAATGGCCATCGAGGCTCTGGAACGTTATGTCTCCAAGGTGCCAAGCGTGAAGGATAAGCACGATGCAGCCCTTCTTTTGCAGGAGCTCAAATCGAGGCTGAACTAAGCTCTCTCAAAAAGAACCAACGCCCGCCACAATCAAGTCATAATCAATCCCCAACATTCTTCTTGGAAAAAACGTCATTCCCCTTGATTGGTGCAAAACGCTGGTCCATGGTTGTGACACGAAATTCTGATAGCCAACTTACTTTTTCTTATTGGAGAAGCGCCTCATGCGTACCGACGTCCGTTTTAAAATCCTTTCCCTTCTGGTTGCTTCCACGCTTGCACTGGGTGCCTGCTCGACCGCGAAGGAGGAACAACCTTACGCCGACAGCGTAGTCGAGGGCCAGGGCCAGACAAGTGGCGCAGGTGAAGGCATGCTCGGTGATGGCAGCCAGTACGGTAACGTTCAGGGCACGGCCGTTCCCGGCTCGCAGGAAGACCTGACAGTAAACGTAGGTGACCGCGTTTACTTCGGCTATGACCGCTACGACCTCACGCCGGAAGCACTGCAACAGCTGCAGCTGCAAGCCCAGTGGCTTAACCAGTACCAGAACGTGAGCATCACGATCGAAGGCCATGCGGACGAGCGCGGCACGCGCGAGTACAACCTCGCACTCGGCGATCGTCGCGGTAACGCCGTGCGTGATTACTTGGTTTCACTCGGTGTAAGCCCATCCCGCATCAAAACAATATCCTACGGCAAAGAACGTCCTGAAGTTCCTGGCTCCGATGCGCAGTCATGGGCTCAGAACCGCCGTGCCGTCACCCACGTCGAATAACATCGGGGTGTGAGTCTGATGCGTCTTGCTTCGGCCATATTCATTGCAACCCTGCCGCTCGCGGCAGGGTTTGCGCTTTCTGGCCCTGTTATGGCGCAGGGCATCCAGTACGAGGGGCCGGGTGCCAACATGCCGGTCGTGGGTGCTCAGCAGGGTGGCGGCGATTACATGCGCACCTACCAGCTTGAGCAGCAAATTCGCGACCTCACAAACCAGCTCGAACAGCGCGATTTCCAGATCCGCCAGCTGCAATCCGCATTCGATAAATTCAGCGCCGATACCAATACGCGCCTGCAGGACCTCGAGGGTAAACTCTCGGGCACCATTACAGGGACCGAGCCTCGCCCGACCGATTCTTTCGAAACGCCCGCAGCGCCGGATGCTACGCCACCTGAACCGGCCGCCATTCAAAACGATACGCCGGTTTCAGGCGTTCTTGACGATGCAAACGGTGCCTTCAAGCCTGACCCGTCCTCGCAAAACCGGCCTGACCGCAACCTCGGTGAAATCATCGAGGGAGCCTCAGGCGACAGCGGCGCCATCACCGCAGGCAAACCTCAAACGACAAGCGCCGCGCAGGCGTATGATCAGGCATTTTCATACCTTCAACAGAATAACTATGCCGATGCGCAAAGGGCCTTTGGTGATTTCCTGAAAAACTATCCAAGCCATCCTTTGGCGGCCAACGCCAAGTACTGGCTGGGTGAAACCTATTTTGCGCAAACCCAGTACACGACAGCCGCCAAGACCTTTGCAAAAGCGTTTCAGGAGCACCCTCAGGGCCAAAAAGCGCCGGATGCTTTGTTCAAACTCGCTCTGACACTTGAAAAAATGAACAAAAAAGACGATGCGTGCCTGACCCTGCAGGAGCTGAACAAGCGCTTTACTTCCGGCCCCGCGTCCATCCTGAAGCGCGCTTCCGAGGAAGGTCAGCGCATGGGATGCAAATCATAAATTTTCCTGATCTTGATAAGGCAAAAGGCGTCGCGGTCGGTGTCTCGGGCGGGGCCGATAGCATGGCGTTATTGCACATGCTCTCAAACTATGCGGTAAAGCGGGGCAAAAATTTTAAGGTACTGGCTTTAACTGTCGATCACGGCTTGCGGAAATCCAGCAAGGCCGAGGCAGCCAAAGTTGCGGCATGGGTCAAAAACTGGCCTCAGGTCACGCATAAAACACTGCGCTGGGTCGGGCAAAAACCCAAAACAGGTTTGATGGAGGCGGCACGGGCGGCGCGCTACACACTTCTGTTCGATGCATGCAGCCAATCAAAAATCAAAATGCTGGCAGTGGCCCACCACGCTGACGACCAGGCAGAAACGTTTTTTATGCGCCTTGCGCACGGCTCCGGGCTTGATGGCCTAGCCGGCATGCGCACCATAACAAAGGGCACGGCCAAGGTCTTAGTATACAGACCGCTTTTAAACGTAAGTCACGATGACCTTGTTGCGTATTGCCGCAAACATAAAATCAAATGGTTGGAAGACCCGACAAACAGCAATGATGCTTTCAGCCGCGCTCGTCTCCGAAAAGCGCTGGCAAAAGAGGGGCTCAGCTCCAAACGTCTGGTAACGACCATCCGCCGTCTGGCCAATGCCTCAATGGCGCTGGAGGAGATGGCGGGCGATGCAGCCGCGGGTGCATTGCTCAAATCCTCTTCCAAAATGGCCGTTTACGATTTTAAAAAGCTGGCCAGCCACCCGCTCGAAATATTTTTGCGCATCTTAAAAACGACCATCGAAAAACTGGGTAAGTCAGGCTACGGCCCGCGCCTCGAAAGGCTGGAAGAGATGGCTTGTGCATTGCAAAACGCCAAAACCTGCACAAGGGTAACCATCGGCGGCTGTTTTCTGGAGGCCCACCCGCGCAAAAACACGCTCACCATCCGGCAGGAGAAGTCATAAAAAATGCCGGAATACATTGTTTTTAAAGCATCATGATCTATAATTAACCTATCAAGCGCAAAAGACAGGATATCTCCCGTGAACAACAACTTCGGCCGTAACCTTCTGACCTGGATAGGCATCATCGTCGTCTTGGGTTTTGTTTATAGCAGTTTCGTACAAAACAAGGCGGCTCTGACGGCGGCAGGCACAAAAGACCAGATCGCCTATAGCGATTTCATGGCGCAGGCTCAAAAGGGTGATGTATCGGATGTCGTGATCAAAGGTCAGGATGTTCAGGGGCATTTCGGTAACGGCACGGCCTTCTCGACAATGGCTCCTGATAACGAGAACATCGTTGATAGGCTTGCGGGCACACCTGTCAAAATCACCGTTCAAAAACCCGATCCTGAGGAAATCAGCGCGATGAGCATTTTGCTTTCGTGGTTCCCGATGCTGCTGCTGATCGGCGTCTGGGTCTTCTTCATGCGCCAGATGCAGGGCAAAAACGGCGGTGGCGTGATGGGCTTCGGCAAATCCCGCGCGCGCATGCTCAACGAGGAAACCAAGCGCGTGACGTTTGAGGATGTCGCGGGCATCGAAGAAGCCAAGGAAGAACTCAAGGAGGTCGTAGACTTCCTCAAAGACCCCAAAAAATTCCAGCGCCTAGGCGGCAAAATCCCCAAAGGCGCATTGCTGGTGGGCCCTCCCGGTACCGGTAAAACCCTTGTGGCAAGGGCGGTCGCAGGCGAGGCGGGCGTGCCGTTCTTCAGCATTTCCGGCTCCGACTTTGTTGAAATGTTCGTGGGCGTTGGCGCATCCCGTGTGCGCGATATGTTTGAACAGGGCAAGAAAAACGCGCCCTGCATTATCTTTATCGATGAAATTGACGCGGTCGGTCGCCATCGTGGCGCTGGCCTCGGCGGCGGTAACGATGAACGCGAGCAAACCTTAAACCAGTTGCTGGTTGAAATGGATGGCTTTGAAGGCACCGAGGGCGTGATTATTATTGCGGCCACTAACCGCCCCGATGTCCTCGACCCCGCCCTTCTGCGCCCGGGCCGCTTTGATAGGCAAATCACCATCCCGAACCCTGATGTCAAAGGCCGCGAAAAAATTCTCAAAGTCCATGCCCGCAACGTGCCGCTCGCACGTAATGTCGATTTATCGGTGATTGCCCGCGGCACACCCGGTTTTTCCGGCGCAGATCTTGCTAACCTCATCAACGAGGCGGCGCTATTGGCCGCCCGCCGCAACAAACGTGTTGTGGGCCAAGAAGAATTTGAAGACGCCAAAGACAAAGTCATGATGGGCGCCGAGCGTCGGTCCATGGCCATGTCTGATGACGAGAAAAAACTCACGGCCTATCACGAGGCCGGTCACGCGGTTGTTACGCTGCACGAGCCGCAATCAGACCCCATCCATAAGGCAACCATTGTGCCGCGTGGCCGTGCGCTTGGTATGGTTATGCGCCTGCCGCAGGGCGACCGTTTAAGCCTGAAGCGCGATAAGTTGCTGGCTGATCTGGCGGTTGCAATGGGCGGACGTGTCGCTGAAGAAATTATTTTTGGGGCCGATAAAGTCACAACCGGTGCCTCGGGCGATATCCGCATGGCAACCGATATGGCGCGCCGCATGGTCACCGAATGGGGCATGTCCGACAAGCTGGGCATGATTCACTACGGCGCCAATCAGGAAGAAGTGTTTTTGGGCCATAGCGTCACCCAATCCAAAAACATGTCGGAACACACGGCGGAATTGATCGACATCGAAATCAAACGTCTGGTGCAGGATGGTTACGAGCGCGCAAAGCACCTGCTAACCACACATCTCGATGAACTGCACAAAGTAGCCCAAGGTTTGCTGGAATACGAAATGCTGTCTGGCGATGAAATCAAGGCGCTTCTGCGCGGCGAGAAAATCGTCCGGCAGGATAACGACGACGGCGAAGCCATGGCAGCCGTGCCGGCTTCGTCCGTACCCCGTGGTGGCGCGGCCGAGCCAGCAGCGTAAGTAAGTTAGCCGATAATAATCCGTGTATAGAACCCGCCTCCGGGCATGCCGCCGTGCGGCCTGCCGCTCATGCCCGGCATGGCGGGCACTTGGTGCTTCACATACATATGGCAACGATGCAGGTAGGCCGCGGCATCATCGATCATCTGGGGGATCAAGTCATCCTTCATAAGTCCAACAAGGTCGACGCTTTTGCTGCCGGCTTTATGGCCTTTGACAATATCTATTACATCCGCAGGTACGTCCGCTCCAAGCATCTTAAGCGCGGCCGCATAGACCTGATGGTCAAACCAGGCATCTTCCGCACCAGACTCGCGGATCGCCCGTAACAGGCGTTCAAAACCGCCACCGCTGAGCATACGCTCGAATGGGAAAGCCGGCTCGGTTGCTTTGGGCCCCCCAATACGCTCGATTTCAAATGGTGGGTCAAGCGGGTCGAACGCGGCTTCAATACTTCCTTCAGGTGACATATCAAGTGCGGGGCCTGCGCTCAGCATAAAAGGCATTTCAGCTTCAGGCGGAGGCGTGGGTTCTTCGGCTTTTGCTACGTTCATGTCTTGGCCCTGTGCGCGTATATGGTCAAAGACAAACGCGTTAAAACCATCAGCCGGGTTCTGTTGGTTCAGTAGTTTTTTAGCCTCAAGTACAACGGCCCTAGCTGCCAAAAGCGCCAGCACCATGCCATGGCGTTCCGGTGAAACGTTTGAATTAAGCACACGCTCAAAAAGCGTATCTTCGGCCGATGAGATCGTGATCTCCGCAATGTTGCCGTAAAGTCCCTGTCCGGTCTTTTGGGCATGCATCGAAAATATTCTGCGGACGGCTTCTATTGTCAGGTGCGTAGGTCTTTTCATGGGGCTCTCTTTAAAAAAGCGTTTCATCTTTTTTAAAGAGTTTCTTTTCAATACGTCAAATTTTAGCTCTGCTTTGGAAATGCCCAACTGCGACCGAGCCTATAACGGCCATAAAACAAAGCGTGGCCGTAAACCATCCCTGCCATATACCCCAGATGGAAAGTGTATATAAAAACGCGGCCGTCCACAAAAACGCCCCGTAGGTTTGGGCGCCTTTATCTGCAACCGCCATAATCCGCCTATAAAGAAAAACGAAAAACCCGATAAAACCGGCAACGCCCAGGGCGCCCATCTCGAACCAAATCTGGATAGGCGCATTGTGTGGGTGCAAATGCGCAATAGGGCGCGGGCCAGAATTGGCATAGTGCAGAACAGAAACGTCCTCGCGGTTTGGCAATTTGGGCGATGCATCAAGGCCCCAGCCTAAAAGCGGTTTTTCAAAACTTCTGGAAGCCGCCTGATTCCAGATTTCAACGCGCGATTTGACCGAGTTGTTAAGCGCATCGTTTGTGGCCCATCCGGTATGGCTGTAAACCCAGATGGCGCCAAAAGGCATGGCAACCGTTGTTAAAATGGTAACGGCAAGGGTTGTTGCCAGCACAAGGCGCTTTGGCAAAATCCACATCGCAAGCGCAATGAAGGGTGCCGCGACAATGATGATTTGCGCCGACGCACTCTTTGAAACAAAGGTCATAAAGACAAGAAGGCCGTAAAGGGCTGCATAAAAAATTCTGTACGCCCATGTCTTGTTCGGCACAAAAAACGGGAAGCTTAAATAAAACCACAAGGCCAGCAGGAAAACGGCCTTGTTCTGCTTGATGTCGGCCACATCCGCGCTATGACCACCGCGCACAAGGTCATAGAGCGGAAAATCATTGAAATACTCAAACAGATAAACGCCACTGCCAAGCATAAGCCCCGCAACAATCATCTGCCCCACTCTCTGGATATGGGCTTCAGATAAATCTTGAACCGCGCCATACAGAAAAACGCTTAAAGTAAATAAAAACCCAAGCTCAAAAGCCTTGGTCATGGTTTCATCCGGGTTCACGGTCCATAGCTGGCTAAAGGCCCCGTACCCCACAAAGGCTGCAATCGCATAAAACCAGTTTTTATGAATGGCTGGCAGGCGGCGATTTTGCCAAAAATAGGCGATGAGCGACAAGGTGCCAAAGGCCAGATAAAGCGCGGCCATGCTGCGCGGTGCCACGCACGATAAAGCAGGCGCAAGCACAAGCAGTGGCGCAAGCGCATAAAGAAAAAGAGGCATAAGGCTTATCCTTTAAGGATGGATTGAACGCGCGCCACAACCTGCTCGGGCGTGGTGTAATAAAGCTTTTCAAGCGGCTGGCTTGTGGGGGCGGGTGCATCGGTCAGCGTCATGCGCGCTGGCGTGGCTTTCAGTACTTTCCAATCCACACGCTCGGTCACACCCGCAATAATCTCGGCGGCAAGGCCGCAATTGGTCCAGCCGCCGTCAATGGCCAGCAAGCGCCCCGTTTTTGCAACCGATGCCGCCGCCACCGAATGGTCGATAGGGTTGATAACGCGCAAATCCACAACCTCGCAGGATACGCCTTTGGCTTCCAGTATTTCTGCTGCATCCATCGCAAGCTTGACAGAGTAGCTGGCAGCCACAAGCGTAATATCGTGGCCTTCACGGCGTATGGCTGGCTTGATGTCGTGGAGGGTCAAATCACGGGCGGGCGGCAGGTCATCTTCCTGCGCGTAAAGCCAGCGGTCATCAATAAACATGACGGGGTCATCTGTTAAAACCGATGCAATAAACAAATCGCGCGCATCGGCCACGGTGGCGGGCATCGCCACACGCAAGCCCGGCAAATGCGCAAACCACGAATGAAGTGCTTGGCTGTGCTGCGCGCCCTGTTCGCCGCCGCGGTTGATAATACCGCGGATGGTTACTTTGGCGCGGTCCTGCCCGCCCAGCATATGCGCCCATTTGGATGCCTGGTTGGCAATGGCATCGCAAGCCAGAATCATGAAGTCGATACGCGGATGAATGACAATCGCGCGGTAACCAGCCAGCGATGCACCAACGGCGGCACCCGTGCAAGCAGCCTCCGATACAGGCGAGTCAACCACACGGTTTTTACCGAATTGTTTATCAAGATCGGTCATGGAATTCCCGACATACCAAGGGCTCCACACACCTTGGCCCAGCACAAACACATCAGGGTGGTTGGCCAGCAAATATTCATGGGCCGCGCGTATAGCCGTTCCGTAGTTAAGGCGCACGGTTGGCGTCACGGCAACGGGTTTTGAATCTGCTTTTTTGGGCGCGGCGTAAACCGTGCCCGTCAGCATGTGTTCCGGTGGCCAGTTGGAAAGGCGGGCTTTCTCGCGCGCAGCTTCCACTTGCGTGCGTACGGTTTGTTGCATCGCCTCGAACTGCGCGCGTGTATAACCGCGTGCCTCAAGGGCCTTACAAAGGCGGGCAACAGGGTCGCGCTGTTTCCAGGCGGTCACTTCGGCGGCTGTGCGGCGTACGCCCACATCGATGTTTTCATCGGGGCCCACATGCCCGCGCCAGCGGTAGGTTACGGCTTCAATCAGGGCAGGGCCCTCGCCACGGCGCGCGGCTCCAATCAGTTTTTCGGAGGCCTCCATCATCGCCACAACATCATTACCATCGATAGACGCGCAATTGATTTTGGCGGCATCGGCAAATCGGGCAATCCGGTCCGATGGCTGGCGTAAATGAATATCAAGGTGGCTTGAGAAAAGGTTATTCTCGACCACAAAAATCATGGGCAGTTTAAAGGATGCCGCCATGTTAAGGCATTCATGGAAAACGCCTTCCTCGCAAGCACCGTCACCAAAAAACGCAACGCCCACATCAAGCCCGCTTGTACCGCGCGGGCCATCCATCTTGGCGGCCATGGCAGCGCCCACGGCCAACGGAATAGTGCCGGCCACAATCGGCACGGATCCATAAAACCCGACATCCTTGCCGTAAATATGCATGGACCCGCCAAACCCTTTGGAACAGCCGTCAACACGGCCCAGCACCTCGGCCATCAGGCCGTCAACCGATGCGCCCATGGCCAAGTAGTGGGAATGCGATCTGTGGCATCCAAAAGCGCGGTCCGTCTTGCGCAAATAGGCGGCCACACCAACCGATGCCGCTTCTTGGCCAATCGCCAAATGCGTCGGGCATTTGATTTCGCCCGCGGCGTTCATATCCGCAATTACTTCTTCCGTGGTACGGATCAGCACCATGTCATGCAGTTTTTGAACAAGCACATCCGTCGCGAAATTTTTTAAATCAAGCGGGGCCGTAAAATGGGCAGGGTTCGCAAGATCCCCAAGGTCGGATACCCAGCCCTTGCCAGGGATGGTATAAAATGCATCATCGCCGGCACCGGCGTTCCGTTTCGCGGCCGCTTGAGTGCTCATTGTGCGTAAAATTCCTTGATGGATTTGATGATGAACTGAACATCGTCATCCGTGAGAGTCATGTTCATGGGGATCATGAGGCACCGCTCGAAAAACTTATCAACGCCGGGGATGCTGGTGTTGAAACCGAGTTTCGGGAATTTGTGTACCGGCGTGCCCGCCCACTGCATGATGGAGCCAATCCCGCGGTCTTTCAAAAACACGCGCAGCTCGTCGCGGCGGTCGGCGGCCAGCTCGTAGTTCTGGTAGATGTCATAGCGGTTGGGGTCGGCGTCGGGGCCGGGCGGCAAGGTCAGTTGCGGCATGCCTTTAAAGGCGTCGTTGTACATGCGGGCAATGGCGCGGCGGCGTTCCATCTCGGCCGGGTAGCCCTTAAGCTTGAAATCAAGGAAAGCGGCTTGCAGGTTATCAAGGCGCGCATTCGTGCCCCACATCACAACCATGCCTGTTTCGTCGCGGCCATGGTCACGAAGGGCCAGCAGCTTCTGGCCGATTTCGTCGTCGTTGGTAACAATCGCGCCACCATCGCCAAAGCAGCCAAGCACTTTTGCCGGGTAAAAGCTGAAGGTTCCAAACTTGCCCATGGTGCCGGCGCACTTGCCCTTGTATTTGGCGCCAAGTGCTTGCGCGGCGTCTTCGGCAATCAGGATGCCGTGTTTGTCGGCAATCGCCTGAAGGGCGTCCATATCGCAGCAGCGGCCGTTCAGCTGTGTCGGCATAATCACTTTTGTTTTGGGCGTAATCCGTTTTTCAACGTCCTTGGGGCACATCATATTGTCGGGGCCAATGTCGCAAGGCACGGCTTTGGCACCAAGCATTTGCCCGGCGGATGCCGTTGCAATGTAAGTGTGCGACGAGCAAATAATTTCATCCCCCGGCTTCACGCCCAGGGCCATAAGACCAATCATGATGGCGTTGGTGCCGTCAGAGCAGCCGAAGGCGTATTTGACGTTCAGAAATTTTTTCAGGTTCTCTTCAAACTGCGCCAGATCTTTTTGCAGAATGTACGCGCCGCGACCGCAAACATCTTTGAAAATGCGCAGGTAATCTTCTTCATGTTGCTTGAAAAGGGCAGGGTAGTTGAAAAACGGAATCTGACGTTTATAGGCGTCAAGGCTTTCATGGACTTTCAGTGGCTGTGCGGACATGGAAAATTCCCCTTCATGGTAAATAAAATACCCCTGAAACCTAAAGGTTTGAGGGGTATAAAGTCAACGATAGAGAACGGGTTTAAACCACTTTCTTGGCCGCGCAAAACAGCACTTTATGGGTGCTGTTCGGGGCATCCGCAGGGATGGATTCCGGCTTTTCAAAAGAACACGTATTGGCGGCAATTTCCGCGGGCATCGGTATCATGTTGCCAAAGACAAGGCGTTTCAGAAGCTTTTTGCCGGCCATGGTCTTGGGCATAAGCCCAAGCGATACAACGATTTTTTTGACAGGCCGCAGGATTTTCTGGCGCAACGAGACCGATGAAACGGGCGTGCCGCCCGCCATCTCCACAACCTCAAACCCGTGCTTTTTCATGAGGTCTGCCATTTCAACCGCGCCGTAATAAACATGGCTAAAGGGGCTCGGGTTGAAATCGAAAAGGTCTTTGTTGGCGCTCGCAATCAAAAGCACGCCCTGCGGGCGTAGCACGCGGCGTACTTCTTCAACAAAGGCATCGGCGCTGGGCAGGTAATAAATGGCTTCAAACAAAATCACCACATCGGCGGATGCATCGGCGTAAGGCAGCTTTGCGGCATCGGCCGTATCGATACGGATGCGCGTGCCATAGTGTTTGCGGGCGGGTTCAAGTACTTCTTCGGCAATGTCGCAACCTTGGACCGACCGCGCAAGTGATGCCAGGTAGCCAAGGCCGGCACCGGCCCCGCAGGCCACTTCAATCACATCGCGATCTTTCGCATAGTCTCCGGCCCAGTAGTAACGGTTGCACATACGCTGCAATTGCTCGCCCGAGATTTCCTCGCCCGTCATTTCTGTGACGTCTTTAAAAGACATTTTCGGCTCTTCCATTTTGGGGGCGGCGGTGTTCATCAGGCAGCTACTTTCTGGTCGCGGGTGGTGACAATCGTGTCCGATCCAGGCGGTGGCGCCGGCTGCAGCGGGTCAAGCCGCGTGGCCACGCGCTTCAAATCCGCCTCGCAGCCAAGCTCGCCCAAAATATGTTGTAGCGTCTCAAGGGCCTTGGTGCGGTCAACAATCGCAAGGGCTGTCAATGCCACGAGTTTTATATCGAGAAGGATGCTCGCATTCTCCACATACAAAACGCCAAGGCGGCTTTTATAGGGGCGGATAAGCTGGTTGTAAGCAATATCGGGGTCAGGCTTGTCTTTTAAAATGTCCCCTTCATCCGAAAAAACGATGGACGCAATATCGGTAATGCCGGGGCGTACACTTAAAAGCTTCTTTTCAAAAGGCGTATACAAATCCGTCTCGCGCTTGACGTTGGGGCGCGGACCTACAAGCGACATATCGCCCATCAGCACGTTCCAGAGCTGCGTAATTTCATCCAGCTTGTATTTGCGGATAAGCATACCAACCTTGGTAATCCGCATATCGTTGGCACCGGTGGAATCTACGCCTGTTTTATCGGCGTTCTTAACCATGGAGCGCAGCTTGACCATTTTAAAAGGCACTTCGTTAAGGCCCACGCGCTCGCCCATGTAAAAAGGTGAATGCTTGTCCTGCCGCCACACAAGATACATGAACACAAGGATAACAGGGCTAAAAGCCAAAAGGCCGCAAGCCGAAGCCACAATATCAAAGATGCGTTTTGTCATGGGCAGGACATTAGCGCAAAAAAAACGGTTTCACAAATCGGCTTTACGATTTGTCCCAAACCCGGCTGCCAGTACCGGAACCATCAACATGAAAAACCAGCGAAAATCGAAAAAGTCACCGCTCCATTGCGATGCCGCCAGAATGTAAGCCATCCCTGCAATATAGGAGATACTTTCGGGTGCCCTAAAAGCAGCCGCAAAGGTCATGAGCACGCAGGCATATCCGAAGGCCAAAAAAGCCAGCAAAAAGTAGGGCCCTCGGGTAATCAGCACCTCAAGAAAAATGTTATGCGGGTGCTTATGCTCGGCAATCATGCCATAGCGTGTGAGCGACATTGAAAAAACATTATCTCCCCAACCCCAGCGGTCGGGGGCTTGCGAGTGCATGAAAAGGGCTGTTGCAAAAAGCTTGAAACGGTCCGAGCGGTCGTCAACACATACACGAGTATCTGCCTCGAAATTAGGCGCCAGAATGGTATATTCTTTGCCGTCTCTCATGATGCTCTGTTTAAAAAGCCCACCGGGAAACGCCGTGCTGTTCATCTTGCCGTGCGCATCAAGGACTTGCTGTACCTCGGACTGCTTCATACGAAAAGCAAGCTTATCCCCGATAATCGATTGAGTACCGCTCAAGCCGATACAAAGCGCTATCACAAGGGTTACAATGTTTATAACGAACCCGCGTAACGTCAACAGTTTGGTAAAAAGCAATATGGGCATCAACGCGAGCGCTAATATCAAAACCACAAGCCCGCTCAGCTGGAGCGAGTATATAATCGCAACAACATGAAGGGCTAAAAGCGCTGTCTCCCAGATCCTGTTTTTATGAACGAGAAGCAGAAAAAGGGAAACGCCGACGATTTTTACAAAAGTCGCGGAATTTCCGGCAAAAACAAAACCGTCCGTGAAGGGCATCGCCGCAAACGAAACAAGGATAAGTGCACTTGAAAGAAAGATGATGATAAGTCTCAGTGGTGTCAAAAGCCGCGGGTGCATGAGTGCGGCAAGCAGCAGCACGTTGGCAACGCCAAACGCTATGTCAGCCCTTTGATTAAGGGGGAAAGGTACATAAAGATACGCAAGTGTGTAGATACCAAAACCGGCAAAAATACCCCAAAACGCCCAATTCTTTATCGGGCGCTCGCGCTGGATAAACCAACTCAAGCCGGCCGCAACAAGGGCGCCGATAATCAATGGAAACCGCAATTCAAGCATCCAAGGCGCAAGGGCGGAATCAGCCGGCAAAAACCGCGCGAACGAAAATTTTCCCGCAAAAAAAGCGGCAAGGGCAAAAACAATGCCGTGCAGGCGGAAGTCTTTCAGCAGCGCATTCATCCTAGCGTCCCTCATGTGTACTGAAGTGGCGTGCAAGATACCTAAGGTAAACAAGACAAAGCAAGAAGATGGTTAAAGAGTAGGCGGCAATACCGCTCTGCGCATCAGGAAACCAAGCAGCACCAAAAAACCAGAAAGCGCAGGCAGCGGCAAGGCACGCGGCCATATAGGCTAGTCTCGTTTTTACAAGGTTGCGTACCAGCGAAAATCTTGTGGCCACGGGGGCCAGCAGCTGTGTCGCTAAAAGCGGTGACATGGCAAGGGCCACAGCCGCGACTCCGCCCCATTTCTCTCCGAAAATAAATACAAATCCGCGCTCTCCAATGACCCAGAAAATCATGGGCACAAGCGCAGATGCGCTGAGAAGGGCAGCCCACAGCCCATAGGTAAGGTGCCTGAGGCGCGTACCGTCAGCGGCAAGTTTCTGCGCTTGCCCATGGTACACATCGGCCATGGCGCGGGATACAATTTGCACGGGTGCCGAAAAAAGCCGCGCCACAAGCGCAACAAAACCGGCTGTAGCCATACCATAAAGATGCCCAAACAAAAGAACAGGTATCCAGAACAAAAACGCTTCAAGCACGTTTGCGGCAAGAAAATGAAAAGCAAGCAGGGCCTGCTCTTTTGCAACGCGCAGCATGCGCGCCGCAAACTTTATAGGCAGCCGGATAGCGAGCAGTATCTCTCGCCGGTCTGCAATCGCGGGGATCGCAAAAATACGCGCAACCGTCTCGCCTAAAATCAGGGCGTGTGTTCCAGGTAGCGAGGTAACGCTAAACAGCATCTGGCCAACACCGCGTAGCGAGTTGTTAAAAAATCCGCCGCTTGCCAGCGCCCTGTAATCGCAATTCCGTGCCTTGTAAAACTGTAAGGCTGAGTAAATATTGGCGAGCACGATGGTGGCAATCGCAAGCGTCATCATAAACGCGTCAAGCCTACTTTCAATGATCCCGAGCGCATGCAAAGCCATTAAGAGGATCGCAAGCAGCACGCTCACGATGATTGACGATGCGATAGCGGCGCCAGCCGTCAAAAGCGCGGCGCGCCGTGTAGGTGCCGAAACAATGCCGCTTTCAATCCCGAGTGACGAAATAAGGCTCCCGCACGCAACAAGGGTCATGAAATAGCCAAAAATCCCCATGTCTTCTGGGTTTACAAGGCGCGTCACAATAAGGGATACGGCAACAAAAACAGCCTGCCCCGCTATGTTGGCAAAGGCTATGCCGGCCATGGGTTTGAAAACGGTCGCTATTGCACGAAGCATGGTCATGGCGATACTCTGCGCCGGTTATGCAGCCCCGTCCATATCCATACGCCCATCATGATCAAAAGCAGGGCCGCAAGTCCGTGCGGGGCGAGAAGGGCAGGTAAGGATCCGCTCGCGGGGATCGCCATCATCAAAATCAGCGCCGTAATATGCAGGGTCTCGGCAATCGGGTTGGGTGTATGGAATACGGCAAACGCAAATCGTACAAGCCCAAAGATAAGCCCTGCAATCAGAACAGCCTTAAGCCCGCCATAAGCAAACGCATCGGCATCAAGCGAACCATAGGCATGGACATCCGGCATGTATTTGGAAGGAAATTTTTCATGGTACGCCCAGTGGCCAACACGCACGGATGGGTGCGGTGTATCAGATCCCGCGGCACGGCCGAGCAAGCTTGAAAGCGGTTCGGGAGTTTTTTGCGCGTAGCTGAAATACTGGTACCACCGGTCCGAAACTTCGACCGGCGTCAGGAAAATCCGGTACACGAGATACTCGACTTTCCTGTAAACAAAAGCGCGCTGTTTGGAGACCACGTCAGCCTCGGGGCTTCTGATAAAATCGCCGATCGATGTAACGCGCCGTGGATCATCCGGCGAGGCTGACTCAAACGGGGCGTGGGCGTAATATGTGATGATCTTCGGCGCAGCCAGTACATAAAACAAACCCACAAGCGCCATGCCCAGGATATACGTTCCAAAAAATGTTTTGCGCAGCCAGTCGTAGCGTTCGCACAGATGCATGGCAAACAGGCCCGTGATGATGACGACTGCCATCATCGCGGGAAGTTTTGCCGTGCTGAGAACGCTGTAAATGACGATGGCAACGGCAATTGTAATGGCAACACGCCTGCGCCCGTAAAGCCAGTGGAGCACAAGCGCAAGAGATCCGAAAATATAAACATTGAAGTTGATGAGATAGCGCAGGAAAAAAGGCACCGGCAGGTCGCGCTGGAATTTATTACGCTCGGCAAGATACTCTCCGGCATCTCCGTTGCCAAAAAGCCTGTCAATAAGAGGTATGCTTTCGGCTGCCATAAGGTGATAGGCGGCAATGGCAATCAGTAAAGCGCTGGCCCCCCAAGCAACAAAATTCAAAAACGCGGGCGTCATGGTTGCGTGCGTATCTTGCCCGATGCGTTTATGGAGGTAAAAAAAAGCTCCAAGGTCAGCAAGCAGTAATAACGTCCCGACTATCAGGCATCCCTGCGCATGGATCATACGGTAAGGCTCTGGGAAGTACGCCCACAAAACCAAAAAAGGCAAAGCCATGAAGCTGAGCCATCCAAGGCTGGGTACAAGCGCAAAACTGCGCCCTTTTAAAAAAGTGTAGGCAAAGGCAGAAAGCGTAGTCAGGGAGTAAAAAGCCAGACCTGCATACATGACGAAAGACATTACGGGGCTATACAAGTCAGGGTGTTACAGGATCAGGGCGTTACAGGAAAGGTCATGCAAATGGTGGGTACTGCAGGGATTGAACCTGCGACCCCCACCATGTCAAGGTGATGCTCTCCCGCTGAGCTAAGTACCCGAGGTCATTTGCAAGTGGGGCATTAAATAACGGTATTGCCGGAAATATGCAAGTCCTTACGCGGCTTTAAGCAGCTGGTTCACTTGGTCCACCAGATCCTTGAGATGAAACGGCTTTGAAAGCACGCGGGCCTGCGTGCGCTGCGGGTTTCTGGCACCCATGGCAACAGCCGCAAATCCGGTAATGAACATGACCTTGATGGATGGGTGCAGGTCCGTGGCTTTCTGGGCAAGTTCAATGCCGTCCATGCCCGGCATCACGATGTCGGCCAGCAACAGGTCATAATCCCCGTCTCGGCCTTCGCGGATGGCGGAAAGGGCGTCAAGCCCGTCCGTTCGCGCTTCAACCTCGTGTCCGGCCTTGGCAAGGGCCGTGGTTAAAAAACCGCGCATCGAGGTGTCGTCTTCCGCAAGAAGGATTTTGGCCATGGCCCGCAACCTTGTGTTGAGTACGTTTCAATTCAATCGCCTTAGGCGCCTCTCTATCAAGGAAAAAGCACCGTTGTCCACAATCCTCTCGCTTGCTAGAAAGCTGTATGACAAAAACACTCGTAGCCGATATCGGTGGCACCAATGCCCGTTTCGCCCGTGTTGATGCATCCGGCATCCACGATGAACATATATTGAAAGTGGCGGATTACGAGGGGCCGGTCGCCGCCGCCGAGGCTTATTTAAAGCAGGCAGGCGGTGCATGGCCCGAGGCCGCGACCTTTGCGGTCGCGGGGCCCGTAACAGGCGATAGCTTTACCCTCACCAACCACCCATGGACCTTCACCATCACAGGCACAAAAAAAGCTCTGCGCCTCAGCCATTTTGACCTGATTAACGATTTTCACGCAATGGCCCTTGGCGTGTTGAAGGTCGATGCCGACAAATGCCTTCAGTTCGGCAGCGGTATAGCGCAGGTCAACGGCAACCGTGGCATTATCGGGCCCGGTACGGGGCTTGGCGTGGCCTCGCTTGTGTGGGATGCGCGGGGCGGGTATTACGTGCCGGTACCGTCGGAAGGCCCGCATGTGACATTACCCGTTAAAACCGACCGCGAGTGGGCGGTCGTCAAATGGCTGCTGACCGAAAAATACAGCCATGTTTCGGCCGAGCGTGTGTGCTCCGGTAAGGGGCTCTTAAATTTATACGAAGCCATTTGTGGTGTTGATGGCAAAATTCCAGCCCCTTTAGACCCCGAAATGATAACAAGCCGCGCTTTAGCTAAAACCTGCCCGATCTGTGTCGAGGTGCTGGATATGATGTTAGGTTTCCTCGGGCGTATTGCGGGCAATTTGGCACTTGTCAGCAACGCATTAGGCGGCGTGTATTTTTGTGCGGGCATTCTGCCGAAGCTTGGTCTTGCGGTTATCGAGGACTCAAGGCTGCGCCATGAGTTTGTCAGCAAGGGCCGCATGACGGCGCATCTCGAGGCAATGCCCACGTTTCTGGTCACGGATACGTTTTTACCCTTAAAGGGGCTTCATACCCATGCGCTCGGCCTCACGCGCTAATTTGCGTGCGGGCCATAGCTGCCGTATCCGCCTGATGATAAGCGCCGTTTCATAGTTGCGCGCGATGTGCACCGCTTCCGATGCCTGTATGCTGATCTGCTCGCGCCGCATGTCAGGCCAGTTCACAAGCTCAAAGCGTCCATCCATCGTTTCGATGATGGCTGTGTTGGTGTAACCCATCCACATCCCGCAATTGCCGTACATGTATTTGCGTCTGAGCATCCGCATCTTGGGCATGTGCGTATGCCCGCATATAAGCCCATGCATGCCTTTCAGCTTCAAAAGCCTCACAATGCGTCTTTCCAAAAGGCCGAGCATCCGCAACGCCACCTTGCCCGATTTTTTCATGAGCGCTTTAGCCAGCGAAAATTTTCCGGCTTTGCCGTCAACCACAACGCTTGCTGTCTGCGGCGTAAAACTGAAAAGATCCGAAAACACTTCAAACAGCCAGTCTCCAACCTTTGAAACGCGCCCGCGCATCAGGGCATTGTCAAACTGGTCGCCATGCAGCACCACAATCTTGCGGCCATCCTTGGCACGATGAACAATGCTGTTCGTAATGCGCAGGCCCACATCAAAACAAAAACGAGCACGCAAAATAGGGTTAAGGGTGCGCACGCGCTCGTCATGGTTTCCCGGCAGGTAAATGATTTTCACGCCGCGGCGGCGGTGGTCGACAAGCGCATCGATGATATGCGTGTACTCAGGCGTCCAGTGCCAGCGTTTGGTAAGCTTCCACCCGTCGATAATGTCGCCCACCAGATAAATGGTCTGCGGCGTATATGATTTGAGGCAGTCAAGCAGCGCCGCGCCATCAACACCTTTATAACCGAAATGGAAATCTGACAGAAAAAGGGCGCGGATTCGGGTTGATGGATGTTTTTGGTCGATGGCGGCGTTCATTGCGGGCGTGTGTTTTCAGTTTCACAGAAAGTGTCTGCAATGGCAGGCCAGCTGTAAAGCGCTTTGGCGTGGTTGTACCGCATTTCCGGTGTCGCATCCGATTGAAGCGCTCTGGTAACCGCAATCCCCAAATCGGTATCAACGGCTCCCAAATCAGGGCTCGTCAAAATATCTCTGGGGCCGGCCACATCATATCCGGCAACGGGCAATCCGCACGCAAGCGCCTCCACAATCACAAGCCCGAATGTATCTGTCCTGGACGGAAAAACAAAAACATCGGCACTTCTGAAATGGTCCGCCAAAAGGGCGCCCGTTTTGGCACCTGTAAAAACAACATCGGGGTAAGCAGTCTTGAGGCTATCCAGCTGCGGTCCTTGTCCCACCACAACCTTGCTGCCGGAAAGTTGTAAATCCAGAAAAGCCGTAATGTTCTTCTCAATGGCAATCCGGCCTACAAACAAATGAACGGGGCGCGGCAGATCCGCAAAAAGGGTGCGCCCGCCCGGATGAAAGAAAGTAAAATCAACCCCGCAGGCAATGCGCTTGATGGCGGGCTTCCATCCCCAGCCCTTCAATTGGTCCTCGATGGTCTTGGTCGTGACATACGTAAGGCGCGCAGGCGCATGAAACCGCTTCACATGCGCCACACAAAATTTTCGTACAAGCGCGGTCAGGCGCGTGCCCAAAAACGAAACCCGCGCCGCCACGTAATCAGGGAATTGCGTATGAAAAAACGTGCTGAAGGGGCGGTTATGCTTTATGCACCAGCGCCGCGCAAGCCAGCCTAAAGGGCCTTCAACGGCAATATGGATGGCATCGGCCTTGGTCTCGTTTAAAAGGCGCTCCAGCTTTGCGCGTGCAAAAAGTGAAAGCCTTATTTCCGCGTATCCGGGCATCGGGACCGAAAAAAAACGATCAGGGCCGATAACCTCAACCGTATGACCCTTGGCGCGCAATTCGCGGGCAAGGTTTTGGTATACCCGCACAACCCCGTTAATTTGGGGTTCCCAAGCATCGCTGACAATCAGCAGTTTCATGTGCTACCTTCCACCAATGAAAACAGTTCTAACCATACCCGATTCCGCAAACGATGCGCGCCTCGATCGCACGTTGGCCCTTTTAATGCCCGAGCTCTCGCGCAGTCGCATCCAGCAGCTTATCACCAGCGGTGATGTTCTTTTGGATGGCGTCGCGGCGTTAAAGGCATCGCTCAAGGTCATGGCAGGGCAGGTGGTCATGCTCTCTGTGCCTGCGCCGGAGGCGGCGGAGCCTGTAGCGCAGGATATCCCTCTTGATATCGTTTACGAGGATGACGACCTGCTGGTCCTCAACAAACCGGCAGGGCTTGTCGTACATCCGGCAGCGGGCCATGCTGAGGGTACGCTGGTCAACGCGCTGCTGCATCACTGTGCGGATAGTCTTTCTGGCATTGGCGGCGTTAAGCGCCCGGGCATTGTGCATAGGCTTGATAAAGAGACATCGGGCCTGATGCTTGTCGCTAAAAGCGATATGGCGCATGCGGGGCTTGCGGCCCAACTGGCTGACCGCACCATGTCACGCACCTATCAGGCTGTGGTCTGGGGTGTGCCAAGCCCCATCAAGGGCCGGGTGGATGCACCGCTGGCGCGCAACCCCAACAACCGCTTTTACATGCAGGTAAGGCCGGAGGGGCGCGAGGCCGCAACCAACTATCTTGTTGTCGATAAATTCGGCACCATGGCCTCGCTCGTCGAGTGCAAACTCGAAAGCGGCCGCACCCACCAGATCAGGGTTCACATGGCCTATATCAAACATGCGGTGCTGGGTGACCCTCTATACGGCATCCCGGCATCGGCGGTGGAAGGTCAATTGAAAAGGGCAGGGATCGAAGGCAAGGCGTTCGAGGCCATAAAGGGCTTTCCGCGTCAGGCCCTTCATGCGGTGGAGCTCACGTTCGAGCACCCGCGCACCGGCAAAGTAAAAACCTTCAAAACCGAGCTGCCAAAGGATATGCAGGCTCTGCTCAAGGCCCTCAAAAAAACCTGAACCGCTGCGTTCGGCCTTTTTTCCTTACGTCATCCCCCCTTGTGTCATCCCCGTATTCTCCCTCCCGTCATCCCCGCGAAGGCGGGGATCCACCGTAAAACAAGGCGCAATCAAATCCTGCACTGCACACAAAAAATATCATTATAAATCAATATGATATTTAATTTTGTGAAAACTTCTCGAAAATTCTTATTGCTTTTCTTTAAAACTTTATGTAAATTAAAAGAATAGGAACGTTAATGAAATTGACTACAAGGACGTACCTCTTTTTGCCTACACTATTTTGATTTGTGTGACCCACTCTAGACTTCAAAGCCGCCCCAAAAGGGCGGTTTTTTTTGTCTCAAAACATACGGGCCCAGTCGCGGATGATCTCGCGGGTTGAAAAAGGTTCGGTGATAACCTCAAGGGGCATGGGGCGATCCAGCATCTGCCCGCCGTCGCGCCCCATCTGCTGTGCCGTGGTGATGCTCTCATAATGACCTGATCCGCCAATAGGCCATACAAGGCGTATCTTGGGGTCGAAATGGGTATCGGTAAAAAATCCTTCGTCCTCGCTGCGGTTGGTCCACGCAAGGGATGCGCTGATTTTCGCGCCATTCTCAAACCCCTGTACTGCTTCCAGCGTGGCCCCCGTATCGCCGGCAAGGTAACGCCCTGCCGTAACCGATACGCCAAAACGGCTTTCAGGTTTATCGTACCCAATACGCACATGCCCCGTAAAATGATGGGTGTCGTTCCAGCCCGTGTTTAAAAAACTGGTGGGGTCGCGCCGCCATACTTCCCAGCCGTCTGCTCCAAACCAGAAAGGCGTACCAAAGGGTCGGTACGCAACCTCGGCACCAAAACCGCCATACATCTGCTCAAGCCATCCGCCGGTAAAAGCCAGATGCACATCGGTCATGGGTGTCGTCCGCCATGACAGAAACAGGTTTTCAACCCCGCCCCCGTTTGAAAACCGGGCCATGTCGCGCCGCACGGCGGCCCGCGCATCGGGCAGATACAAAAGAGCCTCGGTGTTTGTGGCAACCGGTGCCTCAAGAGCGGCCCCGATACTAAAGCCGTGGGGTCTTACATAAACCGTTTTGAAAATGAATCGGCTTCGGTAAAGCACTTTGGGCTGGTATGTCGTAAACCCGAAACTGCTATCCAGTGTCCCTTTCCAGTGTATGCCGCGCTGGAGGGATTTTTTCCAAGATTGCCTGACAGGCGCACACGGATAGTTTTTGTGGTTCCATCGCGCCGTACGCCATAACTCCTGCGGGGATGATTGCCCGCGTTCAACCGCCAGCCGGACATCGCGTCCGAAAAAAGTAACATTCGGGCCCTTGAGACCGGCCATGCGCGGCTGCACCGTCACATCCGCATTCGGGATATCGATATCCCGCTGTTTCATGCGGTTTAATGTAAGTCCGACACGGGGGCCGATACTGTCATCAAGGCGCATCTCAACGCATCGTTCGATATCCTGCCCCTGTGCGAACGCGGGCATGGACAAGACCATCAAAAGAGGCACAATCAGAAGACGAAGCACGGTGTTGGGAGAACCACGAGAAATTGTGGATAAAAGTGTGAATAACAATTCGTTTTCTGTCAAAGGGTCGCCGCTCTACGATATCGCCGTCATAGGTGGCGGGGTCAACGGCACGGCCATCGCGCGCGATGCCGCGGGTCGCGGCCATAAAGTTGTTCTGTTTGAGCGGGGCGATCTCGCCTCGGGCACATCGTCAGCCTCTACAAAACTCATTCACGGCGGGCTCCGGTACCTTGAGTACGGCGAGTTGCGTCTCGTACAAAAGGCGCTTGCGGAGCGAGAGGTGTTTTTAAAAACAGCCCCGCACATAGTCTGGCCCATGCGGTTTGTTCTGCCCTTGCCAGAAAATCAGAGACCGGCCTGGATGGTGCGTCTGGGGTTGGGGCTTTACGACCATCTGGCGCGGCGTGATGTTTTACCGGACTCCGAGAAAATAGGCGCTCACGACCACGCATACATGAAACCGCTCTTCGGCAATCTTCTGGGCTGCTTTGCCTATAGCGACTGCTGGGTGGATGATGCGCGGCTTGTGGTGTTGCAGGCGCTCGATGCGCACAGGCAGGGTGCTGATATCTGGCCCTGTACGGGCGTGCGCGACATAACCGCATCGGACGGCGGATGGGAAATCGAAACCGAAACGGACAGGCGCATCCACGCCCGCATGGTGGTAAACGCAAGCGGTCCGTGGGTCAGAAAATTGCTGGAGAAAAACGGCCTGACAGATCCAAAAACGCCAAAGGTACGTCTGGTGCGCGGATCGCATATCGTGGTGCCTGCGATATACGAGGGCACACAGTCGTATCTTTTGCAGCAGCCCGATGCCCGCGTCGTCTTCGCCATTCCGTACGAGAAAA
Source organism: Pseudomonadota bacterium (assembly GCA_009926935.1). Lineage (GTDB taxonomy): Bacteria > Pseudomonadota > Alphaproteobacteria > Micavibrionales > UBA1664 > UBA6145. Next base: position 123,720 of record RFNZ01000001.1, on the reverse strand, counting down.
AATTCACGCTTCTGGGCACAACCGATGTCGAGCACGAGGGCGGGCCCGATACCACGCCCATGTGCACGCAAAAAGAGGCCGAGTATCTCTGCGATGCCGTCAATCGCTTCTTTGCAAAACAAACATTACCGGCGCAAATCGTCTGGTCTTATAGCGGCGTGAGGCCGCTGTTTGATGATGGGCGTGGCAAGGCCGCAGCCGTCACGCGGGATTACCATTTCCACGAGGATTCGAAAGGCGGCGCGCATATCCTTTCCGTCTACGGCGGTAAAATAACAACGGCGCGGCAATTGGCCGAGGCCGCACTCGTAAAAATCGAAAAGGCCCTTGGTGCCAAAGCAGGCCCATGGACATCGGGCGTAACCCTGCCTGGTGGCGATATTGTCGAAGGTGATTTTTCTGAATTCGTGGGCGATATGGCAGCCCACTACCATTGGTTTGAGGAAGAGTATCTGATGCGCTACGCTCGCAGCTACGGGTCATGGCTCGGGCGCATTTTGGGTAACGCCACAAAGCCCGAGCATCTGGGGCGTCATCTTGGCGGCGGTCTTTTTGAGGCCGAGGTCGATTATCTGCGCACGGTCGAGTGGGCGCGCACCGCCGATGATATTCTCTGGCGGCGGACCAAGCTGGGGCTCCATGTCGGGCCGGATACCGTGGGCGCGCTAAGGCGCATGATGGGGGAGTAACATGTTCATTCTTGCAATCGATCAGGGCACAACCAGCACCCGCGCGTTGATATTCGATAACAGGGGCGCAGTCGTAGCGCTCGCACAAAAGGAACTCGCGTTGTTCACCCCGCATGACGGCTGGGTTGAGCAGGATCCGGAGGCAATTTGGGCCGACACGCTTCACGTGTGCCGCGATGTGCTCTCAAAAGTCGATGCATCAAAAGTAACGGCAATCGGTATCACCAACCAGCGCGAAACAACGGTCGTCTGGGATAAAAGCACAGGTAAGCCCCTTTATAACGCCATCGTCTGGCAGGACAGGCGCACGGCCGGTTTTTGTTTTGCGCTCAAGTCTCAGGGGCTGGAGCCACGCGTGCAAGAGGCAACGGGCCTGCTCTGCGATCCGTATTTTAGCGGTACGAAAATCAGATGGGTTCTTGATAACGTCACGGGTGCAAAAGCGGCAGCCGATAAAGGCGCGCTGGCTTTCGGTACGATCGATAGTTTTTTGTTGTGGCGTCTCACGGGCGGTAAAGTGCACGCAACCGATGCCACCAACGCATCGCGCACTATGCTCTTCAACATCGTAACTCAAAGCTGGGATGAAACATTGCTGGAAGCCGTAGGGGTGCCAGCCTCCATGCTGCCCGATGTGCGCGATAGCGGCGGTAATTTCGGCAACACCGATGAAAAAATCTTTGGCCGCAGTATCCCTGTCATGGCAGTGCTCGGTGATCAGCACGCGGCTCTTTTCGGGCAGGCGTGCTTTAAAGAGGGGATGGTCAAAAGCACCTATGGCACGGGCTGCTTTACCCTCATGAACATCGGCAGCACGCCAAAACTCTCGAAACATAAATTACTGACAACCGTTGCTTGGCGCCTCAACGGAAAAACGACTTACGCGGCAGAGGGCGCGATTTTCGTAGCCGGTGCCGCCGTGCAGTTTTTACGCGACAATCTTAAAATCATTTCCAGTAGTAGCGAGACGGAAGGCATCGCGCGCAGCGTGCCTGATAGCGGCGGCGTCATATTTGTGCCTGCGCTCACGGGGCTGGGCGCACCCTATTGGGACCCGCACGCACGCGGCGGCATTTTCGGTCTGACCCGCGGCACAACCAACGCCCACATCGTCAGAGCAACACTCGAGGCGCAGGCGTACCAGACGCGCGATCTCATGAATGCGATGAACGCCGATAGCGGCATCGCGCCCGCAACACTGAGGGTCGATGGCGGCCTCGCGCGCAATGCCTTCGTATGTCAGGAAATCGCCTCCCAGTTGAACTGCGTAGTCGAAAGACCCGTCAATGTCGAAACAACGGCATGGGGTGTCGCGGCGCTGGCCGGCCTTGAAAGCGGCATGTTTGCAAGCCTTTCCGATATTGAAGCACTCTGGCGGGCCGATGCGCGGTTCACGCCAGGGCCGCAAAAAAATCAGAATGATGGTTACGCAAAATGGCAGCAGGCTGTGCGCCGTATTATGTCATAGGAACATGAAAATTTGCGAAATCTAAATTTAGCGTGATAGCGTTACTGAGTTGAATTTTACGGGGGATGATTCGTTATGGGCACCACATCAGCGCTAAAGCGTGTAGCAAAGATCGATCAGCAAAAAGCAATCGTCGATGCGAAGACGGCAAAAACAGTTACGGCATCATGGATGGACATCAATGCGGTTGAGGAATCTCTCGCCCGCATGGATACGGGTATCCTGCAATGGCGCTCGGCACCACCGGTCCAAAACGCGATGGCAGCGATGGTCGCCGACATGATGAATACAAAAGATACGGTGATGGTAAGCGGCTTCCAGCCTTACGCATGGATGCGCGCATCAGGCACATCGCTTGCGGATATCCTTTCAGTCCAGTTGGGGAAAATGCTTCCGGCCAATGTAGTTGCCGCAACCGCTGAGGATATCGAAAGCGCGATGCAGAAAAACCGCATGATTATAGCGACGATGCATGTCGAAAGCGCCGCTGACTGGAAAAACGTACGCGCTGTATCAGCTGCCGCCGTCAAGGCGGAAGCCCCGATGCTGCTCATGATCTCAGCCGCGGTCGATGCGCCAAAAGGCGTGGCCGTTGAAACCGCCGAAGATTGGGCAGATGCCACGGTCAAACTGCGCGATGCCATGAAATCGGTTCGCACCAGCAAGGCAATCAAGGTTGTGGCTGTGGCTGACATCGATGCGGCTTCGCTCGAAATGGCCATGATGGAAGCGGCGGGCGTAACACCGGAAGATTGGCAATCAATGGTCGAGAAAAACGCTGACGGGGCTGAGTTCGCGGTCAACGCCGCTTATCAGGCACCCGTCAAGTCTTTCTAGGGCCGTTTAGGCGAAGTGGATACCGGTTCGCCGTATAAAACTGCCCAAGATATTCAGATCTCTCAGCGTTTTTCAGGCCGCATCAAGTCTGGGTCCGCTTTTTCTCATGGCTGCTTGGTTTGCCAGCATCACGGCAATGAGCACCCATAACCACAGGGTATCGTTACGGCGTTTTGGCTCACCCTTCTGTCCGCGGACTTCGGACAGATTTTGTACAACCACTTTTGAAACTGTATCGCGCTTAGTGCGTGTTTTGTTTTTGCGGCCTTCCTCGCGGCGCTTTTTAAGGGCGGCCATGCGCAGGGCGTAGGCTTCTTCAAGGGCGGCGACTTGCACATCAAGCGCCTCGATCATGGGGTCCGAAGGTCCAAGCAGCGCCACAAGCGAGGCGTAATGCGCGCGGGCATCCAAAAGCTGGCGATGAATGGTCGATAGAACAGGGTCAATCAGCAAAAAAGCACCGGCTGCCGTGCTGGGCATGCGTATGACGTTATCAGGCACAGCCGATAACGCAGCCGAAACAGCGCCGAGGCTCTCGCGGAGGGTGCCGCGGGCAGCTGCTTTTGATTGGGATATGGCAAATTCCTGTTTCATGCGAGGTCTCTCACCTCGCACGATAGTCGAAAACTATGAAAATAAGATTAATGGGCGCTGACTCTGGGTTCTGTTGACATTCAAACCAGAATGAGCCGAAAAGCCGGTATTTCGAGAACCGCCTCGCAGAATATGTCCGGATATTTGAGAAGCGGAAGCGCAGAAATACCCGCTTTGCAGGCCATTATGGGCAGAATGTCAACAGAAGCTAAACGCCTACGGCAGCGCGGTATGTTTCTAACAGCGCATCTTCTTCTGCCAGCTTGTTCTCATCCATCTTGCGTAACCGTATGATTTTACGCATGGTTTTGACATCAAAGCCGGTGCCTTTGGCCTCGGCAAAAACATCCTTGATGTCAGCGGCAATGGCTGTTTTTTCTTCCTCAAGCTTTTCAATGCGTTCAATGAGGGACTTCAGGCGCGAGGCGGCAACGCCACCCGTATCTTTACCTGTATCATTGGACACTTCGACCTTCACCGCGTTTGACTGTGGCATGTTCTCTCCGACAATGTTTGGATGTCAGGAAGCTACCTGAAGGCCCTCAAACCATTCAAGGGATGAGAACAGGTTGTCCACCGCTCTCTTGCGGCGCGTTCGCGGCGGCGGGTGGGGCTTCGGTCAGCATTTGCCAGTTCTCTATCAAAACGCCGTGCGGAGGCACACCTTTGGCCGAGCGCCCAAACTGTATGCGCAGCGTAACCGATCTTGTCACGGGCGCTTCTCCAGGCTTCCCGTTGATCGATAAAACCACGGGCACTTCATACGCCCATGCATAGCGTCCGGTTGAGGCACCCTGCGCAATCAAAAGCGGCGCGCTATCCACAATCCCCATCATCGAAAGTGTTTTGTTTTCAATGGCAGGCGCAAGCCCCATCGAGGTCATGAAATCGATATAGGCCTTGTATCCGCTTTCACTGAAAAGCGGGCGGATCTCCAGCAGTTTTTCCGATGTTTTTCCCGGCGTAAATGCAAGTACCCCGGCCGCCGCATCCGAAATCCATTCGGCAAGTTCTGCATGGCTGCGGTGGGCTTTATCGAGGGTGACATGCGTATCGCCGTCATACGTTTTATAGATGGCCATCAGGTCTTCGGCGGCGCGTGCGGATGGCAGAAAAAAACACATGAAAGCAAAGGCCATAACAAAAATTTTCATGCGGCTTTTCTCCTTCCCACAAGGCGGCCAAGGGCAAGCACGCTGTCGATGCGCCTTTCAAGAAAAGCGCGAGTGTCCGCGCCCTTGGGTGATTGGTCCTGTAGCCAGAACAAAAGGCCCGATGCCATGACGCCGCTCAAAAGCGCACGCTTTGTGTAATGGTTGTAGTCTGTTGCCGTATCACCGGCCCATACCCATATTTTATCGGCACTGGCCCAAAGGGTTTTTGCCGCGCGTGGTGCCTGAAAAGGGTTGGTCCAGACGGCAAGGGCCACGCGCAGGCCGGGTTTATACGGTGTCATTATTTGAAAACGGGTCATGACGGCAAGGGCAATGCGTTCGCGGACACGCAGATCCTGCGTTTTGATTCCCTTGAGCTCGGCCATAAGTCTGCGGTCAAAGATGTCGGTTACATGGCGGGTTGCATCCGCAATACCTTCCGGAAAAAGGGCTTCGGCCATAAGGGCAGGTTTGCCAAGGTTTTGGGCGGCACGCCCGAGCGCGGCCATGGTCCAGCCGTCAAACGGCGCGTCATCAAGGGCCGCAAGGGCTATGGCATCCTTAAGGTGGTTCATGCACTCACGATATAACAAAACAGATAGAAACCACTACCGAAAATCTACAAAGTCGTTATACAGACAGCATGCAGAAGAACAGCGACGAAAGCCGTTTGGGCAGCCGTTTGAGCAGGTACACAAAGGTATCAACCGCAATGGCGGGCCTTGCCGCAAAACTGGCGGGCGAACGCTTTTTAGGCATCGCCATCGACCGCGATGCCCACGCGCAGCAGCTTCTGGTGGCCCTTGGTAACCTCAAGGGTCCGATCATGAAAGTCGGCCAGATACTGGCAACAATCCCCGAGGCACTGCCGCCCGAGTACGCAAACGCCCTGCGTGAGCTTCAGTCCAACGCCCCGCCTATGGGGTGGTCTTTTGTCAAACGCCGCATGCGCAGCGAGCTCGGCGCGGATTGGGAAAAAAAATTCAAATCCTTCGGGCAGGAGGCGGCGGCAGCCGCATCATTGGGGCAGGTCCATAAAGCCACGTTGCACGATGGCCGTATCGTGGCCTGCAAGCTGCAATACCCCGACATGGCTTCGGCGATCGAGGCGGACTTGGCACAGCTTAAGCTGGTGTTTTCGCTCTACGAAAAAGTGGATAGCGCCATTTCCACAAAGCACATCCATGAGGAACTTTCGGAAAGACTGCGCGAGGAACTGGACTACAAACTCGAAGCCCGCCGCGGGAAGCTTTATGCCGCAATGCTGGCAAAAGAGAAATCTGTAAAGGTTCCCGAAGTAATCGAGTCTCTGTCGACCGAAAGGCTGCTTACCAGCACATGGCTCGATGGCAAACCCATTCTCGATTTTAAAGAGGCGTCGGTCGAGCAGCGCAATCGTATTGCCATGTCGCTATTCAAAGCATGGTACACGCCGCTTTACGGCTACGGCACCATTCACGGTGATCCGCATTTGGGCAATTACTCCGTCCGGCCCGATGACGGGATCAACCTTCTCGATTTCGGCTGTGTACGAATATTCAGGCCATCTTTTGTCGGCGGCGTGATCGATCTTTATCACGCGCTCATGAAAAACGACATGGCGCTGGCCGTACACGCATACGAGACATGGGGCTTCAACAATCTTTCAAAAGAGATGATCGCCGTGCTCAACACATGGGCACGCTTTCTGTACGGTCCCATCATGGATGATAAAATTCGGGTCATCGGCGAGGCCAACGGGTCGGTCTACGGGCGTGATACCGCGCAAAGCGTCCATGTGCGCCTGCGCGAGCTAGGCGGCGTTACGGTGCCGCGCGAATTCGTGTTTATGGATAGGGCGGCTCTGGGGCTCGGCTCGGTCTTTATCCACCTTCAGGCCAAAATCAATTGGTACAAGCTGTTCAACGAGATGATCGAGGGCTTTTCTGTGGCCGATCTCGGCAAAAGACAGGCGGAAATCATGCCCGAGTTCGGGCTGCCCGTGCCGGAGGATGGACCCGTTCAAAAGAATCCGTATGCTGTGAAAGCCAAAAAGAAACGAGCTGAAAGGTAATCATGTCACGCCAGTCTACCCGCCATCTTGTTGTGATTGAGCCCTCGGTTTTTGCATTTAATCCCGAGACCGCAGAGACAAATGATTTTCAGGTAAATGCGCGTGAGAGCTCTGATACGGTCAATACTCGCGCCCTCTCGGAATTCCGTGCCTTCCGCGATATGCTGGTCGAGGCAGGGGCAACGGTTACAACGCTTCTGGGCGCTAAAGGCTGTCCGGACGCCATTTTTCCCAACTGGTTTTCAACGCATGATGACGGCACGGCATTTTTATATCCGATGATGGCGGCAAATCGTCGCCGCGAAAGGACGGATGATCTCGTCTCCTTCTTCCGCAAATTCTACAATCTGCGCGATGAGTTCGTTCACTGCGAGTTGGAGGACCGCGCGTTGGAAGCCACGGGCTCGATGGTGCTCGACCGTGTAAACCGCGTGGTATATGCCGGTAAATCGCGCCGTACGGATGAGCGCCTTGTTCTCGACTGGTGCATGAAAACGGGTTACGAGCCTGTCATTTTTGAAACCGTCGACCACGAGGGCAAACCAGTTTATCACACGGATCTCGTCATCTGGATCGGCACCGAGGTATGCGGCGTTGGCGCAGGCATGATCGTTGAAGCTGATCGTGACCGTGTTTTAAAATCACTCTCCCGCACGCGTGAGGTCATAACCCTCGATAACGCGCAAATCCGCAATTTCTGCGGCAACTCCGTTGAAATAAGAGGCTACGATGATCAGGCGATGCTCGTCATGTCCGATACGGCTTACGGCATGCTGACATCCGATCAGATAAGCCGCATCAACCGCTACTACACAAAAATCCTGCACAGTTCCTTGGGTACGATCGAGACATACGGCGGCAGTTCTGCGCGCGGTGTGGTGCAGGAATTATTTTAGGATTTTGCCTTGCGCATGATGATCGTGACTTTCTCAGGTCCAAGGTCAATGACGCCGGAAAGCACGGGCAGACCGTTTTCCATCTTCACGCTGAGTGTCGTCTCGTATGTCTGAGGCTCTTTTGTCGCATAACCCTGAGAGTTGATCAGCTTGAAATCCCCGTTCGCATATTGAGGGTCAACGACAGATGTCATTTTGACTTGGCTTTCGTTCAGCCATGTAAACGTGCTGTTCCATTCGCAGCCGGCTCCATCGATGCGTGATGTCTTGCCGCCTTTGATAATGGTAAAGCCATCGCTGTCTTTTGGGCGGTAATGGTCGTTATCGGCCTGAGAGAGCACGGTATATTTACCGTCAAGATCAGTTGCGAGTGTCATGCCTGTATTTTCCGCATTGTCAAAAAGATGGTTTCGCGGCCATAGCTGATCGTGCCCGTCATCTGCACTTTTTCTTCTTTGCGTTTAACGGTCAGAATGGTTTCGTATGTTTGCGGTTCAGCCGTGGGTAAGCCGTTGGGCCCGACCAGTAAAAAGTCTTTGCGTGCGTTTTTCGGGTCCGCAACGGATGTCATTTTTACTTGCCCGTCCGCAACCCAAGTAAACGTGCTGTTCCACTCGCAACCAACTTCATCGATGCGGTGGGTCTTGCCGCCGGCAATGGTCGTAATCCCGTCACTCTGCTTTTGCAGCGGGCCATCATAGGACGTCAGCGATGTAACGGTGTAAGTGCCGTCAAGGTCAGTTGCGAGTGTCATAGGGTTATTGAAGCACCTTATTTAGGCCGCTTCAAGGAGACCTTTTTTGCGCAATGAAGCATCTGGGTCTGGCTCCGCCCCGCGAAAACGTTTGTAAAGCTCCATCGGCGGCTCGGATCCGCCTTTGGAAAGCACGTGTTCACGGAACGCACGGCCCGTGGCCGCATCGTAAAGCCCTTTTTGCTTGAACAGCGCAAAGGCATCGGCGTCCAGTACCTCCGCCCACTGGTAGCTGTAGTAACCAGCAGAATACCCGCCCGAGAACAGGTGTCCAAAACTGGTTGAAATGCAGCCCGCCTCGTAAGGCATGAGCGCAATGGGGTCGAGCACACTACGCTCAAAGGCAAGCACGTCGTTGATTTTTGCCGGGTCCGTCATGTGCCATGCCATGTCCAGCGTGCCAAGCTGCACTTGCCGCAGCAGTGTCCAGCCTGCCATAAAGTTCTGCGATGCTTTCAGCGCATCAATCAGATGCTGCGGTATCGTCTCGCCTGTTTGGTAATGGCGCGCAAACAGATCCAGTGTCTCTTTTTCGGTAAGCCAGTTTTCCATGACTTGGCTCGGCAGCTCCACAAAATCCCAATAAACGGATGTGCCGGAAACAGACGGATAATCGATATCCGTCAAAAGCGTATGGAGGGCATGCCCCATTTCATGGAACAGTGTCTCGACTTCATCGAATGTCAGCAGCGAGGGTTTGTCTTTGGTAGGCTTCGTAAAATTGCACACGATGGACGAAAGCGGCAACCCCGTCGTACCGTCGCGCATGATGCGCCGTTCCCTGAAGGTGCCTTGCCACGCGCCCGAACGTTTGCCGTCACGGGGGAAAAAGTCCGCATACAAAAGGCCAAGAGGCGTACCTCTCACGGTATCGACCACTTCAAAGGTCTGCACTTCAGGGTGGTATACCGGGTAGCCCTTGGCTTCGCGGAAGGTCAGGCCAAACAGTTTTTCACAGTGCTTGAAACAGCCCTCAAGCACGGCTTGTACAGGGAAGTACGGGCGAAGCTGTTCTGAATCAAATGCGTATTTCTTCTGCTTCAGTTTCTCGCTGTAATACCCGATATCCCATGGTTTGAGGTCAATGCCTGCAAACGCCTTCAACTCTTCAAGCTCGGTCTGCGCCTTTTTGCGGCCCACGGTTTTAAGCCGCTCCAAAAAGGCCATGACGCGGGCAGGAGTCTCCGCCATGCGGCGTTCCAGTACAAAATCGGCATGGGTTTTGTAGCCTAGTACGTTTGCGCGCTCGTGGCGTAACCTTACAATCTGCAACGTTGTCTCGCAGTTATCATGGGCATCGCCAAACGCGCGGGCCGAAAAAGCACGCCACATTTTTTCGCGCGCGGCACGGTTATCGGCATACGTCATAAACGGCCCGTAGGAAGGGTAGTCGAGTGTAAACAGCCAGCCCGCCTTGTGGCCACGGGCGTCCGCATCTTCGCGGGCGGCGGCAACGGCGCTCTCCGGCAGGCCCGCAAGCTCCGCCTCGTCCGAAATCAGCATATTGAAGGCTTTGGTCGATTTCAGATAATTGTCCGAATATTTGGGGCTTAGCTTCGAAAGTTCGGCGTCGATGTCTTTAAGGCGGGCTTTGCCCTTCATATCCAAAAGCGCGCCGTTGCGTACAAAACCTTTCCAGTGTTTTTCAAGCGTGGCGTATTGCGCCTTCGTCAAGTTTAGTTGGTCGCGCTTGTTCCAGATATCGTCAACAAGCTTAAACAGGTCTTCGTCCTGCGATATTTCTGATGAAAACGCGGCCGAGATGGGCCCAAGTTTTTGTGCAAGATCCTGAAGTGCGTCCGTCGTATCGGTGCCAAGGAGGCCGTAAAAGATTTCAAGAATGGCGGAAAGTTCCTCGTCGCACGTTTCAAGCTCGGTGATGACCGAAAAATCCGCGCGGCCCGAAGCCTTGAGGGCCGAAACACGCCCGCGCGCAAGCGCAATCGCATCCTCTACGCCTTTGATGTAATCGTAATTCTGGTATTTGGAAAAGTCAGGTGCGTTAATCATATCGCTAAGGATAAGTCAAAGCACTGGCAAAACAAGCTAAAGATTACGGATTATGATTACATGCAGCAGGCAGGGAGAACATGAATCGTGCGTAAAGACGCGCTCTGTATAGGCTTCATTTTTAATTTAAATTCATTTAACGAGGCCGATTCAGAACCACCGAGGCATATCCCTTGAACGCCTTGTGCTCTCAGGATTTTAGCCTGCTCATGGAACAAGAGCTCACTAATGCCCTTGTATTCTGTTGTATTGGCCACATTGGTAACGCCGTTAACAATCTGGCTGCCGTTCATGGGCATCTCCCAGATATTAAAACCTACCGGTTCTCCGTCTTTTGTAAAAACCATGATGCCATCGATTTTGACTTTAGGCAGGCGCATGAGATCAAAGACAAAACGGCTCGGCTCTGCCAAAAGCTCACGATTACGAATCGGGAAATTATGGCGTGATTTCGCCCAAAGATATGTCAGAATTTCTATTTCTTTTTTATGTGCAATCGGGTCAAGGCGTTCAATAACGAGCCCATGCTGATGCGCACGATTAAGATTTTTTCTGAAGTCACGCATTTCGCCACCTTCAGGATTGGCGAGGCGCTCAACTGACATCGTATGAACAGGAAAAGTCCAGTCCAACATATGTTCTACTGTCGGATTAAAGCCAAGGCTAGGAACGCGTTTAGCAAGTGCGGCAGCAATTTGAGGAGCTTGTTCCTCAGGGACACGCACAATCTCAAAACCACCCGAGGGTTTCACGTCAAGATTAAGTATATCCGCAATAAGATCAAGCCCTTGGGGGCCGCTAGGAGGGAAGAAAATAATTTTCCCATCCACATTCGGATGCCATCCGAAAGCAACTTTGCTATCGCCGCGCTCGTATATCCAAAGACCTTTGCGTCCAGTCATGAGAAAATAGGTTGGCGAACTAAGATAATGGTCAGCCGTCGTATTGGTGCGCGCATAGTCAAAAAGTGGCTTAAGCGCTGTCCTTTTGACTTTTGTAACAAACTTGTTCGAGTCGACAAGGTTCTCCCATAGCTCATCGCTTTCAACGCCATCGAAAAAAGTACCTGCGCCGATAGCGGGGCGGGAGACTAAGTGGGGCTGGGTTGAGGCGTGTGCACAGTTCATGATGGTATTTCCGCGGAAGACCAAGCAAAGTCGAACAGGGCTCTAAAGCTTTGGGCAGTCAGGTTGTTTTCAACAATAATGATTTTCTGGGGAGGGCCCCAGTTAATCATGGCAAGCTTGTTTCCGTAGAGCTGAAACGGAAACGATGAGAAATGTTCTTTTGGTACCCATTTGTACCAAGATTTTGGAGCAACAAAATTCGTATCTCCCTTTTGCAGAAGAATACGTTCTGTGATATTTGCGGCGCTTAAGCGATCAAGATGTTTCGCAAGTTTTTTGTGGGCGTCACTGTTTTTATCTTTGGGCTCTTCAAGACCAGAGATCAAAATCTCTCCGCCGGTATCACGTAGCGTTTGAAAGACATCTTCAAGCAAACGGTCATTAGCATCAGGACCTTCGAGAATCTGAACGAATTGCTCATGCTGACGTACGCCGCCGTCAATAAAAGATATGCCGGAGTTTTCGAAAGCTTTGCGAATAATGGCAAGGGTGCTCTCGCGGGCTTGCGTATGGCCGCTCTCGATATTTCCGATCGATGTCGTCGAAATACCTGTGCGGCGTGAGAGTTCTGCCTGCGACCAGTCAAGAAGGCCGCGCGCGCCACGAATTTGTGCAGTTGTTATCGTCATGATCTGTCTCTCTTATACCTTCCCGTAATCTCAGGGAAGTACTTAATCGGTGTTATACATAATCATTATTTTTGGAAAATGCAAGTATGAAATTCTTTTTTTTATAACTTACCCCGGAATTATATCTTGACAAGGCAAGTCACGAAAGGCTAGAGATATGGAAAAATAACAAGAATAAGTTTGTTTTTACAAAAGTAAACGGTGTGTAGGGGCTAGGCAAGCCCCCCGGACAAACGGCTAAACGTAAAGAAACAGGGATAAAGACAGTGACAAACCCGGCAATCCAAGGCCTCATCGAGAAGATGAAAACGGCACAAAAGCCGTCCTGGCAGTATCTGGAAATCAAACAGATGGCTGAGATTCTGGCGCGTCACCGCGAAAAAGCGCGTCTGGCCGTACGTGAATACCGTCTTTACAAACGCACATACGCAGCCGAACACGACGCGATAGAAAAACTCTATCTCGGCTATGAGGGCATGTTTTTACGCGATCACCTGCGCGACTCTCTGCGCCTCTACCTCATGGTTAACCGCGATTATCACGAGGCATACCGCAGTTACATGACAGCTCTCAAAACGCCGCCGGAAGTAAAAGTAACCCCGATTGTGATGGTTGACCAAAAGAGACCACCCCGCGGTAAAAAGGCCGCCTGACCGAACACCCGTGAATAACGGGTTTCCCCTGACTCCTGAGGCGCCCCCGCTTCAGGAGTCTTTTTTTATCAACCGGAGTCCTAAAAAGGTGAGGGCCGCAAGCCCGCCCGACATCAGCACATTGTAATTGGCCATTGAAAGCCCAAGAAAAGACCATTGTATCTCGTCGCACCGCGCGGCCTTGGTTCCCATGATCTGGGCGCGGATCGCCTCAACGCTCGAAGCATCAAGTTTGGTAACGCAGCTATCCGTACCCGCCCACCAGTGCAGTTCAACCCCGCTGTGAAAAAAAGCAATGAAGCTGCCGGTCAAAAAAGCCAAACCGCAAAAAGCCAAAATTAGGCGCGTGTAAGGGGTGTTGATTAAAAAGGCAACAAGCCCGAGCACGGCAACAACGGCAAAAGGCACACGCTGGTAAAGGCACAAAATACAGGGTTTGAGGCCAAATCCGTATTCGGCCGTATAGGCCGTGGCAAGCGCAAAAAGGCTGATAAGCGCAGCAAGCAGCGCCATCCGGCGCGCTGTTAAATTTGTAATATTGTTGTGCAGAACATCAAAAATTTTTAGAGACATAAAACAAATTCTCCACTTATTGTAACGCGATGTCTACACAAGATCATGAAGGCCAGCGTATCCTTTTCCTCGACCTCGAGGGGGTTATGACGCGCGGCAATTTCCGTCAACTCAGTTTAGTAGCCACGTTCCATTATTCAAGAGATGCCGATTATTCGCGTGAAGCAACAAGGTTTGTGGCCAGGCTTGTGTCTCAGCACGGATTCAAGGTGGTCATGATCACGCGTCACGCACGCAACGATAGCGAGGCTTTGCAGCGCCGTCTTGATCACGCGGGCATTCGCTGTGAGTGGCTGTATAAAAATGATCCAGAAGCGATACCAGAAGATAACGAGTCAAAAGGTGACCCGATCATGGACTGGCTCGCCAGAAACCCGGCCATAAAAATAACGGATACGATTGCAATCGATGACCATGGTATTCGTACAAGCAATGGCCGCAAACCATACCCTCAAGACAGGGTCATCACACCCGATACCGATAACGGCTTTGTATTTGCAGACTTTGTAAAAGCCGTCATGCTGATGGGCGATGAGGTGCCCGAACTCACGCAAGCGAGAGCAGGTACTCCCCGCCAAGGCCAGCCAAGACAGCAAGCCCGATAACCCACAGCGTACCAAAAATACCGGCGGCTATGGCCGCAAGCGCATCACGGCAGATAATGCCGGTGGCCATGATCACCATGCACACGCTGGGCACCGTGTTGCTGAAGGGAAAAGGCACCAAAACCGAACACGTAAGCCCCATCCCAAGGATACCGCATATAAGTGAAAGGGCATGATCGCTGAAAACCCCTGTCATACGGGGGTGAAACAGGCGCTCGAAACGCTCAAGCCAAGGTCTCCCGCGGGAAAACGCTTTGATCAGTAGATCCGCCGAAACCGTGTAATCCAGAATCTTTTTGGGGAGTCTGGGGGCATCCTTCCCCTGAATCATCTGTGAGCATAAATAAAACAGGGGTAATCCCAGTATCGTATCGACAGGCGGCGGCTTGGGGATAGGGATACATAAAGGCAGCGAAAACAGGACCAAAAGCACACCAAACCCGCGCTCGTGCAAGGCTTCTACAATCTTGCCGATAGGGGTTGTCTGGCCCGCAAAAGGAGTAAGGACCCTCTCGAACAGAACCGAAAGCCTGACATCGTCAAGCGGGCTTCGGGGGGTTGAATCTTTGAATTTCATGAACCTCGTGTGTGCCTGTCTACTATGGCGGCGTCAAGGCATTAAAAGGCATTAAAAGGGCTTTTTCCTATGCCTGCCTGTGTGGTAAGTGTTTGGCACTATTCAACCGTACAGGAACAGCACATGTCGCAATCAGCAACAAAATCGCTTCTCACTGGCGTCAATGCCGAATACATCGCCCACATGTACGCGCAATATCTGCGCAGCCCCTCAAGCGTTCAGCCCGGCTGGGCCACGTTCTTCCGCGATCTTTCCGATGATGAAATCACACTCCTGCGCGAGCTGCATGGCGCAAGCTGGACGCCGGCCGAAAACCGTGCCGAAAATCGCGGCTTCCAAACCAAGGCCGATGGCAACGTAACCTATATCCAGCAACCTGCGGCATCAGCACCTGTGCGTGCATCGGCTCCTGTCGGCGATCTTTCGACCGGCGCCGGGCAACAGGCCGCCCGCGATACGCTGCGTGCTCTTATGCTGATCCGCGCTTACCGTATGCGCGGCCACTTCAAGGCAGATCTCGATCCGCTGGGCCTGCGTGAAATTTCATCGCATGCCGAACTCGAGCCCTCTTACTGGGGCTTCGGTGATGCGGATATGGACCGCCCGATTTTCCTGGATGGCAATCTCGGCTTTCAGCAGGCATCCATACGCCAGATCCTGAACCGCTTGCAGGAAATATATTGCAGTTCGGTCGGCGTCGAATACATGTTTGTAACTGATCCTGATCAGCGTTTCTGGATTCAGGACCGCCTCGAAAAACCGGAATTCCAAAAACCTCTGGATGCGGCGTCCCGCAAAAAAATCCTCTCCGATCTCACGATCGCCGAAGGTCTGGAAAAATTCCTCCACGTCAAATTCACGGGCACGAAGCGCTTTGGTCTCGAGGGCGGCGAGTCCATGATCGCAGCAGTTGAAGAGATTCTCGATCGCGGCTCGCAGCTCGGCCTCAAGGAAGTCGTGTTCGGTATGGCACACCGCGGCCGCCTCAACATGCTCACAAACGTTTTGGGCAAACCCTTCGTTGCGCTCTTTTCCGAGTTTCAGGGCACGCCTTCAACGCCTGATGCCGTTCAGGGCTCCGGCGATGTGAAGTATCACTTGGGCGCTTCCTCCGACCGCCAGTTTTCCGGCGGTACGGTTCACGTCACGCTCACACCTAACCCGTCGCACCTTGAGGCGGTTAACCCAGTGGTTGCCGGTCGCGTTCGTGCAAAGCAGGAACTGCGCAAGGATAAGGACCGCCGTCAGGTCATGCCGTTCCTTATTCACGGTGATGCTGCTTTTGCAGGGCAGGGCCTTGTTGCCGAAACACTGATGATGTCCGAGCTGCGTGGATACAAGGTAGGCGGCACGATGCACGTTGTCGTCAACAACCAGATCGGCTTTACGACGATGCCGGCATATAGCCGTTCCGGTCCGTACTGCACCGATGTTGCAAAAATGCTCTCGGCACCGATCTTCCACGTCAACGGCGATGATCCTGATGCGGTCGTTCGCATGGCACGCATGGCGATCGAGTTCCGTCAGGAATTTAAAAAGGATGTCGTGCTCGATATCACCTGCTACCGCCGTCACGGCCACAACGAGAGCGACGAGCCTGCGTTCACGCAGCCGCTCATGTATAAGGCTATTGCCTCGCGTGAAACCACGCGTACGCTCTACGCCAAAAAACTTGTGTCGGAAGGCGCGGCAACCGAGGCTGAAACCCAAGGTATGGCCGATGCCTTTATGGCCCGCCTCGAAAGGGATTTCGAAGCGGCAAAAACCTACAAGCCAAACCGCGCCGATATGCTTGAGGGCGTCTGGTCAGGGCTCGAACAATCGGTTGATAAAACCGGTAGCGCCCGCCGTGCCAAAACGGCCGTAAGCAAAGATGTGATGGACGCGCTCAAAAAAGGGCTCTCTTCCGTTCCGTCCGATTTCGATATCAATCCCAAGATCACGCGTCAGCTTGAAGCCAAAAAGAAAATGTTTGAATCCGGCGAGGGTTTTGACTGGGGTACGGCTGAGGCCATGGCCTTTGGCTCCCTTGCCATGGAAGGGCATCCTGTCCGCATTTCAGGTCAGGATGTCGGTCGCGGCACGTTCTCGCACCGTCACTGCATCCTTTACGATCAAACGACCGAGCGTAAATATTACCCCTTACGCAACCTCTCCGATAAACAGGCGTTCTTCGAGGCGTTTGACAGCCCTCTGTCCGAGGCCGCGGTGCTGGGCTTCGACTATGGTTATTCCATGGCCGATCCAAACGCGCTTGTCTGCTGGGAAGGCCAGTTCGGTGACTTCGTCAACGGCGCGCAGGTCATCATCGACCAGTTTATAGCGTCCGCCGAAACCAAGTGGCTGCGCATGTCGGGTCTTGTCATGCTTCTGCCGCACGGTATGGAAGGGCAGGGGCCCGAGCACTCGAGCGCCCGTCTCGAGCGTTTCCTCCAACTGTCTGCCGAGGATAACTGGTCGGTCGTCAATATCACCTCACCCGCCAACTACTTCCATGCGCTGCGCCGCCAGTTGAGACGCAACTTCAGGAAGCCGTTGATCGTGATGTCGCCCAAGTCGCTGCTGCGCCACAAGCGCTGCGTCAGCCGTCTGGATGACTTCATTGGCGAAAGCTCGTTCCACCGCGTTCTCTGGGATGATGCCGAGGCCATCGACGCTATTAACAAACCAAAAGATATCAAACGCGTCATCCTCTGCTCCGGCAAAGTCTATTACGACTTGTACGAGGCAAGGGAAGCCAAAGGCATCAAGGATGTCGCCATCCTGCGTCTCGAGCAGCTTTATCCGTTCCCGACCGATGCATTGGAGGCCGAACTGAAACGCTACCCGAATGCCGAGGTCATCTGGTGTCAGGAAGAGCCGCAAAATCAGGGCGCATGGCATTTTGTCGACCGTCGTATCGAAGCTGTGCTTACAAGTATCAAGCACAAGGCAGGCCGTCCGTCTTACGTCGGCAGGCCCGATGCCGCGGCACCGGCCACAGGTCTTGCTAAACGTCACGCGGTCGAGCAGGCCGCGCTTATCGAGCAGGCTCTCAAAGCGTGATGCTATAAAACATCGATTGGATAAAAGGCATTCAGCTCTGTTGAATGCCTTTTATCTTTAAACGCGTTTTACCGCGCGCTCAAAGAACACCACGTGCAAGATTGCTTTTATAAGCCATGCCCGTTATTAAAAGGGCATGAAAAACGCAGAAATTCTCGATCGCCTCCCGCCAGATGGTTTAAAAACACTCCCCGATAAAGTGGGCGCTTTCGTATGGTTTTTTCTGCGCCAGATTAAGCGCCGTTTTTCGGTTTTGGTGGCACTCGGTATTGCGGGGGCAATGGCCCACACAAGCTCAAGCTACTTCTTCGGCCAGATCGTCGAGGTTTTTGTTGATACTCCAAGGGGGCAGGATATCTGGGCATCAATGGCGTGGCCTCTCGCGCTTTATACGGGCTTTGTCCTTATAGCATCGCCCCTCATATACAATGTACAGGGCAGGCTTAATGCAATAACTCTTCCTTATTTTACGGGTCTTATTCGCCGTCAGCTCGCGCTATATCTGCATAACCATTCATATCGCTATTTTCAGGATGATTTTGCGGGCAGGCTTTCCGGCAAAGTGACCGAGATGCCAAATGCCATCCGTCAGGTGGTCAATGATATCGTTTCGCCGTTTATTTATGCAGGCGTAACCTCTCTAACAACTCTTGGCATCTTTTTATGGGTAGGGCCTTATTTTGCGGCGGTTACGGCGCTGTATATAGCGGCATATTTTCTCAACATTCATTTTTTCATGAGGCGCATCCGCAATCTATCCGAGGTCGCGGCACGCAAGCGCAGTGTCATGCGCGGGCGTTTTGTCGATATTCTTTCCAACATTCTTCTCGTCAAAATTTTTGCCCGGGCGCGGCACGAGGATAGATATTTCTCCGAAAGTCTCGAGGGTTTTGCAACCGCAGCCTCAAGCGAGGAGGTTATGGTCACGCGCATGTTCCGCGTGCAGCATGTTCTCAACTCCAGCTTCATGCTGTCGCTTTGCCTGATGGCGGTTGAAGGCTGGCAAACGGGCGATATGACGACGGCAAAAATTGCGATGCTTTTGCCTTTGGCCTCCAACATGCTGAGCGCAACCTTCTGGCTTACGGAAGTATATACGGCATTCTTCGAGCGCCTCGGCGAAATCCAGGAGGGGATGGAGACAATCGTCCACGCTCATGACGTAACGGATAAACCGCAGGCTCCTGCTCTTAGTATCAAAGATGCATCAATCACCTTCGATAACGTCATTTTCAATTACCCCTCGCGCCCGATATTCAACGGCTTTACCCTTCATATTCCTGCCAATCAGCGGGTTGGTTTGGTAGGGCCTTCGGGGGCAGGCAAAAGCTCGCTCATGCAGCTGCTTTTACGCCTCCACGATGTGCAGGGCGGGCGCATTCTAATCGATGGTCAGAACATCACGGACGTCACTCAGGACTCCCTGCGCGAGCATATCGGCTTCATCCCTCAGATGGCCGACATGCTCCATCGCTCGGTGCGTGACAACATTCTATACGGTGATCTCGCCGCAACCGAAGATCAGATGATGGCAGCCGCAAAAGCGGCGCAGGCGGATGATTTCATACAGGATCTGCGGGATTCGTGGGGTGGGCACGGATACGACGCCATGGTAGGCGAGCGCGGCGTAAAATTATCGGGCGGTCAGCGTCAGCGTGTGGCCATTGCGCGCGCCATTCTCAAAAACGCACCTATTATTGTTCTCGATGAGGCAACATCATCTCTTGATTCAGAATCCGAGAAACTCATTCAAGAGTCTCTCAAAACCTTGATGCAGGGCCGCACGGTGTTGGCCATCGCGCACCGGCTTTCAACCATCGCGCATCTCGACAGGCTCATCGTGATGGATCAGGGCAAAATCGTCGAGGACGGCACACATGAAAGCCTCCTTGCAAAAGGTGGTCTCTATGCGCGCCTCTGGGGTCTCCAGTCTGGCGGTTTTCTGGGTGAAACGCAGCGCAAAGAAATCGCATGACGAAAAAAACTACATACAGGCGTCAACCAATGATGCCGCCGGCGCGCGTTTATGGCCGCGTCACAATCAAAGAGCCGGAGAAGCCGAAGCCCGATGAGGTAAGCGAGGCACTCAGGGAAATCGTATCTCTTTTCGATTTTGCCGTTTCAGCCGCAAAAATAGATGCCGGTATCGCAAGCGGCCTTTACAAAGGCCATCCAAAACCAAGGCGGTGTAGTGTATCGGTCGGGCAAGGGCGTTTATGCGGCTTGCCTCTGCGTACGGTTGAGGTTTCGTCCTGTACCTTCCATAAGGCTACAGACCGTTTTGCAAATCTTAAAATCAAACCGGACGAAATCTATGCGGGAACCTCGCTGGAACCCGTCCTAAGAGCCCGTGCAGCAGCCCTGAAACCTGCTTAAAACGTCTATTCGCCCCTTGACCGAAGGCCCCGCGCGTGCCACATCTTTGGCACTGCATCTCAACCTGTTTTAGGGCTATCTATGACCAGCATCGTCGTACCTTCCTTGGGTGAATCCGTTTCCGAAGCAACCGTCGCCAAATGGCTGAAAAAAGAGGGCGAGGCCGTTAAGGCCGATGAGCCGCTGGTCGAACTCGAGACCGATAAAGTAACGGTCGAGGTCAATGCGCCTTCGGCAGGTGTGCTCTCGCTTATCACTGTCAAGGCAGGTAGTGCCGTAAAACCGGGCAGCGTGCTTGGTGAGATTGGCGTAGGCGCACCCGCAAATCAAAGCTCAAAACCGGTCGAAGCCGCCAAGCCTGCACCGGCACCTGCGCCAACCCCTGTTGCAACAACAGCCCCCGCGGCGTCTGATGTGCAATCAGGCCCTGCCGCCCGCAAAATGATGGCCGATAGCAGCGTCTCCGCCTCATCTCTCGAAGGCACGGGCAAAGATGGCCGCATCACAAAAGGCGATGTCATTGCTCATCTTGAAGCACCGGCACCTGCTGCAAAACCAGCCGCGCCATCGGCGCCTGCGGCGCCGCATGTTCCGCGCGATCTCAAGGCCCGCGAGGAACGCGTAAAAATGTCGCGCCTGCGTCAGGTCATCGCCCGCCGCCTGAAAGAGGCACAGAACACAGCCGCAATGCTGACCACCTTCAACGAAATCGATATGACCAACATCCTGGCCCTGCGCGAGCAGTACAAGGAGAAGTTTGAAAAACGCTACGGCGTCAAACTGGGTTTCATGGGCTTTTTCGTCAAGGCCGCTATTCAGGGCCTGCGCGAGTTCCCGGCCGTTAATGCCGAGATCGATGGCGAGGATGTTATTTACAAAAACTTCTACGATATCGGCGTAGCCGTTTCGACACCGCAGGGTCTTGTCGTGCCTGTCGTACGCGATGCGGACGGTAAAAACCTCGCTGGCATCGAAAAGGATATCGGTGACTACGCCAAAAAAGCGCGCGATGGGCAGCTCGCTCCAGCCGACATGATGGGCGGTACTTTCACAATCACGAATGGCGGCGTGTTCGGTTCGCTGATGTCGACGCCTATTCTTAATACACCGCAGGTCGGTATTTTGGGCATGCACAAAACGCAGCAGCGCCCCGTCGTTATGCCTGATGGCAGCATTCAGGCCCGCCCGATGATGTACGTCGCTCTCAGCTACGATCACCGCATCATCGATGGCCGTGAGGCGGTCAGCTTCCTCGTCCGCGTGAAGGAAGCGATCGAAGATCCAGCCCGCCTTGTTTTGGAAATCTAAAGTTCCATAAATAATAAAATTTCAATTTTGAGCCTGCGGCAAGATAACTCTTGCCGCAGTTTCCATTTTACGCTCAGAAAATATACATAACCAAAAATTATCAGGGAGTTTTAGTTATGTCTCTTGTCGCAAGGGCCTCGGGGCCTATTCTCTCCGCATTAATCGCATTCAACGTTCTTGGCCCGTCTCCTGCCGTAGCGCAGGACCAGCATACAACCGAGGTCGCAGGCTACTTTCCCGCTATGCACGCAAGCACGTCCAAAAGGCACGAGCTTTGCCTGACATTCATTGTCGATTTCAGCAACTCGGCCATGCCGCACGGTGTAAACGGTCAGCTTCAGGGGATTAAAGCGGGCATGATGGATCATGATGTCATGCGTGAAATTTCGAATATGTCTGGCGGCGCGCTTGTCAACTTTGTCGCATTCTCGACACAGTACCGTTTGATGAGTCAGGCGGTGCTGCAAACCCCAAAAGACATCGAGGCTTTCGCAAACTACATCGGTGCGATGGAGCGGCCGGTGAACGGCGGTAACCAGCTTTTAAGAGCGCTCGAACTTGCGGAGAGCACACACGACGCACTTCTAAAAGATGGCAAGTCTTGTGCCCGCACGGTCTTCGATATGAGTGGTGATGGTGCGGACATGTCTTTCGATCACTCAAAACTGCGTGAAAAAGTCCTGCAACTGGCAGCAAAGGGCATAACGGTTCACGGCCTGTCCTTCTTCGATGTCACGATGGGCAAATACCGCAAGCCCAACGGCGCTGGCTGGATAGCAGGCGATTTGGCAAAGTTCGATGATATTCACGCCTACTACCGCGATGTCATCGTGACGCCACCTGGCGCTGGCGTCACGCCGGGCATGCATTTCCGCATCGATAACGAAATAAATAGCGCAACACTCTCAACAACAATCGTAGTGGCGATAAAAGAGATGATGCGTCGCAAAGTCATTCTCGAAATTGCGGGCACACCCGCAGAACAGGCAAAGTACACTCGTTTTGCCGGGCTGCTGCCGCGTTAGTATCAGGCAAAGCCGTAGGTAAAGGGCTCGAATTTCTGTGCGGGGATGCCGGGCTTGTCCGGCAGGGCATCTACCAGATACCTGTCCAGTCGCCCCGTGCGGTAGGCAATATCAAGCATAAAAAGCCGCATGCCCAGATAGCTTTTGACAGCGCGTCGCTGCCGCTCCGGCACAGCTCTCACATGGCTTACAATATCCAGAATGTCATCGACCGCCGTTTCAGGGACGGCGCGCAGGCGTTCGAGGCCCGCAGTAAAAGCGCTTCGCAAAATGGGTTTCTGGATAAACTGGTCGCTCAGGTCAAGCTTGCCCGAGCCGTCAATAACCGCCGCGTGATAACTCGTCTCGAAAACATCGCGCATCCTGTCATCAAGCGTTGCAGGGTCTATCAGCGCCGTCTTAAAAACATTGGCAAGGCTGGTGTTTTCAAAATCAAACTCCGCAAAACTGTTGCGGTCATCCGCATTCATGCAGGTGTTTCTGTAGGCGCGGTCCATGTCCTGCCCCATCCATAAAAAGAACGGCAGGCAGGATGATGTGTGCTGCAAATATTCGCGCATGTCAGCAAGAGGAAGCTCTGTTGTATAGACGATGTTGGAAAACGGAATAACGCTAAGCGTCTTGCTGTCTCTTCTCGGTGTCGCCACAAATATGGGGGCCACCGGTACGCCGGCATGGAGTGCAAGGCGCGAAACAAAAAGCTCGGTCTGCGCAGCGCCATAAAACCGGTCGCGCACAACACCCCACGCCCCGCCATCTGATCTCCGCAGGTTAAGCGCAGGTGTGGCATCGGATGCATAGCGGTGTTTACGGCGCTTCCACTGTCCGGGTAACAGCGCTGTACGAAGCGATTCTTCAGCAAGCGCGTGGACCGCTGCCGAAAATGGAGTGTTGATGGCCATAAGGCAGGGGTAGCATATAAAACACACAATTTGCCATATTAAAATTATCTACCCAAGACTGCTGGGAATACTTGAAGCCAAAAGAATAATTATGTTAAAAATCGGTCTTTAAAACAAAGGTTAAGCGATAATGCTGTTTGATATGCCCGACTGGGATGAAGATGACGAACGCGATAATAAAAATCGCTTCGCAACCTACGAACAGATAGACGAGCGTCAGGCCGTCGATCTTCTGGTACTTCTCGATAAGTGGGAGAACGCGGAACTGGAACCTCACGAGGCCCTAGTCTCACTCAATCACATCATGGGGTGCCGTGCGGCTTTTCTGATCGGCTATAATGTCGGTAAAAAATTTGCACCAGGTGGCGAACAGTTTAAAAAATTCGCAGCAGAAGTTCCGGGTGATGTAGCCAAAGGTCCATCAAGATCCATACGCAGCGCCAAGCAGGAGGCGCGACAAACGATAGAACACATCGATCGCATCAAGGCCGGCCGCAAGGATAAGGCCACAACGGATACAGAAGTACCTATACGCTACCTGACAGAGCTTCAGGCATTCCGCACAAAACATCCCTCTCTCGCAAAACCACTTAAGGTCAACGATGATCTCATGGGGCATCCGACTTTTGTGGAGGCTGTACGTTCTCTTCTCCCTATTCGCGATGAGGCGATTGCGGCGGGCGATAAACTCATCGAGGCTATATGCGAGCACGCAATAGTCAAGATGCGCTCTGAATTGAAAGAAGCGCAGGATCGTGCCGCCGATCCCGAAAAAGCGCTCGCCGACTACACGGCCGAGGCCACGGTCAAATGGGCGGACACAGTCGAAGAAGTGAAAAAGATGCTCCGGCCCGAGGTGTTCGATCCTCAAAAACGCAAAGCGATCAAAACACATATCGCCTACATCCGTACGAAGCTTGAAAAAGGCAAAGCAGGCTCGTGGGAAGCAGCC
This sequence comes from Pseudomonadota bacterium, assembly GCA_009926935.1. Classification (GTDB taxonomy): domain Bacteria; phylum Pseudomonadota; class Alphaproteobacteria; order Micavibrionales; family UBA1664; genus UBA6145. The sequence continues at coordinate 99,493 of RFNZ01000001.1, read as the reverse complement.
GAAAAAATCGCCGAAATTCTGCTGCCTCCAGCTGATGAAAAAGATTGGGATCAACGGGATGCCCCCATCCTTCAGATACGCGAAGATTTAAAGCAATCTCATGAAGCGGCTCAAAAACATAAAAGCGATCCACAACAGACTCTCGATCTATTCAAGCCGATCACGGAGGCCGATATCAAAGGCCCTCTCGCCATCAAATTTGCAAAAAACCGTGCCTACGCTGCCTGGTACAAAGCCGAAGTCGAAAAATGGAAAGCCGAGCATGGCGGCAAAGAACCAGGGCCGTACGATATCTCCGAATGGGGCTTTAGCCGTGCAGGTTATCCCGGCTATCCCAAGGAAGGCGAGGCCGTCGCGTTTATCCCTCCCATCGATTATCTCGATCGTAAATTGGTTCACGGTCTGGAAATCGCGCCATCAGGCACCGCTCTGATTGAGGTGTACGAGCACGATGACGCCTCATGGGAGGTCGATATTTATGGTTCGTCCGTCGCGCGCATCACAACTTACGCCATTACCTTTGAAGCAAAATCGGATGAGGATGCCAAAGCTCTGCAAGCTGTATTGAAACGGGCGCTCGAGGTACTGGGTGATCAGCGTCACAAATACACGGCACCGGACTATACCCCCTCGGGCGATGGGTATGTTCGCCCTCAGGGCACAGCACAGGACGACAGCAATTACTTCGATCGCATCCGTAACTACATAAAGCTTGATGGGTGCAAAGTATCACCGGCCCTGCGTCTTGATCTCGATGATCTCTGGCTGCTCTATTATCTCATGGAGCCTGTGATCGAGCCTAACGCGCAAATTGCAGCCGCCATGAACGCCGCAAGATATGCCGAGGAACGTGGCGCCATTCTGGCTCCGCATGCAGTAGATTTTATCGACAAAGGCCACAACGTGGCCGACCCTCTCAACTCTTTCAAGAAAGATGAGGATGACCTTCTGGCAGCCGCCGCACGCGACGCGCTCATTTCACGCGCGCTGAATACGATCGACGATGCGCAGTGGACCCTGCGCATGGCGACGCTCGCTGCCCACACGCTCAACGGCGGTATCGTCGATAATCACGGGGCTTTCCCCGCTTTTGATCGGCTGATTGCAGAAGGCAAGACAGGCAAGAGTGGTGCGCTGGTCACCTTTGATGAAGCTTTGAAAGATCGCACACACGCGCTTATGCAGTGTGTTCTGGGCCTGCCCGAAGGCAGTACGATCCCAATTCCTGCAGCACTGGCCGCTGTCCTTTCAAAAATTTCATCACCACTTCAGGAAAGATTTAGGGCTGAAGCCAAGAGTGATCACATTGCCACAGATTTAGCCATCAGCCGCAAGATGAATAGTTTTGCGGCATCCGGCGGTGATATGTTCTCTCAAATCACGGCAGGCTTTGATGCGCAGGAAATGGCGGAACGTATCAGCGGGCTGTTTGCAGGCCGGGCTGCACAAACAAATTCTGAAGCAAGTGAAGCCCGCGACGCCGCCTATCCAAGAGATGCCGAACACAACCGCATCGGCGGGCCTGTGGCAACGTCCGGCAATTCACTTGTGGTGGCAAGCAGCGCCGTCGAAACCGCAATTGATGGCATTCACGCAGATGGCCGCTACCAGACTCGTACCAAAGGCTCGCCGCTGGTGCGTCACGAGATGCCGGAAACGCTCAAGCCCTTCTGTCCGCAGCCACGCAATCAACCGTCACAGAGGCTTTTAACAAGCCTCGTGATCGGTTAATTTATATACATAATATAGTCGTTTTGAGGGTGCAGAAGGCAGGGCGCAGTAAAGTCTCAGATTTTGCTAAAAATAGAGCCTAAAAAACACGCAAAAATCCTTGGTTATCTGTGCATTCTGGGCTAGGTTACAGGCTGACTTTCAAACACGTCTGGAACGCCGAAAATGAACGCGAAAAACGCACCCGAACAAACGCCCCCATCAGGCGAAAATTTCCCCATCATCCATCTCGAAGACGAGATGAAAAAATCCTATCTGGATTACGCGATGTCGGTCATCGTCTCGCGGGCGCTGCCTGATGCGCGGGACGGTTTAAAACCAGTCCACCGCCGCATTTTATACGCCATGAAGGATGGCGGCTACGATAGCACCAAGCCCTACAAAAAATCCGCCCGTATCGTGGGGGATGTCATGGGTAAATACCACCCGCACGGCGACTCGGCGATTTACGACGCGATGGTCCGCATGGCGCAGGATTTTTCGATGCGCCTGCCGGTTATCGATGGCCAGGGTAACTTCGGCTCGATGGACGGCGATAGCGCCGCCGCCATGCGTTATACCGAGGCGCGTTTGGCCAAAGCCGGCGAAGCGATATTGGAAGACTACGATAAAGACACGGTCGACTTTAGGCCCAACTACGATGAGTCTATCTACGAACCCGTCGTTCTGCCATCCCGCGTACCAAACCTGCTCGTCAATGGCGCTGGCGGTATTGCCGTGGGTATGGCCACAAACATCCCGCCACATAACCTTTCTGAAGTCATCGATGGCTGCGTCGCCTACGTTGATAACAACGATATTACCATCGAAGAACTGATGGCCATTATCCCCGGGCCGGATTTCCCGACAGGCGCGCAAATCATGGGCCGCGCGGGTATCCGTTCGGCGTACACCACGGGCAATGGCTCCGTCATGATGCGCGCGAAAACCACAATTGAGGAGATACGGAAGGACCGCGAGGCGATTATCGTCCACGAAGTCCCGTATCAGGTAAACAAATCCAAATTGCTGGAACGCATGGCCGAACTGGTCCGCGAAAAGCAAATTGAAGGCATCGCCGATTTACGTGATGAATCCGACCGCGACGGCGTCCGCATGGTGATTGAACTCAAGCGCGACGCGCAGGGCGATGTGGTACTCAATCAGCTCTACAAATTCACGCAGCTGCAAACCAGCTTCCCGTGCAACATGCTGGCGCTCAACCACGGCCGCCCGCAAACCTTCAACTTAAAGCAGTTTATTGAAGCCTTCGTAAAATTCCGCGAAGATGTCATCACCCGCCGCACAATATTTGAACTGGGTAAGGCGCGCGAACGCGGCCATGTTTTGGCGGGCCTTGCGGTGGCCGTCGCCAACATCGATGAAGTGATTGCCATCATCCGCAACGCCAAAGACCCAAGCGTTGCCAAAGAACAGCTCATTGAAAAAGCATGGCCTGCAAAAGACGTGGCGCCACTCATCGCCCTCATCGACGATCCTGATTATCCGGTTTCGGATAAATCGACTTACAAAATGTCGGAGATTCAGGCAAAAGCGATTTTGGATTTACGCCTCCACCGCCTCACAGGCCTCGAGCGCGATAAAATCGGCGACGAACTGAAGGAAGTCTGCGATTACATCAAGGAATGCCTTGAAATTCTGGCATCCCGCGAGAAAATGCTCACCATCCTTAAAAACGAGCTTGTGGCCGTTAAAACCCAATTCGGCACCCCGCGCAAAACCGAAATCACCGAAAACTTCGATGAAATGGACATCGAGGATCTCATCCAGCGTGAAGACATGGTGGTAACCGTATCCAACGCTGGCTACGCCAAACGCGTGCCGCTCAATACGTACCGCGCGCAAAAACGCGGCGGTAAAGGCAAATCCGGCATGACCACGAAGGAAGATGATTTCGTGACCGATTTGTTCGTGGCCTCCACGCACACGCCGATTTTGTTCTTCACCTCGCGCGGTATCGTCCACAAAATGAAGGTCTGGCAATTGCCCCTCGCCAACGCGCAGGCGCGCGGCAAGGCGCTCATCAACATGATGCCGCTTGAAAGTGGCGAGAATGTCAGCGTTTACCTAAGGCTCCCCGAAAATGAAGAACTCTGGGAAAAACTGGATCTCATGTTCGCAACATCCCACGGCACGGTCCGCCGCAACAAACTCTCCGACTTCCGCAATATCAGGTCATCGGGCCTCATCGCGATGAAGCTGGAGGATGGCGAAAAACTCGTCTCCGTCAAAATCTGTAAGGAGGGCGAAGATGTGCTGCTCGCCACCAAAGACGGCAAGGCGATTAGGTTTGAAGTCGGCGACATCCGCCAGTTTGCGGGCCGTACATCCACGGGCGTGCGCGGTATCAAACTGGGCAAGGGCGATGAAGTGATGTCCATGTCCATTTTAAAACACATCGATGCCACACCGGAAGAACGCGCGGCCTACATCAAACGCGCCAATGCCCTAAGGGGTGCGGAGGACGGCGAGGCCGATGAAGAAGTCGCGGCTAATGTCGCGATTTCGGATGACAAATTCAAGGAGATGCAAGGGGCCGAACAATTCCTCCTCTGCGTCACCGACAAAGGCTACGGCAAGCGCACCTCCGCGTACGACTACCGCGTCACAGGCCGCGGCGGCTCAGGCATCACCAACATGAACCTGACCGCGAAAAACGGCAAAATGGTTGCATCCTTCCCAGTGAACGACGGCCACCAAATCATGCTGGTCACAAACGAAGGCCAGATGATACGCACGCCGGTGACAGACATCCGCTTTACGGGCCGCGCTACCCAAGGCGTCCGCGTCTTCAACGTGGAAGGCGATGCCAAAGTGGTATCAGTAGCATGGCTCACGCACGATGAATCCGACGACGCCGTATTACCGGAAGGCACGGAACCCGATGCCATCATCGATGCCCCAGCCGAAGGCATGGAAAACTAGTCAAGGAGAACCCCGCGAAAGCGGGGTTTTAAAAGGCTATATATGACTTCACAAACAACGCTTCTAGGTGCAGCAGGAGAATACTATGTAATGAGCCAGCTACTTAAGCGTGGCATGATAGCAGCATTGGCCCCGGCCGGTGTTCCAAATTCAGATATTATCGTTACAGATCAAGTTGGAAATAAACTCTGTGCTATTCAAGTTAAAACCCGCCGTGAGAAGGGGAGTGATGGCGGGTGGCACATGAAGAAAAAACATGAAGATATTATTTCAGATTCAATTTTTTATTGTTTTGTGGATTTTGGTAAGACACACGACCAAGCACCAAAATGTTGGATTGTACCAAGTCTTGTGGTTGCTAATGCATTGAAAGAAGCCCACAAAACATGGCTTAGTATGCCAGGCAAAGGTGGTAAAGCGCATAACGATGGGGAAATGAGACGGTTTAAACCCGATTACGATAATTTAGGGTTATCAAAAAAATACGGTAAAGGTTGGCTAGATAAGTATTTAGAGGCTTGGCAACTGGTTTCATAAACCAATTTGGTTGCTACAAATAGGTAGCAGACACACCTTGTTAAACTAAAGAAGAACCGTCATTGCGAGGAGTATCACGACGAAGCAATCCAGAAACTGGATCGCGTCGCTCCGCTCGCGATGACGAAAAGGAGAACTCCGCATTCTCCTTGCTCTCTGTGTTAAAATCCTTCCGCGTCATCCCTGCGTACGCAGGGAACCACGTAAAGACCGGCGATAATCGGGCTTGAGGCACAGTGGATACTCCGCCTTCGCGGAGTATGACGGATAAGAAGAAAACTTTGTGCCTTCGTGGTTCAACACACCATCGTCATCCCTGCGAAGGCAGGGATCCACGGTAAAGACCGGCGACAATCGGGCTTGGGGCATAGTGGATACTCCGCCTTCGCGGAGTATGACGGAGAAGAAAGGCGGAGTATGACGGAGAAGAGGGGCGAAGTATGACGGATAAGAAGAAAAACTTCGTGCCTTCGTATCTTCGTGGTTAAACCCTTCCTTGTCATCCTGAGCGCAAGCGAAGGATCTTATGGGCACAGAGAAGATTCTTCGCTTGCGCTCAGAATGACAAATCGAAAAACTTCGCATCTTCGCGTCTTCGCGGTAAAATAAACTCGTAAACACCAAAGCCCCGTCATCGGGGCTTTTATTTTTGGCGAAAACAAACTGAGTAACTATAAAAACACTGTAAAAACAGCGCGTTACGCCTCAAGAATACGGTAAAGCATAACGCCGGTGGCAATGGCTAAATTCAAACTATCCGCCCGTCCCTTCATCGGCAGTTTTACCAATATAGGCAGCGCCGCTGAAAGCTCGGGCGATAAGCCCGCTTGCTCGTTGCCCATTACCAGCAAAACGGGCTTTGTATACACGGCCTCGCGGTAATCGACCGTGCGGTCCGATAAATGCGTGCCAACAACCGCGCCTTGCCACGCTTTGGCATACACCAAAAATTCGTCGCGCGTCGCAACCGCAATCGGCACCGCAAATAAACTGCCCATGCTTGCGCGCACGGCTTCAACGGAAAAAGGATCACAGCATTGGTCAATCAAAATAACTGCGTCCGCACCCACACCGTCAACGGTACGCAAAATCGTGCCCAAATTGCCAGGGTCACGCACTTGCTCGAGGGCCACAATACAGGAAACGATTTTTTTCTGTTCAGGGTTGGTGTGGCGGCTGAACGGAAAAAAATCCAACGAAAGCGTCTTCTGTTTGAAAACACCAATCACCTGCTGCGGATTATCTTTGTGAGACAACTTTTCCAAAACAGTGTCGTTCACTTCAAAACATTGTCCGCCGCCGGCCACGCAAACGCGCTGCGCGGTTTGAATTTCATTTTTGCCGGCAAGTTTGGTGTGAAAAACAAGGCGGTGGAGTTCCCATCCGCAGTCAATACCTTCCAGAACATGGCGCAAACCTTCGGCGATAAAAAGGCCCGTTTCGCGGCGTTCCTTGCGGCGTTCAAGGGCGCGAATGGCTTTTATTTCCTCGTTCGCGGGTGATGTAATGATACGAGATAACAAAGAATTCATTTTTTAACCACTAAGCACACAAAGAACACTAAGAAACACAGTGTACACTTTCTTAGTGTACTTAGTGATCTTAGTGGTTTAAATTTTTTCATGCGCTCCACCGTGCGTAAAGCGATGTGGGCAGGGATTTGGTCGCGGTTTCGTCCACCAGCACCAATTCGCCGTAATCGATGCCGCCGCGTGTGGGCGCAACATCGGCCATCATGTGTGCAAGCGCAATCGATGAAAGGCGCAACGCATACGCTGTAAAAATCATGAACGATGCATCGTCCGATAACAGCGCCGCGCAGTCGCGCAGCAAGGGGGCTGCATCGGTCTCGAATTTCCAGACCTCGCCGTCCGTGCCACGGCCATAGCGCGGCGGGTCCAGTAAAATGCCGTCATATTTGTTGCCGCGGCGCAGTTCGCGTTGAACAAATTTGCGGGCATCCTCGCAAATCCAGCGGATCGATTTTTCGTCGATTTTGGATGCGATTTGGTTATCCTTCGCCCACTGGATCGCTTTTTTGGATGCGTCAACATGCGTGACAATCGCGCCCGCTTTGGCCGCAATCAAACTGGCTGCGCCCGTATACGCAAACAGGTTCAAGATTTTTAAGGGGCGGCCTGCAATACGATCTTTCATCCAGATCCAGTGCGGGCGCTGCTCGGGGAAGAGGCCCATATGCCTAAACGCCATAAAGCGCGAAAGCATGGTCACGCCTTCAACGTGCAAAGGCCATGTCTCGGGCGGGTTTTTAATCAGGAAATCCCATTGGCCGTTATCGTCTTCCTCGCGTTCGGATGCGTTTTTGAAAACGGCCTGTGCCTCGGCCCAGCGCGCTTCAGGAAGGGCCGGTGCCCAAAGGGCCTGCGGTTCGGGCCTGTCGACGATAATCCGGCCATAACGCTCCAATTTGCGGCCATGGCCGCTGTCGAGAAGGGCGTAATCCGCCCAGCCGTCCTCGCACAGCATGGTGATAAAGGCTTCAGTCATCGGGCTTATCTAGCACAAACAAGGGCTTAGAGTGATAGAAATATTGCGGGGGCTGGTTTTTCGTGCTTTAAAGGCGACCATGAAGAGGATTGGCATCTACCCCGGTACCTTTGACCCCATTACCAAGGGGCACTTGCATATTATCAAGCGCTGCTCGGGCCTTGTGGACCATCTGATTGTGGCGGTCGCCACAAACCCAAATAAAAAGCCCATGTTCAAGCTGGCAGACCGCCTGTCCATGCTGGAAACCGATATTAAAAATCTTGAAGGGGCCAAGTGCGAAATAACGGTCGAAACCTTCGATACCCTACTGGTCGAATTTGCCCGCCAGAAGGGCGCTGGCATTATTTTCAGGGGCCTGAGGGCCGTATCCGACTTTGAATACGAATTCCAGATGACAGGCATGAACGCAAGACTAGCCCCCGATATTGAGACGGTTTTCCTGATGGCATCGGACAAATGGCAGTTCGTTTCCTCCTCCTTTCTCAAGGAAATCGCGCGGTTGGGCGGCGATATCTCGCCTTTTGTGACCCCGGCGACCCAAGAGAAAATACTTGAAGCCGTGAAATAAAGTGTTTATGTAAGGGCACTTCTTTTGGGATCGCCTAGCTCAGCCGGTAGAGCAACTGACTTTTAATCAGTAGGTCCCGGGTTCGATCCCCGGGGCGATCACCACGCTTCGCCCTTACGGGCTACGCGTGGCGCAGCCAAAGTAGCACGTTAGGCCGAAGCAGTGCCCTGCGAAGCTTCAAAGTGAAGCGAAGCAAGGGCAGAAAGATTCAACCTCATGTGGTATGTTTACATTATCAAAAGTGTAAATGTAGCTAATCAAGAATATGTCGGCGCATCTAAAGATTTAAAAAGACGCATTCAGGAACATAACGAAGGTAAATCCACGCATACTTCAAAATACGGGCCCTGGAAACTCATTTGGTATTGCGCTTTTGAAGATAAACATAAGGCACTGGATTTTGAGCGATATCTAAGAAGCCATTCTGGAAAAGCTTTCAGTAGAAAAAGGCTAATGTAACTTTGCCCTTAAGCGCATTACCCTGACCGTATCGTCTGTATCGCCTGATCTTGCGAGAACAGGTATAAAAGCGCCTTGAGCGCCTCGCCGCGGCGCGATGTCAGCATCGGGTCGCGCTCGGCTATGAGCTTTGCTTCCGTATGCGCCATCTGCATCAAATCGCCGTGCGCCTCAACATCCGCCATGCGGAAGGCGGGAAGGCCGCTCTGGCGCGTGCCAAGCAACTCACCCGCACCGCGCAGTTCAAGGTCTTTCTCGGCTATCAGAAAACCGTCTTCCGTATCGCGCATCACAGAAAGGCGCTGCTTGCCCATCTCCGATAAAGGCGCGGTGTAAAGCAAAATACACGCCGATGCATCAAGCCCACGCCCCACACGCCCGCGCAGCTGGTGTAGTTGGGCCAAGCCAAACCGTTCGGCATGTTCAATCACCATCACTGTGGCTTCAGGCACATTGACGCCAACTTCAATGACGGTCGTAGCCACAAGTACATCAAGCTCGCCTGCCATGAAAGCGGCCATGACTTTGTCTTTATCCGTCGGTTTCATCTTGCCGTGGAGAAGGCCGACGCGGGCCCCAAAATGCTGCTGCAAATCGGCATGGCGCTCGGTCGCGGCGGCTAAATCAATCAATTCCGATTCCTCGACAAGCGGGCAAACCCAGTAGGCACGGGCACCTGTTGCAATTTTGCGCTTAAGGCCGGCGACAACATCGCCAATCCGGTCTATTGACAGAAGCCGCGTATCGACCGGTTTGCGCCCTGGCGGTTTTTCATGAAGGCGGCTGACATCCATATCGCCATATAACGTAAGAGTAAGCGTGCGTGGAATGGGCGTGGCCGTCATCACCAGTACGTCGGGCGCCACGCCCTTGTCGGATAACATCAAACGCTGATGCACTCCAAAGCGGTGCTGTTCATCGATAATCACGAGGCCCAAATCTTTGAAGGCGACATCTTCCTGAAAGAGGGCATGCGTGCCAATAATGATTTGCGCAGCACCGCTGCGGATAGCCTCGGCAATCGCCTCGCGCTGTTTGCCCTTATCACGGCCCGTCAGCACCGCAATAGAAACGCCGATGGCGGATGCAATCGGCCCCAGTGTTTCAGCGTGTTGCCGCGCCAGTATTTCGGTAGGGGCCATGATGGCCCCTTGCGCACCGGCACCAACCGCATTCAAAAGCGCGGCCATGGCCACAACGGTTTTGCCGCTGCCCACATCGCCCTGCAACAGCCGCAACATGCGTGATGGTTCGGCCATATCGGCATCGATATCGGCGATGGCCATTGTTTGCGCGCCCGTCATTTCAAACGGGAGCGATTTCAAAAACCGTGTACGTAAAGCCGTATCGATACTGAACGCACGGCCTTTCAGTTTTTTTATACGCAGGCGCACCATCTGCATCGCAAGCTGTCGCGCCAGCAGTTCATCATAGGCCAGGCGCTGGCGCACGGGTGTTGTGGGCTCGAAATCTGCCGCGCTTTCGGGCGCGTGCAAAGCCTGCATAGCGGCCTTCCACGTAGGCCAGTTGCGGGATTGTACCAAAGGCGCGTCAAGCCATTCAGGCAAGTCGGGCAGCACCTTCAGCGCTTCGTCCATCGGCTTTGCCAATTGCTTGGGGCCAATACCCGCTGTCATGGGGTAGATGGGTTCGATTTTGGCAATGCTGGCAAGGTCTTCAGGTTTGCCCGCATGGTCGGGGTGCACCATTTGCAAACGGTTGTTGTAAGGCTCGACACGGCCAGAAATGACGACCTGCGCATTAACGGGGTATGTCTTTTCAATCCAGTCGCGATGCGCGTTAAAGAAGACGAGGTCAAGTGTCGCCGTATCATCGCTCGCGACAACTCGCGCAGGTAAGCCGCGGCGCTTGGGCAACTGGTGCTGCAAAATGGTAACGGTCGTGGTAACAACCTGCCCGGCCTTCGCGTCCCGAAGCTTGGGGGAATGGCGGCGGTCAATAATATCGAGCGGCTTGTGCCACAACAGGTCGATAATGCGCTCACCACCCAGAAGCTTTTCAAAAGCCTTGGCGTGCTTGGGCCCCACACCGGAAAGCGTGCGGATAGAGCGGAATAAAGTATCAAGAACCAACGGGCGCATGTGGACAACAATATAAAGAGTGATTATCTAGAACGCTATGACCATTGAAGAACGCCGCCGCATGCTTATTTTCCGCTCCTGGCACAGGGGCACCCGTGAAATGGATATGCTCATGGGTACCTTTGCCGATGCGCATGTACCAAACATGGACAAAACCGCTCTCGATGAATACGAGCAGCTACTAACCTGCCAGGACCCCGATTTATACGACTGGAAGTGTAAACGCATGGCCCCGCCCGTAGAAGAGCAAAGCGCGGTACTGGAACTGTTTTTAAAACACGAGCTTGCCGCATGAAAACGCTGGCAGGCGTACCCGAAGGGCAGGAGGCGTTTGTTTTAAAAGAAAGCGCCCTTGAGGCCCAAAGGCGTGGCAGCACGGCACTCCACATCGCGCTCGACGAAACACGCATCCATACCATAGCCGAACTACTGAAGTTTTTTGCACCGGACATCGACGTGCTGGAATTCCCCGCGTGGGATTGCCTGCCCTACGACCGCGTTTCCCCACAAAGCGATATTATTGGGCGCCGCGTAGCCACGCTGGCAGCGCTTGCTGCACGCCTGCAAAGCGACATCAGAAAGCCGCTGGTGGTCTTAACATCCGTCAACGCGGCAACCCAGCGCGTGATACCGAAGGTAGCTGTTGCAAGCGGCGCGCTCACCATCACAAAAGGTATCCGGATAAAGCAGGATGTTATTTTAAGGGCAATGGCCGAACACGGCTACGCCCGCACCGATGTCGTGCGCGAAGGCGGTGAATTCGCCGTACGTGGCGGTATTGTGGATGTATTTGTGGCCGGTGCCGAAAACCCTGTGCGCATCGACTTTTTCGGCGATGAAGTCGAAACCCTGAAAGCCTTCGACCCCGCAACGCAGCGGTCACTCGAAGACGTGCCGCAGCTCTCCATCGGCGGTGTGGCTGAAGTGTTATTGACGGAAGGCGCGATAGAACGCTTCCGCAAAAACTACCGCGAGCGCTTTGGCGTGGTAAAGGACGATGCGCTTTATGAAAGCATCTCCGAGGGCCGCCGCTATGCCGGGCAGGAACATTGGCTGCCCCTGTTCCATGACCATCTTGAAACCGTATTTGATTATCTGCCGCAGGCCGAAATAACGCTCGACCATCAGGCGATGGAAGCCGCGCACGAACGTGCCGCACAAGTGGCCGATTTATATCAGGCCCGTGTAACGCTGCTGAAGTCACAGAAGGATATAACGCACTACAAACCCGTGCCGCCCGAAACGCTATTTTTAAGCGAAACGGAATGGAAAGGGTTTGTGGATAACGCCACCATACTGACACCCTTTGCGGGCGTGGGCGGCGCCAAACGCGGGCGGGATTTTCTGGATGTACGCGCACAGCAAGGCGCACAACTGTTCAAGGAAGTGGCGGCGTATGTATCGGCCCTACAGGCCGATAAAAAGAAAGTCTATATCGCTTGTTACTCTGAAGGCTCAAAAGAGCGCCTGAAGACTTTGCTGGACCAAGCGGGCATCAAAGCGAACCTTGTGATACTCGCGCTCGAACACGGTTTTGTGAATGACCGTATCGCGGTTGTAACCGAACAGGATATTTTAGGCGATAGACTGGCGCGCAAGGGCCGCGGCCAAAAACGCAAAGCCGATGCCTTTTTGCGGGAAGTGTCATCGCTTAACCCTGGCGACTTGGTCGTACACGTTGAACACGGTATCGGGCGGTTTGAGGGCCTCGAAACAGTTAAGGCGCTCGGGACCCTGCACGATTGCCTGAAGCTAAGTTACGAAGGCGGCGACAGGTTATTCCTGCCGGTTGAAAATATCGAGATGCTTAGCCGCTTCGGCCATGATGAAGGCACGGTGCAGCTTGATAAACTGGGCGGTGCCGGTTGGCAATCGCGCAAAGCCCGCATCAAAAAAGACCTGCTGGCGATTGCCGGCAAACTGCTGGAAATTGCCGCCGCCCGCGCGGTTAAAAAAGCGGATGTGTTCGATGTGGCGGGTACGGCCTACGATGAATTTGCCGCGCGCTTCCCCTACCACGAAACGGAAGACCAGCAACGCAGTATCACGGAAGCCATAGCCGATTTAAAATCAGGCCGCCCGATGGATAGATTAGTCTGCGGCGATGTTGGCTTTGGTAAAACGGAAGTGGCACTCAGGGCCGCAGCTGTGGTCGCCATGGCAGGCGGGCAGGTGGCGGTGGTTGCCCCCACAACCTTGCTGGCCCGCCAGCACACCGAAAACTTTACCCGCCGCTTTGCGGGCTTCCCCGTGCGTATCGCGCAACTCTCGCGTTTTGTATCATCGACCGATGCCAAACGCACGAAAGAAGAATTAAAAGAAGGCAAGGTCAACATTGTGATTGGTACGCACGCGCTGCTGGCGGAATCGATTGAATTCAAAAATCTGGGCCTCGTGATCGTCGATGAAGAACAGCATTTCGGTGTGAAACAAAAAGAAAAGCTGAAAGACCTGCGCCGCGATGTGCACGTGTTGACGCTAACTGCCACGCCCATCCCGCGCACGCTGCAACTGGCATTAACAGGCGTGCGCGATATGTCGCTGATTACAACCCCGCCGGTTGACAGGCTGGCCGTGCGCACATCGGTCATGCCATACGATGCGCTGGTGGTGCGGGAAGCCATTTTGCGTGAACATTATAGGGGCGGCCAATCCTTCTTTGTGTGCCCGCGCATAAAAGACCTCGAGGAAATGGAAGAACAGCTCAAGGCGCTGGTGCCCGAAGTCAAAATCATCACGGCCCACGGCCAGCTGCCGCCCGCTGAACTGGAAGCGCGAATGACAGCCTTCTATGACCGCCAATACGAAGTGCTGATGGCAACCAACATCATTGAATCGGGCCTTGATGTACCAACCGCCAACACGCTGATTGTGTATCACGCTGATTTGTTCGGGCTTGCGCAGTTGTACCAGATACGCGGCCGCGTGGGCCGTTCGAAACTTCGGGCTTTTGCGTATCTTACCTGGAAGCCGGATGCGCTGCTCACGCCAACCGCCACCAAACGCCTTGAGGTGATTGGTATGCTGGATAGCTTAGGGAGTGGCTTTCAACTCGCCAGCCACGACATGGATATTCGCGGTGCCGGCAACTTGCTGGGCGAGCAACAGCATGGCCATATCAGGGAAGTGGGCGTGGAATTGTACCAGCAGATGCTGGAAGAAGCGGTAGAGGCCGCACGAAATGGCACCGGGCTTGAAAGCGCGCCGCTCGATATTGGCTGGTCGCCATCCATCAATCTCGGTATCTCGGTTCTCATTCCTGAAAGTTATGTGGCGGATCTCAACGTGCGCATGTCACTCTATCGCCGCTTGGCAACACTGGCCGATGAACACGAAGTCGAGGCCTTTGCAGCCGAGCTGATAGACCGCTTCGGCCCCATCCCGCCCGATGTCGAAAACCTGCTGAAGCTCACGACCATCAAAGCTCTGTGCAAAAAGGCAGGCATCGATAGCCTTGATGTGGGCCCGAAAGGCGTTGTGGTGGCATTCAGGGGCAACACGCCGCCCAACCCCGAAGGCGTGATAGCCATGATGGCTCAAAAGGCGGCCACGGTGCGCCTCAGGCCCGACCAGAAGCTGGTTTATACAAGGGCTTATACCAACCCTGCCCAGCGCCTTGCCGGCGCGCTGTCCATAGCGGCTGAGCTGGCGGTTTTGGCCGATAAACGGCTGGAAAAAGTAGCCTAATAGCTGCCAAAATTAACATTTTCATAAGTAATTTTCTATAAGGTGAGGGCATGGACACGCTGCTCGCACTGATCGGCCCTTATTACGGCCTCGACTGGATAACAATGCTGATTGGCACGACAGCCAGCTATTTCTTTTCTGACCAAAAACTACGTTTGGGTTTTATGCTGGGAATAATAGCCTGCGCTTGCGCAATGGTAGTTGCAGTGATGAGTCACCAAACAGGTTTTATCGTCTATAACGCGCTACTGATTTCTATCAACATACGCGGCCTCATCAAAGGCGACCGCCGTCGCAAACGCCGCGAAGAAAGTCTCAATCTGAAAAAGCTCGAAGGTGCGAACGACGATGTTACGCAGCTTCCTGAAGCCGTTCCAGTGCCCGTTCGCGCCCGATAAGCGGCAAGAGCGCATCCAGTTCAGGCCCATGCTCCATACCTGTGAGGGCCTTGCGGATAGGCATGAACAACGCTTTGCCTTTGCGGTCGGTATTGCTCTTGATGGCCGTAAGCCAAGCATTCCAGGTCTCTTTTGAAAACTCGCCCGCAGGCAAAAGTGAAGCAACTTTGGTAATGAACTCTCTGTCTTCGGGGGCCACGACAATGGATACAGGGCCTTTGGCAACGGTCCACCAATCCTTGAAATCACGCAGGCGTTCGATGTTCGGGCGGACGGCTTCCCAAAAACCTTCATCGACGGCGGCACCGCCGACCATCGCGCTCAGGCGGTCTTTGACGGCCCTGAAAGGCGTGGCGTGGATGATTTTGGCATTGAGGCGCACGAGTTCCTCGGCATCGAATTTCGGTGTACCGCGGCCGAATTTATCGAAGTCAAAGGTCTTCGCAATTTCCTGCACATCGTAAAACGGTTCGATAGGGTCGGATGTGCCAAGGCGGCCCATAAGGGAAATGATGGTCTGTGGCTCGAAGCCTTCAATATCACGCAAATCCTGAAGGCCAAGGGACCCAAGACGCTTGGAAAGCTTACCGCCCTCGGCATCCGAAATAAGAGGCAAATGCGCAAAATGCGGTACCTTGCCTTCAATCGCCTCGAACATCTGGATATGGGATGCCGTATTGGAAACATGGTCTTCACCACGCACGACATGCGTGATTTTGTAATCGATATCGTCGATGACCGAGCATAGGTGATAGAGCGGCGATCCGTCCTCGCGGATGAGAACAGGGTCCGACATCAGCGCACCATCAAACTTGACTTCACCTCGGATGAGGTCGTTCCAGACAATCGGGCGATGCTCCAGCTTAAAGCGCCAGTGTGGCTTACGGCCCTCGGCCTCGTATTTTGCTTTTTGCTCAGGCGTGAGAGAAAGCGATGCACGGTCATAGACAGGCGCCATTTTACGGCCCAGCATCACCTTGCGCTTAAGTTCAAGTTCTTCCGATGTTTCATAGCAGGCATAAAGACGGCCATCGGCCTTCAGTTTTTCAATGACATCCGTATAGCGTGCCATACGGTGCTTTTGGTGTACGTAATCATCCCAGCCGATCCCGAGCCAAGTGAGGTCGCGCTTGATGGCTTCCGTCAGTTCGTCTTTCGAGCGTTCAAGGTCGGTGTCATCGATACGCAAAAGCATCCAGCCCTTGTGGCGCTGCGCGAACAACCAGCAGATGATAGCGGTACGGGCATTGCCAACATGCATAAGGCCTGTAGGCGAGGGAGCAAAACGGACACGAACGGACATGATAAAGATCCTAAAAATTAAATTTAACCACAGCGATCACAGCGTGCACAGCGACAGCGGCACAGGCTTCGCTGTGATCTCTGTGCGCGCTGTGGTGAAACAAATTTTGTTGCCTCGGCGCGCACAAAGCTAAAAGTATTACTAATCGAATTACCGCTTTTCCTCAAGCTTTTCAGGCACAAAGCCATTGGTAATCGGCACGCGCCGGTCGCGGCCAAAGGCGCGCGGGGTGATTTTGACACCCGGCGGGGCTTGCCGCCGCTTGTATTCGGCACGGTCGAGCAGCAACCAGACTTTCTGGATTGTGGCAGCGTCGTATCCGCGCGCCACAAGTTCCCGGCGCCTAAGGTCATCCTCGATGAGGCCTTTTAAAATGGCATCCAGTTCATCATACGGCGGCAGGCTGTCCTGATCGGTCTGGTCAGGCTTCAGTTCGGCCGAAGGGGCGCGGGTCAAAATCCGTTCAGGGATAAGGGCTAGCTGTGCACGCCCATTGAGCCAATGACAGATATCGTAGACTTGCGTCTTGTAGACATCTTTGAGAACGGAAAAACCGCCGCACATATCGCCATATAAAGTGGCATAACCGACAGCCATTTCCGATTTATTGCCGGTTGAAAGCACCATCCGCCCGCTTGCATTTGATAGAGCCATCAAAATCATGCCGCGCAGGCGCGACTGGATGTTTTCAGGTGTCACGCCTTTTTGGGCGTCGTCTTTCAGCATGGCATCAAAGGCCTTCATGCCGTCTTCAATGGAGATAACGCGATAAGGGCAACCGAGATTTTTTGAAAGCTGTTCAGCATCATCAAGTGACATTTGCGCGGTATAGGGCGATGGCATCATCACGCAGGTGACTTTGTCTGCACCCAAAGCCTCGGTGGCAATAACCGCAACAAGTGCTGAATCGACACCGCCCGATAAGCCGAGCAGAACACCAGTAAACCCGTTTTTGGTAACGTAATCGTGCAGGCCAAGCTTAAGGGCACCGTAGACACTTTCCGATCCCTCGGGCCAGTCTTCATGTTTGTCTGATGTCCATACGCCGTTTTCAAAGGTCAGCATGGCGCCGTCCTCAGCGAATGCCTTCATGGTCATGGCAACAGCGCCTTTGGCGTTCATGGCAAAAGAACATCCGTCGTAAACCAGCTCATCTTGTCCGCCTACCTGATTAAGATATAGCAGCGGCAAACCTGTTTCCTTGACGCGCTCATAGGCAAGCGTCAGGCGAATGGTTGTTTTGTCTTCTTCATAGGGGCTGCCATTAGGCACGATCAGCATCGCAGCGCCGGCGGCGGCAAGCGCTGCCGCTATATCGGGCAGCCACAAATCCTCGCAGGTCATGAACCCGATGCGCTCTCCACGGAATAGAACGGGCTGGGGGATAGGCCCTTGAGCAAAAACCCGTTTTTCATCAAAAACGCCGTAATTGGGCAAGTGATGTTTGGGGATGATATGCTTGATACTGCCGCCTTCAATAAGCAACAGCGCGTTATACAACTTGTCTTGCGTGCGCCACGGCGTACTGAGCAAAAGCGCAGCGCCTGAAGTTTTTGTAAGATCGCACAATGCCTTGACAGCCGCCTCACAAGTATCCATGAAAGCAGGCTTTAAAACGAGATCTTCAGGCGAATAACCGGTGAGACAGAGCTCGGGGAAAACGACAAGATCGCAATGGTCTTTGTGCTTCTGCCAAATATCGGCAATCAAAGCCGCATTTTTTTTAACGGCTCCGACATGCGGATTGATCTGGGCAGCATAAACCTTCATACACCCGAGATTACACGAATTGTAGAGATACAGAAAACAGTATCAACAAATACGATGGTAAAAAATCGCGCCTATGGGGCAATTTTTGGTTTTGTGGGTTGGCCCTGCTCGGCTGCATGTCTTGTTACAGTTCCTACTATGTAACCGCTAACATACGCAAAAACACCGACAAGCATGATGGCGGATATGAAACGAGTAATCCTGCCGGTAGCCGTAATTTTGAATTTTGTTCTGACTGGGGCAAGGGGCGTTCTTGGGGCTGTTGTCGCTGCTCTTAGTGGTGTGTGTGTAGCAGATGCAGAAGGGCGTGTTACTGCAGGACGTGTTGATGTAGGTGTGATTGGTGCTGGTGTGGCTGGCGCGGCCGTGGTTGAAGCTGGGCCACTAGCTGCGCGTTGAGGCAGTCTACCTGACGCAGTTCTGGCTGGGGGCGCTGGCCTCTTTTGGTCACCTGTAGATGGTCTTCTTCTGATCGTAGTCATTTTAATATCCTTTAGTATTGTTGTTTATCAGTATCCACATCCATCAAGTTTCAAGCCGCGTTTGCCCGTACCACAGCGTATATTTTGTATGGGTTCTTCTTTGAAGTAGGCGGCCAAAGTTGTCTCTAGCGTTTTAATCCGAGCGATATTGCTTTCATGTGCAAGCATGAAGGCTCTGTGATCAGGGTGGGTGTTTAAGAAAGCTGGATGAGCGGTGAGCATTGAAAGCACGCGGTGTGCGCTAATTGTAGCTGCACGGAAGGCACGTGGATCACTGCCTCCAATTGCTGCTGCACGCTGTTCAAGTTGGGTGACATCGTCCTGATGTTCGCTGATTTTTAAGTAGGCGCGTACGGCCTTTATCGCAGCAATAGTACGCTTGTCAGTAAGCGCAGCAGTTACGCCTTTGACGGCAGGAGTGCCCTCAATTGTAACTGGCGCCATTTCTATCGACTTAGTTCCATCCTTTGTGGCGGCTACCGCAAGCACAGTTTTTGTACCGATCTCAGCCTTGATTTTCGGAAGACTATCTAGAAGTGGCTTAATGCGATCCATATATTGGGAATGACCAGAAGCATCAACCGAACCAAGAAAATGCATGTGATGAGCTGAGAGTGTTCTCAGCGTGCCGAGAGCAAGAACATCCGGATAGGAAGCAGCCGCTTTTAGAAAGGCAGCTTCTGCGGTGGTTTCACTTAGTGTACTGGATCCACCGCGATAAAGAACAAATTGCAGCTGCGTGAGTGCAAGATGAAGCTGGTAGCCTGGCTGACCCATTTGCATGGCTTCCACGAGTTGCTTGTCTTTTAATGTCGAAAGATGGCGTGCCGCATAGGCAGCTATTTCAAAATCAGCATAAGCCTTTTTCAGGCGCTCCACATTGTGTGTGTTGCCTTTCGAAAGAGTCTCTACAACCTGTCCTATGTTGTTGAGAGAGGCGCCTCTTGTACCATCCGTACCGATACTAAAAGGTTTCAGAATAGACAGATAACGTGTAGCAGCTTCGGATTTAAGCCTCACTTCCGTAGCGGACATACTACGCAGTACATCGCTGGCCTGAGGTGGGCTAGTAATGTTGCCTTTTGGCGCTTTGCCGTGATGATATCCAATAAAGGCTACGGCTAGCGCAAAGGTCGCCAGTATAGAGCTTGCAAATCTATTCATTCTCAAATGTCCTCTTCGCGCATGATTATCCCTGAAAACCGCGCAAAAGTCAAGATTATGAAAATATAAAGCCCTTAGGCTAACTGCTTGCCTTCTTTGATCTTTTCGGCAATCAGGAAGGCCATCTCAAGCGCCTGGTTGGCATTGAGCCTCGGGTCGCAGTGGGTCTGGTAGCACAGGGCAAGGTCTGCATCCGTAAGGTCGTGCTGCCCACCCGTGCACTCAGTGACCTGCTGGCCTGTCATTTCAACGTGCATGCCCCCCGGGTGAACACTGGCCGTGCGGCACGCATCGAAAAAGCCTTGTACCTCAGCCAGCACATCGTTGAAACGACGCGTTTTGACACCGGAATCGGATGTCACGGTATTGCCGTGCATCGGATCACACGACCAGACGACCGTGGCCCTTGATTGTTCAACGGCGCGCAGAAGCGGCGGAAGTTTTTTAGAAACATCTCCGGCGCCCATGCGCGAAATAAGCGTAAGGCGACCTGCAATATTGTCTGGGTTGATGCGCTCGATAATGCGCAGGAGCGTATCGGCATCAAGATCAGGCCCGACTTTTACGCCAATAGGGTTTTTGATACCGCGGGCAAACTCGATCTGTGCACCGTCAAGCTGGCCTGTACGGGCACCGATCCACAAAAAGTGGGCGGATGTATCGTACCAGTCGCCTGATGTGGAATCGATACGGGTGAGGGCCTGCTCGTAGTTCAAAAGCAGCGCTTCATGCGAGGTATAAAACTCGGTCTCGCGTAGGGCGTCTATGCGGTCCGATGTAATGCCGCACGCTTCCATAAACGCAAGCGCCTCGGTAATGCGGTGGGCGATATCGAGATAGCGTGCACCAAGCGGCGAATCTTTGACGAAATCGAGGTTCCAGCGATTAACCTGATGCAAATCCGCATAACCGCCTTTGACAAATGCACGCACAAGATTGAGCGTGGATGCAGACTGGTGATACGCATCAACCATGCGCGCCGGATCATGCGCGCGGGCTTCGGGCGTAAATTCCATGCCGTTGATGATATCCCCGCGGTAAGCAGGTAGGGTGACGCCATCACGCGTTTCGTCCGGCTTGCTGCGAGGTTTCGCAAACTGGCCTGCCATGCGGCCAACCTTGATAACGGGCATCGACCCTGCAAAGGTCAAGACAACGGCCATTTGCAAAATGACCCGCAACGTATCGCGGATGTTGTTGGCAGAAAATTCGGCAAAACTTTCGGCGCAATCGCCGCCTTGTAGTAAAAAAGCCTCACCGGCTGCCACGCGGGCAAGACTTGATTGCAGTTTGCGGGCTTCGCCTGCAAAGACAAGGGGCGGCAGTTTTGCAAGGCGCAACTCGGCAGATGCCAGTTTTTCAGCATCAGGATAGGAGGGCATCTGGCGCGCTTCGCGGCCGCGCCAGCTTTCCGGTGTCCAGGCTTCGGTGAGTTTTGGTGTGTTTTTGGCAGGGTTCGTTTTTTGCATGGCAAAATGGGATTACACGAAAACGTACCGTAAATCCATACTTTGACGTCACGAAAAGCACTTTTTAAGGTTGCTCAGGCCAAAACTGCGGGTCATAATCGGCCAATGACATCAGTAAGCATCATGGCAAAGCAAGCACCGCAAGGTTTCCCGCAGTCCGTTTTCGCGGAATTGCTGGCGACCATTTCCGGCCTCCAGCAGGATGCGCCAAGCCACACGGAGGTATTGTCTGTTTTAAAAGACCTGTCTTCGTCAAACGGGATATCTGATGACGTTGACACGCAGGCTATTGCCAAACTGCTCTCGACCCTGCCTCTAAAAAATTGGAATGCCGATTTGTCTGTCAGGTTTCTTGAGTTGAGAAAACGGAAGGATGCGCCGGCGGCCACCTTGCTCCAACTTGTTTTGACGGCATGCAACAGTGTCGAACTTGTACAGTCTCACCCCATTATGAAGCCGCTTTTGATGGCGGTAGCATTGGGCGGCGTATCATCGCCGCTGCCGTTTCACAGTCATCATCACACACGCGAGGTTGTATGCCTTGCGAGCATTATCGGCGTCATGCAGAACCGTTTGACCCCCTTTGATGACGCACCAACCGCATTGGCCGAGGTCCTGATAGCCGCTTGCATCCATGATTTCGCTCACGACGGTCAGGGCAACCGCCGCTACGACAAACATACCCCTATGCGTCTTGAGCGTCGTTCGCTTGACCAATCCGAGATGTATCTTAAAGCAGCAGGCCTTGCGGATGCATCGTGGTCGCGCATCCGTGTGATGGTGCTTGCAACCGATGTCAGCAAAGATGGCCCGAGTGCCGTAAGCCCTGCCGAATGGCTGCGCCGCGCCTATGCACAGCACAGCGATACCACAGGTTGCCCCGATGACCTGATGCCATTGTTCAAAGACCGTGTACTGCTCAAACAAACAGGTATTCTTGAAGACTCCGATCTTGGTACATCTGCAGGGATGCCATACGAGCACGCACGCCGCATGACCGCCCTGATCGCGGAAGAGACAAAAGTTTTATCACCCACGCCGCAGACATTGATTGGTTTTATCGATCATATTTGCCGCGGCACATATATTACGACTGCCGCGCAACAGCTCTTTGGCGATAACATGCAGGTCCTGCGCCGCAAAGCCGAGCAAGAAAACGCGGATACGATTTACTACTGGTCGTAAAATATCACGCGAAAACCCAAAAAGGGCACCGGTAGGTACACCCGCGGATTGAACGGATCAAACCCCACGCTGCCAATCCGTTTCAGATAAAATGCCGTAAGAGCTTTGTGCCGTCGCAATACGGGCCCACTGACGGTTGCCTTCTCAAGCTCATGCCAGGCTCTGGCAGCTAGCATTGCTACGGCATCGTTGAGTTTTTTGGAGGGTGCCAGCAGATGGATCTGCTCGGGCATGATGCCGATTTCATACATCAAGGATGCAGGGATAAAGCACCGATTTTGCGTAGCCATTGAAACGATAGACCGTATTTGGCCGCACATCCCGTAAGCGCAGGCAATTGCCTTTGTATCGTTATCGGAGAGAGTTTCACCGGCAAGCATGGCCGAGCAGCTAACGAGCGGGGCATTACAGCTTGTGGCATAGGCAGCCGTATCATCGAGGCTGGCGAATGTAGGTTTTTCAGCTTCTTGCCAGCGTGCATCAATAAGATTTTCTAGAATGGTTTTATCAAGCCTGTGGGTTTTGATTTCGCGCAGAATCTCCGTATCGCCGGAATCCTTTTCGATGGCTTCCCTCCACCAGGCAAGGCGCAGGAGCGCGGCGCGTGGATCGGTCGTAACCGCCAGTGCTTTGGATATCTCGTAGTTAAAGGCATATAGGGCCAATAGGGCAGGGCGCACGGCCGCCGGGGCAGCTGCTGCCAGCACGAAACGGTCATAATCGTGACTCGCAACCAGCGAGCGGCAGTAAAGGCTATCGGCGTCCATTTGGCCCCTTGCGTATTTCATGAAAACACATAGCTTGTATGGGACTAGTCAACAAGGAGTCTGTTATGTCCGTATTTACCTTGCCAGAATTGCCCTATGCCTATGACGCCCTCCAGCCGTTTATGTCGAAAGAGACGCTGGAATATCATCACGACAAGCACCATAAGGCTTATGTTGATAAGGGGAATGAGCTGATTGCAGGCACGGGGCTTGAAGGCAAGTCGCTGGATGAAATCGTGTTGGCCACATTCAAAGAGCCGACAAAAGCGGGGTTGTTCAATCAGGTAGGGCAACATTGGAACCATATCCATTTCTGGAATTGGATGAAACCAAACGGCGGCGGCAAGAAAATGCCATCCGGACTTGAAAAAGCGATCAATGAGAGCTTTGGCAGCTTTGACAAGTTCAAAGCCGATTTTGCGGCAGCAGGGATGGGGCAGTTTGGTTCCGGCTGGTGCTGGCTTGTAAGCGATGCACAGGGGAAACTCTCGGTCATGAAATCGCCAAACGGTGAAAACCCGCTGGCGCATGGCAAAAACGCAATCCTTGGCTGTGATGTGTGGGAACACTCGTATTACATCGACTACCGCAACGCCCGCGCAAAATATCTGGATGCATTTGTCGATAGCCTCATCAACTGGGAATACGTAAGCCAGATGTACGAAGCCTCCCTCAAATCAAAAGCAGCGTGAAGGGAATGATAAAAGCTCAAGCCGTCTCGCGCTCCGACATCGATAACGCTCTCAAAAAACTGAAAGACTGGAGTTATGCAGGTGACTCCTTAAAAGCCACATTCACTTTCAAGGATTTCAGGAATGCCTTTGCCTTCATGCAAAAAGTGGCGCAGCTGGCCAATGAAATGGATCACCATCCCACGTGGTCCAACGTCTATAACAAGGTAAATTTTGCGCTCTACACACACGACGCCGGCAACAAGGTATCCGATAAGGATATCAAAATGGCCGAGCGCATAAGCGCGCTGCTTCAAACCTAAGCGGCTGAGTTCAGCCAGACATCAAGATCAGCAAGCGCACGGGCAGAAAGAGCCTGTTTGCGCTCGGCACCTCTCAGGGGTTTGCCCTTGGGGTTCTTGAGATCGATATCGGGAAACAATCCAAAATTGACGTTCATCGGCTGGAATGTCTCGGCATTGGCACCGCCTGTGATGTGGTGGAGTATGGCCCCGAATGCGGTTGTGGCGGGCGGATAAACGATATCCCGGCCAAGTCTTTCGGCAGCAGCAAAACGCCCGGCCATAAGGCCCACGGCAGCACTCTCGACATAACCCTCGCATCCCGTAATTTGCCCGGCAAACCGGAGGGATGGCCGCGCTTTCATCTGCAGAACATGATTGAGAAGCCGCGGTGAGTTGATGAAAGTGTTTCGGTGTAAACCGCCAAGCCTTGCGAATTGCGCGTCTTCAAGGCCCGGGATCATTCTAAAAACGCGTGTTTGTTCCGCGTATTTCATTTTGGTCTGGAAGCCGACCATGTTGTAAAGGCTGCCTAAAGCATTGTCCTGACGAAGCTGCACAACCCCGTAAGGCCGTTTGCCTGTTTTGGGATTTGTAAGCCCAACGGGTTTCATTGGGCCAAATCGCAGTGTATCAACGCCGCGCTCGGCCATCACTTCAACTGGCATGCATCCTTCAAAATAGGGCGTATTTTTTTCCCATTCTTTGAACTCTGTTTTTTCGGCGCTTAAAAGCGCATCGACAAATGCGTAATACTCGTCACGTTCCAAAGGGCAGTTAATGTAATCTTTTCCTGTGCCTGCAGGACCTTCTTTGTCGTAGCGACTCTGGAACCACGCCTTGTTCATGTCGACACTCTCGGTATGTACGATCGGGGCAATCGCATCGAAAAATGCCAGTTGGTCCTCGCCGCCCAAAGACCGTATAGCTTCGGCAAGAGCAGGCGAAGTAAGCGGGCCGGTTGCAATAATGACACTATCCCACTCTTCCGGAGGCAGGCCCGCAACCTCGCCACGATCAATCGTGATCAGAGGATGGTTATGAAGTGCCTGCGTAACTTTTTCTGAAAAGGCATCGCGGTCTACAGCGAGCGCGCCGCCAGCGGGCACGGCAGTTTTATCACCGCACGCCATGATGAGTGACTGGCATCGCCGCATTTCTTCGTGAAGAAGTCCGACCGCATTATTTTGTGCATCATCAGACCGGAACGAATTGGAGCAGACAAGCTCGGCGCAGCCATCTGTCTTGTGTGCGTCCGTCATCCGTACCGGGCGCATTTCATGCAGTACGACAGGCACACCCGCCTGCGCGATTTGCCAGGCAGCCTCGCTACCCGCAAGACCGGCACCAATAACATGAACAGGTTTAAGGCTCATACGGTCAAACCTTTCATACGGGCGTGATTTTTGAACATGCGCATGAGCATATCAAAAAATTGCATCCTCTGCGCTTCGTAAGGACGGATAACGTCAAAAAGGGCGTCGAGCGTCTGAAACTGGGCAATGCCAGTAGGTGGCGTTGCACCGTTTTGCGGCACAGGACCGGAGAGCACGACAAAACCGTGACCATAATCAAAGCTGATGATTGCCGGTTTATCCTCGCCATCCATATAGCGGCCAATGATGTTCATGGGTTGCCCTGAATTTGGAATAAACGTAGGGCCGCTTGTATAAACAAGAGGGATGGTATGGTTGTAATCTCCAAGCTCAAGCGTGATATTGGCGTGCGTAAGGCCGCGATAGTAACGTGGGTCTTCACCGTCTACACCTAGGCCGGGTATGGGGCCATGCGCCATGCCGTTAAATAAGCCCAAAAGACCGGCATCCCGCTGTTTCATGGGGGCCCATTCAGGCGTAAACCGCACGGCGCTTGCTGCATAGCAGGCCCCCGCGCACTGCCCAAAAAACCGCCCGCCTTTGGCCACATAGTCACGGATCAGAGCATTTGATGGCCCGACATGCTCATGATAAACGCTGCTCTCACCCTCGATGCCCGGTAGCACAAACATAAGCATGTCCTGATAAAGTGACGCGCGTTTGATATCATGCTGATCCACACGTTCGATCACGATAGAGGGGTCGGGGAAGCTGCGCCGCATTTCCTGATCGAGCGGTGACGGGGACGCTTTGCTCAGGCGATCGGCGTAGATGGCCACGCGGGCAATTTTACGAAGTGATGATGGCATGGCGTATCGGCGGAATTACTTTTTGATACTTCCGGCGAGTACGGGGCCGCGAGGGCGCTTCAGCGCTTTCTCATAGTAGCTACCGGTTTTGACGTATCCGTGACGCTCATAAATGCGGTGGGTCTCCGTACCTTCGTCGGTATCAAGCTGGATGAGTGTACATCCTTCTTCGATAGTCCGTTTTTCTGCAAAGTCGAGGAGCATACTGCCAAAGCCCTGACCACGGTATTTTTCATCAACAACGATGTGCTCGATATACATGACAAAGCCATCATGGATATTGTGGTTGGGAACAAGGCCAATAACACCCACGACCTCTTTTTCAATCTCCGCAACAAACAGGCGATAGCCGGTTGCGCGCGCCACGAAAGCGCGGTGCGTATACGTACCCATATCCAGATCCGGTATGAGTTGCAGGATAAGCGGATAGGCACGGTGATAATCGCGATCAGAAATAGCTTCGCGAATTTTGATAGGAGCGGTCGGTTTTGTATTCATGGTCGTTCTTGTAGACGAATTTAGGTCAAAAGGCAATTTCAGGCCGTTTCGTCCATAAAAAACACAAGTAATTCCGTGGGGTTAGGGAATGTTATTGATATTACATCCTCACCCTTTATGGCGATACCATCACCAGCCTCGAGAGCATTATAATCCAAGATGGCAGTACCCTTGGTCACCTGAACCCATATCGATTGCGTATCGGTTTTAGGTAGTTCCAATGTTTTTCCTGCCTCAAAACGGCCTATGAAAACACGAATATCCTGCTTGATCCGCAAGGTGCCATCTTTTCCGTCGGGCGTAATGATGGGCACGAGGTGATTAAGGGCATCGATAGCGTCCAGCCGTTTTTCCTGATAACCGGGGGCTTCATTTCTGACATTGGGTTTCACCCATATCTGATAGAAATGAACAGGTTTTTCAGGGTCTGCATTATATTCGCTATGCGTGATACCGGATCCTGCGCTCATGAGCTGGATGCTGCCTGCGGGGATAACGGATTTGGTACCGATACTGTCGCCATGGGCAAGCCCGCCTTCCATGACATAGGAAATGATTTCCATGTTGTCATGGCTGTGCGGGCTAAAGCCGGCTCCGCCCAGAACGCGGTCGTTATTGATAACCCGCAAATGGCCAAATCCCATGTAAGCGGGGTCGAAATACTGGCCAAACGAAAAGCTGTGGCGCGAATCAAGCCAGCCGATATTCGTCTTACCAAGGTCGTTATAGCTGCGTATGTTTTTCATGAACTCAAAGATAGGTCACAGGAAAAGAATTTCAATCCGTACTGAAATAGTCTTGATTTAAATCAAGGAGCAAAGTAAAGAATCGTATAGAAATGAAAATCATTCTCAAAAATCTAGGAGCATCAAATGTTCGAATCCATGGTCATTGCCTTCCGTGAAGGGATGGAAGCATTTTTAATCGTAGCGATCTCACTGGCTTATCTGGCGCGCACGGGGCGTGACCACCTCAAAAAACCGGTTTACGCTGGCATTGCAGCCGCTTTTGTAAGCAGCGCCGTTTTGGGGATATGGCTTCAGGATGTCTCGGATAACCCTTTGACCGAAGGTGTTCTGGCAGTCACGGCGGGCATTCTTGTGGGGACCTTTACCGTACACATGATCAAGGTTGCCAAGACCATGGGCCGCGATATCCGTGAAACCATTGATACACATGCTGCCAAAGATGGTTTTTGGGCCGGCTTTGGCATTTTCCTGTTTACAACCCTTATGATTACCCGCGAAGGCATGGAGACGGTCATGATGATGTCAGCCGCCGCCTATCAGACAACGGCAATCCAGATGGTCCTAGGGATCACGGCGGGCGTGGCGCTGGCTGCCCTCATGGGGTATTTCTGGGTGCGCAAGAGCCACCTCATCAATATCGGCAGGTTTTTGCAGGTCTCGTCGGTTTTCCTAGTAATTTTCGCACTGCACCTCTTCCTGTACGGAATCCATGAACTTGCTGAAACAGGGCTAATTCCCGTGCTCAATCAAGGCCCTTTGCACGAGCTGGCCGAGCACGTAGGCGGCAAAAGCCTGATAGGACAGCTGGTGGCCTACTCCATGGTAGCTGTGCCTTTGGGCTGGCTTGGTGTTGCGGCCCTGCGTGATAAACTGGCTGTCCGCGGCATGGGGGCACCTGCCCAATAGGGAGGGGATTCCTTGCAAGGCTCCCATCGCGTATACTGATCGGCACGTGATTCTTATCCCGAAAAGGGGGCCTTATGCGTTTTTTTGTCCTTACACTGATCACAATTTTTTCGCTCGTTGCAGCCCAAAATGTGGTGGCTCAGGATGCTATGCCGCCATTGCCCGGGACAGCAATGGAGGTGGATGATGCCATTCGCCTCTCGCCGGATGGTCCGGCCGTGATATCACTTGATGAAGACGCATCAAGCGTGATCATCGGTAACCCAGCTCACGCATCGGCCCTTCTTGAAAACCCTAGGCTTCTGATGCTGGTGCCCGGGCTTCCAGGGGCAACAAAAGTCATGGCCTTGAACAGAAACGGCAAAGCCATTTTTAACCGTCATGTACTTGTGGGCGCTGGTAAAACAGGTTTCAAAAAAGTCAGCCGCGTATGCGCGACATCCGATAGCGGTGTCTGTGCGCCGGTTTCAATGTATTACTGCCCCGACAAATGTTACGAGACCGCTGTAACCCAGACGGCGGGGGCATCGGGCGCGACAGGCGATATTTCTAATCCCGTGACAGATACCCCAGAAAATCCGACTGAAGATACGGTTGAGCAGGGCATCTCTGACGGCATGAGTGTGATGCAATGATGATCGCAAAAAAGACAACCGCATCGGCACTGGTTTTTGTTTTGGCTTTATCTTTGTCTGCATGCCAGACGACCACGGGATCGATGTCCAAATCCGGCACCGATAACGACAGAATAGCGGGTGCTATGGCAAGCGCCGCAAGGGATGCGGCGGGCAGCGGATATTTTTCTGAGTCCCTGGCTATCAACGAGAAACTTTATCACGATAATCCAAACCGTCCTGAAACTATTCTGGCTTATGCGCGTGATCTCCGCCGCGCAGGCCGCATCGATGATGCAAAACTAGTGATTCGGACGCCTGCACTTGGCAAAAAAGCGGATGAGCCGCTGCTAACCGAGGCCGCTCTAGTAATGGTGGCTGAAGGTAATTACGCCGAGGCCGTAGGCTTTGCAGAAAAAGCCATCGCCAAAAATCCTAAATCAGCCTACGCCCATCAGGCGCTGGCGCTGGCCCTGAGTGGTGAGGGTAAACACGCAAATGCCGAGGATTCTTTCGCAACCGCATTGTCGATCTGGCCGGAAGGGCGCGATCAGACAGCCGTCATCAATAACCTCGCTATGTCTCAGGCCGCTCAGGGTAAAATCAAGGATGCAAAGGCAACGATGGCCATGGCAACAGGCGAGGCCCTGCGCAGCGAAGTCTATCAGAACAACCGCTCTTTCCTCTCATCACTGGATGAAGGGCAGGTAGCCATGAAAACGAATGTCATAAATTTTGAACCCGTCACGGCAGCAGATGAAAAAGTGGCAGGAGCCGTTATGGTGATGAAGCCTACTCAAAAGCCGCATTCTGAAAAACCGGATGTTGTGGCAAGCCGAGCACCTATGCCTGAGCAGGCGCAGTTGCGTGGCCCTCAAGAGGTTGGTCACGTAGAGCCTCTTCCGGTGACCGCAGTCGAAAAACAGGAGATCAGCCTTATCAAAAAGAACGAACCGCAAAAGTTGGAAACGATTAGCCCTGCGGCAGGCGGCACATCCATACGCCCGACTCCGCTATTCGATCCAATGCCTAAAAACAGCAAAAAACCATGGTGGAAAATGGGCTTCACGCCCAACGACAATACGGCGGCTCGTAGCGGCCTGAATAAGTAGTCAGGGGCCCTAGCCACCCGCGCTTGCAATGGATGCCTGAATACCCGCAGGCCCCAGAATGACGATAAAAAGAGCCGGCAGAAAAAACACGATCATAGGCACGGTCAGCTTGGGCGGTAGGGCTGCGGCTTTGCGCTCGGCTTCAGCCATGCGGGCATCGCGCAGTTCGTCAGCCATCACACGCAACGCCGTAGATATACCGGTACCGTATTGTTCAGCCTGAATCATCGCCGTAGCAAACGACTTGGCGCCACCGCTGCCCACACGCTTTGCAAACTCCTGAAAAGCCGTGCGCCTGTCATTAAGTAACCCAAGCTCTGCACCGAGCTGGCCCAGCTCTTCGGAAAGAGTATGCGAGTGGTCGGCCATCTCTTCGGCAATACGGTTAACCGCCTGCTCAAGGCTGATCCCGCCCTGCACGCACACCAGCATCATATCAAGCGCATCGGGAAACGAGAGGTTGATCTCGGTCTGGCGCTTGATGATATCGTTCTTAAGCATGATGCCGGGCAACGCAAAGCCAAACCAGCCAAGCGCAAAAATGATAAGCAGTTTGACTGAATCATCGAGGTCTTTCTCCATGGATCCCATCAGCACCATGGACGTGATGATAAATCCGATCGGCAGTGCGATGCGCAGGATCATGAAAACAAGCGGAGCATTGGGGCTTCGCTTGCCTGCCTGCAGCATTTTTGAACGCAAATCATCAGCAAGATCACCGACGATTTTTCTAACCTTAAAGCTGGCGGCGATTGTGGTTTTAGCATCGGCAGATTTGTCGAGATTGATACGCTTTTCACGTTCTTTTTTTTGCGCCTCGTAAATATCTTTGCGCTGTCTTGCGATAGTTTCCTGATAGCGCTCGCGTTTCTGGCGCTTGTTCATGATCGGCAGAACAACCGCAATAAACGAAAGGCCGGCGGCAAGTGCTGCCAAAAAAGTGAAGACGAACTGGCTGTCGATATTCATGGTTCTAAACCTTGAAGTTGATCATCTGTTTCATCATCAGGATACCGAGACTCATCCAGGTAATGGCTCCGAAGAGAAGCATTTTGCCGGTCGGATGCGTAAAAAGAAGCTCGATGTAATCAGGGTTAACCCCCCACAATGCAAGCGAAACCATGATAGGCAGGCAGCCGATGATACTCGCGCTGGCCTTGGCCTCGGCAGACAGAGCCTGAACTTTGCGTTTGAGCCTTGCGCGCGCGCGGATAACGCCTGAAAGATTGCCGAGAACCTCAGAAAGAGAGGAACCCGTCTGAACCTGAATGGCAATGGCAGTCGCAAACATCTGGACTTCCGGTATCGGCATGCGCGGCATCATTTTACGTACGGCTTCAGGTAATGGTGTGCCTACTTTTTGGGCATCATAAACACGGGACATCTCTTCTCCCACAGGGCCGGTAAACTCACGGCCAACCATTGCAATCGCCTCGGTCACAGGCATACCGGCTTTTAAAAGCCGGATCATGGCCTCAAGGGCGTCGGCAAAATCTGCCAAAAAGGCTTTCTGGCGCTTGGCAGCCCGGCCCCTCAAAAAAAAGCGGGGGGCCCCAAAGTAAGCCGTAAATACAAGCAACCCCTTGATAGGCAAAGAAAGCCCGGTTGAAAGAATGATGATTGAAAAAATACTGGCAGCAATAAGCGAGATGACCCAAAACTTAAGCGGGCTGATACTCATACCAGCCTGCATCAATAGGGCAGGGACCGTTTTTGATGTCGGATCGTTTTCCTGCTCACGCGCCGCTTTTTTAAGCTTCTTCGCAATATCTGATGCATTTATCTTTTTTTGCTCGACAGGTGCATCGGCCTCTTTTTTCTCTTCTTCGATTTTCTTTTCTGGTGCGCGGCCGGAGATAACGGAAAGAGCGCGGGATCGGCGCTTGGATTTATTTTGATAAACAATAAATCCTGCAATACCCGCTCCCAAGAAACCAATCAACAGGATGAGGATTAAAGGGAACAGGTTCATGTCAGAGCCTGAAGGATTCAGCCATGGCCTCATCAACAAGATGAGCAACGCTGTACTGTTTCGTTTTGTCGTAGAAGCGCGGTCTGAGGCCGGTAAATTTTTGTGTTGCGCGAAGGCGCCCGAATTCATCCTCGCCGTCGATATCAAGCACAAACAGGTCTTGCAGGGTGACCACATCGCCTTCCATGCCGATCACTTCGGTCACGTGCGTAACTTTACGCGAGCCGTCACGCAGACGCTGCACCTGTATGATAACGTTGACGGCTGATGCAATCTGTTCACGCACGGCTTTGGCGCTGATGTTAAGTCCTGCCATGGCAATCATGTTTTCCATACGGGAAACGGCTTCGCGCGGGTTGTTGGCGTGCACCGTGCCCATTGATCCGTCGTGGCCCGTGTTCATGGCCTGAAGAAGGTCAAAAGCCTCAGGCCCGCGAACCTCACCCACGATGATGCGCTCAGGGCGCATACGCAGGCAGTTTTTTACAAGCTCACGCATGGTGACTTCGCCCACGCCCTCAAGGTTTGCAGGGCGTGTTTCAAGGCGCACAACGTGGGGCTGTTGCAGTTGCAGTTCGCAGGCATCTTCACAGGTAATGATACGTTCGCCTTTGTCGATGTAGCGCGTTAGGCAGTTAAGCATCGTCGTCTTGCCTGAGCCCGTACCGCCGGATACAAGCACGTTAAGGCGCGCGCGCCCGATCGCCATAATCACCTTGGCGCAGGCCGGAGTCATGGCACCGAACTCGACCAGTTTATCAAGCGTCAGCTTGTCTTTCTTGAATTTACGGATGGTGAGGGTCGAGCCGTCAACCGCAAGAGGCGGGATAATCACGTTGACGCGTGAGCCATCAAGAAGTCGCGCATCGCAGATGGGCGAAGATTCGTCAACACGCCGGCCTATTGCACCGACTATGCGTTGGCATATTGTCAGAAGATGCTGTTCGTCACGGAAAGGGATATCAACGCGTTCTATTTTGCCTTTGACCTCGATATAGGCAAGTTTGGGGCCGTTGATCATGAGATCGGCAATATCGTCACGCGCAAGCAGCGGCTCGAGCGGACCGAAACCGAGCATATCGTCAGCACACTCGTTGGCGAGTTGCTGTACTTCGGTTTTTGTAAGATCAAGATTCCTGAAGCGCGATATTTCACCAACAGCCGTGCCTATTTCTTCACGCGCTTTTTCAAGATCCATTGCTGCAAGATGCTTGAGATCAAGGCTCTCGCGGATATCTTTCCAGATACGATCGCGCGCCGCTTCAATGCGGGGGTTGGCCTTTTGAGGTGGCGGCGCCGCGTGTGCGGAATCATCGCCGTCCAACTTGGGCAAAGATACATGCTTTGCGGGCTCGGACGGTTTTGGCGCCTCCTTGACTTGAGGCTCCGCCTTGATCGCTTCCGCCACAGGTTTTGGTGCTTCGGGTTCTCTCGGGGGTGGGGCGCCAGCGCCGCGTTTACCAAACATAGGTCACCTACGAAGAAAGTTTTTTAAGAAAGCCCGGAAGAAACCCGCCCTTGGCATCGGTTTCTGTGGCTGCTGCCACAGGATCAAGCCCAAGGATCGAGGCAACAAGGTTCTGCAGGTGCTGCATCATTTTTTGGCCCTCAGGGCCCTCGCTTGGGCGTGCGCCCTCACTCTCGCATTTCAGGAAGTGCTTGGGCATGTAAGGCAGCGTGGCCGATATGGCGTGACTTACGGCTTCCGAGATATCTTTTTCGGGTACTTCAAGCCCTGAGCTTTCTCCGCGTTTGTTGATGATGAGTTTTATAAACTCGCCTTCCTGCCCGCGCATGGCGAGAACTTCCTTCAAAAGCGTCCGCGTCAGAGAAAGGGCGTTGACGGTAGGTGTTGTCACCACAAATACGCCGTTGGCCCTTGAGAGCACGACGGACTGTATGGCCGGCGATGTCGCCGATAGATCAACTACGACAACCGGATACTGGCTGAGCATCTTTTCAAGGAACATTTCAAAAAGGCGCTGCTGTGATGAGTTGCTGAGCATAGGCTCGGCGCCCGTATTCAGGAATGTAAGATTTTCCGATACGGCCATCAAAATACGCGAAAGCGTATCATGGTCGCGGTCAATCGCGGCCTTGGTTGCCTCGATCAATGTACCCGTGGGGCTAAATCCGAATTGAGCCCAGAGGGTCGAGTAGCCGGCCGCAGCATCAAGCAGGATTGTCTTTTGATCGAGTACACCAGAGCTGACACTGGAAATAAGATGGGCAAGGTTGGTCGTACCAACACCGCCTTTGGCACCGACAACGGCAATCAGATGGCTGTTGCTGGCACCCAGCATGGAAAGGATGGTCCGCGATATGGCCTCAGCCATATCAAACAGGCTGACCGGGTGCACAAGGTAATCTGAAACGCCAATGCTGGTGAGTGTGCGGTAAAGCTGGACATCGTTCACAGGCCCAATGACAAGGGCCGATGTACCCTCGGCGCAGTGCGACGAGAGCTTGTTAAGCATGTCGCGGAAATCCGAGCCCGTATCATTGGTCTGTACAATGATGAGCGTGGGGGATTTTGCACCCTCGTAAACTTTCACCGCATCTTCGATCGAGTTTCCTTTGATCTCGAAGCTCACTCGGCCAAAGCGCCAGTCACCGGCAAGCGATGCAAATACATCGCGCGTATGATCTTCAGGGCTAAACACATGCACGCTTGCCTGCGGCAGCATCGCTGTCAGTGTGGTTTTGCTTGGTGCTGTTTCTTGACTCATGGGACCGAACGACTCATGTATGCCTGCTATCAATCTTATTTGTATCTTGAGGGACTTAACAGGCCGTTAAATCGCTAGCTGCCAGCGCCGATTGATGAGATGACATAACTTGGTAGATAGGGGCGAGCCTCACCCGATCTTGTCGTATTATTGATGGCGTTGGCTGCGCGCTCACCGTCATTCTCACCACCAAGACCTGCAACGCCTTTAAGATCTTCAGGGTTGGCAACCTGCTTTGCAAAATACTTCTTAACGCCGCACCCTAGCTTGTAATCAAAATCGGACGTTTGCCCGGTCTCGGAGTGCATGCCGGGCATTTCAAGGCAGCCTTCCGGTGCGCGGGCCTCAAGTGTATCAAAGGCGATAAGGGCAACGGGCGCATCGGTGGTAAGGGGCACGGTGCTGGCAACGATATCGCTCGCGTCAACACCAAGGGCGCGCAAATCGGCAGCAATTCGGGCTGTACGGGTTTCAAGGCTGCCTTTGGAAGTCTCCGAATGGGCGACAACAACGTATACAGGGCCGGCGCCAACCCGCTTATACATATCGGCAGCCATGGCAATATCGGCCTGGCTAAGCTCGGCAAGCGGTTTTTTCGTGATATGGCGGCTCTCAACAAGCTCTAACGGCTTCGGGTCAACGTTTGTCCGCTCCATCAGCCAAGGCTTACCGGCGCAGCCTGAAAGCCCAAGCGATAGGAAGATAACAAGGGTAAGAGAAGCGCTTTTAAAAGAGGTCATCGCTTACTCCACGATATAGCCGAAGGGGCGACCTTCAGCATAGGTTCGGACACTTTCGCCGTAAGCGATCGTCAATGCTTCGGCCAAAGCACGGTTAAGAGGCTCGGGGCGGTTTTCAGCGTCGATAACCTCAACAGCATTGGGTTCAGCAAACGGCTCAACAAGATATGCCGTGATCATCACAACAAGCTCCGTTTCATTGCGCGTAAAGCTTTCGGAGCGCACAAGGTCACCAAGGATAGGCACGCTGCCGATACCGGGCAGTTTGTTGAGGCGCTCAAGCGCTTTGGACTGGATGATGCCCGCAATCATGAGACTGCCGCCCGATGCAAGCTCAACTGTTGTTTCGGCGCGGCGAACGGCAAAAGAAGGAACAGTCACGCCCGCGATCTCCAGTGTCAGCTCGGTCGATACTTCGGATACTTCGGTCGAAATCTGGAGGTTGATGCGGTCATCGCTCATGACAATCGGTTTGAAGGCGAGGGACACGCCAAAAGGTTTGTATTCGTAAATCACGTTGCCATTGCTATCGAGACCAGAGGGGGCTGGAAACTCGCCACCTGCAAGAAAGCGGGCATTTTCGCCGGAGATGGCGGTTAGATTAGGCTCTGCCAGCGTGTTGACGAGCCCGTCACGCTCAAGGGCGCGCATGGCAAGGGTAATAGGGCCGGTGCCATTGGCGCTGTATACGAGGGAGCCAGTACCAAAACTGGGCGAGATCGTAAGGCCCAGCGAGTTTGCGGTATCGTGGGCAAATTCAAAAGCTGCATTGTTACCGGCGCCGGCGGCGATATCTGTCTCGATACCAAGTTCGTTAAGGACGTTGCGGGCAACCTCAACCACTTTTACAGCAATCATAACCTGCTGGTTGCCGCTGATCTTGATGTTATTGACAATCGTAGCCCCCTGCGCCGCAAAACGCGAGGCGATGTCTTTGGCTGTAGCTGCGCTCGATGCGTCTTTTACGGTGCCGGAAAGAAGGATTTGGCTGCCAACGGCGCCAACCTTGACGGCCGCCCCCGGCATCGAGGTTTTGATGGCGTCCTGTATGCGCGTCGTATCAACCTGCACATGGACCGAAATATCTTCAAGGACATCGCCCTTTTCATCGACGATCAGAACATTGGTATCACCAAGGGCTGCACCGATCAGATAAAGCTGGTTGTCTTTGATGGGGCCTACTTCAACGATATCCGGGTCAGAAACGATAACGTCAGTTGCATTTTTGGAAACAGGCACAACCTGCCCCTTGCTCTGCATCAGCGTGACCGATGAATTGTTTTTTGATTTGTTTTCGGCAAAAGCGGGCGTATGGCAGGCGAAGGCCACCATCTGAATCAAGAAAAGCGCTAAAAAAGCGATATTTTTCAATGTCTTACAGTTCTTTTTTGAATGCTCGAACGAGCGTTTACCGAGTAGTGTATGGACGCACTTCGATATTATCGACGCGCGAACCACTATAGACTCTCACAACTTGCGAGACTGAGCCAGCGTTATTTTCGCCTTTCATGATCTCGCGCATGACACCGCTGACGCGGATATCGGTTGTGGTGGTAAAGGGTTTACCGTCGGTTGTGTTGTGGGCTGGCGTGTCGTCGCCGAGCGAGCGCAGGGCGAGTGACAGTGTCCCCATTTTAGAGGCCAGCGTCAGTACTTCGGCTTCGCGTGGGGATGCCTCAAGTGTAACGGTTTTCCCGACCTTGGCTTCCGTCTTTTTAGTATCTTGGTCGAAGGCCAAAACCTTGAGATTCTCAAGAACGATCTCAGAAGCCAGCTTGGTAACAACCGTCTGGGCGCTCTTACGAACCTTTTCATCACTGGGCAATTTCACGTCATAAGTCAGGATAATATCTACATAATCACCCGGGTTCAAAAAGCCTGCGACTGAGGATTGAGCGGTTACGTTTACGGTAACCGCGCGCTTACCCTTGGTAAGAGATGCCGCAACGAAACTCGCTTTTGTATCTTCAATCACAACGGATGTTGTAAGTGGCTCACCCTTGGTAACCGAGCGCTTAACGCGGCCCTTGAGGGCCTCCTCCGGTTTTTGATGGCCATCACGGCGGATCGCGCCAGCAAATTGCACGCTCTCGGGCCATGGCATCCATTCAGCGGTTCCAGGCAAGAGCTTGTCACCGGCTTTGAGATCTTTGGAAGCAATAAGGATAGCGGTCGTTTTGGTGTTATCGATATCTGATTCTTTTTTGCCGCCAATCATCTGCACAACCACCGCCGCAAAAAGGGCGAAAGCAAATCCGGCAGCAATGATGATCATAGTCGTGCGGTTCATGGATACAACTTATCCTCGATAAACGTTAAAAAAACGTGAGTGCAGCGGCAAGTGTTATCGCAACACCATAAGGAACGACAGTCTCTCCGCGAGAAAGCGATGCAAGCCAACCATCAGAAGGACCAAAAATTTTTGGGGCAGACGCCTCTAGTTTCGGTAATACACCGCTCTTCTTGAGCACAATCGCAATAACGCCAAGCACACCGCCAGCAAGAGTCATGACAATAAGAAAACCAGGTAGCTGCGCCGGCGTAAACCAAAGGGCGAGGGCCGCAAGTATTTTGGCATCTCCCCCGCCGAACATCCTGAAAAAAAAGAAAATGGCCGTAACCACAAAAACGATCAGGGCGGATATGAGGTGGAGTTTTGCGACATCCCACTCGGAGGTAAAAAGAATGGGCAGAAACAAAACGGCGACGGCCGCACAAAACTCGTTACGAATGCGCAAGTGGCGTATGTCCTCAAATGCTGCAACCAGCAGAAGAACAAGCGCAAAAATCTTGAGACTGAGTATAAAAATTTCCATGAAAAGGCCTTAGAAAAGGGAAGGCCCGCATAGGTACCGGACGTTGTGCCGAATCCCCACGCGGGCCAAAACCTTTATCCTGCCTGAATTAGGCTGGACGCTCAGCCACAGCCGTACCCATATCGTCGAACAGGTCAGCGAGGTCGTCACCAAATGCGAACACGACTACCGAGATACCAACGGCGATGCCGGCAGCGATTAAACCGTATTCAATAGCGGTCGCGCCGCGTTCGTTCATTGCATAAGCTTGAATTTTTGCCAGAAGTTTCAACATGAGAGATATACTCCTTTTTGCCCACTTAGTTTTGCTAATCTGTTACCCGATCAGCTTAAGGTATTATGTTAATGCTAAGCGGTAGGTTGTTAATGACGGGTTAAAGTGCAGAGAATTCTGCGAACACAATTGTATCAATATTCGCTGAATACAAAATAGTTTTTATTCAAATTATCAAAGCATTATAGAAATACTTAAAAAACCCTTAAGCCGCCTCGTTTACACTCAATAGTGGGTGTATCGCGCACACATAAGCGCGAACAAAATAGAGTGGGCACAAAAGGATGTTTAAGAGCTATCGCCGCTGCGAGAAAGGCATAACCGCGATTGAATACGCGCTTGTTCTGCCGCCACTGCTCTTTCTGATTTTTGGCGCGATCGAATTCAGTCTTTTCCTTTTTGTACAAAGCTCTTTGGAAGGCGCAACCTTCTCTGCCTCCCGCACAGGTAAAACAGGATTTGTGGATAGCCCCGCAACACGGGAGGAGACAATCCTTCAAGCCCTCGACGATCGTGTCGGTTTTTTTCTGGACATGGAACGTATGACGATTGAATCCAAGTCTTATGCGGACTTTGCCTCGATCGGACAGCCTGAGCCCTTTGTGGATGTCAATGGCAACGGCACGCGCGACATCACTGAAAACTATACGGATTCCAACGGCAATGGCACCTACGACACGGATATGGGGGTTGATGGTCCGGGTTCGGCTGGTGAGGTTGTCGTGTATACGGTCAGTTACCCGTGGCAGGTGCTAAACCCTTTGTTTCATGCGTATCTGGGAGAGACAATCGAAGTCACGAGTAAATTCGTCGTCAAGAACGAGCCCTACTGATGAAACAGAAAAACACCATCAGCGTCTGGATGTGCGAGCGCGGTGTAGCCGCCGTCGAATTTGCTTTCATGTTCCCCATACTGATGCTGTTTCTTCTGGGTAGCTTCGAGTTGTCTCGCTACATCATCGTCAACCAGAAAATAGATCACGTGGCCTACACGACGGCTGATGTGGTGGGGCAGGAGACCTCGATCACAACGGCGCAGTTAAACGACATCATGTCGGCAGCAACTGAAATCATGGATCCTTTTGCGTTTGGCGAGAACGGAATAGTGATTGTATCTTCGGTCGAGCAGGACCCGACAGAAGGCCCGGTCGTCCGCTGGCAGCGCATGGGTGGTGGCACACTGGATAAAAACAGCCGCTTGGGAGAGGAAGGGGATTCGGCGGCACTTCCCGATGGCTTCACCCTGAATGACAACGACAACGTCATCGTGGCCGAAGTATTCTATGATTACATTCCCTCTATTACAGAAGAATTTTTCAGCTCGCGCGAGAACTACAAAATTGCCTTTTTCAAGCCGCGCTACGGCTCCCTGACAACAGCGCCAAACTGATTGAGATGAAAATGAAAAAAACCATCAACGGTTATCTGAAACAGAAAGGCAGCGTGATTGTAACGGTGGCTTTCGCTATGATCGCAATGGCCGGAGCCACGGGTCTTGCCGTTGATATCGGTCGTGCCCAGCTGGCACAGGCAAAACTTTCAAGTGCCTTGGACGCAGCGGGGCTTGCGGCAGGTTCGAACCTCAATTCGCAGGATACGGAAGCAGAAGTTGATAAGTATCTTGATGTTAATTTCGGTGATTACATGTCAACAACGCTGACAGACGTGAATGTAATAGTGAATGAAAGCAACACGGTGATTACGCTTCAGGCAAACGGATTTATCAATACAACCTTCATGAATTATTTTGGTTTTCCCACGGTCGCCATCAGCGCGGAATCCGAAATCACGCGGGCAACCACGGGCCTCGAGGTGGTGCTCGCCCTTGATAACACTGGGTCCATGGCAGGCACACGCCTGGCCGACCTCAAAACCGCGTCGAGCGATCTTGTCAATATTCTGCACGGGGAAGGATCGGCCAATAACCTCTACATTGGCCTCGTGCCGTTTGCACAGGCCGTCAATATAGGCAGTGATAAAACGTCATGGGTCAATGCCGGTAGCTTCAACTGGGGCCCCACAAGCTGGATGGGCTGCGTGGACGCGCGTCACACGGGCCGCGATATAACAGATGACCCGCCATCCTTACAAAGGTTTAACAAATACTATTGGCCCGATGACGGTAACAACGACTGGATAAGAACGACAACCCGCCGTGGCGTAACCACGACGACGTATACAATTAACGCTGACAGGGGCCCAAATCTCAACTGTTCGCAACGGTTGCTCGAAATGACGTCCGATCAACAATCCGTTCTCGACGCAATTGACGATATGACAGCCGATGGCAACACGCACATCAACCTTGGAGCCGTATGGGCATGGCGTATGCTTTCTCCGCGTTGGCGCGGGCTGTGGGGGGGTGAAATGGACACGGAATCCCTGCCGTTGGATTACAACACACCAAAAATGAACAAGGCCGTCGTTCTGATGACGGACGGCGCGAATACCATGAGCAATTCTTCAAGGTCGGCCTATTGGTATCTATCGGACGGGCGCTTGGGGACCACCAGCTCGTCTGCCGCGGTCACGGCCCTCAATAACAAATTGACTTATGTCTGTAATTCGATGAAAGCGAATAACATTATCGTCTATACGGTCGCTTTCGGAAGTCCGGGGTCAACGATACAAAATCTATTGCGCAACTGCGCAACTCAGCCCGATTTTTATTTTGATAGCCCGACGGGTGAAGATCTAAAAGCGGCCTTCCGTACCATCGGCGACTCCCTGTCCAACCTCAGGGTAAGCCGGTAAGCTAAAAACCCTGCGCATAGATGGGGTTACTCCCGAAAAATTCATCTTTTTTTATCTCTTTTTTGAAATAATGGTGAGAGAAGAGAGCAATAACGCATTTCGGGGGACGCTGTGCGTGGTGATAGAGATGGCAACCTTGTACTGGTTGCCGACGATAACGAGTTTGTCAGGTTTCTGATCAAAAAATGGCTCGGGCCCAATGCCGAGGTCATAGAGGTTGGCCATGGCAACGACGTGATTGAGGAATACAGGCGCGTAAGGCCCGATATTCTGTTTCTGGATATTCACTTACCCGGTAAGAATGGCAAAGATATTCTGAAGGAAGTCATGGATATGGACCCTTCGGCGTTTGTCGTGATGCTGAGCGCGGACAGTAAAAAAGATAACGTCATTTTCTCGATTCAGACAGGCGCCAAAGCGTTCATGACTAAGCCGTTCACGCGCCAGACACTGGACCGCTATTACAATCTCTGCCCGACCATAGCCCAAAACGAAACGGTCATGATTATGGGCACGGATACGGCTGTGGAAGCCGTACCCTCTCAGGCTTAAAACAGAACGCCATCTTAAAACTTGATTGTGCTTCACAAAATGTGGAACAAGATGGGCTGCATCTAAGACAGGGCCACTCACGTGAAGACATCCAACGCCGCCGCCAGCCAAAAACCCCAATCCTACCGCTTTGACCCCGAAATTTTGCGTGAATACGATATTCGCGGCATCGTCGGCAAAAACCTGTCGGCCACCGATGCATATTACGTGGGCCTCGCCTACGGTACCTTTGTAAAACGTGAGACGGGCGGCAACCGCATTTGCCTAGGCTATGATGGCCGCCATTCAAGCCCCGATTTCCAAAAAGCGATGGTTGAAGGCCTGATGGCCGCCGGTATTGCCGTTGAGCGCGTGGGGCTAGGCCCAACACCCATGCTGTATTTTGCAGTCAAGGACCGCAAGGCCGATGCAGGGCTTATGATTACGGGTTCCCACAACCCGGGCCACTATAACGGTTTTAAAATGACCCTGCAGAACGCGCCTGTTTATGGCGCGATGGTACAGGAAATAGGCCGCTTGGCAGCTGCGGGCGACTTCGAGACAGGCGCAGGCAGCCTTGTAGACATTGATATTCAGGACGCCTATGTAGAACGCTTGATGCGCGATACAAAACTAGTGGCCGGTAAATCCATGAAAATCGCGTGGGATTGCGGCAACGGTGCCGCTGGTGAAATTGTCCGCCGCCTTACCAAAAAACTGCCGGGCGAACATATTTTGATGTTCGATGAAATTGACGGCGATTTCCCGAACCACCATCCGGACCCGACAGTCGATAAAAACCTTGTTGATCTTGTGAAAGTCGTGCGCGAGCAAAAATGCGATTTGGGCCTCGCTTTTGATGGCGACGGCGACCGCGTAGGGGCCGTTGACGAAAAAGGCAACATCCTTCGTTGCGATATGCTCATTACCATTTATGCACGCGATGTTTTAAAGCGCCATCCGGGCGCAACCATCATTGGTGATGTCAAATGCTCGCAAGTCATGTTCGATGAAATCAACAAGATGGGCGGCAAAGGCCTGATGTGGAAAACGGGCCACTCGCTGATCAAAGCCAAAATGGCTGAAACCAATTCACCGCTTGCGGGCGAACTTTCAGGCCACATCTTCTTCAAAGATGGCTGGTACGGCTTTGATGACGGTATTTACTGCTCTATTCGCCTCATTGACGCGCTGGTGGAAGCGGGCGAGCCACTCTCCAAAATCATGGAGACACTGCCAAAAATCGTCAACACACCCGAAGCGCGTATTGAAGTTGATGAGAAAGAAAAATTTGGCCTCGTTTCAAAACTGGTGGCCAACATCAAGGCACGGGCGGAGACGGATAAAACGATCACCGTCGATGATATTGACGGCGCGCGCGTGAACACGCCGGATGGCTGGTGGTTGGTTAGGGCCTCCAACACCCAAAACGTGCTGGTGATGCGTGCCGAAGCGCAAACCGAGGCCGGCATGGCCCGTATCAAAGCTATGATTGAAGGCGAAATGGCAAAAATCGGCCAGAAAGCCGATTTCTCGGCAGGGCATTAAGCCGCAGCTTTTTTTGCTGCAATGCGCACATAAAATCGCTATAAAAGCGGCATTATGCCAATCATTAGCGTAACCGACTTTATCAGCCTCAACACCGATACGAAAACGTATACGGTCCAGCCGGGCGCGTCTGTCACTTCCATTCAAAACACAATCTGGACGGCGGATAAAGGCTCGACACTTTTGTTTGGCGTTGGCACGCACAACCTGTCTGAAAAACTGACAATTGACCGCAGCGATATCTGGATCAAAGGCGCGGGCGAGGGGCTGACAACAATTGTGGGCGGCATGGGCCTCCAGTCGCAGATTTTCTTTTTCGTGGGCGCGGTCGATGAAACGGTTAATACACACGTAACAGCCCCCATCACCAAAGGCGCAAACACAATCACCCTGAATGACACAGCGGGCTTTAGTGTGGGCGATACGCTTTATGTTGGCCAAAGCAATGACGCCACTTTCATGCAGGCCAATTACCCAACGATTGTCGATTACAGGGCCGTGGCCGAAAACCCGCTGCGCGAAACCTTCG
Organism: Pseudomonadota bacterium; assembly: GCA_009926935.1. GTDB lineage: Bacteria > Pseudomonadota > Alphaproteobacteria > Micavibrionales > UBA1664 > UBA6145. The sequence goes on along the minus strand of RFNZ01000001.1, from coordinate 55,505 downwards.
CCGAAATAACCGCCATCAACGGCAACACCGTAACGCTGTCTGTGCCCGTGGCTTACGACATGGACGCAGGCACAAACACGATGGTCCAACGCTGGCAGACGCTTAAAAACGTTGGCCTCTCGGACATGACGATCAAATACGCAACAACAGGAACGCCAGATGCGGGGTATATAGCCAACGCTATCCCCTCGATGGATAACGCCGATGCTGTTGTGTTTAACATGGCCGTGGGTGCCAAGGTTAAAAACCTCAACATCGTAAACCCAACATCAACCGGCCTTGAAATGCGCAACGTGATAGCAGCGCATGTCGATGGTCTGACAGTACAGGGAGCCTTCAATAAAGACGAAGGCAACGGTTATGGCCTTCACATTGCGGGCAGCTTCAACGGCGTGTACGAGAATCTGAACATCACCGATACGCGCCACGCCGTCTTGTTCTCGAGCTGGAATGCAGAAGTGAATAACTACGTACAGGTTGATTTCACAAATCGTGGCATCAACTATCATGGTTCGGATGATTATAACAACATTGTCTATGTTGACCGTGCTGTCTACCGCGAACCGGGGAATGGCATTAGCTGGGCGCTCGTTGGCCCTGGCGGTCAAAACCATCCGGCTACGGATATTTCCAAGAACGTGAATCTGTTTGGTTTCGCGCAGGGCGGCTTCCGCGATGAAATATTGTTTGGCCGCAATGGCGGATCCGAACTTTACGGCATGGGCGGCAACGACAGGCTGATAGGCGGTAATGGCGCGGATACCCTGGGTGGCGGTATCGGGAATGATGTATTAACAGGCATGGCGGGTGCTGACCGATTCATCCTGAATGCAGGCGACGGCATCGATACGATCACCGATTTTCAAACCATCGATAAGCTGGCCCTGAACGGCTTTTACGTGAACAGTTTTTCGGATCTCGTCGTAAGGCAGGTGGGCACCGATACGGAAGTGCGTCTTCTGGCTTCCGCCAAGCTGACCGATAAATTCATTCTCAAAAATTTTACGGCCACAAATTTGACGGCCGCTAATGTGGTTCTAACGCCAGCTACAGTAGCAAAAGTACTCGATGCCACACTCACAACAGACGATGATGTTGTACAAGGCGGCAGCGCTAACGATATTGTACGGGCATGGGTTACCGGCATCAGCGCAAGCGATGTCATTCGCCTTGGTGCTGGCACTGATACTCTCCGCATCGAAAAAAGTACCTTTAGCCTTGATACAGCCACGCTAGAACATACACGCGGGATTGATGTACTGGATACATCACAGGCAACCGCAAACAGCATTGTCATCACGCAAGGATTCATGAATACGACCGACACTGGCGACTTGCTGATCAGTATCGGCTCGCGCTCGATCGCGTCGCTCGATGTCTCTGCTCTCAATGCGGCATCGCAGGTGTTTATACGTGGTAGTGGCACGGTGGGTTTACGTGAAGGCGTCGATAACACCATCTGGCTCGATAGCCAGGCCACAGGCAAAATCAATGGCCGCGGCGGGGATGATACGTTCAACATAGGCAGCATGGCGCGCGGTTCGGTGACGGGCGGCGCGGGCGATGACACATTTAAAATCATGGGCGATTTTTTATCTTCGGCCCTGCGACTTGATGGCGGCATAGGCAATGACCTCCTGCATTTGCAAACGACGGTCGATTATAGCCTCCTTGATATGCGCAACGTGCGCGGATTTGAAACCATTCTATTTGGCGGCGACAACAATAAAATGGCCCTGACGGATAGCCTGATGCAGGCCCTGACAAGGCTGCAAGGGGACGCGCCGGATACAGACCTGACGCTCAATGTATCGGCCCTCACACGCACTAAAACCCTTACAATCGGCCAGAATATGGATGTTGTTTTGGAAGGTGCTTCACTGGTAGCTCAAAAATACGTTCTTGCGGATGCCACATCAAAATTTACGGGCAGTGCGGGCGTTGAAACCATTGTCTCTGGCACGGGTGCAAACACAATCGCGGGCGGTGGCGGCAAAGATGTGTTTGCCTATACAAGCGATACGCAGTTCGGCGATACCATTACCGATTTTTCAACGCTTCTGGGCCAGGAAGATAAAATTAATCTGACAGCCCTGTTTGATGCCAACGGCCTCGGCGCTGAAACAACCGCAACCGCTTTTGCCAAAGGTATTTTGAAGCTCAGCCAGTCAGGGGCGGATACCGTACTGGCCTTCGATAAAGATGGCTCTGCCGGCAATGCATTTGCGTCCAAAACAGTTGCGATCCTTGATGACGTCTTGGCAACCACGGTCACGCAAAATATGATCGACGTCTAAAATATTTTTCATTTTTTTTAATGAGAGTCTGATGATTGAAAGCTCTCATCAGCAAAAATGGCTGAAAACAGCCATTTTGATTCCATTATTTCTCCGAAAACTCATCTAAAATTTGTGGAATTCTTAGGACTCCCCTAACAAAAATTTACCATAATATAGACGACGGCACAAAGCCGCATAAAAAACTTACAGAGTGGGTGTTTCACATGATGACGAATTTGGCTGCCAGCCTCACGGTTGGCAATAAGATTACTTTTGACTCCCTGACCAATCTCTACAAGGTCTCAACGGGCGCCACGACGGCAGAAATTCAAGCCATTATCAACACGGCTTCTTACGGTGCCACCATCCAGTTTGCAGCCGGAACCCACACGATAACCCAGACCCTTTCAGTCAAGCGCGATGGCATAACCCTGCGCGGCGACGCAACAGGCAAGACAACAATCATGCTCGCCGACAGCGTAGGCAAGGAAGGTATCTCGTTTCAGGGCGGAGTTGATAGAAGCTATGCTTCAACTCTAAGCGTTGATGTCAGCCGCGGCAGCCATACCATAACGGTTCAAAACGCAACCGGCCTGAAAGTGGGCGATGTCATCCGCGTTTCGCAAAGCAACGACTTGGCTTTTCTGAAAGCTAACCACCCGAACATCATCGGCGACCCGGCCCTTAAAGAGAACCCCTTGCGCGAAAGCATGTCGCAAATCGTAAAAATCGAAGGCAACACGGTAACCCTCAAACATGCCGTTGCTTACGATATGGCAGCCGGTCTTGAAACTAAGGTTGAACGCCTAAACATGCTCGATGATGTGGCACTGCGCGATCTTACGGTCACATACAATTTAGGTACGCCGGATGCCAATAATTTTACGAACACCAAAGCAGTCTTCAACGGTGCAGATGCCGTTGTGATGAATTACACAACGGGCGCGCAGATCAGCAACTTGAAGGTGATCAACGCCGCATCGACCGCACTTGAAATGCGCAATGCACTGGAGGCTAACGTTAACGGACTCACGGTGCAGGGCGCACACAACAAGGACGATGCAAATGGCTATGGCATTCACATCGCAGGCAGCACGCATAGCACCTACCAAAACCTGACGATCACAGATGTCCGCCACGCCGTGCTCTTTTCAAGCTGGAATGCAGAAATTGGAAACACGGTTCATGTCGCCATGACCAATCGCGACATCAACTATCATGGCTCTGATGACTACGGGAATTTCGTGATCGTGGACCGCGCCGTATATAAAGATGGCCTTGAAAGCTGGTCATTGGTAAGCCCTGGTGGCACATCCCACGCATCGACCAATATCGACCTCAATACAACGCTGTTCGGCTTTGCGCAGGGCGGTTCAAAGAACGATATTTTGCAGGGTAAAGACGGTGGTTCGAAACTCTACGGCATGGGCGGTAACGACTTGCTTATTGGCGGTAATGGTGCCGATACGATTAGTGGAGGCGACGGCAATGACACCATTATAGGCGGTGCAGGCAAGGACCTTCTCTGGGGTGGCCTCGGGCGCGATACTTTCGTCATGGAAAAAGGAGATGCCAACGACCGTATCTATGATTTCCAGGGCGGTGCAGGCGGAGATGTCATCAAGCTTGTTGGCTACGATACGGTAAAATCGTTTGCAGACCTGAAGCTGGTTCAAAGCAGCAAGGATGTAAAACTACAGCTCTCTTCTACCGAGACACTGTTCTTCAAGAACACGACAGTAGCAAAATTTACAGCCGATAATTTCGTTTTCGATGACGGTTCGCATGTCTCAGGTGGCAAAGGGCAGAATTTGCATGTCATGGACGAAACAATCGAAACGCTTTTTTATACGGACGTATCGCAGTTTGGCGACACCGTCCGTGGATTTTCAACGATGCTGGAAACCGCCGATACATTAGACCTAACGGCACTTTTTGATGCCAATGGTCTCGGTGCCCTCACCACCGATAGCGCAATGTCGGGCGGGTTCCTGCAGTTGAAGCAACAGAGTGGGTCCACGGCTTTGTTGTTCGACAGGGACGGTTCGGGCGGTGTGGATGCTGCCCGGACCGTCGCCTTGTTCGAAGGCGTACTGGCACCGGATCTTTTAAGGACTCTCGAAGTCTAAAAGAAAAGACGGATTGAGCAGCCAAACACTTCGCAAAAAGCGGCTTGAGGCAGGCCCAGCGTGTGGGTAAACCAGCCAATGGCGGCAATGAAAGAGATGAGTGCGACTGCATGTACAAAGGTGGACGAGTAGTTGACCCACGCCTCTTGCCAGAAACTGAGTCCACGGTTGAGTTTTGTTTTCTGGCGGGTCCACGACTGGCGATCGAGCCTGAACATGACATAGGTTTTCATGATGGAGCCATATACCTGGCTGTAATAAAGCAGAAACGGGTAAAGCCAGCTTACGCGAGGGCGGGATGCCAGCAGAGTAACACTGAGGATCCACCGCGTAAAACCAACCCATGCAATATAGTAGAGTACAGGCAGGATACCTGCCTGCAAGCCAATCATGGTTGCAAACGTAGGCCCAGCTAAAGTTGTCCACATGGATAAGCGCTGGTCAATGGCAGACCACCATACAAAGAAAGGCATGCGGTTGGGGCCAAGAGCGACAATACGGGCATTTGTGCGCAACTGGTTTCCAAACCAGCGGAACATCAGCTTTGTGGAGTCGACAAAGAAATTGCCTGTCACGGGCTCTTCCATTGTAACGATCCGTACATCAGGCACGTAAATCTGCTGAAGGCCCTGCTTCAAAACCCAGTAGAGGCTCGATTTGTCATCACCCGTCAGAAAGCGAAAACGACCAAGTCGCCAGTGATCCAGAAAGTCATTGGTGACATGGTCAATAAAATCGGGATGAACAATAACATCAGACCTAAACATCGACATACGCCCAGTGAGCGTAAGAACGCGACGGGAAAGAGAAAGCGATGACATTTGTATATGCCGCTGTGCAAAACGCAGGCCGAACCACTCCTGCATGAGCATGGAGCCCGTAGGCATGCTGCATATTTCATCGGTCGTAAGCGCGCCAAGTTCTGGGTGCAGGGCAAAGAAAGGCGTGCATTTACGAAGCGTACCCGGCGTAAGCATTGAATCGCCGTCAATAACGGCAACTACGGAATCAGCAGGAGGGTTATCGCGGGAAATACTTTTAAACCCTTGCGCCAAGGCATCGCGTTTTCCTGTTCCGGGAATACGCACGATTTTAAGCACGATGTGAGCTGGCGGATTGAGGTCGGTGAATATTTTTTTGTAAAGCAGCTCGTCCGCATACTCGACAATCGAAGCCACGATCGTAACCGGCACACCGCAGGCAATGGCCTCCACAACCGCGGCATGGATGGTTTGAAGCGAGGTCTCGGCCTTAACGCGATAGGTCGTAATAAGGAGATAGATTTTGGATGGAAGGAGTTCTTCCGTATGGGCTTCTACCTTGGCGCGCCATCTTGGGAAAACAACTTTGTTGTAAAAGACCGAACGCAGAAAGTTGAGCAAGCCCCAGCCATAACGCCACATGGCAAGCGCACCAACGGTTACGACAGCAACCTGTGCGGGATCATCCAGCTGTAAAGGCGGCAGGGCATACCAGAAAAACGCAAGTGCCAGCGTATACAATGCAAAGCCGATCCAACCCGCAGGAGCAGGCAGTAATGGCAGTGACAAAAGCGTTTTTCTGATCAGTTCCATTACCAGCAGATCCCTGCGTAAGATGCGCGGTTCTCGATCTCGGTCGCATTGAGGCGGACAAGATCAATAATCGGCTTGGTGGCATCGGCTTTGGCAAGAATTTGGGCAAACTCTTTTGTACCGTTGCCAATAACAAACACCTCTGCCTTTGAAAGAAGCTCATCGGCAGTGGCAACAAGGCACTTATGAATGTGTGGAATTTCTTCCTTGATGTATTTCTGGTTGGCGCCTTCAAACTGTGTCGCTTCATAGACGCATGGGTCATAGATGGTAAGTTCGAGGCCCGCATCAAGGATCATATTGGCCAGTGCAACAAGCGGGCTCTCGCGCAGATCGTCTGTACCAGCCTTAAAGCTGATCCCGAGAAGTCCGATTTTTTTACGGCCCGTTTCTTTGACAAGCTTAAGACCGCGCTGGATTTGCAGTTCATTGGCAGTCAAAAGGCTGTCGAACAAAGGCGTCTTGAGGCCCTTGTCGTTGGCTGAAGCGCGGATGGCGCGTACATCCTTAGGCAGGCATGAACCGCCAAAAGCAAAGCCGGGCAGGAGGAACTGCTTACCGAGGTTGATTTTGTCATTGAAGAAAATATTCATGACCTTGTGGCTATCAACGCCGTGTTCTTTGAGGATGTTACCCATCTCGTTACCGAACGTAACCTTGTTGGCGCGCCAGGCGTTACTGACGTACTTAACGCCTTCGGCACCGTTACATCGCATATAACGCGTGTGGCCTCAATGCCGTCGTAAATCGACATAATGGCGTCCGCGGCTTTTTGGTCAGTGGCGCCAACGACGATTTGCGTTGGTTTAAAATAGTCTTCAACAGCCGTGCTCTCGCGCAGGAATTCTGGGTTGTTGCCGAGGCCGAAATCAACGCCAGCTTTTTTGCCCGATGTCTTTTCAATCGCCGGTCTGATCACGTTCATGATGGTACCGGGCACGACAGTCGAACGGTTAACGACGATATGGAAGCCGGGCTTGTTTTTGATGACAGAGCCAATCTGTTCGCAAAGGGCTACAACGTAATCAAGATTGAGAGATCCGTCCTTGCGGCTAGGGGTCCCGACGCAGATGAGCGACATATCGGTTTCCTGGATGGCCCGAACGTAGTCGGTTGTTGCGGTCAGCTTGCCTGCTTTGACAGCTTTGGCAATAAGTTCAGGCAGGTCCTTTTCAACGATAGGTGAGCGTCCTTCCTGTATGCATTTGACCTTAACCTCCGAGGTATCGCAGGCTATCACCTCATGCCCTGTCTCAACGAGACACGCGGCAGCAACTGCCCCCACATAACCGATACCGAATACGCTGATCTTCATTGGTTTCCCTATCTTTCTTCTGTAAAAAACAACATTTATGCCTGATTTGATGCTATATGTAAAAAAATATCTATTGCAATGCAACGAAAAAATGATTTATTGCCCCAACTAAATTAACTATCTACCAATCGCATGAAGAAATTAAGGCAGGCATAAGAAGCATGGAAAATAAAAGTGTGTACGCAGCTCTCTTTATGATCGTGTTCCTCGCGAGCACCTTTTTAATGGCGATGGGCTCCATTTGGTCAATTCGCGATAAAATCGAGCAGCCGCGCTTCTGGAACGTCATAGAAGGCCGCTGGTCGCTGGCATTCGAAAGAAAGCTGGATGAGGCCGTTCCCGTTAAAGAACAGGGCACACATTTTTGGGGCCTGATCAACTATGCGGTCTTTAAGGATGGAAAACCCGGCGTTTTGATTGGGGATGATGGCTGGCTGTTTACCAATGAAGAGTTCATGCAGTATCCCGGGGCTCGTAAACAGCTAATGACCAAGGTCGACTTTGTAAAAGAAGTAAATGGCATTTTGAATGCCCACGGCGTCAAACTCGTTATTGCGCTTATTCCTGCAAAGGCAAGGGTTTATCAGGACAAACTAGGCCGTTACAAATACCCCGCCTACAACGAGAATAACTACAACATCTTCAGAAAAGAGATGAAAGAAGCAAAAATACCGGTCACCGACATACTCTGGCTGATGAACGAAAAGAAAAACGAGGATTACAAATTATTTCTTAAAACGGACACGCACTGGTCCTTGGCCGGCGCACGCATGGCGGCGCGGCTTGTAGCCAATGCCGCAAACGAAGCATACCCAGGCCTTATAGAGAAGAAAACCAATTATGTAGTTGATTTCGGCGAGATTTTCCCACATGACGGCGATCTCATGCGCTATGTGCCTCTTGGCAGGTCGGCAGAAGATTTTGGCTTAGAAAGAGACAGCATCAAAGAAGTGTCTGTAGAGGCCCCCATGACCGCGGGTGGCAGCGCGACTGATGATCTCTTTGGAGATTCGGAGATACCGATTACCCTAGTCGGCACAAGCTACAGCGCCAACACGAAATGGGGTTTTGCGGGATTTCTGAAAGAGGTATTTGGTACCGAAGTGCTGAATGCAGCCGATGAAGGCAAAGGCCCCTTTGAGACAATGAAGCAATATCTCCAAGATGCCGCCTTTAAAAAGACACCGCCAAAGCTTTTAGTGTGGGAAATTCCCGAACGCTTTTTGCCCGTGAAATATGATTTGGAACTTAACGGAGACAAGTAAGATCATGAAAATACGTACCCTAAGCCAGCTATCTCTCTTTTTGGCATCTGCGATGGTTGCAGCGGTAATGCCCTCCTTTGCGCAGGCGCCTTCAGCAGCAACAACGGTAGCCGTACCGGCAAAAGAAGATATACGCCCGATTTTCTGCCCGGCTCTCTCAGAGGATAAAACCTACGATGGCCGTTACGACTCATACCGCAAGCTTCTGGCAGGCGATGACGGCTGGATTTTCCGTACCGGCAACGACCTTCAAACGCACCTCGATATAAACGACACCGCCATCAAAATGATCGCTGACTGGCAAGAGACCCTCAAACAAAAAGGGATTGAATTTGTAATGGTTTATGTGCCCACACGAGGCATGATACACCATGCAAACATCAACCAGGATGACAAGAAAGCCTATGGCTTTACCGATGTCGATAGCGTTTGGGATGATTACTTTGCGACAATCGAGAAAATGCGCAGTTCAGGCATTAATGTTGTAAGCGTACCGCGCCCTGCAGAGGGCACACCATTTTTCTATAAGCGCGACCACCACTGGAACGCAGCCGGTGCCAAAAGAACGGCAGAAGCAGTGGCAGAGTATGTCAAAAAAATGCCTGTCTACGGCGAGCTGAAGAAAACAACATTCAAAACAACGAAAAAAGAGCCATACGACTTTTTCGGCACGACAGATAAAGTCTTTGCAAAGGTCTGCAATACAAAGCAGCCCCCTGAGCGTATTGATATTTTTATGACCGAGCGCGCCGAAAAAGCGCAGGCCGAAGGCGATCTGTTTGGCGACGTTCCGGAGCCGGAAGTGGTTCTGATGGGCACCTCGAACAGTACTTGGGAGCCATCATTTTCAAACTTCGAAGGTTTCCTGAAAGAGGCACTCTCGGCAGATATCCTGAATATGGCAGTATCCGGCGGTGGTATTGATACGGCTATGATTTCGTACCTGAACAGCGACCATAAAAAAGCCCAGAAAGCCAAACTGATCGTCTGGGAAGTTCCTGGTTATTATAACCTCAATAAGCATCAGGGCCTGTTTCGCCAGGCCATCCCCGGCCTGTATGGCGACTGCGGCAAGGATGCGATAGCAGATGTAAAAGGCGTCAAAGTTGATGACGAGACGACCCAGCTTTTTGAAGGTCTAGAAGATGAGGCTATGACAGGCAATAAATATTACCTGTACCTCAATTTCTCGAAGCCGGTCAAAAAGCCGTTCATGGTCGACTTCCGCTTCCCGAAAGACCGTGACCGTACAAAAATCTCACGTTCGGCACGCTACAAGGCTGACGGCGAGTTCTATCTCGCGCTTAAAAACGGTAAGAAAAACCTGGATGAAGTGAATATTGAAGTGTCCTCGGAGGACCGTAAGGATCTCAAAGTGGACGCCAAAATTTGCAAAATCCCTTAATTCTCCATAAAGAAACCATGATTTTCAGTAGGATAAAGTAACCAACAGACAAAATGAGGTTGAAGATGAAAAAATCAGTTCTTGGCTTTCTGCAAGCGTTCATCGTAGCGCTTTTGGCCGTACCTGCACTTGCAGCGGGCCCCGATGCAGGTCTTTATGACCCGCTTCCGCCTGAAGGTTCGGTTTTTATCCGCTACATCAACGCATCCTCTGACACGGCATCAAAGCCTGTGGGCGCGAACGGCAAATCGAGCGAGTATGCAAAGCCCGGCGATGTAACCCCGTATTTCGTAGCTCCTGAGGGCAAAACGGAAATCGGTTTTGGCGACATCAAGCTTTCACAGGACACGGTTTCAGGCAAGTTCTACACTGTGGTCTGGACGGGTGGCGAAACATTGCAGGTCATTGAAGACCCTGCCAACGACAACCGCGCAAAATCGCAGGTTCTTTTCTACAACATTGCTTCCGATGAGGCAGTTACGCTTAAAACGGTAGATGGCAAAGTAGAAGTGATCGCCGCAACCGAAAAAGGCAAAGTTGGATCGCGCCAGATCAATCCTGTAAAAGTGGCTTTCACGGTATACAAAGGCGAGACAAAACTGGCCGATGTCGGCGAGCAGTCGCTTGAGCGCGGCATGTCGTACAGCGCTGTGCTGCTTCCAGACTCAAAAGTGGTCTGGGCCCGCAGCATCACCAATACAACGCGTTGATACGCATATAGTGCCGGCCTGAGAAATCAGGCCGGCTTTTTTGTTGACTGAAACGGCGGGATAAATGGTTTTTTCTTCAAACATATTTTTGTTTTGTTTTTTGCCGCTGTTTCTGGCGATCTATTATCTTGTGCCGTTCCGGCACAAATCTTTTGTTATCCTCATAGGTAGCCTTATTTTTTACGCGTGGTGGCGCGTTGACTTCCTGGCTCTCATCTTTGGTATTACGCTCTTAAACCACTGGGTTGCAGTTAGAATCGTGGCCAATAACTGGACCGTTCGGTCTCGCCAATGGCTGCAGTTTGGCGTTGTCTGTAATCTTTTGGCGCTGGGGCTGTTTAAGTATTTCAACTTTGGCGTTGATAGCATGAACATCTTGCTGGAGCAGATGGGGGTAGGGCCGTTTGAAGCCATGCATATCATTCTACCAATTGGCATTTCATTCCATGTTTTCCAATCGATCAGCTTTATCATCGACGTCTATCGCAAGGATGCACCTCCAGCGAACAACTTTATGGATTTTGCGGCATATACATCACTTTTCCCGCAGCTCATTGCGGGCCCGGTGCTTCGCTACAAAGACCTAGCAAGCCAGTTTGTCGAGCGTACGCATTCACTTGATCTGTTTTCACGCGGCGCGTACCGCTTCATGTTGGGTTTTGCAAAAAAGATCATCATTGCCGATACCGTGGCGGTACTGGCCGATGCCTCTTTTGCCCTTCCAAACCCGACTGCGGCAGATGCCTGGATCGGTGCGCTGGCATACACGGTACAGCTGTATTTTGATTTTACCGCGTATAGCGATATGGCCATCGGTATTGCCATGATGATGGGTTTCAGATTCCCTGAAAACTTCGATGCGCCTTATATCTCGCGCTCCATCACCGAGTTCTGGCGCCGCTGGCACATCAGCCTTTCGACATGGCTGCGCGATTACCTTTACATACCACTCGGAGGCAACCGCAAGGGCAAGGTACGGACCTATATCAATCTTTTCCTAACGATGTTGCTGGGCGGCCTGTGGCATGGCGCCAACTGGACGTTTGTCATCTGGGGCGCATGGCACGGCGCATGGCTTGCCATTGAAAAAGCACTCAACATGAAGCCGGACGAGCATGCAACGGCATCAAGGGCAAAGCGCGTGGCCGCGACTGTGTTTACGTTCTTCCTTGTAATCATGGGCTGGGTCATGTTCCGTGCAACGAGCGTTGAAAAAGCGCTCGGTATGTATGAGGGCATGTTCGGCGTAAATGGTCTGGGCATTAGCGACGCCTTCTCATGGCAGCTGGCGGGGATGCCTGTATTGGCTCTAGTCGGGGGCCTTCTGATAATTTTCACAGTACCGTACGCTGAAAAACGTATGGGATCAAAAATTCGCGACTTACATGGGTTTGTACCCCACATGATCATGATCGCACTGTTTATCCTGTCGGTGCTCAAACTGTCATTCCAGAGCTATTCGCCGTTTCTGTATTTCCAATTCTGATTGACAGGGTCGTAAAACCCTGTTAGGAATATAGTCACAAACACCACAATTGCGTTTAAAGCCCGCCACTTAAAAGGCGGGCTTTTTGCATTCAACGGAGAAAAAGATGCTCATTAACCTTGGTCGCGGTATGTCACCCCAAAAGAGAGGCAATGTTGTATCAGGCGGTCCTCAGCTTGACGAAACACTCACGTTTCTGGCGTCTTTGCCAACAGGCGTCACGTATACACGGGCCGATAGCGTGGCAACAAGGCGCAATGCTTCAGGTAAACTGGAGGCTGTCGCATCCGGTAGCCCGCGCTTTGACCACGATGCACTCGGCAATGCACTCGGCATACTGATCGAAGGATCCGTCACAAATAAATGTACCAACACAAACGTTAATCCGACAGCCACAACAAACATCACAAAAGGCGGTGACGCGGCATCAACATTGTCAGTGGTCGATGATACGGCGGCCCTTGCCACGGCAAAGCTGGATGCGCTGTGCACAAACGGCATGGTATTTAAGCTGGATAACAGTGCCGGCACAGGTACGGCCTATGTCGATATAGGCGGACAAACGGGCAACACAAATCCACATACATTCAGCGTCTGGGTGCGTGGCAACAGCGGCACGATAGGCGCCCTCACACGGTCAGGCACGGGCGCGAACACCCTTAACATGACAGGCGGGCTGCCTTACCAGCGTTACGTTCTTGCCAACGAAACGCCAAACATCACGGCGGTCCAAATGCGCATCCGCGCCAATGCCGGCAAGGTTATCTGGTTTATCCTCAATCAACTTGAAGAAATGCCGTTCGCAACATCCGAAATCATTATAAACGGTGCGGCCGCGACAAGATCGACCGATAGGGTAACCTATGCCCTCTCCGGTAAAACATGGTTTAACAATGCGCAAGGCTATTTTGGCATACGTTATCGCCCGCGTGGTTTTATGCCGTCAACCTACCAATATCTTTTGGTGGCCGATAACGGCAGCAACTCGGACAACACGATCGGCTTTCGCCTCAATACCACAAGCAACGATTTGGGTGCCTATGTCAGGGCAGGGGCGGCCACACAAAATGCCAACTCAAACAACGATGCACATATTGCAGCCATCATGAACAGCGCCGGTATCACATGGCAGGCGGGGCAATCCATCATGCTTTCTGGCGGCAAAGCCAATACAAAAACCTACGCCTCAAATCCAACCGGAATGACAACACTCAATATTGGCTCGCGCACGGCCGGTGCGGATCCGTTTTTTGGCCACGTGACGAAGGTCGTGATAGGCGCACAATCAAAAACACCAGCGACGCTGGGTGCAAGGCTGCATGAAACGAGCGATATAGCCGTGATAGGCGGCGGTCAGTCGCTTGTGCGGGGCTTTTTCAACAGCAACCAAAGCGGATCAGAAGCCGGTAAACAGAAATTCAGGGAAGTGCTGGGCTTGGCCCATCCGCGCAAGGTTGTAACGTTTGTAGACGGAGCCACGGGTGGAAGCGCGTCCACCAACACGACGGATGGTGCCAATTACTGGTGGCATCTGGCCAACAGCGCAAGAGGCCCCGCACTCAACACCTTCTATAGCAACATCACGAACGCAGGCATCACACCGACGGCCGTGCTGTTTGAATTGGGCGAAACCGATAGCGGCGGTATCAAAAACAGCCTCACAACACGCGCGCAGTATAAAAACGCGATGCAGGCCATCTTTACCGATATTCGGAACAGCTTTGGTGATATTCCGATTGTCCTTCAAAAAATCGGTCGCCGGACCGGGTTTGAATTCAACGGCGCTGTGCAAGTAGTAAGGGACGTGCAGGAGGAACTGATCGACGAACTGGCTTATGTCCATCGCGGCTCCGAGACATACGATACGACCCTGTTCGACGAAGTCCACCCGGATGATGCAGGATTTGTGGCGATTGCCGAAAGAAACGCCCGCAAGATGGCAAATCTTTTTGGCGCAACGCTTGGCGGCGTCGAAGGCCCGTTAATGACGGGATGGACCCGCAGCGGCACAACAGTCACCGTTACAATCGCACACGATGGCGGTACCGACTTTACACCCACCACGGGCATTCAGGGTTTCCACTTCTTTGACGGTTTGACCGAGATCGCAGTGACCGCAGCCGTGAGGACAAGCGCAACCGTTGTAACGCTGACACTTGCCTCTGCCCCAACGGGCGGCACGCAGACCCTCAACTATATTTACGATGAGGAGGCGTCAGTGACCGTCTCAAGCCTGCTGCGTGATAACGCAAGCCCGTCCATGCCGCTCAAAGCCCGATTTATATAATAAAATCAGTCACTTTTTTGACAAAATAAAAATGGAAGATTGAGGCCGAACTTGGTAGGGTCAGGCCCCATGAAGCTATTCAGAATACTATTGCTCGGATTCTCGCTTTGCGTGTGCGCATTGGCAGCTCAGGCAAGCGAGAAAGCTGCTTTGGATAAAGCCTACTGCCCCGCACTGGCCAATGAAGCGTCTTACGCTAAATGGCTCGTCAATTATAAAATGCTCGTGCGCGGCAAAGATGATTGGTTGTTTAGAACAACCGTGGCCTCAAAAACAGATTTTGCCGTCGAAGAAAAAACGATCGCACTCCTAAAGCAGCTTCAGGATCGCTTGAAAACAAAGGGGACTGACTTTGTAATCCTCCTGCCCCCGACACAGGGCGGCGCCGTAAATGGAGAATTTTTGAGTGAGGAAGCAATCAAAAAATACGGCTTCACCCCAGTGCTCGCCAAGCAGAACTATACGGCTGCGATCGCATCCTTAAAAACGGCTGGTATTAACGCTGTGGGCGTGACCGACTACCCTGAGGGAAAAGCTTTCTTCTATAGGCGCGACCACCATTGGAGCCCAGATGGCGCCAAGGCATCAGCTAAAAAATTGGCTGAGTTTGTAAAAACCCTTCCGGCGTACGCCTCGCTGCCTAAAACCAGTTTTGTAACCAAAGAAATTGGCAAGGAAGACTATAAGGGTGCCTACGTAAAAGCGTTTATGACGGTCTGCAAAAAGCGCCCACCTGCTGAAAAAGCACCAAAATTCAAGACGGAGCCAGCAGAACAAAAATCAGGAGAAGCCGATTTGTTTGGCGATAACACCGAACCACCGGTTGTTTTGGTGGGCACCAGCAATAGCGCTCCAACCCCCAATGTCTCCAATTTCGACGGATTCTTAAAAGAGGCGCTATCCCTCGATGTCGAAAATCTCGCAATTGCTGGCGCCGGCGTCGATTCAAGCCTTCTTTCCTATCTCAATTCAGCACAGTTTAAGAAAGCACCCGCAAAAATTCTTGTGTGGGAAGTCCCGGGATATTACGACCTCAATAAAGTCGTGGGCCCTGTGCTTTTACAGGCCATTCCTGCTGTAGCAGGTGATTGCAAAGGCAAGGCACTGGCCGAAGTTGCAGTTGTCGATGCCAAAAGTGGTGAGACCGAGCTTCTGAACGGTCTTGGCGCTAAAAATATAGCCGATGAAAAACAGTTCATCCGCCTTGAATTCTCGAAAGCCCCAAAAAAGCCTTTTGTCGTTGAATACTGGTCGGGCAACCGTAGGTCCATGGGTAAGCTGGCAAGGGATGCCAGGTACCCCACCCCAACCGATGCATTTTTACAAATTATTCAGAATGGTAATAGCCGTGGTGCCATTGAAAGTGTTGTTTTAAAACTGCGCCCGGGTGAAGATGCAACAAGCGTATCGGCACGTATTTGCGCATTGGAATAGGATAGATCATGAAAAACGTACTAGCACTTATACTATTTTTGGCTACCTTTACGGTAGGCACTCTGAACGCGCAACAAGTCAACGCCGTGGATCCCACAGTGCCGGTTCAACGGACAGAAGAGCAGCTTGTCCGTGAAACCGTATGCGCCGCCATGCAAAATGAGGATACATACAAAACCAAGGGTATGGCCTTTTACAAGAAAATCGTAGCGGGTGATGACGGTTGGGTGTTCAGGACAATCACGGACTTCCGGACCGATTTCACAATGGTACCTCAAACACTGAAGTACATGAAGCGCCTGCACGATGCATTTGCGGCGCAGGGTATTGAATTCATTTACCTTATACCTCCGACGCGCGGACTTGCCAACGGCGAGCACGCGACTGGTAATGATCCTGAAAGTATCGCCTTCCAAAAGAAACGCGATGCCGCACAGGCAGGTTATCACGATATGCTGAAAACACTTGGAGGCGCCGGCATGAATGTCATCGGCTTTCATGATCTCGATACTGGCAAGCCATATTTTTATAAACGCGATCACCACTGGAACCCTGATGGCGCGAAGCTGGCGGCCGAACGCGTGGCTTCGTTCATTAAAACAAAACCGGTTTACGCAACGCTTACAAAAACTCCGTATATGACCAAGGATATGGGGGTTTATGATTATTCGGGCCCCTTCGCCGAAATCCTGCAGCCTATCTGCAAGCTTTTTCTCATGGCCGAAAAAACCAACAAATTTGAAACTTTTTTGGCGGAAAAAGCATCAAACGAAGCTGCCCTTTTTGACGAAAAAAAATTCCCTGAAGTGGTGCTGGTTGGCACCAGCAACAGTTCCGCCGATCCATCCGTTGCCAATTTTGAAGGCTTCCTGAAGGAGGCTTTGCAGACCGATGTCTATAACGTATCAATTGTAGGCGCCGGTATCGATACGCCATTGTTGGCCTACCTCAACTCCGATGAGTTTCGCGACCACAAACCCAAAGTAGTCATTTGGGAAGTACCTGGCTATTACGACATGGATGTCTGGCATTCCCGCATTTACAGGCAGGCAATCCCTGCCATTGTCGGCGAATGTAGCACGAGCCCCGTGGCGGAAGCCAAGGGCATCAAAGTAGATGCACCTAGCATTGCCGTTCTAAAGGACATAGGCGGTAAAAAAATTGCAGGCAGTGGTAACTACCTGACTTTCAGATTTTCGGAGCCGATCAAAAAGCCCGTAACTTTGACCTTTAAGTATAAAAATTGGGACGAAACATACAGGATTAACCGTTCGCCACGGTATCCGGCTGACGGGTTATTCTACATGCTTCTTAAGGACACGAAGGCTGGTAACTTACAGGGCGTAACCCTACAAATGCCGGAAGAAGCCATAGGCAAAACGGTTGATGCCAGAATTTGCAAACTTCCCGCATCGCTGATTCCGTCCAAAGCGCAGACTAGCTCGAAAAAGAAAAACACAGATAAAAAATCAACTTCCGCGGCCAAACAGTAGCGTCATATCTCCGCCAAGCCGGCGGGATATCAGGGGCTGATACCGCGAAATCAATACGCGCGTCCGGTAGCTAGGGTAGCGTGCGTGGTAAACCGCGATCCAGGCCATGTGTCCAGCGCTCAGGGTTTCTGTGCTGTCCTGTTCGTATCCCGTACGGCTTTGAAAGAAAGCGGGTGTCTCAATCCCCACGAGCACGCGCTTTGCAAGCCTGTGCAGATATCCGTTATTGAGGTCGTACATATTGAAGCCGTTGGCAACGCCAGCCTCGGCCAGCATCAGAAGCGGAGTTAACGCAAACTGGTGGTATAAAAGCGCTTTTGATCCGCGTTCCATCTCAAGGGGGAGGGTGCCGTCGGCAGCAATATCGCCAATGGCGTTCATGCCCCGCTTCATACCCCATTGGTAGAGATTATAATCATTAAGAGCGATCCCGGTCATGGTTACGGACCAAGCCGCCCAGTAGGCAAGGTTGTTCTCACGCTTGTTTTTGGGCGCGTCGTAATCGGCAATAACTGCATAGGCAAGAGCCCTTAGCCATGCTCTAACCTTGATGTTCTCCTCGGCATTCAGGCTTTCTTCATCACGAATTTGCCCATAGGCCGATGAAAGTGAGGCCAGAGTCCAGTGTCTCACGGAAATACCGACATAGTTGACGGTGCCAAGCATCGCATTTTTGGATGCCCACTCATGCATCCAGGCAAGGGCACATCGGGCCTTTGGGGCTGCCGTATTTGGCTGAGCCACATAATAGGCATTGGTCAAAGCAAGCAGTTTGTTTTCAAACTGCGCCATGGCCCGTGTTTCTTTGCGGTATTGGGCCTTATTGCTAGCGTTTGCGTCATCCTTTTCAGGATCGTTTTTATCGTAGATGCCTGTCAGGACGAGGTCAGGCGTCCCTTTTGATGGAACAGGAGGGCAAACAAACTTTTTTTCCGAGATTGTTGCGCCAGCAAAAGCTGGGCGCGCATAAGGCATTTGCAGTTGCGCCGCAAAAGCCTGCTGCGGTAAAGCGAAAACCATGAGGACTGCCAGAAGGCGTATCAATATCATGGTCATACCTATAGCCCGACTTTATGACGGGAATAAGTTGGATTAGAAAGTGAAAACCAGTTCCGTGAATACGCGGGCCGAATTTTCGTCCTCGGTGGCACCGTATGCTTCACCGGCATTGAAAACACCAGCCGATGCACGGAGTTTTACTTTTTCAAATGGGCCGTTGGCATCTAGATCAAAGGCCTTGGTGACATCAAGGTTGTAAACAACATCAATCTCTTGACCAATGTCTTTGTCGGTACCGTTGAGAGCCGCGCGTACCGAGCTTTGGCGCAGAGATGTCGCATCCTCATCAAGACGGTAGTAGTGGTAAAAGATACTCAGGTCTGAGGCTTCGCCAAGCGGAGCGCCAAGGCCAAGGGTCAGGATATGAATATTGGAAAGTTCGGGGCGCAGTACTTCGCCATAATGATAAACCGCGCCGCTGGAAGCACCGGCAAGGCTTGAGTTCCCATGAAGATCTGACTGGCGGAAGGCGTTATCCGTACCGTCCGTCGCGTCGTCATCGCCAGAACCATAGGCGTACCCGAGTGTCAGTATAGGAGAGCCTGTCATCCCGAGTGTAAACTCGGCACTGGCATCAATAGCCCAGCCAAAAACATCGCGGTCATTAATCGCTGTAATGCTGCGCGTATCGGTGCCTGCAGCAGCACTGGTCACAAGGTCTTCAGAGCCGGTTACAAATAGACCGTCAAGGCGATAGGCAATGTTGTTGAGAACCTGTGCGTCCTGCTCAAAATTACCATGCAGCCTTGCGCCGCCCCAGAGAAGCTGGAAATCTTCGTCATCGCGGTCATCGGCCAAAATAACATCGCCAACGGCGCCTGTATCCGAGTGATCATCCTCATAAAGGGCGCGCAGGTCAAAATATTGGCCTGCATCATACTGCCACGATCCTTCAGCCATGAAGCGAAGGCGATCCTGCGAAGCCTCATGGAAATCATCGATCGTTTTATTGGATGTCATCTGCTGCCCGACAGCCACAAAACCTTTGACGAGCGTTTCGTTAAAGCTCAGGCGCACGGCCTCGATATCGCGGTTCCACCACAGGGCGACTTCTTCACGGATACGCTGGCGGCCAACTTGCAGGCTCAGGCCCGGCTGGTCGGCAAAGTTATCGACTTTGATATAGTATTGGCGCAACTCGCCATAATCGTTGGTTGAAAGGGACTCGCCCGTGTCGTCTTCACCGGGGGTGCTGCCATCAGTGGTGACATAACGTGCATCGATCACTGCTTGAATATCGTCTGAGAAATCCGCTGTCAGGCGTGCGCGCGGCATAAGTGACCAGCTATGCAGCTGGTTATCACTGCCTGTACCGAGATCATTGTTCTCAAGGCCACGGAACTGCATGGCAAGCGATGGATCAAATTTAAACTGAACGGCCTCCTCAGCCTGTGCTGCGGAAACGGTCAAAACGCAAACGCTTCCCATGAGGAAAGCAGCAAGCACGCGGAATGAGGGGCGGATGGACATATTGCTCATGGGGGCAGACATTAGAAGGATAACTCCGGAAATACTAGCATATTATTGATTTTCTACAAGATATTGATGTTACTTCTTGATTTTAGCCTGAGCGGCCTCAACCCCAAGATCAGCAGCGCCTCTATAAAAAAGCTGGGCCTTTTCTGGCTGCTTCTGGCGGTCGTAAAAACGGCCCAGGGCAAACATCCCGCGTGGGTACTTCATGGCAGCGGCTTTCAGGTAAAGGGTTTCGGCCTGATCGGGGTTCTTCTCGACGCCTAAACCTTTTTCGTAAAGTTGACCGAGCTCAACCAGTGCAGCAGGGTTGCCTTTAGCGACCGCCCCCTCAAGCAGCGGTACAGCCACAGCCGGATTTTTCTCAACCCCGTTACCCTTGATATAGGCTTGGGCTAGTCGAAGCTTGGCCTCAGGGTACCCGTACTCCGAAAGGGTTTGCCACTGTTGGATAGCCGTCTCGTAATTGCCTGCCTTGGCTGCGGCATCTGCGCGTTTTAGGTCAGCGGGCAAATGCTCGCAGGCCGCAAGCATGACCATGAGGCAAAGACAAAGCACGCTCCGGCGAGCAAAAGTTTGGACCATCATGGCATGCCTCTTAAGGTTAGGCGGCTTCTGTTTTTGCCGCAGGTTTGGCTGTATCGGCAGCTTTGGCAACAGGGTCATTAAACCTGACTACATCGCCATCATCAAGCACTTGTCCGTACTGGAACTCGTAAATGCGCAGTTCATTTGCGCCGGTGTTCACAAGGGCATGCATACCGCGGGCCGGAACATTGAGCACATCCTGCGCTTTGACAGGGCGTGTCTGCCCGTTAAGCGTAAACACACCTTCGCCGGAGACAACAACCCATTGCTCGCTGCGGTGATGGTGCATCTTAAGGGATCTCTGCCCACCTGGCTTTACGACCATTTCTTTCATCCGAAAACCAGGTGCCTCGGAAAGGATTTGCGTGTGCCCCCAGCTATGCCTCTGCGATGGCGTGCGCAGAACTTCAGGCGCCTGCGCTTTCTGAAGCTGAGAAACGATTTCCTTGATACCGTCGCTCGCCGATTTGTCGGCGATAAGGATTGAGTCGCGCGTCTCGATCACGACAACGTCTTTAAGTCCGATGCATGCAACTGTCTTGTCATTGGCACGGATAAGCGAATTACTGGTGTTCAAAGCCATGACAGTGCCTGAAGGGCCGGCGTCTGTAACGTTGCCGTTTAGATCTTTTTCACTGATCTCCCAAAGGCTCTCCCATGAGCCGATATCCGACCAGGCAATATCGCATGGCACAACCGCGACATCGGAAGTTTTTTCAAGGACAGCCACTTCATAGGGCTCTTTCTTGATGCTTTTGTAAAGGTCCTGAGCCGGAATGCGGTCCGAAACACCGCCAAAGAATGATCTTTCTACAAGCTCGGCTGTTTCGGGCGCGTGGGCAAAAAACTTCCCGATCACGGTTTCTGCGCTGAAAAGATGCATACCGCTGCTCCAGAGATATTCGCCTGAATCAAGGTATTGCTGCGCTACATCGCGTTTGGGTTTTTCAAAAAACTTCTGCACCGTCTTGACGCCGGTATGTTGGGTTTCCTCACCCATTTTAATGTAACCATAACCTGTTTCAGCACGTGTCGGCTTAATGCCGAACGTCACAAGAAAACCGGAGGAAGCTGCTGGTGTCGCGGCTTCAAGGGCTGCCTTGTAACTGGCTTCGTCCGCAATATGGTGGTCGGAAGGTAGTACGAACATCAGGGCATCATCGCCAAAATGCTTGCGCACATAAAAAGCGGCCAGTGCAAAAGCGGCTGCTGTGTTACGGGCTTCTGGCTCGCCAATGATATGTGTGGCAAGCGCAGGGTCAATCGCGCGCATGTGCATGACAGCGTCTTTGACCATGCTTCCAAGAGAAACGGTTACGACTTCGGAAGGTGCCGCGCCAGATACGCGCATCGCGCGTTTAACGGTATCCTGAAACAAAGAGGCATCACCAATCAGGCTCAGGAATTGCTTAGGCGCATCCTGACGGCTGACTGGCCACAAGCGGGTCCCAGAACCGCCGCAAAGGATAACCGGAATTATTTTTTTCATTTTTATTCCCCCCAACTTTTTACTAATTAGTGCACGAAAAACTCAACATAAGCAGGGCGGTCAACCAGCTTGTAAGAAATTGGTTTTTCTGGACGTATCGTAACAATGCTTTGTGCAGCTTTATCGTCGGCAGTCTCAATCTTTTGCACCACGCCAACAACAATAGCCTCTTCGCCCGAAATACGAACGTTTGCTTTATCGCGCATCCCCACACGCACGATATCTTCGGCGTTCACCACAGCCTCAATGACGGGTTTCGTATCAGCGGGCAGAAGCTTGAAGAGTGCCTCGCCAACATCACGGAACAGGCCATCAGCTACGTACTGGCGCACAAAGTAGCAATCGCAGGGGCTAACAATAGAAATTACATTCGCAGCGCTCTCGCCAGCTTGCGGTTCGATGTCCTCAACAACACTTTCTTCCGTAGCTTCAGGAGTTGAAGGGGTTTCAACCGGAGGAGCCACAACAACTGGGGCCACAACGGGAGCGGCGGCAACCGGCGCAGGCATGCTTGCGGCGGCAGCAAAGCTTGAGACTTCAATCGTGCCAAGGACCTGGCCCTTGGTAACTTTTTCAGTACCTTCGGCAATCGCCGATTTAAAGATACCCGGTGCGCTCGAGCGAAGTACAATCGATTCCGACTGTACGCTGGCCTGATAGGACTTCAGAACCAGCATTTTTTCGTAAACATTACCCATGACAAAGAAACCGCCAAGGATCGCAGCCAGACCCATGAACAGGAAGGGCAGTGCGCGCTTGGCAACCGACTTGATGTCGCGGGCTTCTTCTTTTGAGAGTTCTTTGCGGATTTTGACAAAATTGTCGCGGGCGACAACGTTCAGAAGGTCGCCTTCCTTGATAATGACACCCGACATGTAAGACTGAATGATGGAGTTCAGGATCGAGAGCTGCTCGCGTGTCAGGTCCGTAAACTGGCAACCGAGTAGGCGGGAAGGGGCGTCGTAATGGGTAACAAAAGCCTTCAGCGATACGTTGAGCGAGAAAGACTCAAAAGGAACAGTCAGTGTGAGGTTGAACTGGGCGCCGTCAATATAAGGTGTATCAACACCCTCGATTGAGGCCCCGCTCACCGAAAGGTCTTTGACCATATAAGTGCGGCTGGCGATTTCAGCTCGAGCGGGGATCTGCACACGCACGTGTTGGCGTTGTGTCTCGGATTCATGAACAATCTGTGGTGCGGCTTGAGCTGACATGTTTAATTCCATAATTAGATTTCGTGATGCAGCATTTAACGGCTAAATTACAAAAAATGCAAGAAATTAAGCTTGGAAATGAAGCTAATATTAGAAAATGGCAAAAAGATGCTGGGAGCCAAAAAATTATTAAAATACTAAAAACCTTCTAATATGAAGGAGTTAGAATAAAATTCTGGAAATAGAAACGCAATGTTGGATGGGGATCGGATGGCGTGGCCAGCAATAGGCATCGTAAGTAACACGATTTAGGATAGAAAACCTATTCTGGGATAAAAAACTCTCGATAGCCTCTGGGGCATACAGGTATCTAAGGTAGCCTGCCCCCCAAAGGCCCCGCCTTATAAAACAGCGAACGACGGTCTGGTACCCGGTTTCTTTGATGACCCCGCTCATAATCCGGCTTTTATAGGCAGACCGCATGGATTGGGGCTCAAAACTGAGGGCGGCAACCCCTGAAGGCTTCAAAACGCGCGAGATATCCTTGATAAGAGCATCAGGAGCCCCGAGGTATTCGATGACGCCAGCAGAAAGCACAACGTCAAACAATCCGCTTTCAAAAGGCAAAGGGGCCTGTGCCACATCAACGCGCACAAGCGCATCGGCCACCCCCTTGGCGCGGCAAATCTCCAGCATCGCGCCTGATGCATCAACACCTGTAATATGGGCATCAGGAAAACGCTGCCTGAAAGGCAGAGAGGCAAGACCGGTGCCAATACCTATATCAAGAATTTTGAGAGGGGCACTAAAGCTACCGATGTAAGGCAAAGCCGCCTCAAAAATTATGGCAGGTTCTGCATAACGGAAATCAGCCATATCCGCGTCATAGCGATGGGCCCAACCTTCAAAATACCTCTCTGCAAGCGATGTCATTTAAATATCCTTGCACGAGGCCATCAGGCCCGCCAATACTTTGTGCCCATGAGCAAAGCCTTCACCAACGAAGACAACGCGGCTGTAGATGATGCGGATGATCTAGAGGATCTGCCGGAGGTGCTGCCAGCTGATGTTAAAAACTGCATGACACCCGAAGGCCACGCAGCCTTGAAGGAAGAACTGCGCTGGCTTTTAAAAGATGAGCGCCCGCGCATTACCGAGATTGTTTCATGGGCCGCCGGCAACGGTGATCGCTCTGAAAATGGTGACTATCTGTATAACAAAAAGCGGCTGCGTGAAATTGACCGCCGTATTCGTTACCTTACAAAACGCTTGGATAAGGTCGAGGTGGTCGACCCCAAAAAACAACAAGGTCTGGAGCAGATTTTTTTCGGCGCAACAGTCACTTACATACGAGAAGATGATACGGAAGTTAAAGTGAAGCTCGTGGCCGTGGACGAAGCGGACATGGCCCAAGGCAAAATCAATTGGCTCTCACCTGTCGCACGCGCCATCTCTAAGAAGCGCGTGGGCGATATCGTGGAAATACGAACGCCGGCAGGTACGGAAAGCATCGAGATCATCAAAATCGAATACATTCTGGGGGCGTGATGCACGTCACGCATTTTCTAAAAACGCGTGAGCTTTCGGGTGAGGATACATTTTGCCTGCAAATAGGCGCGATGGACGGTACGACAACCGACCACATGCACCGCTATCTGACCCGCCTCGACTGGCGGGCATTGCTGGTAGAACCGGTGCCTGAATATTTCACTCAACTGCAAAAAACCTACGCAGCCCGGCCAAATGTGAGGCTGGCCAATGTTGTCGTGGCAGGCCACTCGGGGCAGGTACCGTTTTACAGCGTCGACCCCGCAGCGATGGAGGCAGGACTTGTACCGCCTTGGGGCCGGGGCGCGTCATCGCTATACCCTGACAGAACGGCGCTTGGCTGGGCGGATGTAAAACCGCATGTCCGCAGGCAAATGCTGCCTTGTCTTACCCTGCCGGACCTTTTGGATCAATACGGGGTCAGCAAAATCGACGTCCTTCAGATCGATGCCGAGGGGCACGACTATCAAATTCTAAAACAGCTGGATTTCAGTAAATTCAGCCCTTTTGTCATTAACATTGAATACGTCAATCTTTTGCCTGAGGAGCAGGACGCCGTGCGCAACCTCCTGACGGCCAACGGATACCATCATGAGAAAAAAGGGTACGATCTGGTAGCTGCAAAGC
Organism: Pseudomonadota bacterium; assembly: GCA_009926935.1. Taxonomy (GTDB): domain Bacteria; phylum Pseudomonadota; class Alphaproteobacteria; order Micavibrionales; family UBA1664; genus UBA6145. Next base: position 30,190 of record RFNZ01000001.1, on the reverse strand, counting down.
GCAGGTCTGACAGTCATGAGAGCTGACCATTTGAAAAATCTCTCAATGAACGTGCACGAATATTTAGCCTGTTGACTCTCTTTGTGCGGTGCAGTAGTTAGATAACAAAATTATAAGAATAGTTTCTCAACAGGGAACTGACTTGGACTCTACGCTGTACCCAAAAGACCTCTTCTCGGCCTTATTTGGTCTTGGGGATGTTTTTTCTAAACTTCAGGAAACCAATTCCGTTCAGCACTCGGCTGTTTTGACGGATTTCGACGGCGGCGCCGTCAGGTGCCTCACACTGATCTGGGAGAAGTCAGACAAAGGTGGCATCAGCCTCTCGGTTAAATATCTTTTCCATACCAACGGAAAACGTAACCATGTGCGCGATATAGCCCGGCTGGAAGCCTGGCCGGAGGGGCCTGAATTGCTCCGTCTAAAGTCTCTCTGGCTCGCGCCTGAAATTGCCGGCGCGCAAAACAATATTCCTGTAGAAGATTATGCAGCCACTCATAGAGTGGCTGATTTTTTATGCAGACTACAGGAAGCCATTGCCGGAAGAGGTGAATGGGTAAACCCCGTGGGTCTCGCGCAAAAAGCCGGGATCGCGGTCAAGACCGTGGGCGTAACGCCGCTGCCCGGTCTTTACACGAACGGCGAGATTCAGACCTACACGCCGATCAAGGAAAACGATGAAGAATCAGAGGGGCTGGTTTATCCCGCCCCATTTTTTTCACCTGTACTTGGCCTGGGCCCGGGTACAGGAAGGCAGTCTCATTCACTGACCGTAAGAGACGATACTTCAAACGTTATTTACATCCTGACCCATAACAACCTTGAAACCGAAAAAGCCGGAACTTTCAAACAAAGCGTTACATTGACGGCAGTCGAGGGTCCAAAAAAGACCGTCTGGCCCGTTTATGAAATGGAGTACAGGCACACAATTGAAAAACCGCGCACAAAAAGAAAAAGCAAAACGGAGGCAATTGAGGGGCCAGCCGTCAAAATCACGAAATTGAACTTTTTTGACATGGGGCAGGGCGCAGCTTCAGGCACGCTCAGACACATTGATCTTAAGGATACAAAATCGGCAAATGTCGCGCTCAAATCGGTGCGGATGCTCAATCGAAGCATTAGGGCCGGGCAGGCCACTCTGGAAGATGATTTAAAGCGCCGTCCGCAAGATCGGCGTTTTTTATTGCCTACGGACATCTTTTTAAGCACGGGGCTGTTCAGTGTTCTGGCCCCGGCGGACCCTGCGCCTAAAAAGTTAGGGCGTTTTACATTCAGGCCGCTGGGCGGAAACAACGCGCGGCAGATTTTCTCTGCCGCCGACAGACATATCGGCGCGAATGCATACATTTTAAGCTATTACCCCCCTGGCAAGACACGCGCAAAAGCACTGCTTATCGACCTAGGGGTTCTGTTCCATGACGAGTTTGACGTCACGTTTTTCAATGCCGGGCGCTTTCTAAGGCATAAAGATAACCCCGCGCACGTCCCGGAGCAGGACGTAGAGGCAATCCTGTTTACGCACCGCCATAAGGATCACGTGGGCCAATTGGCCTACCTGGTAAAGGCTGGTTACGAGATTCCGGCACTGGTCATGGATGCCATGTCGTATCGGCAGATAAAGCGAGAAATGGAAGAACTGGATGTCGATCACAAGGTCCGCGATGCCATTCTTGAAAAATGCCATATCGTTGACGTAGCGGACCCGGAGAAAAAACTAAAAACAAGAATTGGCCGCACAACTATAGTCCAAAAAACAGAAAGCCTCAGAAAACTGCAAACAGGCTCTACAGGCGGCTTTAAACTGGGGAGCAAACGTGCCGAGTACGAGGATTATCCCGTCCTGCAGATTGGCGAGCATTTTAAGGTTCATGTAGGCCCCATGCCGCACTCGGCACCGGGGCTTTGCTATCATGTTGAAACAGCTGCGGGCTCGCATTTACACATGGGTGACCCAAAACTGGATGATAGTATACAGCTCGACTTGCCTGATTTTAAATCATGGCTGCAGGACAGAAAGCCGGATACCGTCAGCGTCGACTGCACAGGCACAACCCGCGACGACAAACCCACACCGCGTGAAGATCAAATCCGTGCCTCTGTAGCGAGAGTCTTCAAAGAGCATGAAGGCAAGCGTTTCATTTGCCCCATTCTGGGCTCAAATACGGCCCGTATCCTCACGCTTTTGGCGGCCATGGGCGACAGCGGCAGAAAATACCTTGTAATAGACGGAAAAGCCCTAGAGGACACCGTAAATGACCTCAATGAGATTTACGACATCTGCAAATGGGCCGAGCGCAATTTTGGCGTTACTGTCGCATTCAAGGGCGATAAGGAAGCACGCCGCATAATGGCCAGTGAAAAAGACGGCGATGTCGTCTTTGCCGTTACCGGCACTCAAGATGAAATGTTTTCGACCCTTAACCGCGCCATACGCGACTGGCTTCCGGGTGAAGAGGCGGGTGACCGCGCCCGCATCCAGATAACACCCAATGACGTGGTAATGTTTTTGCAGGGCCCGATCCCGGTCGGCGATAACGCAAAACGCCGCTATGCAGCTGCTGATTTGGGGCAATACTTCCACGGTGCCAAGGTCATTCTGCCCGAGCTCGTGCGCGATGAAAGCCTGATGCTGGCAGGTTCGGGCCACTGCGGCCCGCAGGAAATCAGGCAGATTTTAAAGCTTGTAAAACCGCGTGCGGCATTTTTGGTCCATGGCGGCCCCGAGCAGTTGGAGGCAGGCGCAAAAATTGTAGGTAATGAAAATATCGCAGCACACATACTCGATGCGACACAGGAGGCAAACGTCTCACGCGATGAATCTGTCAGTATTTTTAGATCCTCACCCGCTGAGCTAATAGGCATACATTCCCGCATTAAAGATCCCGCAAAATTCTATCTCAAAGGTATGTTCACCAGCTATGTCGTGCCTTTAAAGCCTCTGATGCAGGGCGAGTTTGGCCGTGCCCTTGCGGCATTTGAAACGGTGATACGCAATCGTTGCGGTATACCTGCCATCCATAACTACATAGAAACGCAGATATTTGCACTCTCTCGCATGTTCAACAAAGTGGGGGTCAACGGATATCTGGCACGCAACATAGCCTTCGGCATTGATAAATACGCCGGCCGTGATGTGCTGGGCGAAAAGAAGATATCTCTTATAGCTGCATTCGATACTGAAACGACGGGTCTAAATGCGGAAGACCATCGTATCACCCAGTTTGCTTTGGCAGCTTGGGGTCTGAAAGGCAAGCAGCGTGATGACCTTACGGTCGATATTCGCCAAAGCGTGCCTGACTACGTGGTGGCTTCGCCAGAGGCACTGCTGGTCACATCAACCAGCCCTGAAACACTTTCCGAAGGTCTGCATCCGGTGAGGTTTGCGGAAGAAATCGATAAGGCATTCAAAAAATTGCGTAGAGCTGCCTACGAAAAATATCTCGAAAAAAAGAAAAACGACAAGGTAAAACGTGAAATAATTAAGGTCCTGGCTCTTGCGCATAACAAAAGGTTTGATGACCGCATGATCTACCGCACAATGGCGGAGAGCCTTCATCACAGAGGGCGGCCGCACCATTACCGCGGTGTCATATCGATGGATACGCGTATTATTGCGCGCGCGCTTCTTGCGTATGCGCCCAAAAAATTCAAATTCACGCATCATTTGGATGAGAGCGGCAACAAGACGGCGTTTCCAAATCTGACTTTGGGCGCTCTTTGCGCAGCCAACGGCATCAAGTACGACGAATCTAAGGCTCATAAGGATGCAATGTATGACCTCAAATGCTGCCATACGCTGTTTGAGGAAATGAGGAAACAGGCACCTGAGATCGTAGGCCAGATGATCATCAATGCCGATCACGGCACGGGGCATTTGGTCAACGACATGACAGGCGGCAATCTTGGTTTTGATAACCCCCATCCTGTTTTCACTTATGTCAGCCCGAATGCCGAAAGGCCTCAACCGCAGATGGGCTGCTTTGTTAGCATGCTGGATGGCGGGCGCCGTGCCGTTGTATTCAATCTCAAATACAATCCCGAAAACTATCTCTCTAAATCTACAGAAGAGATAGCGAGCATGGTCGCAGACAGGAACAACGACGTGTTCGAGCTGCTCGATCTACGCGACCAACCGATTGTCATGCCAGCCCGCCTTGGGTTCCGTGTTGGTGCCAATCAGGGCGTGCTCAAAGAGACGCTGGATAGACGCGCGGCAGTCGTTAAGTCATACACGCTTTACAAAGACCCGGCACATAACCTCTCCTCACTGGAAGAGCGTATAGAGAACGCATACGCAAAGCTGGGCGCGTCCCAGCGCACATCGGAATACGAGCCTGATTTGCAGGCATCTGTAAAACCGCTCCGTCTTTCAAGCGGGCCATCACCGCTGGCAGATGCCTATGCGAATTTTTATATGGCTGCCAATATCCAGTTGCACCGTACAAACCGTGCCTCCATCAGGTTTTTAAAAGCCTACCGTGAGGCGCTTTTGGCATGGCTCGAAGCCAAGCCCAACAAGCGGCCTGAGTTGATGGAAGGCGTCAGCAAAGCCTATAGGCGCGTGCGTCAGGTAAAGGATGTGGCTGGCCTTGGCAATCTTGACATCGTCAATATTCATTACGACATCAATCCGGCCGACCTCTCGCGCGATGAGCAGGAGACAATTTTGCGCTATCGCCGCGCGCACGGCTATCGCATGACATTGGACGCGAAAAGGCAGTTGGAGAAACTGAAAACTGATACTGCCCGCTATAAAAAATATGTAGGCAGAAAAACCGATCTCCTCAAAAAAATTGAAGCATATCTACAGAATGCAACCGCTAATTATTCACTCAACGACGACGTGCGGGATCACATACATGGCTGGCGTCGCGGCCTTAAACAACTGGGAGCAGCAGTAAAATGACCGCTACAAAAATGCAAAAAGTCCATGATGACAAATTGGTGATGGGCATAGGCACAAGCATCGTCTTCGATATGTCGGAGGCTGATGCCGTTTTTCGCAAGGTAACGGCAGAAAAAGGCCGTGCCGAGGGTGAGGCCGCCTACAGGGCCTACATGATGGAACGTGTGGATGAGCCATTGGAGCTGGGGCCTGGGTTTGAGTTTGTACAAAGTTACCTTGAGCATCCTCATCATGAGCTTGTCATTTGCTCACGCAACAGTGCTCTAACGGCACTTCGGGCAATGCGTTCTTTTTACAAACACGGCCTCATACCCAACAGGCTTTTCTTTACCAATGGTGCTGATATTGCCCAGTACATGGGCGCTTATGATGTTGATTTTTTTCTTTCAACAAACGAGGCGGATATAAAAGCCGTCGATGAGGCTGGTACAGCCGCAGCACTTGTCAGACACAGAAAAAAACAGGTTGAGGTGGATGACATCATCAGTGCTATGGCTAATAGAAATATAGTTGCAGCCAAACCAAGGGCGCGGCCACATCTGGTCGTTGCCGATGAAGGCGGCTCAAAAGAGCAAGCGGATGCAAAACGCTCTTTCAAAGCAGTGAAAGGTAAGCTGCGCTTCGTGTACGATTACGACAAAGTTCTGGCAGGGCCTGAATCGGATGATTTTTTTGCCGCCAACGGTCTGGATGCCTATGTGCAGGTCGAAGCGCAGATGCGTAACACCCCCATGGCTGAGGGTCCGTTTTTTAACCTGTACAAAAAGCAGACAGGCATTAACCGTCGTGCCCCTCTGGGTACGGAACCTTACAAAATATCAATCGTGACGGCCCGTGGTGGCCTTGCGTCCTTCAGGGCACTGAACCAGCTTGCACACTGGGATCTTGAGCCGAATGGCGAAGTCCATTTCAGAAACGGCACCAGCAAGCAACCCGTTCTTGAGATCATGCGTAAAGGCGCGCCGCAGGGCTCAATCTTTTTCGACGATGGTGCAAAAAATATCGATGCGGCTGAGGCTGCGCAAATGCTTGCGGGGCATGTCATTGCGCCCAGTCTTGTTCCAAAAGGTGCCTGAAAGGAAGGTATGTAGGTATGAATGGAAGTATCCCAATATTTCAGTACAAAGTTGTTTTTATTTCAGATATCCATCTAGGTAGTAACAAAACCGCAGCACCCTATCTCTATGAGTTCCTCAAACATCTCGACTATGACTATCTCGATGAAATCTATCTTGTCGGCGACATTATAGGCGGATGGGAAAGACAGTCGGCCAAGCAACAGCCCGCACCGGAGATGGAGCGCCGCATCATTGACTGCATCAATTATGCGGCAGCCAAAGGCAAGAAAATCAATATCCTGCCCGGCAATCACGATGAAAAGTTGCGCCCGCGCCTGGATGCACTAAACGCAAGGCGCCATTTTGATGTATTCGGCCCAACCATATCCTTCATGAATGAAGCCTATTACAAAACAACTGGCAGCGATCCTAAAACATTCAAGGTCGTTCACGGTGATGAACATGATCCTGAGTTATTCGTAAAGCCGTTTTTCAAACCAGTGGTCTATGCGGTAAGCGCAGCCTATGACTGGCTAGTGGCGCTGAATTATTATTACTCACGCTTCATGTACGAGCGCTTTGGCGTCCACTCATCCTTTGCGCAGCCCATGAAAAGCAATTTCAAGCGCATTGTGGGGTATGTGTTCTCTCATAAATCCTTGTTGCGAGGGTTACAGGAAAAGCAGTTTGACGGCGAGATATTTGGTCATATCCACACCCCCGGGCGACAGATTTTTAATGAAGACGGTCGCTTCACATACCTCATCAACACGGGAGACTGGGTAGAAAACGCAACCGCCGTTGTCGTAAAAGACAGATCCGATATTCCGGAAGTACTGGATTATAAGGTTGAACGTGAGCGCGTCGGGTTTGGGGAATTGCCTGATATTGATGATCCGCACCCTGCCAAATTCGCAGCTATGCGCCCGCAGACAGACAGGCAGATGAGGCTTGTACATAGGCTGTGGCCCGCACGCAATCGTAGGCATCAATTCCAGAAACTCAAACATGAATCCGCAAAAATAAGATCGTACGAAATCGATAAAATGGCGCTGGCAGCAGTCATGCGGCATCTGCGCAGCGAGCAATGCCTAGGCGAGATCGAGCGTGCATCCCTGCAGGATATCGTCGACAGAACCAGAAAAGAGTCTTATGCAGGCCAGAAAAAGGGTCTCGCAAGAATTTTTTCAAAATACGCCGCAAACGAGGTCATGGATGCGGAGGATGCGCTGTTCTTGCAAATTGTCGTGCGCGAGTTTTCAACGCGTGCCGACAGAAAAATCAGGAAGCACAAAAAGGAGCTGGATAAAATTACTTACAAACTCGATTTCAGGACAGCTTCAAAACGGGCGCCGGTGGAGTCCGAAGATCCGGATGAAGCAGACAGGCTGTTTTACATTCCATGTATGCCAAGAGATAAGCGTGCACAGGTTCAGGTTCTGGGGGCTGGCTGATGGCGGAGGAGGGGGGATTCGAACCCCCGATACCCTTGCGAGTATTCTAGTTTTCGAGACTAGCGCGTTCAACCACTCCGCCACCCCTCCGTTGGGCGCAAGGATTAGCCGAAAAACAGCCTGTTAGTCAATGGTTTAAGTCGGTATCGTCAGGTTCGTCGTCATCTTCGGAGGTATCGCTCCACCATGAAAAACGGGCGCCGAAGTTCCATGTTCCCGCCATTTCGGGCATAAGTGGCGCTCCGGATTCTGCTTTCTTCATGATTTCGGCTTCAGCTGCCCTGAGGCTGGCAAACCGCTCCGGCGAGTCGGGGTGCGTCCTCAGGACATGGGAGGGGAGGACGACGGCACTCATGCCGTGCTCAGCCGCAATACGCCGCCAGAAGGGTGCTGCCGCGGCAATATCGCTGCCCGAGCGCGCCAAAAGATAAAGCCCCACATAATCTGCCTCTTTTTCAAATGGGGCGGACCACGCCTGTATATAGGCATCCAATAGCTTTTCGGTGAGGTCGATATCAACCAAACCGTCAATAACGCCGCCAGCAAGTTTAAGGAGGGCGGTATTGGCATCTTCTTTAGGAATATGATGCATGACCGCATGTGCAAGCTCATGGCCTATTACTGCGGCCAGTTCGCCGTCACTGGCAAAATCGAGCATGCCCTGCGTAACATAAATCTTGCGGGCATCTGTCATGGCATTGATATCGCGTATGGACGGCATATACACAAGCGGATAATTGCAGATTGGCTTGAAAGGCAGGGATAGATTAAAGGCACGACCGTTTCGTACTATGCCAAAAACTGCGCTTTGCTCATTTTTGATTTTCTTTGCCCGTGCTCTGAAATTGGCCGCGTTTCGGACCGGCTTTCCGTCCATGGTAACAATGATATCACCCGTTCTTAAGCCCTGATGCCAAGCATCGCTGCGCGGGGTAACGGCCAGAACAACGGCATCACGGGTAAGGTTGAGACGCTCGCGTGCCACGTTTTGCAAGGGGTAGGGTACATCAAAGTCGCTGTAAACGATAAAACCGGGTGACAGCGCACGCCTTGGGCACAAAGAGGCATTCGCACTCAAAATGGGCATGCCGATAACCAGCAGGCGCTGACGCGCCGTGACATATTTTTCAAGAATATCGCCTGTTTCATGGCGTATTTCTGCGGCAAGCGTACTGTGCGATGTGGACGGAACCCTTGCAACAGGCATCTGGCATCCTGAAAGCAAAAGCGCTATGGCGAAAAAAATAATGGCAGCACGCATGGTGCCGCCATTATGACGATAATGAACGCTTACGAAAAGACCTTAGTCTTTGCGGTCAAAGCGCGACTTATTGCCGAAAAACTTTTTCTTACCGAACGGCTTTTTAGCAAACGGCTTTGAACCATGAGGCTTTTGCGGGCGGCGGTCCTCGCTGCGGATACCTTTAGGATCATGCGTTTCACGCTCACGAAGATTGCCGTTTGGCTCGCCGTCTTCGCGCGGGCGGAAGTTGCCTTCGCCGCGTGGCTTGTCAAAGCGCGGTTTTTGAAAATCGGACTTCTCAAAGCGCGGGCGGGCCTGCCTGCGGTCATCACCCTGCGTAGCGGGGCGTGGGCCACGGTTGCTCCAAGGTTTATCGGAACGGGGTTTATCAAAGCGTGGCCTTTCATTGCTGCGAGGCATATCCGGCTGCGCTTCATCGCGTGGGCCATGCTCTGTGCGAGCTGGCTTATTGGCCCATGGCCGTCCCTGACGGTCTTCACGAGGGCGGTCGTCGCGCGGACGATCGTCACGGGGGCGATCACGGCGTTGCTCAAAACGAGGATTGCCGGAAGGTCTGCTGTCCCTGCGTGGTTGTGCGGGTGCATCGCCCTCAAGATCAATCGCATCGATACGTGGCTTGAAGTAGCTTTTCTGGCGCGGGCGGTCACGACCAGGGGCGCTGTTGGCTGAGCGGTTCGGGCGTTTTTCGTTTTCTGAACGCGTTGCATTCGGATTAAGGATACGTTGAATGGCGCGCCATTTACCCATTTCAGAAGGCATGATGAAGCTAAGCGCAACACCTTCCTTGCCGTTACGGCCTGTGCGGCCAATACGGTGTACGTAATCTTCAGGTACCTGTGGCAGGTCGTAGTTGATGACATGCTCGATATGCGGCACATCAAGGCCGCGTGCGGCAACATCCGTTGCAACCATGATGCGTGTCTTACCGTTTCTAAATCCTGCAATCGCGCGGTCGCGCTGGCGCTGGTTCAAACCGCCATGAATGACATCAACACTGAGTTTAGCTTCAAGAAGGCGCTTGGCCATACGGTCGGCGCCATGTTTTGTTTTGATGAATATGATTACGGATCCGGTACGGGCTTCCAGTTGTTTCAGCAGTTCACCGTAACGTGCGCCTTCAGATGTGTGCAGTTCTTCATGCTTGATGAGTGCCGCGGATGTACGCTCGGGCTCAATCGTAATCCGGACGGGATCACGCAGATACTGCTGCGCAAATTTCACGATATTGGGTGGGAACGTAGCCGAGAACATCAAGGTCTGGCGCTGTGGATTGGTTGTCTCGATGATATCTTTGATTTGCGGGGCAAAACCCATATCAAGCATGCGGTCGGCCTCATCAAGCACCAGCATCGTTGTTTTCATGTACATGCGTGGATTGCTGCGCAAATGGTCGTTCATGCGGCCTGGTGTGCCGATGATAAGGCGCGGTTTTGCAGAAACCTGGGCGCGTTGCTTGCCCATGCTCTCGCCGCCAATCAGCAGTGCCGCGCTGATGGCTGAGTGGCCATGTGCCATCTGGCGCACCACTTGCAGGATTTGCGCCGCAAGCTCACGCGTAGGGGCCATGATCAGGGCATTCTGATGAGGGTCGTTCATGAGTTTGGCAAGGATAGGGATAACAAAAGCCCCCGTTTTGCCTGTACCTGTCTGGGCAGATGCCAGGATATCTTTATTTTTTAATACAGCCGGCACAGCCTGAATCTGAATAGGTGTTGGCTGCGCATATTTCATGTGCGCAAGGCTGCGTGCCAGAGCATGTGGTAGGTCAAAGACATCAAAACCTGATGTCTCTTGAGGTGTTTCAGATATGGCTGTGGCGTTGGAATGCGATTGCATTTTCGTCTTCTTTCAAAATCGTGCGCGGCGCATGATTGCGCCCGAACATGTATCCACCAGGTTGACCGGGGAACATGTCTCGCTTTTTGAAGGAGAGAAAAAACCGCCGTTCGCGGAGCCTGTAAAAACGTGGCTCCAAAACCGAATGATGCGTCCTTAGAGCACGGATGACTCGGTAAAGTCAAATTTAATCAGTTATGACTCCAAATAAGTCATAAGCATCAGCGTCCTCAATCAGCACGTTGACGATATCGCCGGCTTTCACTTTTTTAGACACGTCGCGTAGATAAACTGCGCCGTCGATATCGGGTGCATCGGCCTGTGAACGGGCGTTAGCTCCACCTTCCCCGTCAACTTCATCGATGATGCAGGGGAGGGTGCGGCCCACTTTGGCAGCCACTCGCGCCTCTGAAATACCTTGCTGCACTTCCATAAGGCGTTCCCAGCGCGCGTCTTTCACGGCTTGTGGTACTTCGGACAATCCAAGCTCTTCCGATGTTGCGCCGTCAACAGGCTCGTATTTAAAGCAGCCAACGCGGTCCAGTTGCGCCTCGCGCAACCAATCCAATAGGAATTCAAAGTCCTCATCTGTCTCGCCAGGAAAGCCGACGATAAAGGATGAACGGATGGTAAGCTCAGGGCACTTCGTACGCCAAGCCTTAATGCGCTCAAGCGTCTTCTCCTGCATGGCAGGGCGCTTCATGTTTTTAAGTACGTTCGGGCTCGCGTGCTGGAACGGGATATCAAGGTAAGGCGTAATTTTGCCTGCCGCCATAAGGTCGATAACGCCGTCGACATGCGGATACGGATAAACATAGTGCATACGCACCCATACACCCAGCTCGCCCAAAGCCTCGGCCAAATCCATGAATTTGGCTCGGCGGGGCTTGCCGCGCCATTGGCTCTCAGCGTATTTGATATCGACACCGTAAGCGGATGTATCTTGCGAAATCACAAGCAGTTCTTTAACACCTGCCTTCACAAGGTTCTCGGCTTCGTACAAAACATGCGCGGCAGGGCGCGAAACCAAATCACCGCGCAATTTCGGGATAATACAGAACGTGCAGCGATTGTTGCAGCCTTCGGAAATCTTTAAATACGCATAGTGGCGTGGCGTCAGTTTCAAACCGGCCGCAGGCACCAAATCAATAAACGGGTCATGCACGGGTTTTACAATCTCGTGTACTGCGCTGACCACGCTCTCATACTGGTGCGGGCCCGTGATGGCATGCACCTTGGGGTGTACCGCGCGGATTTTTTCAGGTTCGGCCCCCATACAGCCCGTGACAATCACTTTGCCGTTGGCGGCCATTGCCTCGCCAATCGCATCGAGAGATTCTTTTTGTGCGGATTCTAAAAAACCGCAGGTGTTCACGATAACAACATCGGCACCCTCGTAAGACCCTGACAGCTCATAGCCTTCGGATCGCAGCGTGGTGATGATGCGCTCTGAATCCACAAGGGCCTTCGGGCACCCAAGAGAGACGACTCCCACTTTTGGTGCGGCTTTAATGTCTTTTACGGCAGTCTTTTTAGCGGCTTTTGTCATGCCACAAGCTTGTAGCAAAGCTGCGCTTCGAATACAATTAATCATGGATATACAAGCCCTGATAATGCTGGCAGGCCTGCTAGTGGTCGTAATACTGCAGGGGCAGTCATATCGTACAGGGGTAGGGCCCGTGCCCTCAAAAGCAAGAGTTCGCAAGGCGTGTATCGAGCTGTTGGGTGATGTCGCTCCAGAAAACATTATTGAATTGGGGTCAGGCTGGGGCGGCATGACATCCATGCTAGCCAAAGCCTTTCCGGATGCATTTGTAACAGGGTACGAACAATCACTCCTGCCCCTATGGTGCAGCCGTATGGCTCATTTCGGACGCCCTAAAATACGCACCATCAATACGAGTTTTTTTGATATCGATCTCACAACCGCCGATATTATGTTCTGCTATCTTTCCCCCTGGCACATGCAGCAACTGGCATCAAAATTTGATAGGGAATTGAAATCGGGCGCGCTTGTCGTATCGGCGGCTTTTCCATTGATTGGCCGCACACCGCTAAAACAGGCTCTTTCAAAAGGTGTTATCGATATTCCCGTCTATCTGTATCGCTGGTAGAATAGGCCGCATGAAAAACAAGCATATTCTCAAACTCTCATGTGCCGATAAGCCGGGCATAGTGGCTGCTGTGTCGGGCTATCTGTTTGAACGTGGAGCCAACATAGCCTCTTCCGCCCAGTTCGAAGATGCCGACAGCGGCATGTTTTTCATGCGCACAGTGTTTGCCGCAGACGATAATCTGAAAACGGGGTTCGAACCCATCGCGCAGCGATTTGGCATGCATTGGTCCATGCGCCCAGAAACACAAAAACCAAAAATACTCATTCTTGTTTCCAAAACAGGTCATTGTCTTTCCGATTTACTGTATCGCCAAAGCATCGGCGATTTACCGGCGGATATTGTAGGTATTGTAGGCAATCATCCACGCGAATATCTCGAAGTCCGTGACCTGAACGACATTCCGTTTCATCATCTGCCCGTAACGCCTTCTACAAAGGCGCAGCAGGAAGCAGATCTCAAAAAACTGGTGATTGATACCGGGGCCGAACTCATTGTGCTGGCGCGGTACATGCAAGTGCTCTCCGATGATTTCTGCCGCGAGCACGCGGGTCGCATCATCAACATTCACCACTCTTTCCTGCCGGGGTTCAAGGGCGCGAAGCCTTACCATCAGGCCCATGCACGGGGCGTGAAGCTGATTGGGGCCACCGCCCACTACGTGACAGCCGATCTCGACGAAGGCCCGATTATCGAACAGGATGTAGAACGCATAACCCACACTCACACGCCGGATGATATGGTCGCCGTAGGGCGGGATATCGAGCGCCGCGTACTCACAAGGGCTGTAACACTGCATTGCGAAGACCGCGTATGCATGGCAGGCCATCGCACGGTTATTTTGTAATTTCTTTCAGCTTGTAAAGCGCTTCAAGCGCCTCTTTGGGCGATAGCGCATCAGGCTCAAGCGCATCCAAAAACCCTTGCAGCGCCGCCGGTATTGCGGGTGCACGTTTCGCAACAACGGTCTGAAACAACGGCAAATTATCGACGAGTGCCGCCAAAGCGCCCGATGTCTCTGACTTCTGCAACTCATCCAAAATCTGCTGCGCACGGGCAATGACGGCATGCGGTAACCCTGCGAGCTTCGCCACATGCACGCCGTAGGATTGGTCAGCGGCGCCGGCCACAACCTCGTGCAAAAAGACGATATCGCCTTTCCATTCCCGCACCTTCATGGCGTGGCATGACAAATTGGCCAAACGCTCAGTCAGGTTCGTGAGCTCATGGTAGTGCGTGGCAAAAAGGCCGCGGCACTGCGAAACATCGTGCAGGTATTCAAGGCACGCCCACGCAATCGAAAGCCCGTCGAACGTCGCGGTCCCGCGCCCGATTTCATCAAGGATGACGAGCGAGCGCGCGCTTGCCTGATTGAGAATGGCCGATGTTTCAACCATCTCCACCATGAAGGTCGAGCGGCCACGGGCAAGGTCATCCGATGCACCAACGCGGGAGAATAACTTATCAATAACGCCGATATGCGCCGATGTCGCAGGCACAAAACTGCCCATCTGGGCCAGTATCGCAATAAGCGCGTTCTGCCGTAGAAACGTCGATTTACCCGCCATGTTGGGGCCGGTGAGCAGCCACAGCCGCGTATCGCCAGAGAGGCTTGAATCATTTGGCACAAATTTATTGGATAGCGCCGCTTCAACAACAGGGTGCCGCCCCGCCTTGATATCGAAGGCATAGCTTTCATCAACAACTGGGCAGACGTAATTTTGGGATGATGCCAAATCAGCGAGCGACGTGCACACATCAAGCGTCGCCAAATTGGACGCCATGCGTGCGATAACATTAGCGCACGCCATCGCCATCTGCCGCAGTTCCTCAAACGCCTGCAATTCAATTGCCAACGCGCGGTCAGCCGCGGATACGATTTTCGATTCGAGTTCGGAAAGTTGCGGGGTTGAAAACCGCACAACGTTCGCCAGCGTTTGCCGATGCACAAACGGATTATCCCGCGCACTATCGTTCGCAGGTTTACCGTGCACCATAAGCGCATCGGCATGACGCGCAGGCACCTCGATGTAATACCCAAGCACGTTGTTATGCGCGACCTTGAGGGTTGCAATACCCGTAAGCCCTGCATAATCCGCCTGCAATTTGGCGATATGCTTTTTGGAGTCATCACGCAGGGCCTTGAGTTCATCCAAGGCGGGCAAATACCCGCGTGCAATAAAACCGCCATCAGCCAGCAGCGCGGGCAGCTCAGGCGCAAGCGCACGTATAAGCGTATCGTGCAGGTGGTGGATATCAGGGGTGGCAGATAAACCATCCGATACATCGGCAATGGCATCGGCCCCAGCCATGCGTTCGATGATATAGGCCCTGATATCAAGCGTGGCGGCAACGCCGTCACGCAGCATCGCCAAATCCCGCGGCCCCCCGCGCCCCAAGGAAAGGCGCGATAATGCGCGCTCCATATCGGGCATACGGCGAAGATGCTCGCGGATTTTTTCGCGGTCACTGCCGCGTTCAAAAAACAGCGCAACCTGCGCAAGCCGCGCTTTAATTTCAGATACATCGCAACTGGGGGCCGATAAGCGCTCACACAATAACCGCGAACCCGCTGAAGTCAGCGTGCGGTCAATACAATCCAATAAACTACCCGTGCGCTCGCCCGTAAGGGTGCGCACAAGCTCAAGGTTACGGCGGGTCGCGGCATCAATTTCAACCACGCCCTCAGTGCGCACAGCGCGAAGGGGCGATAAATGCGGCATTGCGCCTTTTTGCGTGCGCGCGATGTAATCAAGCAACGCACCTGCGGCGGTAATCTCGGCATCCGAAAAACTGCCGAAGGCATCAAGTGTGCCCACGTTATAAAACGCGCAAAGGCGTTTTGCGGCATTGTCGGCATCGAACAAACTATTGGGCTGGATGGTAAGGGCGCGCCCCACATCAGATAAACCCGCCTCCTGCGCGAGCCTTTCGGGCACAAGCACTTCCCGCGCACCGATGCGGGCAATGGAGGCCGCAAGCGATGCCGATGTAACGCCTTGCGTAAAAAACGCACCCGTAGACATATCAAGCCACGCAAAACCGATCGCGTGAGGTGGGCCCGCAACACAGGCGATGTAGTTGGCGGTACGCGCATCAAGGAGGGTATCCTCGGTAATCGTACCGGGCGTAATGATGCGAATAACATCGCGGCTCACAAGCGCCTTATACCCGCCCCGGGCGCGGGCCTGTTCCGGCGTTTCAGTTTGTTCGCAAATGGCCACGCGGTGACCCGCACGGATAAGGCGGGCCAGATAACTCTCGTGGGAATGGACGGGAACCCCGCACATGGGGATATCGTTGCCCTGATTTTTCCCGCGCTTTGTGAGCGCGATATCGAGCACGCGGGATGCGATGGCGGCATCATCGAAAAACAGCTCATAAAAATCGCCCATGCGGTAGAACACGAGGCAATCGGGATGCGCCTTTTTGACAGCCAGATACTGCACCATCATGGGTGTTGTGGCGGAACCTTCCGCGTCTGTCTTTTCTGCAAGCTGGGACATACCCCAGTTATAGGAAAATACGGGGGGCAAGTCATGCCCCGAATGCGCCCCATCCACACCCTTGCAACCCGTTGTTATAGATATGCTTTTTAGGGGCCTATCAGTTCGTTTGCATTTTTTTATTTGACCGTACATCGGAAACAAAAACCCCGCCAATTGGCGGGGTGCGTTTTGCGGGTGTTTTGTGTGCGGCAAGGGCATAAGGGAGTATAGGAATAAATGCCAAGAACAACAACTCTATTGTTTATGCTAATTATTTTAAAAGCCATTTGCTTTCAGCCATTTCTCTATTTCATGTATACCAACATGCAGTTTTATGAAATGCCCTATTGTTTGCGAAGGGGCATCAATTTTTTTTGTGGTTCCCTTTAAATATGTGTGAGCTTCGCTATTTCTGTTTGGAACTAAATAAGACAACGAAGCACAAAAATCAGACAATTTTTTTGGGTCACTATTTTTTTCCATTTTTTCAAAATTGGTAAGACCAATTATTGAGATCAACATTTTTCTGAAGTGATCATTATAGCTAAAGCCATGCGTCTTTTGAATTATGGTTTCTTGAATGTATTTAAGATGATTTTTTTCTTTTAAACATCTTTTTGCGCACCTCTTGACGACATCATCCATTGTTACTTCAAGCCAGCCACAAATCTCTATTATTGCGAGCTTAGAGTATAACAAAGAAGCTCTTGGAGACTTGGATTTTTTATACCTAGTCTCAAGCCATTTAAGACTTTTTAGAATTTCTGTTTTTTCTATCATTTACTTTTAAAAATTTTTTCTGCTTCAGATAAGCGAGATGTAACTTTTTGCTTACTGGATAAACCTTCTCTAATAAATTCTTCAGAGAATGAGGTGGATTTTTTTAAATTTTCAAAGCATGCGATAAGTTCTTCAGAAGATTTGTTTTTGCATGCATCTAAATTTCTTGAGATTCCTACCAATAAAGCTTCAATCAAGGTGATAGAAATTCTTTGAGTGGAGTTGCTGTTTTTGAATATCTTCTCTACTAAGATGCAAACAGTTTCTTTGAAGATTGTTCGCTTGCTGGTTAAAAATTTTTCTTGGGCTTTTCTATGATTGTTCATGTATGAATTAAGAAATTTTGATAGGCCGCCAGTGTATTTTTCGTACCCGTCATAAAAGGCAAAAAATCTGAGTATCAATTCTTGTTTTTTAAAGCGTTCACTGTCACCTTTTTTCATATTGTTTAATTTGCGCCAAGGCAGAAATAGATCGAGTTCTTTAAGAAGGTCGTTAAATGTACCTTGAAAAATACAGTTTCTTATTTCTTGGTTGTTTAGTTTTTTGCCGCCAGAGTTTAAACGATGGAATATTGTAAATAGGTATTCCATGTGTGATTCTTTACTAAAATCACAGCGTAATACCGTTATCGGAATACTTAAATTTTCAACTCGCTTGTAAAAAGCATGCAGATCAGAGTGTTTCTGCTTAAGCGCCGCTACTGATTTTCCTTGGATTGCAGGCGTAACATCCGACAGTTCAGCTAACACCCAATCGCCGCCATCTAGAAAGCGGACAATTGTCGATATTCTTTGTAAGCCATCGATAACAATCCACTTTTGAGTTTTATAGTCTAAACCAAAACACATACTTGGAATTGGAAGTTGTTTAATTAAGGAATCTATAAAACGAGTTTGGTCTGTGCCGGGCCATACCAATGATCTTTGAAATTCGGGATTTAAATCTAAATCACCCTGCAGTTTCATTCTGTATAAATCAGCACATGATCTCAATTCATTATAAGCTATAATGTCGGCCGGAGGGGTGTCGTTTGTATCGGGCTCCTCAAATGTTTTTTCTTCTATTCTTTTTATTGTATCAATACGCATGTAAATCTCCTTTCTAAGCCGCCTTGGTGCCCGTAGACCCAAAACCGCCTGCGCCGCGCTGTGTTTCATCGAGAGATTCAACCTCCTGCCACTGCACGCTCGCGTAAGGGGCCACGACCATTTGCGCGACGCGCATGCCGCGCTCGATGGTAAAGGGCGCATCACCGAGGTTAATCAAAATCACTTTTATCTCGCCCCTGTAATCGGCATCGATGGTGCCGGGGGTGTTAAGCACGGTGATACCGTTTTTGGCGGCAAGGCCAGAACGCGGGCGCACCTGCGCCTCATAGCCTGCTGGTAGTGCTATACAAATACCCGTTGGCACCAATGCACGCTGCATGGGCGCGAGCACCATGGGGGCATCAATTGCGGCCGTGAGGTCCATCCCCGCGCTTTGGGTGGTGGCGTAGGCAGGTAACGGCAAATCTGCGGCGTGCGGCAATTTCGTGATGGCAATCTGGGTTTGGTTCGTCATGGTTTTTCCTTTTCTTGAATGAGGCGCGTAACAGCACCCACAATTTTTTGCGCTGATTGCTGTTTGTTCAAATCGCCCCAGTCGTCATGCGATGTGGTTGTCACGGCAATAAGCCGCGTGGCATCGGACCCGAATACGGCGCCGCCACCAACATCATTGGCCAATATCAAATCGGCACCCTTGGCAGCGAGCTTCGCGCGGGCATTGGCGATGATGTTCTGCGTTTCGGCAGCAAATCCGACAACAACGCGCGGGCGCAACCTGTCATGCCCGAGCGTTGCCAAAATATCAGGGTTGCGGGTGAGAGTGAGGGTGAGCGTATCCTCTCCCGCACGCTTTTTAAGTTTGTGGGGTGCAACCTCCCGCGCGCGCCAGTCGGCAACAGCCGCCGCGCAAACGGCCACATCAGCGGGTAGGGCAGCTACAGCCGCCGCTAGCATTTGGCCTGCCGTTTCGACATGGATGGTGGTCACACCCAAGGGATCAGGGATTTTAACAGGCCCCGTTATCAGCGTGACCTTCGCGCCCATATCGGCAAATGCGGCCGCAACCGCATGGCCCTGCTTGCCGCTTGAGCGGTTGCCGATAAACCGCACGGGGTCGATGGGCTCGTAGGTAGGGCCCGATGTCACAATAACGTGCAGGCCCTTGAGGCTAACGGGCAGCGGCACCAATCGCCTCCATGATGTCCGTGAGTTCGGCCAAGCGGCCCAAACCTTCCTCGCCGCAGGCCATCTCGCCCGCAGAAGGGCCGACAACCTTTATGCCGCGCGACTTCAGCGTTTCAATATTGGCGGCCGTCGCCTTGTTGGTCCACATGAACGGGTTCATGGCGGGGGCCACAATCACGGGCCTGTCAGTTGCAAGTAAAACGGTGGAAGCCAAATCACTCGCATGCCCGCCCGCGATTTTGGCAATGATGTCGGCGGATGCGGGGGCGACCACCACGCAGTCACAATCACGGGCTAGCTTAATATGGCCCATCTCGGCCTCATCGGTCAGTGACCATAAATCATCGAAAACTTTTTCGCCTGCGAGCGCCGAGACGGAAAGCGGCGTAATAAATTGCGCGCCACCTTTTGTAAGAATGCAGCGCACAGAACCACTAGCCTTTTTAATGAGGCGGATGAGTTCAAGCGCTTTGTAAGCGGCAATGCCGCCGCTGATGATGAGCAATACGCGTTTGTTTGTAAGCATGGAGGGATATTAGACAAAAACAGGCCGATAGCAAAACCCCCGCTATTTGCGGGGGCCTTGGAAGGTTATTTTTTAGGGGCTTCACCCGGCATCACGGCGCCGCCAATCGGTGGCTCGCCTGCGGCAGGCTGGGTTTCAGGCAATGGCTGAGGCATGGAAGGTGTGCCGGGGGCATCTTCAAAACCGGGCTGGGCTGCATCGCGCACAGGCTCGCCTTCACCATCAAGCGGTGTTTCGCAAGCCTCGACGATGGCGGTATCAGGCACATCTGCGCCTTCTTCCTCGGACTCGGCAGCCTTAAGAACCGCCTTGCAATCAACCTTGCTCATATCAACTGCGGCATCCTCGCCGGCAGCTGGTGCAATGTTGGCAATATCGGCAGCCGATGGTTCCTGTGGGTCGTTGAACGCAGCGACCGAGCTATTGCTGTCAAAGGCCGTGGCACGGGCAGGTGTGCTGTTGTTGAACACAGGCGCGGCATTGGACTGAGGGCCCGTATATTGAGGCGGCACTTGCAGCATATCGTCATCAAAACCGGCAGCGGGTTCGATACTCTGAACGCCGGGCTGTGGCGGCACCTGAATATCGTCGTCAGCGGCGGCTGTATCTGTCTCCGTCACTTCGGCATCAGGCTTTGCTGGGCCAAACCAGTCTTTGATAACGCCAATCGTGCGGGAGAACGCGGTCTCGGCGCGCTCGGCACCATTCGCGGCGTCCTCGGCCATCGCGGGAACAGACAAAGCCAGCACGGATGCGGCAACCAGAAGCATTTTGCGGATCATATAAATCTCCATGAAATTCGGAATCTTATCGATTCCTACCATATCAAACGTCATTCATAGACTTTTTTTAACAAAAATGCAATTTTTACGGAAAATATTAATTTTCCAGCTTCTTGCGTATGAAATGATCAACCGACAGCTTCCCAGGGCCCTGAAAAATCACCAGCAGTAAAATAAGCGCCCAGACCTGATGAATGGGGAAAGACATATAAGTGAACTCAATAACGGCGGTCATGAAAAGAAGACCAAGCGCGCCAAACCGCGCACCAAGCCCCAGAACAAGGAGTATAGGCGCCGTAAGCTCCATCGCGGTGCCCATATAGGCGGCAATTTCAGGCGGCAGCAACGGCACTTTGTATTCATCGGCAAAGAGAGCGACGGTCGTATCCCAGTTTGCAATTTTGGTCAGGCCCGATTTCCAAAAGACATTGGCAATCCAGAGACGCATTAAAAGCACGACGACGGACCCTGCTTTTTCAAGCACAGGCAGTGCGGCTACGGTGCGGCGGGCAAGGGCGATCATGCGGCAATCCTTTCAGAGGCGGTATCATCACGCGCAAGGATGCCGTTCCGCATCCAGCGGGAAAACCAAATGGGTAATTTTTCACTCATGGTTGCCTCATCAATGCCTGTCGCATCAATCGCATCACCGACAGGCGTTCCTGCGGCAATGGTTGAAAGCAAAGCATACTCATCGGCATCAAGGGCAAGCCGCCAGACATCGCCCTCATGGCGATACACGGCAAGATACGTAGGCTGCTGCACGGGCAGTGGCGCGTCATCGCTGTCGTTTACAGCATTGTAATAGGCGTTGATGTCATGCCTGAAGGAAAAAACATGAAACGCGGATCGCACGGGCAGGCGCATGGCCATCAAGGCATCGGGCTCGATGTGAGCAAGATCCTCAGCCGACAGCGCCTTTGTCTCGGGCATGAAATTCATTTGCGCGATCACGCACTCAAGCTGAGCGAGTTCATGGGCAAAAACATCATCCTTGGGCATGAACGCAGGCAGGGACGCCGGATACTTGCCCGCATCGTAAAAAGAGGATGGAACGGCATTCACGAAATCACGCAGGAGCGTATCCATTTTGGCCTTTCCAAGATAACGCCGCAGAACCGGATAGTCCTGCGAGGTTACCTCAATCAGGCGCAGGCGATAGCCGTGAATATAAACATTCAGCTGGTCCTGCGGATTGAAACTGTCTTTCTCGCGGATCCACTGCGCGGGGTCGGTATCATTGCCTTTTAAGATGGCATCCAGCATACGGTTTTGCGCCGCAGGCAAAGACACCGCAATGTTGGAGACATAGGCAGGTGCCGCTACGGAAAAATCGGGCAAATTGGCATACTCATGTGCAGCGGCTGCCGCGGCACGCGCTTTTAAAAGTTCGGCATTCACGACATCAAAGGGCGGGATGTTGTCATCCCACTCAACCATGGTCGAAATAAACCCGGCTTTGGAAATGGCATAGCGATACAGCTGCCATACATCGTCAATCACGGGGCCGTCATGCGTATCGACGATGTGTGTTTCCTTGTTGGTATGGCCGGCAAGGTGGATCTGCGCCACATGCGAGAGCGGCAACGCATCGATATAACGCTGCGCCGATTTACGGTGGTTATAGCAGCTGACATACACGTTATTTACATCGAGCAGCAGCCCGCAGCCCGAGCCTTCAGCCATGCGGGCGATAAAATCCTCTTCAGGGATGGTCGATGTTTTGAATTCGAGATAGGTCGAAGGGTTTTCAAGCACGATGCGACGGCCCAAAAAGTCCTGCACTGCCTTGATGCGGTCAATAATATGGGCGAGCGCTTCTTCGGTATATGGAACCGGCAGGAGGTCGTGCGTGTTTTTGTGTGCAACGCCCGTCCAGCAAAGATGGTCCGAAATCCATGCGGGTTTGACCCATTCAGCAAGCGCGCGCAGTTTTTTAAGGTAATCCGAATTGATGGGGTCTGTCGTTCCGATCGACATCGAAACGCCGTGCATCACAATCGGGTAGTCGGCTTTTACTTTTTCAAGAAGGTCTTTGCCGCGGCCTTCGTTATCCAGATAGTTTTCTGATATAACCTCAAACCAGTCGACGGCAGGTTTGTGTTCAAGAATGTGCGGCACATGGACCCCGCGCAAACCGAGGCCAAAGCCAAGCTTGGGGAAGGGGTGCGCAGAGTCCATAGCCGTCATATAAAGGTATTAGTCGTTAAAGTCAGATTGTTTCATGCCGTTGCAGGCATTGGCATCCTTGGCCTTGCAGCTATTGGCTTCTTTCATGCCATTGCAGCTATTAGCTTCTTTCATGCCTTTGCAGCTATTGGATTCGGCTTTTGCCTGGCAACCGTTGGCGCTGCAGCTATTGGCTTTTTTGGAATGACAGCTATTGGCTTGGCAGCCGTTCGCTTCCATCTTTTTATTGCAGCCATTGGCGCTGCAGCTATTGGCGCCGTGACCTGCATAGGAAGGAGTGGCTGTAAATGCACCGGCTGACAAAAGAGCAGCCAAAGCGAGGGTCGAAAGTTTTTTCGAGTTGGTCATAGTGTGTGTCCTGTCTCTAGGGTTTTGGTTATTCATAAAAACGAACAGCATTACCTGTCACACCCTCATACGGGCATAACGATAGAGTGGTTACAAGCACATAAAAAAATTTATCGGTTGTGCGGCAGACGCTTTCTGTTGAAATAGGCGCAAGCCATAAGGCCCGAAACATTGATTGGAGATAAAACATGAAAAAACAGCTTTTAGGTTTGGCCGTGCTTGCAACTCTTGCCTGTGCAGGCGTTGCCCGCGCTGAAGACGCAGCCGAAGGTGCAAAGCCGGAAAAAGAAAAATGCTATGGCGTTGCCAAAGCCGGTAAAAACGACTGCGCTTCAAAAGACGGCTCAAACGGCTGTGCAGGACACACCACAAAAGACAACGACCCGACCGCATGGGTCTACGTACCAACTGGCCTGTGCGATAAACTTGCAGGCGGCACGACGGAATAAGTTTCAGTGTGACCTGAAGGAGAAAGGGGCCCTTGCGGCCCCTTTTTTTATTTCCACGCCATGTGGATCGCAACGATTCCGAAAGACAGGGTGGAAACTTTTGCGCCCTTGAAACCAGCGGCCACAAGGCGTTTGCCCAAATTGGCGCGGCGTGGGAATTTGCGGATGCTTTCAACAAGGTACTGGTAGGAATCTGCATCGCTGGCAACGGCTTTGCCGATTTTGGGGATCACGCGCTCCGAATACGCATCATAGGCTTTGGCAAGCAGCGGGTTATCGACGTGGCTGAACTCGAGGCAGAAAAAGCGGCCACCGGGTTTAAGCACACGGCAGGCTTCTTTAAGGGCGTTATCAATCCGCGCGACATTCCGCAAACCAAAAGCGATTGTGTAGACATCGAAGGTTGCATCAGGGAAGGGGAGCTTTTCAGCATTGCCCTCAACCCAGTCGAGGTTGTGCAGTATACCGCGGTCAATTGCGCGGGCCTCACCAACCTTGAGCATGGACGGGTTGATATCGCACACCGTAATGGGCGCGCGGCCCCCCGTGGCCTTGTGCAAACGAAAGGCAATATCGCCCGTCCCGCCGGCCACATCCAGAAACTTCATGGTGTCCCGTGGGCGGATCATGCGGATGAGACGGTCTTTCCAGAGGCGGTGGGCGCCGCCAGACATCAGGTCGTTCATCAAATCGTATTTGCGGGCGACCGAATGAAAGACATCGAGAACAAGCTCGGTCTTCTTTTGAGGGGTCGTGCGCTTATAGCCGAACCACTCGCCTTCGGGGTTCACGCCAATCGTATTAGTTGCGGATTCGGTTGCCATACCCTGATTAGTAACATTGCAGGGCATCCTGTCGAGTGCCGTGTAAAAGTTTTTAACAGCTTCTCTATCTTTATTGTCATTCCGGCGAAGGCCGGAATCCAGGGAAAAGAATGGCAGATAGCGAAAATATTGCACGGTGGATCCCTGCCTTCGCAGGGATGACCGTAAAAAACAGAATAAACAACCGCCTTGCGGTGGCCACTTTTTTTGCCTCTAATGCCCCGTCATGAGATTGATCAAAGCCATGGTAACCGTTGGTGCACTCACGCTGCTAAGCCGCGTGGCAGGCTTTGTGCGCGATCTCGCGACCGCCGCCATTCTGGGTGCGGGGCCGATAGCCGATGCATTTTTCGTGGCGCTTAAACTGCCCAACTTCTTTAGGCGGGTGACGGCCGAAGGGGCGTTTACGGTATCTTTCGTGCCGCTTTATGCCGACCTCAAGCAAAAGGAAGGCGAGGCCGCCGCCAATAAATTTGCCGCCAACGCCATGGGCATCATGACGGCCATTTTGCTGCCCTTCACGCTTGTGTGCATGGTGGCGATGCCCCTTATCATGTGGGCGATTGCTCCGGGTTTTGGAGAAGGGACGGTGCGCTACGACCTCGCGGTCATGTTCTCCCGCATCACGTTCCCGTATCTTTTACTGATGTCCGTAACGGCGCTTTTGGGCGGGGTTTTAAATGCGCATGATCGTTTTGCCCCTTTTGCCGCTGCGCCCATTTTATTTAACCTGACCATGGTCGCCTGCCTGTTTGCGACAGAACTGTTTTTCCCCAATGCGGGCTATGCCCTTTCATGGGGCGTGACCATCGCAGGCGTTGTGCAACTGGTCTTCGTATGGTTTTGCGCGCGGCGCGCAGGCATTGTGATACTGCCGACAAAGCCGGTCATATCGCCTGAAATCCGCCGCCTGTTCAAATTGATGGTGCCCGGGATCCTTGGCGCGGGCGTGGTTCAGATTAACCTGTTTGCGGATGTCATCATCGCCTCCTTCTTGCCGGAGGGTGCCGTGAGCCACCTTTATTACGCGGACCGTTTAAACCAGTTGCCGCTGGGCACCGTGGGCATTGCCATCGGCACCGCGCTTTTACCGATGCTTTCAAAAGCCGTCTCGTCAGAAGACCCTACAGAAATCGAACGCCTGTTTAACCGCGGGCTCGAAGCGTGCTTTGTATTGGCTCTGCCTGCGGCCTTGGCACTGGGCCTTGCGGCGGAACCGATTATCCTCACGCTCTTTCAACGCGGCGCCTTTACCGTGGCCGATGCAACCGTAACCGCAAGCGTGCTCATGGGGTACTCGATTGGCCTACCTGCCTATGTTGCAGGGAAGGTATTTTCGACCGCCTGCTACGCCCGGCAGGATACGAAAACCCCCGTGATCGTCGCGTGTATTTCGGTCGCTTTTAATATCATTGTCGCGCTGTTTTCGGTCTTTGTCCTGGATATGGGCGTGGCCGGTATTGCGCTTGCGACGGGCTTTGCCGGATGGGTTCAGATAGGCGTTCTCTGGCGCATCCTTCACAAGCGCCGTCACCTGACCTTCGACGACCGTTTCAAATTTGTGATGCCACGCGTGATCGGGGCCTCTTTACTCATGGCAGCAGTTGTGGTGTTGTGCATGTATGGCTTTGAAGAATACTTCAGCACGTCCGGTATTAAACGGCTTCTGGCGCTGGCGACACTAGTCGGCGCAGGCGGTCTTGCCTATCTTGCGACAATCTTCGCAACCCGCGCAATGACCGTACAGGATCTCAAAAACTACTTCCGCAAAACATCAAAGCAAACTGAATTACCATGAAAAAACGCATCTTATCGGGCATGCAGCCCACCAACCGCCTTCATCTCGGAAACTATCTGGGCGCGCTCAAAAACTGGGTGAAGATGCAGGACGAAGACTATGAATGTCTTTACTGTGTCGTCGATCTCCACGCCATCACCATGCCCTACGAGGCCGATGGCTTGGCACGCTCAACCCGCGAGATTGCGGCCGCCTATATTGCCGCAGGCGTGGACCCCAAACGATCCATCATCTTCCCGCAAAGCGCGGTCAATACCCACGCGCAGTTCAACTGGCTGCTCAGCACCATGACGCAGGTCGGCAAGCTGGACCGCATGACCCAGTTCAAGGATAAAGGCGGCGCCAACCGCGAAAAAGTGGGCCTAGGTCTTTACGCATACCCCGTACTGATGGCAGCCGATATTTTAACCTACAAGGCAACGCACGTACCCGTGGGTGATGACCAGAAACAGCATCTGGAACTCGCACGCGAGATAGCACGCACATTTAACCACCGTTACAAAACCGAATTTTTCCCCGAACCTTTGACGGTCATAACCGAGCAGGGCACGCGCGTGATGTCGCTGACGGACGGTACGGCTAAAATGAGTAAATCCGACCCCTCTGACAACAGCCGCATTAATTTGACGGATGATGCCGATACGATTGCCAAGAAAATCCGCAAGGCAAAATCAGACCCCAATCCGTTCCCGACGAGTGCCGCGGAAATGGAAGGCCGGCCAGAGGTACAAAACCTGATTACGATTTACAGCGCGTTATCTGGGGAAAAACCGCAAGCCATCATGGACCGTTTTGGCGGCGGGCAGTTTTCACCTTTCAAGGAGGCTCTTGCGGAGGTAACGGTCGCAGGCATGACACCGATCGCAACCCGCTTCAGGGAACTTTTGGCCGATACGACCGAGATCGACAAAATCCTGAAAGACGGCGCCGATAAAGCCAATGCCATCGCCCAGCCGATCTTGAAGGATGCGATGGAACTCATGGGCTTCTGGCACGCATAAAAAAAGCCGCCTTGAGGCGGCTTTTGAATAATCTTGTTTGAACAAACGATCAGGCAGCTTTCAGAGTGGAAGGCATGAAAGCGAGTGCCTGCCAGGCTGGCTGCGTTGCGAGGCTAAGAACGTTTGTTACTGCCGCATCAAGACCACGAGGGGCTTTACCATGGCGCAGAACAACCGAGAGCTCGCGCGCTAGAACGGCGCGCTTATCGGTTGGATAAGGCTTAGCTTCCGTACCGTAGCCAAAAATCTCCAGCATGCGCATCTGAAGTGTTTGGGTGTTGGGAATGATGTGAGCAAGCGTTGTCGTGATTTGGTCATCTGCAAGACCGCCATTGGCGAGGGCAGCAGAAGTAAATTTGATTGCGGCTTGGCGCATGGGTTGAGCTATCGTCATAAAAGTCATCCTTTTTTGTTATCGCTGATTGCGAATGCCGAACCCGTAATCTTTTCATAAGAGAATCGCAAGTTTAAAATTTAATTTCAGGGATATGTCGAATCATCGCAGTAGAAGCCAGCGACAATTAATTGACATAATTATAAACAGAAGGTAGTCAAAGAGTATGGCCAACTACACTCTACTCGTTCTGACATTTAACGATGAGGCGCATCGTGCGCTTCGGGCCGACAATCGCTTTGGCCAGACGCTGGAACGTATTTCGACCGAGGCAAAAAGCATCCCAAAGTCTGGTGATTTCAATTCAGGGTCGCTGCATGTTGATGAAGCGCAGGTTGTAGCAGAGCTTACAGCAAACGGGAAAGCCATCGGCACCATACGCGGCATGTTTTACGATGCCCGTATCGTTAAAACAAAACTCCAGCCGAATGAAATAGCCTGCGTCATAAGGCATGACCATGTGGGTAGCGCTGCAAGTGAAACCGGAAAGCCAGCAGCACGCTCCTTACGAGATTTCAAAAAATGCGTGGCTGAAGGATGGCAGTTTTTTTGCAGAGGCAGTGATGCCCTTGTGCCCGTATTCTGGAACAACACGGATCAACCGCTTATGGTGGAAGTCCATAAAACCCATGCCC
The DNA here is from genome assembly GCA_009926935.1 of Pseudomonadota bacterium. GTDB lineage: Bacteria > Pseudomonadota > Alphaproteobacteria > Micavibrionales > UBA1664 > UBA6145. The sequence goes on along the minus strand of RFNZ01000001.1, from coordinate 2,106 downwards.
GCGCGGACGGGGATCCGAACACACGCTGGGAGTACCACTCAAAGACAACATATATTTCTCTTGTAAATCAGTAAGTTAATGCTTCACGGAAAGTTAAGTATAATCGCTTAAAATATGTGCGATGGATAATACTGACCCAACCGAAATCGAATTGGCCCTAAAAGCCCTAGATGAAGGCAGGCTGGACGATAGGCGTGTTCTGGATCTTTTTATTGGCAGCGATGAAACTGGCCGGAACATATTTATGTATGTCGCAATCCCGCCCAGCAAGTACCTCGATTACAGGGTGAAGGTCGAAAGAACTCAGGCGATTGATATTAAGTCATGCGGTGAAGTCATCGCATGGGGCTACGGCATTTTACCGCCAAAGCAGCTTCAGGATGAAATGGCAAAGCTATATGGCTTCCAGCACGACTGGGAAAACGAATTGGCGGCACACATCGAAGCAAAGCATTTTGAAAACGAGAGATCGCGGATATGACGGGTAGCGTGCCCCCACCACTTACTTACAGATCGCCGGAGGGTGATCCTCCTTCAAACGTGACCGGAACAACGCGGACTGGAGCCATTACATCGGATGGCGACTCTATGGCTGAAAACAACAGGATGATGATGACAGGTGTTGCGGCTACGGCTGGCTACTTGGCGCTGCTTGCGGTTGCTGGTTTTGTGGCGGGAGAAGCAGCTGTGCTGGGTGGGATAATTGCCGCCCCCATACTGTTGGTGGCAGCAGCAGTAGCTATTTGTAAGAGAGATAACCATCGCGACGGCCCTTATGTAGAACCTCCGGGGCTAGACCCCGACAAGCTGGACAAGGCCGCGGATGTAGCTGGCGTGATAAAATGGGGCGCCTTACTGACAGGCAACCCAGGGTCTGCATTAATGGCAATGGTAGCCGAGATCGGATTTAAAGGTAACGCCAGAAGAGAGCGGGAGCTTGACCAAGCAGAAGGCAGACCAGCAGCAAAAACTGCCAGACAAGATTTGGGCGCGCCCTCATAAGCACAACAATTACGTATTCAAAAAATGGTTCATGTTGCGTATAAAGCAGACATGACGGAAAAATTACCTATCTTCACTTCATCTCCCACCTTGCATGGTTTCCCTGTAAAACACGGCTTTTTTGGTCGTAAGGGCGGCGTAAGCACGGGGATATACGACTCCCTCAACATTGGCCTTACGACGGGCGATGATGAGGCAAGCATCATGGAGAACCGAGCGCGCGTAGCAGCAGCCTTGGCTCTAAAGCCGGATGACTTTTCAATTCCCATGCAAACGCACAGCGCGATCTGCCATATCCTCGAAGTACCTTGCGCTGCAGGTAAAGACGCACCGGAGGGAGACGCGCTGGTGACAGACAGGCCGAATGTCGGTCTCGGTATCATGACGGGGGATTGCGCGCCCGTATTATTCGCAACCGACAAGGTGATAGGGGCGGCCCACGCCGGCTGGGGTGGTGCACTTAAGGGCGTTCTTGAAAACACGATAGCCGCCATGGAAAAACTGGGCGCCGCAAGAGGCGAGATACGCGCGGCGATCGGCCCATGCATAGGTGCCAGAAACTATGAAGTCTCGGTGGGATTTGAAAAACCGTTTCTGGAAGAAGACAATCTGGCCGAGCGCTTTTTTATGAGCGCCCCCAAACCAGATAAATTGATGTTTGATCTGGGCGGCTATTGTGCCTTCCGTCTGGCCCGGGCAGGCATCACAAGGGTAGATATCATCCCTCATGATACACTTGCGATGGAAGACACGTATTTCAGCCATCGCCGGACGACTTTAAGGGGTGGAACCAAGCGCGGTCTTCAGGTTTCCGCAATCACCCTTTGCGAAACTTGATTTTGCCAAACCCGCCGCTATGATACAGCCAAATTTAGCAAGCTAAACCGAAGGTTCCGTGATGAAGCTCATTTGCTGCAATTCTAACCGCCCTTTGGGTGAATCCATTGCAGCCTATCTCGGGACCCGGCTGACCGAGTGCAGCATCCGCCGCTTCTCCGATATGGAGATCTTCGTCGAAATTCAGGAAAACGTGCGCGGTGAAGATGTTTTCGTCATCCAAAGCACGTCCTACCCCGCGAACGACAACCTGATGGAACTCATGAT